>JBBRMS010000021.1:0-54863 GCA_038230715.1 Pyrinomonadales bacterium
AGCAGAGGAACAACGAACGCTCGAGACCGCCAGCGCGGCGGGTGCAAAATTCTCGGCCTTCGCCGTGTCGTGTGCCCTGGGAGCTGATCGAGCTTTAGTAGATGATCGGTGCGCTGAACTGGCCCGGCGTCATCTGTTCATTCGGGACGCGGGCGTCCAGGAACTTCCCAACCAGGAGGTAGTCAGCCGGTACAGTTTTATTCATGCTCTTTATCAGAACGTGTTGTACGAACGAGTGCCTGCTTCGAAGCGTGTTGAACTGCACCGGCGAATTGGAGAGCAGGGCGAGGCAGTTTACGGCGAGCGTGCCCGCGAAATTGCCGGTGAACTGGCGATGCACTTTGAACGTGGAGCGAACTATGCGACAGCTGCAAATTATCTGCAGCAGGCTTCAGAGAACGCCATTCTCCACTGTGCGTATCAGGAGGCAGTAGGCCTGGCGCGGCGCGGTTTGGAATTGATCGAGAGACTTCCGGATACTCCCGAACGCGCCCAGCAGGAACTATCTCTGCAGCTCACTCTGGGCGTGCCACTGATCGCCACGGCTGGATATGCCGCGCCCGAAGTAGGCAACGCGTACATCAGAGCCCGAGAATTATGTCATCGTCTTGGCGAGGCGCCGGAAATGCTCCAGGTGCTCTGGGGACTTTGGTCTTTTCTGCTATTAAAGACGGTCTTGGGAACCGCGCTTGATATCGCCAAAGAATTCCTGCGTCTGGCTGAACGGCTCGGCTCTCCGGGCCGCATGCTGCGCGGTCATGTGGTGATGGAAGTCACCTTGATGCACTTGGGAGAGTTTGATAGGGCCGGGGAACATCTTGAGCAAGGGCTCTTACTCCACGACCGTGAAGGGCCGCAGGATGATGCCTTCCGTTATACCCACAACCCGGAAGTGGCGATTCGCTGTCACGGAGCTTGGACGCTGTGGTTTCTGGGCTATCCGGATCAGGCAGTACGTCGGGTTCACGAGGCTATCACCCGAGCGCGCGAGCTGGCCGAGCCGCACGGTCTGGCGCACGCTTTTTTCTTTGCGGCCATGCTTCATCAGTTGCGCCGGGAAAGCGGCCCGGCGCGCGAGCACGCCAGGGCTTGCTTCGAGGTGTCCCGCGAGCATGGGCTGCTGTTATATGAGGCCTTAAGTATGATCGCGCGGGGCTGGAGCCTCATCGATCCGGATCGTCATGAAGAGGCGATTGCAGAATTGCTCGCGGGGCTTGTGGCACTTGAAGCAACCGGGACCGAAGTACTACGCGCACACTTTTTGGGTCTCCTCGTCGAGGCGCTGGCGCAATCGGGACAACTTGGGGAAGGACTCAGCACGGCCGACGAGGCCCTCGAGTTGGCGGTCAGCAACAAGGACCGATACTACGAAGCTGAGTTGTACCGTCTTAAAGGTGAATTGCTGCGAGTTACAGATCCCATTTCAGCCAAAGTCTGTTTTGATCGCTCCCTGGCGATTGCCCAGGAACAAAAAGCAAAGTCGTGGGAGTTGCGGACAGCGTTGAGCCTGGCCCGTTTCGATCAAAGCCGGAGCAAGCAGAAAGAAGCACGAGCACTGCTTACCCAAATCTATGGTACGTTTACCGAAGGATTTGCGACCGCTGATCTGCTAGAGGCGAAAGCCTTGCTCAATGAGTTATCTGATTCGAAAATATCCCGGCAGCCCGGTTCCGCTCCTGCTTGAGATTAAGTATGAAGGACATCGAAACTCTTAGATTCAGGAAGCTCGACTCTGCTGCGGTGCTGCCCGAGAGGGCGAGCGAGTTCTCGGCGGGGCTTGATCTTTATTCGATTGAAGCAGCCGATCTGAAACCAGGAGAGCGGCGATTGGTCCGGACCGGACTGACAGTGGCTATCCCTGAGGGTTTCTATGGGAGAGTAGCTCCTCGATCAGGTCTGGCGGTGAAGAATGGGGTCGATGTCATGGCGGGCGTGATCGACGCGGACTATCGCGGCGAGGTTGGGTGCCTGTTGTACAACGCCGGGGATGACACGGTGACTTTGCCGGCGCGAACAAAAATCTGCCAATTAATAATCGAAAAGATAATTATGCCGACGGCAGTGTGGGTTGACAGTTTGTCCGACACGGTCCGTGGCAGCGGTGGCTTTGGTTCTTCCGGATAATGGGAGCGCAGCCATTCTGGCTGCGGTTCGCCGGAAACCCTGCGGGCCAACTATCTTCAAGAAACCAGGAAACGGTGATGAGCGTTTGTAAGAGGCTTTTCGTTTTCAGTGTGGTAGGGATGTTCCTGCTGAGCGGCACTTGAAAGCGCCGGGTCAAAGCCGTACCGCCAAAGTGGATTTTGAATTCAACACATTTTGGATCAAGTCCAAGACCGCCGTGGCGCGCAATGACCAGGCTGCGGTGGCCGATATGACGAAGCTCCCTTTCATGCTCGATAGCAAAAACCTTGATCGCGCCGGATTCATCAAACAATACAGCTCGCTGTTTACTCTGAAGATGCGTCGTTATTTTGCTCGAGCCAGGCCGACGAGCGATCAGGACTCGATGGAAATCTTCCGCGGTCAGCAGATTTTTGTGTTCGCGAAGGTTGATGGTGTCTACAAGTTCACCGAGATCGGGGTGAACGATTAGCGCAGTTGGAGGAGAACAATCGAAGTCACACGAATCCATTTCGTGTGGTTTCGTTGATCGCTTTTCAGCTGGTGAAAACTTCTCACCGAATGAAGCCCGCCCGTGAGCCTGACCCAGCGCGCGGCCCAGAAGTTCAAAATGGTTATTTCGTCGCTCGCTTAATCCTGAGAGTCCTAGTTCTTGCTTTCACGCCGGTCCTGGTTCTGCCGATAAAACTCGTCGATATAGTGCTTCATGCCGCGCTGGGTCCAGCTCATGCCGTATTTATCGGCTTCCTTTTTCGCCTCGGCCGCGGTCCAGCCATCATGTGTAATCCGATAAGCCGCGATGATCGTGCCGGTGCGATCCGCACCCCGCCGGCAGTGCACGAATACAGGTTGATTATCAGGTGCATTGATGAGGTCGAGCACCCGCTGCACCTCCTGATCGTTAGGTTTTGAGAATTCAGGTAACGCGACGTTGTAATAGCGAAGGCCCAGCATGGCAGCCTCTTGCTCTTCCTCCTGGGTGTGTTCGTCTGCGCCACGCAGATTCACGATCGTCCTGACGCCGATTGTCTTGAGCCGTTTCAGCCCGCCTGGCTTTGGTTGCGCGCCGCGATAGAGTTGAGTGTTCACCAGATGAAAGTTTGGTAGCGCTGCCTCACGAACCTGGGTCTGGACGACGGCGTTCGGCACCAGCACGAGCAGGATGATGCTCGCCAGCAAATCACCGCGCCTGAGATTTCTTACAGCAAACATCTTTGCCCCCGTTACTTCCGGCTGATCACCACTCGTTGAATCGTGGGCGGCAGATCGTGGCATTCGCTATGGACAAAGCCGGCCTTCCGAAACATCTCTTCCAGTTCGCTGAAGGTGTAGGCGTCTCCGCCCGGCGTTCCGCCGAGCATCATCATGCTGAACGCGGCGGCTTGCGGCGGGGAGACTCGATCAGGATTAGGAACGAACTCCAATGTCACCGCTCTTCCGCCGTCAGCCAAAGCGCTATGGACTTTGCGCAGGAGCATCTCACAGGTTTTTGGATCGAAGTGATGAAGGAAGTTGGTCAGGAGGACCAGGTCATACCCGGTGCCATAATCGACATCAAACGCGCTGCCCGGCCGCACGTGATAACGATCCGACACGCCTGCAGCCTGGGCGTTTTCCTTTGCGACCGACAAAACGTTAAGCCAGTCAACCGCTGTGATGTCAGCCTGCGGATTCCTTTTCGCGAAAGCCAGACCGAACAGTCCGTGACCCGCGGCGATGTCCAAAATTCTCAGGGATTTGTTTGCGTTGGGATCCACCATTCCGGCCATCAGCTGCGACGGTAGAGCCATCATCGGGGCCATGGCGCGCGCAAACTTTACCCACACCGGATGCTCTGGAGCGACCGTGCCTTCTTCGGAAATCGAACCGCCCTTCTTGACCACCGCGGTCAGGTCCTTAAAGTTATCAGTTAGCATCGGCGACAGCATGAACTCGATCACGCTTCCCATGTAGGCCGGCGATTTCTGATCCAGAAACATCGCCGAGTCAGCGGTCAGGCTATAGCTGTCATCCTGCTTGCTTAGAAATCCTATGATCACCAGATAGTCGCACAGGACTCGGGTGCCTTTCGGTGAGGCGCCACAGGCCTGCGCTATCTTATCCACAGATGAATTGCCGGCCGCGATGTTCGTGAACAGGCCGAGTTCGATGGCGGCTTTGATTGCCTCGGTACGTTGGTACGCACCAATCGTTTCGAATAAGAGAGTCGGAGTCGGTTGAGTCTGCCCTTGTGCTTCGGGTGTCATGCATTGATACCTCCCAAAAGATGATTTGCTAACTGCTGATGGATGGTTGGAGTTTCGATGAGGAAAAGCCTACCGAAGTCAAAAAGAAAAGTCTAACCCCGTCCTGCAAATCTGCGGCAAAAGGGACCTAGTTGAGATTTAGGTTTACCGGCTGGGTTAACCCGTCTATCGTCAGGACCAGCCCGCGTGGCGAAGACACTGGCGCTTTATCCGGAGACAGGAATATCACCAGACCTTCGCGTCGGCTTTGAGCACCGTTGAGCGGCGTCTTTAGATCGAGCTCGTAAGCGCGAAACTCCTGCTCGAAGGTTTTGCGGGATGAGGGATTATAAGCAAATACGTCGTTGGCTTTGAGGATCCGGGACATGGCCTGCTTTAAGGTGATGGCTTTCCATTTGGTGCCCGCCGCGTCAGTCAGACGAAAGCGGATCTTTCTCAATTCAATAGCCTCGCCGCCGTTGTGTTTGATCTCGACTCGCACTGGCAATAAACCGGCCAGTTGCAGATTTGCTTCAAACAATGCCTGGACCTCTTCGTCAGAGAGCATTGGCGCCGCTCGGATCGAGATCGAGCCGAGGTTGGCAGAAGCGACAGTTGCCGGCATTGGTGAAAACTCGTTCACCGGCTTGACCTTGAAAAGGGAACCACTGCACGCAGTAGCAAACACCAAGGCGACCGCAAGCAGAATACAGGCAAGCCGGGATCGTCGATCCCTCGTTGCGGAAGTTTGCCTCACTCTGATGGTCGTCATTGGCCGCATCTTGCACGTCATGTGCTTTGCGTGTCAATCGGCCCGGCCGGGCTGGTTGGATGTTTGCAAAAAAATGAAGCGGCGAAGTTGACGCTTCGCCGCTTTTAGTCTGGAGCTTTGGTAATCACGATCTGCCAATTACCGCTTCTTGATAATTGACTTGCGTCGAACTCTGATCGGCGCTCTGGCTCCCAAGAGATCCTTATGCCGATGATTGATGATGTAGCAGAGGCCCTGGTGTGTCAGGCTGAGGAGTCTCGCCGCGCGCGTCACACTGCCGCCGGCGGTTTCGAGCGCGCTCCTGATTAATTCGCTCTCGCGCTTATGAACTTCCTGTTCAAATGATCCGGGAATTGAATTCTCGCTTCTGCTGGTGCCCCAACTAGCCGTGGCTAGGCGGGCGCATGAGCGAAGTCGCACCAGGAGTTCCGGGGTCACGGGATCCCCAACTTTCCGATCCGCTTCGTTATACATGCTGCCAACCTCGTTCGGTGCGAGGGAATTCTTCACTTCTTCAAGAATGGTCAGCAATATCTTTCCTGATAATTCCACATGCCCGCCGGATTCCGCTACATGAGCAGCTCGCTTCAAAATACCCAGAGCTGACTGATTTCGGCCCATCCGAGCCAAAGCAATGCCTTGCGCTTCCAGGGCTTCAGCCAATAGAGATTGTTCGCCGCCGACTTCGAATGTCGAGGCGGCTGAGAAGGCGATCTTTTCGGCTTCAACATTGCGCCCCTGCGCCAGGAAAACTCGCGCGCGCGTTTCGTTGACCTGGGCAGCAGTACCCACGTCGCCAATTTCAGTGAAGACCGACCGTGCCCGATTAAGATGCTCAATGGCTTCCTCGTAACGCTGGAGCTCAAGGAAGATGATCCCGGTGTTGTTTTCCACGCGTGCCAGAAAGCGCTTGTGATTAGCCCGCTCAAAATGAATTCCCGCGGCGGCGTTCTCAATCAGCGCGCGGTCGAGATTCTCGGGTCCACCAAGATTTCTATAGGCGAGTGCTTTTTGCATATGAAAACGGCCAATCACAGCCGGATCATCCACAAAGTCCCGCAGCTTTGCTGCCTGTTCCAGAAGCGAGAGCGCTTCGTCCGGCTTATTAGAGAGGATCTCCACAATTGTAGTGTTGACCAGAATGCGAAACTGGAGTAGCGGACTGGTTGCGCGATCCAGAGCTTCGCGAAACCAAACCCTCGCTTCGTCAATGCCGCCTTCGCGCCAGTAACAAAGAGCAACATCCAGTTGAGCTTCCGCAATCTTGTCCGGTTCGCCCAAAACTTCAAAAGCGCGAATGCTCTCGGTAATCAGATCCTTTGCAAACTCCTGGGCACCGGCCACCTGAGCAGAGCTGCCGAGCATTCCAGCCACTGCGCCCACAGCGCCGAGAACATCCGCCTGGTCAATAGCGCTCAATCCGTCCAGCGCCGGGCGTTGACCGATACCACACCAGAATTCACCGAGCGCCTCGCTAGCGGCCTCATATTCACCGTCGATTAATAGTTGCCGCGCAACCTGGCATTTCACTGTGGCGGCCGACTCTTCTAGCGCCTCGGCGCGCGCGGACTTCGTTACGATTTTAGTTTCCATTGGAATCCTCTTCGATAGGTGGAATTTAAACCTAGCAATAATAATTGCTAGCAGTGCTATTATGCCGCCGCTTCAAGTCACTACGGCGACCGCTGCGCATAAGAAGCGGCGCTCTTGCACAAAAAGGAAAAGTTAAACATGTCAAAAGTACGGCGATTTTTCGCTACCTGTTTGCTAATGGGGTCAATGGCTATTGTGGCTTTCGCAGATGGCGGTGAGACACATGGCGGTGGACTTACACCGACTGACCCACCTCCAACCGAAATAACGATGGACGGTATGAGCACCGTAGTTTCGGTACCGGACCCTTCGGCTGGTTCGGTTGAAGTGGTGAATGTGTTCATCACCTGGCTCGTCAATTCGGTTCTCTAGTCGAGGTTCACGACCGCAATTTGTAATCAAAACATTCATCCGCGGTTGGCGCGGCTTGGAACACGTGTGCCAAGTCATCTGTAGGATAGGACGAACCTGCCTCCGAACCGCGGCATCGTACCCCGACTCGAGTATCCAAAGCAACGGAGACGTTTAGCTGTCCACCCTGAGGTGTTGCTAAACGCCCCACACCGCACCGTGTGACTTTCCTCTGATTGAGGCCGCACATAACAACCCTAACAGAGTTCAAGCGATAGTTCGCCAAAGCACCGTCGAGTTTACAAATTCTTAATCAAGGCGTCGTCGCGGTAATCCCATCAGCAGGCATGTCCATCCGGGCGCTCAGATGATGCAACTGGGTCGCGTCGATCATGTTCAGTCCTTTTTCGGCCACGGTCTTGAAGCCCGGCAGGATCTCATCTACCGGTGCCTGCATTACGCCCTTGCTTCGCTTGTATCCGGTGAAATCAAGATAGAGATGTTTCCGCATGAAACGATCGGGAATTCCGGCAAAGCGATAAAGAGGGTACTTAATGCCATTGCCGAAGAGCTTGCGGCCCAGCAGGTAATAATAGAGTGGGACGCCGAGAGAGAACTTCGTCGAAGCATTCGTCTTGCCGTGCCAGAACTGAAGGTTGTACTTCCAGCAGGTATAGAAGAATTCCCACTGGAGGTCGGTCATCTCAATTAGCTTTGCACTGTCCTTCTGTTGCATCCGGGTATTCTCAAGCGGCACGAAGAAGGTGGGAACGAAGGTGCCCTTGGCATCGCGCAAGTCATAAAGAAGATTAAGCGATTCTCTGGTATCCTCGTCAGTTTCTCCTGGTAATCCGATGATGAAGGTGCAAAACGGGAACCAGTTATGCCGATTGAGAATCTCCATGCCCTTGAGGACCACGTCGCGCCACTGGTTCGCTTTGTAAGGATAGGCCTTGCCCTTCATGAAAACATCGAACAGACGTGAGCTGCCGGTTTCGAGGCCGATGATTGGGTCAGTCATGCGCTGATCGGGATCGGTTGATTCCTTATGCTGAACATGCGAGAACGGGACAATCAGGGGAGTCAGTCGCTCGACGATGGTTGGATCCTTGACCACGGGCGCCATAGTGATGTGGGATATCTGCAGTGTCTCGATACCGGGGACGCTCTTCGCGCTCTTCAACATGTTTTCGAGCGCGGGGATGTTTGTTTCGAAGTTCGCCGCCTGCTCATAGAGAAACATGTCTTCAGTGGCGAGCATGATCTCGGTCGCCCCTTCGCGGGCGTTAACGCGGACACTCTCCATGATGTGATCGAGCGGGAATGACCTGCCCACTTTTGTGGCTGGCCCGCAGAACTGACACCCGCGACCGCACCCGCGCGTAATTTCGACCACGCCAAAAGTCGAACGGTGCCTGACCACTGGGATTTCCTCCACCGTCGGCTGCATGCTCTTCGGGACCTTGATGATGCGCTCAAGGGTGGGATCGCCGTCCATCATTCTCTTGAAAAGTTCGCTAAAGACTCGTTCGATCTCGCCGTCGATTAGATAGTCGATTTTAAACTCGTCAAGACGATTTGCGCGGTCCAGTTGCCAGGCGCCGGGGCCTCCCACTACTATCTTCGGTTGGTATTTCCGGATGACCGGGTGGGTGACGATTTTTAAGAATTCGGCTGCATTGATCGGCATGAGGTTTTTGCCGGCCAGTTTCGAATAGACATCGGTGGCATAGGAAATACCCAGTGGATTATGGGCGTGAATGGCCACGACTTTGGTCTCGGGCCCGACAAATTTTTCCAGATTTTCAAGATAGCAGACCACGACCTCTTCTTCCGGGTAATCCCGGAGGAGCAAGGTTTCAACCATCCTCAGCCCGTTAGGAACGTATTTGGCTCGACCATCGGGCCATGACTCGTTGATGAGCGTGTCGGGATTGATCCATCTATGGCCGTATTTTGCGGGAATGGTAGCCGATAGCATTTGCTGCCAGATGCTGTGTCGCCATTCACTTGCCTCGCTCGAAGACGCAGTCAAAACGATTTTAGGTGAACCCAATGAGAGCCTCCCGACAAACCGCTGAATGAAATCATACAGGAACGAACAAAGCCGGAAACAGAGCTAACGCGGCGGATTCTAGCACCTGCTCGTCCTAGTGCCAAGCATATTATAACTGAGCGATCCGGCTGGTTCTCACTTCTGATATGTGCGCTCCAGCACACATATGATATAGTCCGCAGGCAACCGAAGAGTTGACTTGATAATTTGATTTGCGTTTCGAAACTACTTCGCTTTATCCCGTCGCTTCAAAAGGCTTTGTTGAGCGTCGTCTGAATGATTGTGCGGACGCGCTCGCTCTCAGAACCAGGAATCGAAAATGAGAATTCTATTGTACAACCCCGATAATGGCGTGACTAAGAACTTCATGCCGCACCTGTGGATGTTTCTCCTCAAGGCGCTTACTCCACCTGCTCACGAGGTTTTGCTGATTGATGGCAATGCAAAACCGCTGACCGATGAGGAACTGGTGCGCTTCATTAAGGAGGAGGGAATCGGTCTTGTCGGCATTGGCGCGATGACCCGAATGGTTCAGAAGGCTTACCGCGTGGCCGATGCAGTTCGTGCCGCGGGCGTGCCGGTGGTGATGGGCGGTCCTCACGTGACCGAACTTCCAGACGAGGCGCTGGGACGCGACGGCGGACCAAAACACGCCGATGCGGTTGCATTGGGCGAGGCTGATGATACCTGGCCCCTGATTGTCGAGGACGCCGCGCGCGGTCAGCTCAAAGAGATCTATGAACCGGTTGATGAGGTGGGCAAGGAACAGAAGCCACCGCTGCAGCCCTATCCAGTTATTCCCTGGGACACGATTGATCTGGAGCAGTTCAATTTCATTCCCAAGTTCATGCGCGGTATGACCGCTAAGTACGGCTCGGGCGTCAGCTACTTCAACACGATTCCGTTGGAATCCGGCCGCGGCTGTCCCTACGGCTGTGAGTTCTGTACCGTCACCGGTTTCTTTGGCGACTCGATTCGCTTTCGTTCCAACGAAAGTGTGGTCAACGAACTCCTGTTGTTGAAGAAGAGGGCCCAGGCGGACCGCGGCAAGATCACAATCTTCTTCATCGATGACAATTTTGCCATCAATATCAAGCGCACCAAATCGTTGCTGCGCGACATCATTGCGGCCGACGCCCAGCTCCCCTGGTTGGCCCAGATCAGTGCGAACCTGCTTCGCGACGAAGAGCTGGTCGACCTGATGGCTGACTCCGGCTGTAAGTGGGTCTTCATCGGTATGGAATCCATCGATCCGCAGAACCTGGCCGGGGTGAATAAGAGTTTCAATAAGCCTGGCGAGTATGCGGCGGTGCTCAACCGGTTGGCCGAACGCAAAATCTACGCGATCACTTCATTCATCTTTGGCCTAGATAACGACACCCCGGGTGTGGCGGACCGGACCCTCGAGCAGATAGCGAGCTGGCCGCCAGGAATGCCTGTGTTCAGTCCGCTGGTGCCCTTGCCTGGCACGCCGACCTACAAAAAGCTCGGCGCTGAAGGACGTCTGACCCGGCCGAAGCACTGGATGAATTTTGCGCATAATAAGATGGCCCACACGCCGCTCAAGATAAGTATTGATGAGGCCCAGATCGAATTAGATAAGGCCTGGATGACTTCCTATAGCCCGGAGAACAACGAACGCGCTATCGATTGGTTCAAGGGCCAGTCGATTGACGATCAGATTATGCATCTGGTCATGCGCATGTTTTTCCGCGGTATCTATTTTCCGCAAAGGAACGCCCGCGTCTGGACCAAGCTGATTGCCCAAAATCATCGACCCATTCTCCGGCTGGTCAAGGAAGGCTACGGCAAGTATCGGGCGGGCCGGCGAAGTGCCGCCACCATCCCGGCTGAGATGACCTAAGCGGGATTGGTTTACTTTTTCTGCAGTACAAAGACGCGCGGTATCTCTTGTAGGTCCGCGCGTTTTTCTTTGAACTCCCAAACCCGCAGATCAATCAACTGCTCCACAACGTCGCTCTGGCCGAATCCAATTTCAAAAACAAAATGACCCCCAGAGCGCAGCAGTGGAGGCGTCTCACTCAGCAGGCGTCGAATTATCGAGAGACCGTCAGCACCGGCCGCGAGCGCCGTGCGCGGTTCATGGGTTACCTCCCGTTGCAGGCCGTTCAGCTCGTCCTCACCCACGTAAGGCGGGTTCGATACGATGAGATCAAAGCACTCGGCCCCGTTAACCGCAGTCAAGGCATCTGCGCCAAGCAGATCCAAACGATCTGCGACATCATGACGGGCGGAATTGCGTTGGGCGATAAGCAGCGCGGCCGGTGAGACATCAATTGCCACCGCCCGCGCCGTCGGTCGTTCGTGGAGCAGCGAAATCGCCAGACAGCCTGAACCAGTGCCAATGTCGGCGATGAGCGGTGCCGCATCATCACGCAGGAGTGCCAGTGCCGTCTCAACAATCAGTTCGGTCTCTGGCCGCGGAATCAGTACCGACCGAGAGACTTCAAAATCCAGCTTGTAAAATTCCTGATGACCGGTGATGTACTGCATTGGCTCGCCCCCGGACCGGCGTTCGATTAGAGCCTGAAAGGCTGCAAGCTGCTCCTCGTCCAGCTCATCGTCCGCGTGCGCAATCAGAAAAGCTCGGTCCCGAGAGAGCAGGTGGGCCAGCAGCGTGCCGGCGTCGCGCTGCCAATCGGCAACGCCTCCCGCGCGCAGTTGTTGGGCCCCTGCTTTGATCGTGTCTCCAATTATGAAAGTCATCGGCTGTTGCTGCTGCAGCTATTTTATATTACGCTTTGCCACGAATCGTAATCATCGGTTGACGTAAGATTGTTGACTTGCTCGCTGATTAAGTTGGACATGTGGAGCTGACTTCCGGCCATTCGCCGGAAGAAAAGCGCGATTGAGACTTTACTTGATTAGCACGAAGCGAGTCTCGTTTCTTCCCGTACGGACGCGGATCCTCCGAACCAAAAGGTTCGGAGGTTTCGCGGTTCCGAAGGACCGAGGTTTACCAAGATTTGAAGCGAAGGGGACACATCTAAAACATGGGCGCGCTCGCTAAAAGCCTTCTACTCTTTGCGTTGAATTGGGTCGACGCTCAGCTGACGCTTTTCTGGGTTCACGCCAAGCTGGCTACCGAAGGCAATGGCTTGATGAATCAGCTGCTCAACTTTGGCGACGCACCATTCATGTTGGTAAAGCTGGCTATTGGTGCATTTGCTGCATACACCCTCTATCGTTGCTCGCATCTCCCGCTGGCCCGCCGGGGAATGCAATTAGTGCTGGGCGTTTACGGTATTTTGATGCTGGCCCACGCGGCTACCGGTATGTCGGCGCTGGGCTGGACCGAACCCCTGGCGATGATCAAATACGTCACCAGCGCACCTGCGGTGCTGATCCAGCTTTTCTGAATCACTCCTGATTGACCCACTTCCGCTCTCCCATTTCAAATCCAGAAGGTTTTCCCCAGAGTTCCGGAACCGAAACTGCCCTCGCGCGTTTTGCAAAGGTTGGCAACACAACCGTAAACTAAGCCTCGAGCATCTCAGTCAACGCTTTTTTGGTTCTGAAGGAGAACTAATAATGTACAGAATTTCAGGTCGCCAGATTTTAGCCCTTGCCCTCGGCTCGGCAATTTTTGCCGTAATTGGGGTCCTGGGGTTTCAGCAGGTATCGAAACATCTTCCGTTGGGGTCGGCGTCAATCTCGACACCGTCGCCCATAACGGATCCGTCCCTGGCTACGGACGAGCAGAACAACATCGAAGTGTACAGGGCCACCTCGCCGGGCGTTGTCTATATTCAGTCGACCACCATGCAAACCGATTTCTTCGGCATGTATTCCCGGCCGGTCGAGGGCGCGGGTTCAGGTTCGATTATTGACGAGCAAGGCGACATCCTTACCAACTTTCATGTGATCGCGAACGCTGAAAAGCTTACAGTCAGTTTTGGTACCGGCAAGACTTATCCAGCCAAAGTGATCGGCAAGGATCCAGACACTGACCTGGCCGTTATTCGTTTGCTGGAAACGCCGAAAGACACGCTGACGATTGTGCCGTTGGGAGATTCAGACAAACTGATCGTGGGGCAGAAAGTCCTGGCTATCGGAAACCCCTTTGGGCTCGACCGCACGTTGACGACGGGTGTGATTAGCGGGTTGCAGCGGCCGATTCGGGCCCAAAACGGTAGGCCGATTGAGGGCGCAATCCAAACCGATGCTTCTATCAATCCCGGGAATTCAGGCGGACCATTACTTGATTCACACGGCCGGATGATTGGGATCAATTCGCAAATCGAGTCACCCTCTGGCGCATCGGCCGGGGTCGGGTTTGCGATCCCCGTGAGCATCGCCAAACGGATCGTGCCGCAGCTGATTCGCGACGGCGAAATCCGGCGCCCCAAACTCGGAATCTCGACCCGCGATGTCGAGTCGCTGCAGAATCAGGTGCGTTTGCCGGTTACTTCAGGCGTGCTAATCGTGAGCGTATTGCCCGGTGGCGCAGCGGCTAGTGCTGGTCTTCGCGGCGTGGTTCAAACAGAAAATGGCGATCTTGAACTGGGAGACATAATCGTCGCCATTGACGGTGAAAAGGTGGGCACCAATGACGATCTTTTCAAGATTCTCGATAAACATAAACTCGGTGAAAGTGTCAGCCTGGAGATCTTCCGCCAGGGTAGTCGCATGACTGTTCCGGTGCGGCTTACAGAAGGCCCTCCAGCGAATCAACGGCGGAACGGTCGCGAATAGCGCCGAGATAGCTCGGGCTGCGACCTCGCGCAACCTCCAGCGTAAAAAACGCGCGTGGCGAAAGCGGCGCGCGTTTTTCATTTTCGTTATCGGTGATCGAGCCGGTTCAGCCCGGAGGCCAGGTCAGCTCACGGCCGCCCAGCACATGAACGTGAAGGTGGAGAACTGACTGTCCCGCGCCGCTCCCGGTGTTAATGACCGTGCGATAACCACCGCTATCGGACAACCCGTGATCGTAGGCCACGCGAGCCGAGATACGCAGCAGATGGCCCAGCAGGGATTCGTCCTTCTGGGACGCGTCATCGAGGGAATCCATATGTTCGCGCGGAATCACCAACAAATGCGTCGGCGCCTGCGGATTGATATCGCGAATGACGACGCAACGATTGTCTTGATAAATCACGTCGGCCGCTGCGGTGCCCGCCAGAATCTTACAAAAAAGGCAATCGGTCTCACTCATGGGCAGATAATACCACAGACTTAATTTTCGACGAGTAGGGGAAGTAGCCCAACCGTCAGGTAGGGCGTGGACACGTTCGTCAAGGAAGCCCTCCCTAACCGGTGGTGCTGATGCTCCTATTTCGTGGCCGCATACTTGAACCCTAAACCGAGCTCCATCACCCGACAGCGACGTCGTCATCGGGAGACTGCAGTGGTGAAGTGACCGATTCCCGCAGTCGCTCAATATCGGCCCCGACTTCTTTCAGCTTGGTCTCGATTTTTTCATAGCCGCGATCAATGTGATACACACGATCGATTATTGTCTCGCCTTCAGCTACCAACCCGGCCAACACCAGCGAGGCCGATGCCCGCAAATCGGACGCCTGAACCCGCGCGCCGATAAGGCTGCTGGGGCCGTCGACTATCGCTGTGTCGTGACTAACCTGAAGTCGCGCGCCCATCCGCTGCAGTTCCGAAGCGTGCATAAAACGGTTCTCAAAGATCGTTTCGGTAATTACCGAACGCCCGCTCGCCTGGGTCATCAGCGCCATGTACTGGGCCTGCATGTCGGTGGGAAACCCTGGATAGGCTTCGGTGGTTAGGTCGCCGGCTTTCAGTCCGTCCTTGCCGCAGCGAACATTCAGGGTTCGCTGATTAAGCTCTTCAATCTCGACTCCGACCTCGCGGAGCCGGGCGATGATCCGATTACAGTGTTCAGGATTGCAATCCCGAATTTCCAACTCACCTTTCGTTATCGCCGCGGCCACCATGAAGGTTCCGGTTTCGATTCGATCGGGGATGATTGTGTGCTCGGCGCCGCCCAGCGCTTCGACTCCGTCAATCGTCATTGTCGCTGTGCCCGCGCCGCGGACCCGCGCGCCCATCTTGTTCAAGAGTTCAGCCAGGTCGTTAATTTCCGGTTCGCGCGCCGCGTTATTAATCGTAGTGGTGCCGCGCGCCAGGGTGGCGGCCATCATCAGATTTTCAGTTCCGGTAACGGATATTTTCTCAAAGTCGATTTCCGCACCTACCAGACCGCCTTCCGGGGAGCGAGCTACAACGTCGCCGGCTTCCAGATAGACTTCGGCGCCCAGTTTGGCGAAACCAGCCAGGTGCAAATCGATCGGGCGCGCGCCGATAGCGCAGCCTCCCGGTAATGAAACTCGCGCTTTGCCAAACCGAGCGAGCAGCGGTCCCAGAGCCAGCACCGATGCCCGCATGGTCTTCACCAGCTCGTACGGCGCGGCCATGATCTCGATGTGAGCAGCGGAAATTTTGTGCGTGCGCAGTTCTGGCGTCAGCACGTGCGCGCCGATATCTTCGAGCAGTCGCCGCTGGGTGATGATGTCGCGGACGTAAGGAATGTTGTGAAGGGTGATCGTCTCAGGCGTCAGAATCGCCGCGGCCATGCACGGCAAGGCTGAGTTTTTGGCGCCGCTGATCGAGACGCGACCCTTGATGGCGTTGCCGCCGCGAATCCGAAATTTTTCCACGCCAGCAGATTAAAGGAAAAGTTTGCGAAGGGCGAGTGGGCGCGTTTAGGTTTGTGGCTTAGGTCCCGCTTCAATCGCTTTGCCAATCTCTGCTGCCAGATCCTCCGCGGTCTGATCTGTAACTGCGATCCGAAGACTGGCCCGTGAATAGAGTGGGTGTCGCTCGCGATAAAGGCTGCGCGCCGTTGGCTCTTCGGGAGCCAGTGGTCGAGGATCTAAATGCGCCGAGATTCTCTGCCAGCACAGTTCGAAAGGAGCATCGAGCCACACCGACAAACATCCGTGTCCATTGATGAGATTGCGATTTCTTTCAAGTGTCCAGGCCCCGCCGCCGAGCGCGATAATGCGCGGCGTTTGCCGATCGAGGACTAATTGCAGCGCTGCGGTCTCGGCATCCCGGAATCCCGGCTCGCCGCGTTCACTGATTAGATCCGGCACGCTCATCCGCTGTTGAGCTGCGACCACGGCGTCCAAATCTAACAGGCCACAGTCGAGACGCGCGGCCAGTGCCCTGGCCACAGTCGTCTTGCCACAGCCCATGAAACCAACGATGACTATGCGACGATCCATATTTGATGGAGCGCGGGCAGCCTGCCCGCCCAGCGCCTCGCTGAAGATCTAAACTTCTACCGGAAAGGCAGAGCCCTTCCAAATATCAGATGGCTAACCCGAAGTCATGTCTCAACCACGGATTCAATCAAATCAAAGAATTCCGGAAACGAGACAGCCACGCACTCCGGGTGGTTGATTTCTGTTTCGCCTTCGGCGAGCAGCGCGGCAACCGTAAAGGCCATTGCGATGCGGTGGTCGCCGCGCGGTTCGATCTTCGCACCACGCAATCTGGTTTTCCCGGCCACGCGCAGACCGTCATCGAACTCCTCGACCTCTGCACCCATCGCGCGCAGGTTCTGCACCGTAGTTGTGATGCGATCAGATTCCTTCACTCGCAGTTCAGCCGCGTCGCGGATCTCCAGTCCGCCTTCAACCTGCGATCCGACCACGGCCAGGAGCGGCAACTCATCAATCAGCTGAGGCACTGCCAAACCCCGGATCATGATCGGGAGATCAGATTGTCCCGGTGACTTGTTCGTTCCACCAGCTCGGATTGTTCCGACGGGTTCCTGGTTGTCTTCACGAACTTCAATAACCTCAATATCGAAACCCATTGCGCTGAGTTGGTTTATAAACAACACGCGGGTTGGATTTAATCCAACGTCATTGATCTCCAGAGATGACGTGGGCAACAGGGCCGCCGCGGCGACGAAATATGCCGCCGAAGAAACATCTCCCGGAACCAGAAGGCCACGGGAGCTAAAATTAGCTGGGCCGTTAATGGCGACCACGCGCGCACCATCGCCTTCGCGTTCGGCCCCACCCGTTTCAATCTGCACTCCAAAACTGCCCAGCATTCGTTCCGTGTGATCGCGCGTGGGTTCGTTCTCGATGACAACTGTTCGCCCGGCGGCGTGCAGCCCGGCCAGGAGGATGCATGACTTCACCTGCGCGCTGGCGACCAGTAGTTCATAGCTGATTTTATTCAAACTGCGTTGCCCGTGTATAACCAGAGGGGGGCGACCGTCGTTTGATTCGATTCTCGCGCCCATCATTTGCAGTGGCTCAATGATTCGCTGCATCGGACGCCGGCTCAAAGATTCGTCGCCAGTCAGAGTTGATTTGAAGTCCTGTCCGGCGAGAATTCCTGCGAGCAGGCGCATCGTGGTGCCGCTGTTGCCGCAGTCCAGCGGTGCTTGCGGGGCGCGTAATCCGTCGATGCCGACGCCGTTTATGGCGAGGGCGTTTTGGTTCCGGTCAATAGCGACGCCCAGCGCCCGCAAACATGAAAGCGTGGCAGCGCAGTCCTCACTGGTGGAAAAATTGCTGATTCGCGAAGTGCCTTCCGCCAGCGCCGCGAGCATAGCGGCGCGATGCGAGATAGATTTGTCGCCGGGCATCACAAGGTGGCCGCGAATTTTTTCTGCTTTACGAACGAGCACGAAGGAATCTTAACCTCTCAGGAAAGCGAAGCGAAAGTGGCCAGGAAAAAGGAAGACATTGCGCGGGCAAGTTGCCTGCGCGACAAGGTCTAGTTCTTGACATGCGACCAGCGCACATGTTACACGTCCGTCTTTCGTTTGCGATTAGTTAGCAGCAGCCAAGCCGCGAATTCGGGGCGAGAAAGGCCGCGTTTTTTGTGACCGAACAAACGACTCGACTCGTTTTGCCCAGCCACCTTGAGGCAGTTGCGGATGCTTCGGCGGCCGCGACGGACTTCGTCAAGGGTTGCGGCCTGGATGAACAGGTTGCGTTCGGCGTCGACATGGCGGTGCGCGAAGCGGTGACCAACGCAGTGGTCCATGGCAACCAGGAAGACGAAAACAAGTCAGTTGAGGTAGTCTTTGGCTGCGAAGAAAATGCGCTGAAGATTGAAATCAGGGATCAAGGCAAGGGATTCGATCCGGCCAGCGTGCCCGATCCAACCGAGCCGGCAAACCTCTTGAAAACCTCAGGCCGCGGCATCTTCCTAATGCGCACGTTTATGGACGAGGTCGATTGGTTCGCACGTCCAGACGGCGGCACTACAGTACGTTTAGTGAAGAAATTCTGAAATCCTGAATAGGAGAATCCTCGATCATGGCAGAACTTAACATCCACGAGCGACAGGAAGGTGACGTAACCGTGCTCGACATGCGCGGCCGCATCACGATCGGTGAGGGCAGCGTCGCCCTGCGCAGTGCTATTCGTCGTTTGCTGGAAGAGGGCAAGAAAAATATTCTGCTGAACCTGGCAGGCGTGGGCTACATCGATTCCAGTGGCATCGGCGAGCTGGTCTCCAGCTATACCGCGATTAACAAAGAAGGCGGACAGCTCAAGCTGCTCAGCCTGACGCAGAAGCTGCAGGATCTGTTGACTATTACCAAGTTGTTGACGGTCTTTGACGCTTACGACACCGAAGCCGACGCCCTCAGCAATTTCAAATAACCAGCCCGGGAGAGCAACCGAACTTACGAACGCTGGTGACCGTATAACGACTGACCGCATACCCAGGAGGTTTTTTCAGCCATGGCTGAGTTAAATATCAAACAGCGTCAGGCCGGCGACGTGGCGATTCTTGATCTCGACGGCGAGGTTCGCATCGGTGACAGCGCTACCGCTTTGCGCGGCGCTATCAGAGGTCTCGTGGCCGGTGGCAATCAAAAGATTCTGTTGAATCTGGCAGGGGTAAAATATATCGATTCGTCTGGTATTGGCGAGTTGATCGCCAACTATACTACGGCCGGCCGCAGCGGTGGACAGTTGAAGCTTCTGAATCTGACCGAGAAGGTGCAGGATCTTTTGGTGATCACAAAACTACTCACCGTCTTTGACGTCTACGAGGATGAAGCTGAAGCTCTCAGCAGTTTCAAATAGCTGGCGCTGCTGAAAGCTGGAATTAGCCCGCTTAGTCGGATGAATAACGGCCCAGTATTTAGCTGGGCCGTTTGCGTGTCTTGAAACCTCAGGCAGCTGATATTATTTCGACGTGAGTAATACATTTGATCAGGCCGCCGGCGAAGCGCTGGCCCAGGCTGTGCGCGACATCGAGAGCAACACCAACGCCGAGTTGGTGATTGTCGTGCGTGGACGCTCGGGCACCTATCGCCATGCCGATTATCTCTGCGGCGCGATCGTCGGGTTGGTCGGGCTGGTGTTCGTTCTGTTCTCTCCGTTTGAATTCCATACCTACTGGGTGCCCATTGACGTGGCTTTGCTGTTCGCAGCTGGCGCCTTTGTGTGCTCCCGCACTAATACCCTGAGGCGGGCACTAACAGCGAAGAATTTTCGCGCGAAAGCGGCGCGGACCGGCGCCGCTGCCACGTTCTATGAAGCCGGCATCGCCAACACTTCCGCTGAGAACGGCTTGCTGATTTATCTTTCGCTGCTCGAGCGCCGGCTGGAAGTCATCGCCGACCGCGGCATTCTCAAGGCTGTGCCGGCCTTGAAATGGAATAACGCAGTTTTCGAACTTAAACGCATTGGCAGGAATCCGGATCCGGACAATTTGGTTAAGGCTATGCGTCATCTTGGCGATCTCCTCGCCGAGCACATGCCCGCGACTGGTGAGAACCCGAACGAGCTACCCGACGGCCCGCGGATCGAGCTGAAATGACTTTCAAACGCCAACTTCTGAAGCTGCGGCACGTCGCCCTGATCGCGGGCGTCGCAGTGTTTGCTTTGCTGCTTGCTTCGGAGGCATTGGCGCGCGTCGGTGGCGGCGGGTCCTACGGTGGGGGAGGCGGAGGCGGTGGCGGCGGTGGAGGCGGCGGCGGGGCCCTGGTTTATCTGATAGTGCGACTACTCCTCTGGCTGACGATCGAGCATCCGGTTATTGGGATTCCGGTCGACATCATCGTCATCGGCCTGGTGATTTACTGGTTTGCCAAGCCGTCAAAGAAATCGATCAGCCTCAATTCGTCTTCGGTCGTCGCACCCGATCCTGGGGCGACTGCGCAGCAGCAGGATTTTCAGCGCGAGTTCAATCAACTGCGACGGTTCGATCCTAACTTTTCAGAGATCATTTTCACGGACTTCTGTTATGCGCTTTATGGGCGAGCTCATGACGCGCGCGGGCGGGACCCCAAAGATCTGGATCTGCTCTCGCCTTACCTGGGCGATCAAGCGCGAGCTTCGCTGCAGCAACTCAATCCGCCAAACCTGAAGGCGATCGAGGGGATTATTGTCGGCGCGCTGCGGGTCGTGAGCGTGCAGGGACTCGCGACGCCGACGGTTTACGTGACTCTGGAGTTTGAATCCAACTACACGGAAATCACCGATCAGCAGATGAGCTACTATGTTCAGGAACGCTGGGTTCTGGAACGGAAGCGCGATGTGCTGTCGCCCACGCCTGAGCAAGCGAAAGCTTTGCATTGTCCGCGTTGCGGCGCAGCTTTGCAGAAAGATACAGTCGGCGCCTGTGCGTTCTGCGGCACGAAGATCGAAAGCGGCGAATTTCAATGGTACGTGCGCAGCATCAATACGTTGTACCGGGAGGCTAAGGGCCCGCTGCTGACTACCGACGTTCCCGAAGTAGGCACCGATTATCCGACCGTAAGCCAGCCGAACTTCCCGGCTGTGCGCGCGGCTTTTGAACAGAATAACCCGACATTCTCCTGGGCCGATTTTCAGGATCGCGTCCGGCTGATCTTCAACGCGCTGCAAGAGGCCTGGTCGACGCTTAACTGGGAACGAGCGCGGCCGCACGAGACCGACAGTATCTTTCAGATGCACCGGTATTGGATCGATGCCTATCAACGACAGGGACTGCGCAACGCACTCGACCAGCACAAGATTACGGCGATGCAACCGGTGAAGATCAAGTTGGACGCTTTCTACAACGCAATTACTCTGCGCATTTTTGCCGAAGGCTATGACTACACTGTCGACAAGAACGGCCGAGTAGTGGCTGGCTCTAACAAGAATCTACGCCGTTGGAGTGAGTACTGGACCTTCATTCGTAACAGCAAGTCGGCTTCAGCGCCGACCAAAGCTGACCTGAACTGTCCTAACTGCGGGGCTCCATTGAAAGTGAACGCCACCGGGATTTGTGAGTTCTGCGGAGGCAAGATAAGTTCCGGAGACTTCGATTGGGTGCTTTCGAAGATCGAACAGGACGAAAGTTACTCGGGATAGATCGAGCTAATTCAGAGTGTCGCGCGAGGTCTGGTCCAGCCGCGCATCCTTTATTCTTTACTCAGTGAATCGAATTTTGGCTAGGCACTTAATCACTCTCCAGGGCGTCGGTCTGTGCGTCATCACACATATACGGACCAATCTTTCACCGGAGAGGAAAAATTAGCGTTACCGTGAAAGCTTGACCTCCCCAAGTTCGCTTGCTATCCTCGAACCAGTTCAAGATCAAGGGACAATCCCGAACATCAATCAACTTAACGTTTGTTGTCCATCACCAGCCACAAAAAGCGGGCCGTCAGGTGCTCGCAAAACTAGTCGGAGGGGATTATGGTAGGCTTCAAGGTCGGCCAGAAAGTTGTTTATCCAAACCACGGCATCGGCACAATAGAACAGATCGAACAGAAGCAAATCGGGGCGGTAGCGCTGCCGTTTTACACTCTTCGACTGGCCGCCACCAATTCATTGGTGCTGGTTCCGGTTTCAAACGCTAGTGAAGTTGGCTTGCGGCGGCCGATCTCTTCGGCCGAATGCGACTCGCTCTTTACCGCATTGTCCGCTGACTTTTCCAACCCTGCAAACGATTGGAAGGATCGCTTTAAGGACTTTTCCGACAAGATGCGCACCGGCAATATTTTTGAAGTAGCCGAAGTGCTCAAACATCTCCAGTATCTGAGCCAGGTCAAACCCCTGTCGTTCCGCGAGCAGCGAATGCTTGAGCGATCTCGTTACCTCGTGGTATCTGAACTAGCTGCTGTGTGCCGCCAACCGGAATGTAACATCGAGCCTCGTGTCGATCAGGCGCTCGCGAGTTCGCGCGCGCTGCACGATCGACGCGCCGGCAGCCCGGCTCGCGCCGCCGCTGCAGGCAGCCACTGACGCTTCAAAATCAACCTTTGACAATTTGCGCGGTCCCGGCCTGCTTAATTAGTTCGGCTGGGGTCGTGATAACATGTGGTCACCGTTGCGCCCGACTTATTTGTACAGATACACATGGATGACCCTGCTAGTTTTTTCTTCGCCTTTTTGCTTGATGGCGCTCAGCCCTCAAATACCCTGCTGAAGGTTCTCGCCAAGCTCGTCGCGGTTCTTTTCTTCGTCGCTGCAAATGCTTTCTTTGTCGGCGCGGAATTCGCCCTGGTTTCAGTGCGACGACCGCGGCTGGAAAATCGCGCCGCTGCCGGCAGCCGGCCGGCGCAATCTGCTCTGCGCCTACTGGCCGATCCCACTTCATTCATTTCGGCGACCCAACTTGGAATTACGATCGCGTCACTAGCCCTGGGTTGGATTGGTGAGCCTACCGTCGCTTCGATTCTGGAACCGGTGGCGGCACGCATCGCATCGGTGGGAACCGTCGGTCACGTGGCGCACGTGATGGCGATCATCATTGCTTTCGGCGCGATTACTTTCCTGCACATCGTGCTGGGCGAACTAATGCCGAAGATGTTTGCATTGGAGCGGGCCGAGGGGTTGGCGATGTTCGTGGCGCGGCCGCTGGAACTCTTCGCCGGGACTTTTCGCTGGCCGTTGTGGGTCTTCAACCGCACCGGGGCAACTTTGGGCCGTCTGATCGGACTGAAGTCGTCTTTGCAGCACACCGCAGTTTACAGCGAGACTGAGTTGCGGCAGCTGGTGGATATATCTCGAGAGAGCGGCCACCTGCGCGCTGAAGAGCGGCGCTTGATTCATCGGGTCTTTGAGTTCTCAGACACTCTGGTGCGCGAGGCGATGGTGCCGCGGCCGGCGATTGCGGCCTTATCCGCCGACTGCTCGTTGTCCGATATCACTAAGACATTCCAGCACAATCGGTATTCGCGGCTGCCCGTCTATCGCGGTTCGATAGATAACGTCATCGGCTTCATCCACAGCAAAGACCTCATTCCCTACCTTTTGCGGCCTCAGGATTTTAAACTCGAATACGTGCTGCAACCTCCCATGTACGTGGTTGACACCGCGCGCCTGGAAGACGTGCTGCGGCAAATGCAAAAAGCTAAAACGCACTTCGGCTTCGTAGTTGATGAACACGGTGGTATCGAAGGCATTATCACGCTTGAAGACTTGCTCGAAGAAATAGTGGGCGACATCTCAGACGAACATGATGAAGAGGTGAACGAGCAGATCAAACCGATCGACGAGTACAGTTATCTGTTGGATGGGTCTCTGGCAGTGCGCGATCTGAATCGACGCCTGAAAACTTCGATCGCTGAGTCTGAAGCCTACACCACCATCGGCGGATTTCTGATGACGGTGGCCGGGCATGTGCTGCAACCTGGAGAGGTCATTGAAACCGACGGACTAAACTTTCATGTGGAAAAGGTCGAACGCCGGCGGTTGCTCCAGGTCCGCCTGGTTTTACCCAAAAAGGAAGAACCGGAGGGTTCGCCCGAGACCGGTGACGCCGCTCATGCCTCGCGCTAATTTCCTTCGGACGGCAAAGCCCGAAAAAGATTACTGCTGAACCGTTGTTGAGAGTCCATCCAGGTTTGTTCCAGGCCAAAACCGCTTTGCTTGCCCATGGCTGCGAGGCCGTCCAGATCAAACTTGTAGGCGTGCTCCATGTGGATTCGCTCACCCGCCGCGAAATCGATCGACATCTCAAGTCCGCGTATAGTCACTGACTGCGCCCGCAAGCTCTCCAAAAAAACTTCGACACAACCTGCTTCCGCATCATAAAACGACCTTAACCCGAAGGCCCATAGATCGAAGTCGGCTCCCAACTCCCGATTGATCCGCGCCAGCTCATTTAAGATAAAAGCCCTGGTGACTCCGAGCGCGTCATTGTAGGCCGCCTCGAGCGTGGCGCGATCCTTTTTCAAGTCGGCGCCCAAAAGCAGGAAGTCGCCGGGCCGCAACACCTTCCGGATCGCTCGCAGGAAATCAACCGCGTCATCTCTTTCAAAGTTGCCGATGTTCGATCCCAAAAACAGCACCAAGGCAGGCGCGGAACCGAGCGGCGGCAAAGCCGCCAGGGCCTGAAAGTAGTCGGCAGCGTAAGCATTGATCTTCAAAGTAGGATAAGACTCGAGCAGGGAATGCGAACTTTCGTCCAGGGCCGAAGCCGAGATGTCCACCGGGATGAACAGCAGTTCCCCCTGGCGGCGGATCAGGGCCTCGATAATCTTGCGGGTCTTTTCAGCGCTGCCGCTGCCGAGTTCAATCAAGGTGTGGCAATCCGGAATCGCCGCGATGATTTCGTCCGCGTGCTGGGTCAGGATCTCCTTTTCGGCACGGGTCGGATAGTATTCGTCGACCTGACAGATTGCCTCGAAGAGTCGCGAGCCCAAGGCATCGTAAAGATACTTGGGGAACAGCTGCTTTGGATTGGAAGAGAGCCCGCGGCGCACGTCGACTGCGAAGTCTCCATTGCCATCGCGACGGGCCAGATCGTGAATGACCAGACGCGGGGAAGGCTCTTTGAACGTGGTTTGCGCGACCATATCTATTCGACAGCTCCACCTCAACCGGGAACCAGGAAACTAAATTGAAGCTGGATTAGTTGAGGGCGAATTATACGCGGGGGCAGGGGGAACAGAAAGTGCAGCCGAGTTGACTCGACTGCCGTGCTGGGGAGGACGCTTGTTTAGCGGCGGCCTACTGCCGCCCCACTAAGGGCATGAGGCGGCCATCTGCCCGCCTCTAAACGCAGTTAGGGAGTTTGTGTGCGCACTCAGATGATGATCACGCGTGAGCCTGTCCGAACCCGCAGCGGTCTGGGCACGGTCACTTCGATTCGGGGTGTTGCCGGAATGACTATGCGGGGAATTTCAACGTTGATGGCCGGCACCGCCGGGACCTGAATTGAAGGTATGACGACGCGTCGAGTACCCATCGTGCCGGGCCGCAGGATCATCGGCTCTTTGCTTTTCTCGGGAGTAAGCGTGAACGTCTTTGTCGAGTGATCGCGAAGTACCGTGAGGGTTATCTCACCTTCCTGTTTCTTGTTGATGGCTCGAGTGATGTCACCGGACGAATCGACTTTCTCGCCATCGATGCCGGTAATCACGTCCCCGGCTTTGAGTCCGGCTTTGGCGGCCGGAGTATTTTCGGCGACCGATGTGATCAGCACCCCGCCGTCTTTGGCTCCAAAGTAATCGGCCAGCTGTTTTGTCAGGGTCTGAGTGCCAACGCCGATGCGCCGGTTGGCGCCCATTGAGAAGACAAAGTTGCCATCACCGGACTCCATTTTTGGCCAGTCCTTTTGGTTCATCTCAGGGAACGATTTTTCGATGCTCTTGAAAACATCATCGCGAATCGAAGCGCTTAGCAAATCAGCCATCTTGTGCTTTGCCAGAGTGGCACTAACTTCCTGCTCGGCGCCGCCGCGACTGATCGTGATACGAACCGTCTGATCGGCGGAAGATTCACCCACCAGGCGACTGAGCTTTCGGGTGCTGGTGACAGATTCTCCGTCGAAACGAAGTATCACGTCGTCTTTCTTTAAGCCGGCCTTTTCGGCTGGGCTATCTTTCAAAACCTCAGTCACGCCTACACCGCGAACTTCACGCATGCCATACTGGCCCATATTTTCTTTGCTGATATCTTCGGTGCCCACTCCCAGGAATGCGCCGCCACTCATAACAAATGAGAATGAGCGATCAGGGGTTGAAGGATCTTGCGCTGCCAGGGACAGGGGCAGAGACGAATCCTGGGCATACACAATGCCGCCGGCAATCGCACCAACTCCCAGAATAAGAGCCAGAATCAGGGCTATCTTGTTACGAGTCATGTCCAATCCTCCGAAAAGATTTTAGTGTTTTCACGCCGGCGGGAGGCGCAGGTTCCAATATTCGTGCCGCAAGCCAGACCTTAAGAGGCGCTCTGTTTTAAAGTCTCTTTCAAAGCGAGACGATCCACGAAACCAAACGTACTGAAAGCGCTTCGTCGTGGTATTTCGTCGATCGTCTTTGATCGAGGTAAAAGACAAAACGAAACAATCCGGTGCACTACCCGTCAGTGGGAAGCCTCGCCAAAGAAGACCTTCCCAGAGGGTCGGGCCTGGGACCCTAGGTGATTTCACCCGAGCTTTCGATACACTTCGCGGCCTTCGCTCATTTCCAGATCCAGCTTGCCTTCGGAATGCGCGTAGTCCAGGTGCGCAACAGCCTCCGATACACCTAGAAATTGATGGACGTCGTCGGTGCCAGGGAACATCTCGCGCGAGACATCCCAGGCGCTGGCTCCGTTGTGCGGAATGAGTTTGATAATGCGCGCCTGCCGCTCGTTGATCGCCCGCAGATAACGATGGAAGAGTTCTTCGTAGTCATGCACGGCATCGCCGTGACCACCGAGCACGAGGGTAGGGGCCAGAGCGCGCACGCGGGCGAGACTGACCAGGTATTCTGCCAGCGAGCGAAACCGCCGCGTCCGGTCGATCGGATCAGGGGAGAGAATTGGGTTCGGCGTAATTCGTTTCAGGACGCAGTCGCCGGCGATCAGTGTTCGATCCGCCTGGCGGATGAAAGAGCACGAACCCGGTGTGTGACCGGGGGTGTGTACAACCTGCAAGGCGCCCGATTCGAATTCGATCTCAGCTTCATCGTGCAGCTCAACACAGTGCCCGTCGTCGAGCGAATCGGCGTACTGCCGTACGCCTTCGTACATGCGGCGCATGACTTCAACTTCTGCAGCCGGGACGCCGGCGCGAATTAACAACTGCTGGGTCTCGTCATACTCCAGCCGGCCGGCGCGGTGACCAGTCTCCCAGCCGTGCACCAGAACTTCCGCGTCTTTCGCTTCGTCGCGCAGCGCGCGCGCCAAACCGCAATGGTCCTCATGCGCATGGGTGAGCACGATGCGGCGAATATCTGAAACTGACAGACCTTCTCTGCGCAGGGCTGCGCGCAAAGCCTCGACTGCTTCTTTCGTTTTTGGCCCAGTGTCGATCAGGGTGACAGGATCTTCGGGGATCAAATAGACATTGACCGGGCCGATGTAGAAAGGCGTTGGCAGCGAGATAGGAACGATCTTCATTGGTTGAGTACGAAGGTAGCAGAAGAAGATTCGCTGAGGGCAACTGCGGGCGCGAGAATTCGATTCTTTGAGATCTCAAATCCCAAATTTAAGATTACAGATCAAGGACGCCTCCAATTGCGAATCTCCTCCAGCTCTTTCGGGAATTCTTCGCGTTCCCGAGCTTCCTTCGACAATCGTTTCGACTTGTCGGTTAGGTAGATCTGTCCGCGGATATCTCAGTTTTGCAGCGAGTCTGCCCAGGCGCGAAGTTGTACAGATACGTTCTCGGCTTTTGATTTGAGATCTGAAATTTCAAATCAAAAGTTAGCCGCCGCTCTCTAAAAGGCTTAACGCGACTTGCAAACCGCGATGTCCTAGTACACGTAACGGTTCGCTTCAATCATCGCGTTCGCGATCCTTTGGCGGGCGGCCACGGTGTTCATCGGCGTCATCTTCGTGAACCGCCGCAACGCTGCCAGCAGGGTCCGTAGCTCGTCACCTTCGGCCATCGCCGCCAGGGTGTTCTTGGCCTCTGCCTCGATTCGCTCGACCGCGTCGTTACAGAAGACGCTGGTCATCTCGGCATACTGGGTCACTGCCTGTTCGCCCTGGGCCGCCGCCATCTTCTGCGTGCGCAGGATCGCTGACTCCATTGCGAAAGTGTCCATGATGATGTTCGCCACGCTCATCAGGATTTCCTGCTGATCGGAGAGTCCCATCATGTATTTTTGCGCGGCCGTACCGAGGGTCATCAAAGCGACTTTCTTCGCGTTCTGCGCCAGCTTTACGGCGCCAGCCAGCAGGCCCTCATCGAGATCGAAACTGGCCATTGAGGGCGAAAGGATTTCATCCATCAAAGCTTGCGCCGCGGGCAGCAGCGCCAACCGTCCACTGAGTGCGGCCTTCATCAGACGGCCGGGAATCAGCATGCGATTAATTTCATTTGTGCCTTCAAAAATTCGGTTGATGCGAGTATCGCGATAGGCTCGCTCTGCCGGGTAGTCAGCCGAATAACCATACCCGCCGAAGATCTGCACCATCTCGTCGGTGACATAATCGCAGTATTCGGACAACGCCACTTTTATGATCGAACATTCGGCCGCATACTCTTCGATCGCTTTCAGACGAGCGTCGTAGTCTTTAGAGTCCGCCACCGCGCCCAGACCTTCTTCGATCATTCCCAGCGTCCGGTAAATCATCGCTTCGCCGACCCAGGTGCGGATGGCCATTTCGCCGAGCTTCGATTTAATCGCGCCGAAGGACGAGATCGATTTGCCGAATTGCTGCCGCTCGTTGGCGTAGCGTATAGACTCGTGCAGGGCCAGCTTCATCCCTCCCAAACACATCGCGCCGAGCTTAAATCGTCCGATGTTAAGAATGTTGAAAGCGATCTTGTGACCTTTGCCAATGTCCCCGAGCAAATTCTCAACCGGCGTCCGGGCATCGGCAAGAATCAAAGGCGTGGTGCTCGATCCCTTGATGCCCATCTTGTGCTCTTCCGGCCCGCTCTTGCAGCCTTCCTGCCGCTCAACGATAAAGGCGGAGAACTTATCGCCGTCGACCTTCGCGAAGACGACGAAGATATCCGCAAAACCGCCGTTGGTGATCCACATCTTCTCGCCGTTGAGAATGTATTCCTTGCCGTCGTCGCTCAGCTTGGCGGTCGCTTTGGCGGCCATCGCGTCCGAGCCGGAGCTCGCTTCAGTCAACGCATAGGCGGTGATCAAATCACCCGCGGCGATCGGCGGTAGGTATTTTTCTTTCGCTGCAGATGTGCCGAAATAGATGATCGGCAACAGCCCGATGCCGCTCTGCGCGCCAAGGGTGGTGGCGAACGAAGCAGCGCGGCCGATGTTCTCGGCGATGATCGCGCCACTGGTCTGGTCGAGCCCAAGTCCCCCGTACTCTTCCGGAATATTCGCGCCGACCAGCCCAAGCTCAGCGGCTTTCTTGACCAGCTCGCGGGCCAGCTTCCAGTCTTTGTTCTCGAGTTCGGGTATGCGCGGCAGGACCTCGGCGTCCATAAATTGCCGGGTGGTGTCGGCAATCATGCGATGCTCTTCGTTAAAGTCACCGGGCGTGAAAATGCTTTCGGGCGTTTGCTGTTCGATCAGAAAACTTCCGCCCTTGACGATCTCTTTAGCTTCGATTGCGGCTGCCATAACGTTAATCCCTTCTTTCAAACAATAGGTCTTATGTGGAGTGCGGTGACTTGTCACCGCTTTTCTATGTCGCGACTTGTCGCGACGATGCTGCCGACAAGTCGCCAGGTTCCAAAGCGCCGACAAGTCGGCGCACTTCACATTCTGTTAAGTTCACATTCTTTCAAAAATTCCGGCGGCGCCCATGCCTCCGCCTACGCACATCGTGACCAATCCGTAACGACCCTTGCGCCGCTCCAACTCGCGCAGGATTGAGGCGGTGAGTTTGGCCCCGGTGCAACCCAGCGGATGGCCCAGCGCGATTGCCCCGCCATTTACATTCACTTTATCGACGTCGAGCCCCAGCGTCTTGATTACCGCCAGGGATTGCGCGGCAAAAGCTTCGTTAAGTTCGATCACGTCAATTTGATCCAGGGTCAGCCCCGCAAGTTTCAGAGCTTTGGGAATCGCAAACACCGGCCCAATGCCCATCTCTTCCGGAGGGCAGCCGGCGGTCGCGTATGCGACAAAGCGGGCCAGCGGCTTGACGCCCAACTCCTTCATGCGCTCTTCTGACATCACCACGGCCACCGCCGCGCCATCAGACATCTGCGAAGAATTGCCGGCGGTGATTGTTCCTTTGACATGAAAAGCCGGCTTCAGTTTTCCGAGCGCCTCGGCCGATGTATCGAGCCTCGGTCCTTCATCTTTATCGAAGACGATCTCGCGATGCTGCCTCCGGCCCCTGGCGTCCAGCTCTTCGACGCTGACGTGGAGTGGCACTGTCTCATCTTTGAATTTGTCAGCTGCGAGCGCGGCCGCCGCATTTTTATGAGAACGGAGCGCGAACTCGTCCTGCTCTTCGCGAGTGACTTCATACTTGCGCGCGACATTCTCGGTCGCCAGACCCATGTTCAAATAAAAGTCAGGATAGTGTTCGACCAGATACGGGTTGGGACGAATGATGTGGCCGCCCATCGGAATCATCGACATGGATTCCAGGCCGCCGGCGAGCGCCACCTGGGCGCTGCCCGTGCGAATGCGATCGGCCACCAGGGCAATCGATTGCAGGCCCGAAGAGCAGAAGCGATTGATAGTCATGGCGCTGGTTTCTACCGGCAAGCCTGCGCGAATGGCGGCTGAACGGGCTATGTTCATGCCTTGTTCAGCTTCGGGCATGGCGCAACCCATGATCACGTCTTCGATTTCGGCAGCTTCCAGTCCGGGCACGCGGGCCATGGCTTCTTTGATTACAGCTGCGCCCATTTCGTCCGCGCGCGTGTCGCGCAGAGTCCCTTTGGGAGCTTTGCCCACCGCCGTGCGAACTGCAGATACGATAAATGCTTCTTTCATGATTTCCTCTGCGGCACCATTTCAAATTTCAAAATCTGCGATCTGAGATCTCAGTTCCTCAAGGGCTTGCCGGTCTTCAGCATATGCGCTATCCGATCCTGTGTCTGGCGCGTGCCAATCAGTGAGAGAAAGGCTTCGCGTTCGAGGTCGAGCAGATACTGCTCAGACACCCGCGTCGGGTGATTCAGATCGCCACCGGTCAAAATCCGGGCGAGCTTCTCGCCAATCAAAGCGTCATGGTCCGAAATGTAACCGGCGCGTTTCATCATGTGCACGCCCAGCTTCAGTGTCGCCAGCGCGGGGGATCCCAACGCGAGAATGTCCGTGCGTTGTTGCGGTTGCTGGTAGCCACCCGCAGCCAGCGCCAGCACCTGCTTCTTGGCGTCACCAATCAAACGGTCGCGGTTCATTGAGATGGAATCGTCCTGGCTCAGGAAGCCCAGGTCGCGGGCCTCTTCAGCGGAGGTGGCGACCTTGGCCAACGCAATCGTTTCAAAGGCCCGTTTGACGAAGGGAAACGGATCGGCATCCTTCACGTTTTTCGGAATCGCGTCCAGGGCCCGGACCAGCATTTCTTTCGTGCCGCATCCGGCCGGAATAATTCCCACGCCCACTTCCACCAGTCCGATATAGGTCTCGGCCGAAGCTCTGACCCGGTCGGCATGCAGAACCATTTCACAACCACCGCCAAAGACCAGTTGAAAAGGTGCGACTACGACCGGCTTGGGTGAATAGCGCAGGCTCATGACTGACTGTTGAAAGAAGCGGCCAATCATGTCCAGCTCTTCCCAGTTCTCGTCCTGCGCTTCCATCAGCATCAACATCAGGTTCGCGCCGACGGAAAAGTTAGTGCCCTGATTACCGACGACCAGGCCCAGGAAATTCTTTTCCACTTCGGTAAGGGCAATCTTGAGCATCTCGAGCGTGTCACCGCCGATTGAGTTCATCTTGGAATGAAACTCGAGACAGGCCACACCGTCGCCCAGATCAATCAACGAGGCGCCCGAATTCTTCCTGATTACACCCGTGCGATCCTTAAGTGACTTGAGGATGATGGCTCCGGGTAGATCACTCGTTGGAATATACTTGCCGGAAGGAAAGTCGAAATAGAACCGCTGCCCGTTTTCTTGTTTGTAGAATGACTTCGCGCCCGAGTCGAGCATCTGCTGCACGTTTGCCGGAACGGTTTTGCCTTCCTCCTTCATCTTGGCAACTGACTTTTCGACTCCAATCGCGTCCCAGACTTCGAACGGTCCGAGTTCCCAGTTGAAACCCCATTGCATCGCGCGATCAATTTCCACTACTGTATCGGCAATTTCCGGGATTCGATCCGCCGCATAACAAAGAGTGCGCAAGGTCGTCTTCCAAAGGAAGGCCCCCGCGCGATCCCTGGACCACACGAGCGTTTTAATTCTTTCGGCGGTGTCTTCAATATTCTTCGCCACTTCGAGCGACGGCAGCTTCACCTTCTGCGCCGGCTGGTATTCAAGGGTGGCGGTATTCAGCGTCCAGATTTCCCGCTTGCCGCCTTCACCCGTCTGCTTTTTGTAGAACCCCGCCTTTGTTTTGTTGCCGAGCAAACCCCGTTCGATCATCTTGCCGGCGAATTCCGGCATCGCGAACATGGCGCGCTCCGGATCTTCGGGAAGATTCTCGCCCAGGTTCCTGACCACGTGGGCCAACACGTCGAGGCCCACCAGATCGAAAGTGCGAAACGTCGCTGTCTTGGGGCGCCCGACCGCGGGCCCGGTAATCTTGTCCACCTCCTCGATTGAGTAGCCGTCTTCGATCATCGCGTGAATGGTGACCAGCGCGCCAAAGGTGCCGACGCGATTGGCGATGAAGTTCGGCCGGTCCTTGGCCACGACTACGCCCTTGCCCAGACGTTCATCAAGAAAGCCGAACATCGAACAGGAAACTTCCGGCTTGGTCCATTCAGTGCGAATCAATTCCACCAGATGCATGTAGCGCGGCGGATTGAAGAAGTGCATGCCGAGGAAGTGTGCGCGAAAATCCTCCGAGCGGCCGGCGGCCAGTTGCGCGAGCGGAATACCGCTGGTGTTTGAAGCCACTACCGAACCAGGCCGGCGGTGTTGCTCAACTTTTTCGTAAAGGCTCTGTTTGATTTGTAAGTTTTCGACGACCGCTTCGATGATCAAATCGCAGTCCTTCAACTTTACCAGGTCGTCATCGAAGTTACCGACGCTGACCAGGGCGGCGAGGTCGACGGTGAAAAAGGCGGCGGGTTTTGCCTTGCGCGCACCTTCCAGTCCGGCGCGGGCGATGCTGGTGCGATCGGATGTCTGATCCCGCGGAACGATATCGAGCAGCAAGGTTGGAATACCGGCGTTTGCGAGATGCGCAGCGATCTGCGCTCCCATGGTTCCGGCCCCAAGGACGGCGGCTTTTTTCACTGTGATCATAGCGCGGTCATGATACTGAATGAGCATTCATTCAGCAAGTGGTTTGACCGGGAGTCATTTCGGAGTATACATATTAATGGAATTGGCTCTGCGAAGAATCGAGTTCCGTAGCCGGCTTAAGACGCAACTCCTTTTGTCCAGGTCAGACACAGAGTGCGCACTCTATTCAGTTACTCCGCGCGGATCTATCCAGAAGTTTCATTGAGCCTGCGTAAACTTTGTCGGATCCTGAACGAGATCGAACCCGCGGTTGGAAGCAAGTGGGCGGCACAGACGCCAGAGGACACGTTCGGATCGGATTGCCCCATAATGAACACCAAAAATGAAGACCAAAATGTTTGAGGAATTCGCCGCCGACGCCGAAGTAGTCTTTCGCGACTTGTTGGACGGCGCCAATGACCTGATCGTGATCTTCTCGCCGGAGGCCCGGCTACTCTACTCCAACCTGGCCTTTCAGACCGCGCTTGGATACAGCGATCAGGAACTGCGCGAGTTTTGTCTCTTCGATCTTTTGCACCCCTCATGTCTGGTGCAATGCCATGAGCACTTCCAGGAATTGTCGAAGGGAGCGTTCTTACAATCGTTTGAAACGGAATTCGTCCGCAAGGACGGGCGCTCAATCATTTTCGAAGGAAACTGCAACCGCGGTGGTCAGCAGTCCGGAAACATTCGCGGGATCTTTCGCGACGTTACCGAACGTCAGCATGCAGCAGAAGCTCTGCGCAAGAGTGAAGAGAAGTACCGCAATCTTATTGAGCAGGCACCCGACGCGATTTTCGTGGCCGGGCCCGATTTGCGAATCATCGATCTGAATGCCCGGGCGACTGAACTGACGGGTTACACACGTGAAGAGATCCTGCAGATGTTCACCCCTGATTTCATTCCGCCTGAAGATATCCTGGCAGCTCCTTTCAGAATGAAAGAACTCAGGGCGGGGAAGGCTGTCCTGAGTGAACGCCGAGTCCGGCGCAAAGATGGAACGCTGTTCCCGGTAGAAATCCATGCGCGAATTCTCAGCGACGGCACCCTGCAGGGAATTGTTCGCGACATGTCCGAGCGCCGGCAAGCGGAAGAGGCGCTGCGAACAAAAGACTCTCTCCTGTCTGAATCCCAGCGCATCGCTCATATCGGAAGTTGGCTCTTTGACCCAACCGGTCAAACAACCACCTGGTCAGATGAGATGTACCGCCTTTACGGCGTATCGCCAGAAACGTTTACGACGATTGGCGAATCCTTTCTCGATCTGGTTCATGCCGACGACCGTACAGTCCTTACGGCTTGGTCCGCCGCCTGTTGGGATGGAAAACAACCCCCGGCGATAGAATTTCGGGCCGTCCTGTCTGACGGCAGCGTGCGGTTCATCAGAGCCCACGGCGAACTTAGTGTCGCGACTGAGAGCAGACCGGCCTACATCACCGGTACAGCCCAGGACATCACTGAGCATAGGCAAAGCGAAGAACTCGTCAATGGACAGAAACAAGTTCTGGAAATGATCGCGATTAATGCCCCGCTGCGGGAAACCCTGACGAGGTTAATCGAGCTGATCGAAGCTCAATCACCGGAAATGATTTGCTCGATTCTTTTCCTCGATGCCGACGGTGTGCATATTCGGCACGGCGCCGCTCCTGGTCTGCCGGACAGTTTCAACCGGGCCATCGACGGCGTCGTGATCGGTCCCAGCAGTGGCTCATGCGGTACTGCAATGTTTCGGGGCAAAGAGGTTTTTGTCGAAGACATCCAGACCGATCCGCTTTGGGCAGACTATCGCGGCCTGGCAAATGATCATGGGTTGCGGGCTTGCTGGTCGGCCCCCATCTGCGACGCTCAGAAAAGAGTTTTGGGTACTTTTGCGATTTACTACCGCCAGCCGGGGTTACCCACCGAGCGGCACCGGCGCCTGATTGATATCGCCACTCAAACCGCCGCCATTGCCATCACTCGTCAAAGATCTGAGGCGGCGCTGCGCGAGAGTGAGGGGAGGTACCGCGCGCTGGTCGAATGGTCACCCGAAGCCATCACAGTGCATCGCGAAGGGAAGCTTCTGTTCGTCAACCCGGCCGCGGTCAGGATGTTTGGCGCCAGGTCAGCGCAAGATTTGATTGGCAGACCCGTCCAGGATCTGCTGGAATCGGATTTTGATAGCAGCTCGGCAGCCAAGGTCGAGAACGATAGCGTCAGTGGCGGTGCGCCGATGACCGAGGCCAGATTCGTCAAGCTGGATGGATCCTCGATTGACGTCGAGATCCAAGGCACTTCAATTGTCTACGACGGCGAACCCGCCCAACACGATACGTTGCGCGACATCACCGAGCGGAAGCGGGCGGAAGCAGCGTTGCGAACTTCGGAAGAGCAATTGCGCGCTCTCTCAGCCCGCCTGCAGTCGGCGCGCGAAGAAGAAGGCACGCGCATAGCGCGCGAGATTCACGATGAGCTGGGTGGCGCCCTCACCGGATTGAAATGGGACCTTGAAGGGATCGATAAAGTCTTGTCGGAGTTAGGGAGAGCGAATCAATTTGACGAGCAGCGCGAACAGATTCGTAGTATGACGGGTCTCATCGAGTCAACCATCAATACTGTCCGCCGCATCGCTTCCGAGTTGCGCCCGGGCGTTTTGGATGACCTCGGACTGGTGGCGGCCATCGAGTGGCAAGCGCAACAGTTTCAGGCGCGCACGGGAATTCAGTGTGATTGTGTTGCCAGCGCGGATGTGGTCGAACTTAATCGCGAGCGAGCGACTGCGTTCTTTCGCATTCTCCAGGAGATCCTGACGAATGTGATTCGACACGCGTCGGCGACCAGGGTAGATATCGAGTTGCAGGAACAGGATGGTGAGCTGCAGCTCAGAGTTAGCGACAATGGTCGGGGCATTACCGCGGCCGAGGTGGAAAACACAAGTTCCCTGGGCCTGCTGGGGATGCAAGAGCGCGCTCTGCTGGTGGGCGGTGTGGTGGCGATTGCCGGCGAGGCCGGCCTGGGCACCACCGTTATCGCACGCGTGCCGGTTAGTTGAAGCGAGAGTGATGTTAAGAATCCTGACTATCGATGATCACGAGGTGGTGCGCGCCGGCATCAAGGGCATCTTCACCTCGGATGCTGAGGAGTTTGGCGAAGCGCGCAACGGCGCCGAGGCTTTGAAACTGGTTCGCGAGCATGATTGGGATATTGCCGTACTCGACATCTCGCTGGGCGGACGCAGTGGTTTGGAAGTGCTGAAGGAAATTAAACAGCTGAAGCCGCGCCTGCCGGTGCTGATGCTTAGTATGCACGCCGAAGCACAGTACGCCATCCGGGCTTTTAAGGGCGGAGCGGCGGGCTATGTCAGTAAAGACAGTTCCCGGGGCGAACTGCGGCTGGCAATTCTGAAAGTGATCAAAGGAGGCCGCTATATCAGTCCCGAGATCGCTGAACAGATGGTCGTCGACTTATCTGGTTCCGGCAAACCTCCTCATGAAACCCTCTCAGATCGCGAATTGGAAGTGCTCTGCCTGATCGGTTCGGGAAAGACAGTCAGCGAGATCGCCGTGCATCTGGCCCTCAGCGATAAAACGATCAGCACTTATCGACGGCGCATCCTCGACAAAATGGGTATGAAGACAAATGCCGAGCTTGCCACCTACGCGATTCGCAATCATCTGGTCGACTGACTCCTGTCAGGCAAATGCCTACATCATTATCCCATCTCGCCCGATAGTCTCCTGGTCACATAAACGCTAAGTTGACCGCGGTCATGGTCGGTTCGCCCAACTTGACCCGCAACAGTTTCGACTGTTGTGAAGATGAAAGGCTCCTGGCGCGCTCGCGTGGGGCGAGGATGTGATGGGGGCCCGGGGAGGGCGCGGCGGTGGGTGCCGCGTCCTCCTGTTTTTTTGCCTCGCAAATTCGGCTGGGCCGGAATGCACGATTGCGAGGGGAAAAAAAGAGAATGGAAAAGGGAATCACGGAAGGAACAGTGCGGGTTCTGATCGCGGATGATTCCTCGGCGATGCTTGAGCGTCTTAGTCAGATGGTGGCCCGGGTCCCGGCCGTCGGCATGGTGCATCTCGCGCGAGATGTTTCGGGTACGCTGGAGCTGGTCCGCGCAGAGACTCTGGACCTGGTCATTCTGGACATCCAGATGCCCGGTGGTAGTGGGCTGGATGTGCTGCGAGCGGCAAAAGCGAAAAGCCCCGCGACTATCGTAATCATGCTCACCAATTTTCCGTACCCCCAGTATAGACAAAGATGTATGGAACTGGGGGCTGACTATTTCATTTCAAAATCTACAAATTCAAACGAGCTAAGCAGGCTAATCGACCGTCTGGCTATTAGCCAATCCGGCAACAGAGCCATTGATTGAGCCGAGACCGTCGCCGTAAGCCTAAATCATAAACACAATGGATCTAAAGCTACATGCCTTGATAATCGATGATGAGCCACGTTTTCGAAACCTGATCCGCCCGGTACTCGAAGATGCCGGCTGGACTGTCCAATGCGCGGAGTCGACTAACGACGCGCTGGCGATGTTGGATTTGGAAGACTGGTCCGCCGTATTTTGCGAAGCGAAATTGGCGCGCGGTGACGGCTTCGTAGTCCTGCGCCGTTTTAAAGAGGAACTGCCGGATACGCGGGTGGTCTTGTTGCGCCAGCACGAGGCCTCACCAGGAGTGTTGGATGCCACCTCGTTCGGGGCCTACGACTATCTCCTGGCACCAGTCAGCGCGGAAGAATTGCAATCACTGTCGGTGACTTTGCGGGAACAGCTGCTTCACAAACCGTCGCGTGCGTCGACCGGAAGGTTCCGCACCCTTGATCGAGCCGGTATCGATTTGGTCGGGCGCAGTCATGCTTTCATAGAAGTCATGAAGCAGGTCAGCCGAGTGGCAACCACGGATTTGCCGGTACTTCTGAACGGCGAAACGGGTACCGGTAAAGAGCTGGTCGCGTCGACACTCCACCGTCGCAGCGGTCGCGCGGGCCAAAGTTTCGTAGCGGTGAACTGCGGAGCCATCGCTCCCCACTTGATTGAGGCAGAACTGTTTGGGACGGTAAGCGGAGCCCTCAATGGCGCACACTGTGAGCGGCGTGGCGTATGGGAAGAAGCCGAGGGGGGCACGGTCTTCCTTGACGAGATCACGGAAACCAGTCTGTCGTTCCAGGAAAGGTTGCTGCGCGTCCTGCAGGAAGGCGAGGTGCGGCGCGTCGGCTCGGCTCAGCCCCAGAAGGTCAACGTGAGGGTCGTTAGCTCAAGTAATGTTGATATCGAGACGGCGGTGAAAGCCGGCCGGTTTCGCGATGATTTGTTTTATCGCTTGAACGCAGCGTCAATCACACTGCCGCCATTGCGTGATCGTCGCGAAGATATCCCGCCCCTGGCCCAGGCATTTGCTGATCGCGCCTATGCGCTGAATCCGCGGGTGAGCTTTGCCGCAGACGCCCTCGAACTGCTGCAAAATTATCGCTGGCCCGGCAACATTCGCGAGCTGGAGTCCGTGGTGGTGCGGGCCGCGGCGATTTCGGATGGATTGATCCGAATCGAGCACCTGCCGCTGAGCGTTCGGCTTCTGCGGCGCGAGTACCGGACCGAATCGCGGCCGAGCGGGTCCGCGGCAAACGAAGATTGGTTTTCACTCTCCGTCGTGGAAGGTCAGCACGTGGCGCGAGTTCTGGATCACACGGGCGGAAACAAACAGGCGGCGGCCCGGATCCTGGGAGTCGACCGCAAGACATTGGATCGGATGATCAAACGTCATCATATTTCCGTCCGGAGACGAGGCATAGTCGACAACGACGTGATGCGACCCACGTTGGATAATTCTCTAGCGCATAGCTCTTGAGCAGGGGCAATGTCGTGGCTCACCGGCAGAACAATCGCTGTTAGCGGCAGGCTCAATCCACAACAAAAAAACGCTGCCATGCGGCAGCGCTTTTCCCTCTATTAAGCTTTCGGCTTGCTTCACCCTCCCGGCTGGCCGGTGAAGACGGTCTTATCAATCTGCTGCGGATTGCCCAGCACCACGAAGCGAATGTTGCGCATGTATTTCTGCGCGACGCGTTGCACGTCCGCGGGTGTAACGGCGCGCAGCTTCTCGAGGAAAACGAGAGAGTTACGCCAGCCGCCGCCGATCATCTCGTATTGCGCGAGCTCGGCCGCCTGAGCTGCATTCGTTTCCTGTCCGATGTAATAGCTGGTCAGAAACTGAGCGATCACGGCGCTGATGTCGTCGCGGCCAATCGGCTCTCGTTGCAGTCGATTGATCTCGTTAAGCATAACCCTGACCGCTTGATTAGCGTCCACGGCGGTCACATAAAGACCGCCAATGTTGGCGCTCTGGTTTCGCAGAAACGCATCAGGCGCGTACGAGAGATTTCGCTTCACGCGGACTTCTTCAAACACGCGATCACGTAACAGGGATGACGCGACCCTCATCGGATAGATATCCGGAGACGTGATCGCAGGCGCCGTGAACATTCCCTGAATGTAGTTTGTCGGCAGCGCGCGGGTGGTCACATCAACCGTTGACGAACTGAACGAGAGAGGCGGCGGCAGCTGTTGTTTGTAATCACCGCGCGGCAGTTTTCCGAACGAGTTGGCGATGCGCGTTTTAAGCTGAACCGCATCGAGATCGCCCACGACTACCAGCAGCAGACGCGACGTCTGCATGATCTTCTGATGATAAGCGCGCAAATCGTCAGCGGTGAGCCGGCCAATGTTTTCAGCGGTCCCCTCGGGTCGGTTTAGATAAGGATGCCCGACATAAGCAACCCGTTCCTGCAATCGCTGCAGGTAAGTATCAGGCGCGTCGGAATCGTCCTGTAGCGACGCCAGAATTCGCGACTGGACCAGAGCGACATCTTCCTTCGCGAACGTCGGACGCAGGGCGACGTCAGTAAAGATATCCCATGAACGATCAAAATTGGACCGGGTCGCGGCCATCGAAAGCGACGAGTAATCATAGTTGACGCCTTCGCCAATCACCGTTCCCATGCGCGCGGTTTCTTTGCGCATGCGTTCGCGGGGATAGTTGGCGCTGGCCTCGCTGGCCACGTTGAGCATGAACGCTTCCACTCCGGCATTACTGGCGCTGATGTTCTCAACCCCGCCGCGAATGAACAGGCCGACGGCGACCGTCTGGCTGCCCTCGCGTCGCTTTACCAAAACCTTGAGCCCGTTGATGTCGAACTCAGTCACCAGGGAGGCCTGGCGAGCGATGACGCTTTGATAGTCCGGCGCGGTGGTTTGCGCCGCCGACTGAGCTTGTCCAGTCGCGGTGAACAGAACAGTAAGCAGTAAGGCGTAAGCCGTCAGCAGCAGCTTCCTGGTTGCGATGTGGTCTTTGAATTGTGGCATTGTCTCTCTCATTAATTCCAAACCCTGGTTCAACTCTCGAAACCTGCACGGCTACCGGCCGATCAAATCTTCCGGTGTAATCTTCGCCCGTTGTTGGGACTGTTCGGAGATCAGAGCGAGGCCGACATGTGGTTTCCCCTGGATATAGGTGGTCACATAGCGGCTGATGTCAGCCCGCGAAGTGCGCCGCAGATTGCCCAGGTAGCCGCGGAAATAATCGATGCCGGTTGACGACCACCAGAAGCCGAGGTTCTTGGCATACTCGTCAAACTTTTCGCGCGAGTAAAGATCGTCGGCCTCCAGCAAAGCCTTGGCAGACTCGAGCTGTTCGTCCGTGTAATAGTCCTTGTCATTAAAGTGGGCAATCTCTGCATAGATCGCTTTGAGCGCGGCCTGTGCTTTCTCGGGCGATGTCTGGGCCAGGATAGTAATTGGGCCGGTGTTGCGTTGGGTGTAATAATTTATGCCGACGCCGTTGACCAGTCCCGTATCAACCAGGTTGCGCTGAAAGCGGGAATCGGGCTGGGCCATGATGAACGAAAATGTGTCCGCGGCATATGTGGCCGCATCGTCCTTGCCGACGGATGGACCATGCCAGCCGATTTCCAGAAATACGTTCGTCACCGGCTGCTTGATAATGGTAGCGTCGCTCTTTGGCAACGGCGGATGTTCAACCATCGGGAATTCGGCAAACGGATCTTTCTCTCGTCGCGGCCAATCGCCAAAGAACTCCTGCGCCATCTTATAAATATCTTCGGCCGCCACGTCGCCGGTAACTACCAGGGCCGAGTTGTTCGGCACGTAATAGCGGCCCTGGATCAACCTCATCATGGCAGTGGTAGCGCCGGAAACGGTCTGGCGATTGCCCAGAGCGTTCTTGCGGCTGGGGTACTTATAGAAGAGCCGGTCGGTCATCTCGCGACCAAGATAGTAACCAGGTTCTGATTCGTTGCGGTCAATCTCGCCGATCACGACCTGGCGTTCGCGTTCAAATTCATTTTCATCAAACAGCGGATAACGGGTAGCGTCGCGCATGAAATTCATGGCCGCCCGAATGTTTGGAGAAGTGGTGGTGAAATAATATTCGACCACTTCTTCGCGCGTTTCGCCGTTGTACGCAATGCCGAGCTGTCCAATCTTTTGCAGATATTGTTCAGCATTCGCAATAGCCCGGTTCGCTTTGAAAAACATGTGTTCGTAAAGGTGCGACAGTCCATTCAGCTCTGGCGGTTCGGTGAAAGAACCGTTGCGCACGGCCAACTCGATGGTAACTATGGGCACGGAATGATCTTCAAACACGACAACTTCCAGGCCGTTTGGCAGGACCTTGCTGGCAATGTCAGGTGTCCGCTTTGCGCTGCTGGATGGGGCCAACGCCGTCCCCTGCGATTGACGCAAAGGAAACAAGGTCGTGGGTACGGGCCGCGCCGCGAGGGGCGCGATCGTTGACAGGGTCAGTACAAGAACCAGAAAGATTCGTTTCACGGTAACTCCCGTTCGGTTCGATTTTGCTTATCAATCCGGCGGGCCATAGCCCGCCATCCAAATAGTCGAATATCGCGGTCATCAAGCGAAAATAACCGTTGCAGACAATCTACCACAAAGCTCACACCTCACAGAACGTGCTGATTATTTGGATTGGCTTACGAGGTTGCGTTGTTGGGGTCTTCTCTTTCACCGGAAATTAATCGCGGCGGTTCGATGTTGATGTGCGGAAAATGGATGTCGGGAAAGTGGCACCAGCGTCGCGCCGATCTAATCACCCGCCTGATGCTCGTGCTGCCTGCTACGGCCGGGCTGCCGAAGCCGCAGCGATGGCAGGGATTGCGAAGCGGGAAAGTCGAGACGCGAGCAACTCATTTGCGGGATCCTCCAATCAACTATCGAGGTGCAGCCGGTTCAACGGCGATATCATCGCATTCAAAAGCAAAGCTGGGCAAGAGTGAGATATATGTTCGGTGCGGCCAGAGAACGCTCGTGGTTAGGTTTCCCGGAGGGTTGACGAACCAGCGGGCAGCTAATTTCAAACCGTAACCCGCCTTCAAGATAACAGTACTAGGCTGAATGGCTATTTCCTTGTAGAATCAACCCTCCGAATCGTCTCTCGGAAATTAACCTTCGAAGTAATTCATTTTTGATCTCTGTATGGCCCAACTGAAAGTCACCGACGCCAGCGGACGCCAGGCGCAGCATCAATTAAGCTCGCGCAGCTCGTGCATGATTGGGCGCGCTCCCGATAACCAGATCGTGTTGGACGATCCGCGCGCGTCGCGGCATCACGCGCACATCAGATCTGACGATGACAGTTCGTTCATGCTGGTCGATGGCGCGCTGGTCAACGGTCAAATCAAGCGCAGCGCCAATAAGGTTTTCGTTAACGGCGAACAGAGGTTCGAACATCTGCTGAAGGACGGCGATCGCATCACGATCGGCGCCAGCACGCTGCGATTTGAACAGCCCAAGGAAGAACGCACTGCCGATCTGAGTTACGACGACAAGCCGCTCGGTCACACCCAGTTGTTGATGTCGGCCAAGGACGTCCTGACTACAGTTTTGCGCCAGGCTGAGTCCACTACCTCAGCCGGAGCGCCACGCGATAAAGTGCTTGAGTCGCTGCAGCGCAAGGCCAACATCCTGAGCGAGCTTTACGAGATGAGCAAAGCACTCGGATCCGGGTTCGACCTCGACCGAATCTTCAAGATGGCCACGGACATTATCTTTCGTTCGACCCCGGCGGATCGAGTGATCGCTCTGTTAGCCGAAACGGTGGTCACGGAAGCGAACGCCGACGATGCCAAATTGTTCCCGATTGCCACCCGCGCCCGTGATGAAAAACTGGAAGCCCACGCCCGCAAGATGACGATCGGCCGCACCATTACTCGGAAAGTAATGAAAGACCGCGTGGCCCTGCTGTCGCAGGACGCCGCTGCCGACGAGCAATTTGCCGGCGTGGATTCGATCGTGTCGCAGGGTGTGCGTTCGACTATCTGCGCGCCGTTGTTTACTGAGTCGGGTGTCCACGGGGCCCTCTATGCCGACCGGCTCGATCCTTTTTCTGCTTTTAAGCCGGATGATCTGGAGTTGATCAGCGCCGTTGCCGCGCAGACAGCGATCGCGGTTGAGAACGTTCGCGCTCACGAACGCCTGGCGAAGGAAGAAGTCGCCCGCGCCAACTACAGCCGGTTCCTGCCCGAATATGTCGTTAAGCAGATGCTCGAGAACCCCGAATCGTTCAAGCTCGGCGGTGTGCTGCAGACTATCACTGTGCTGTTCGCTGATATTCGCGGCTTCACTCGTATTTCTGAACATGCACCACCCGAAAAGATCGTGCAGTTGCTGAATCGTTATTTCTCAGCCATGACCGACATCATTTTTGCGCACGGCGGGACGCTCGACAAATATCTCGGCGACGGGCTGATGGCGTTGTTCGGCGCGCCCACCGTGACCCCGAAGGATGCCGCCAATGCTATCGCGGCGGCAGTGGCGATGCAGCGCCGTATGCTTAGCATTAACGACGAGCTGCGCGAAGAAGGCTTTCCCGAAGTCGGCATTGGCATCGGCTTGCATACTGGTGAAGTCACGGTCGGCTACATCGGGTCTGAGCGTAGATCGGAATACACGGCGATTGGTGACGCGGTCAATACTGCTTCGCGTTTGGAATCAAACGCGAAGGCCGGCGAGATCCTGGTAAGTGAGGTCACCGCGAAAGCCGCGCACTCTCGGTATCAACTGGCCGCGCGCGAACCCATTAAAGTCAAAAACCGCGAGCAACCCGTCCCACTGTTTGAGGTTGAGTGGCAACACGCCACCAGCAGCGCCTAGGACAAGGCAAAGTAAAAAGGATCCGTGCAGTTCTTTTCCAAAGTTGGATTGAACGAGGAATACGGTCGTCTCGCGGTGTCTAATGTTTTGCCTTTTTACTTTTACCTTGGCTTTCATGCCTGCAAACTCCACCGGATTTTTCAAGCGCCAGATCCTGATTGCCCGGGTCTATGGAATACCCGTGCAGATCGATTATCGCTGGTTCATCGTGTTCGCTTTGAGCGTGGCCCTCATTGCAGCGAATGTGCGCAAACACCCAATGCAGTTGTTTGCTTACCGGGTGCCGGCCAGTGGTGAAATCGAGGCGTGGATACTGGGAATCGTTACCACGCTCGGACTATTTCTCTCGGTCTTTGGCCATGAGCTCTCACATGCTTTGATGGCCCGCATTGAAGGGATTGAGATTGAGGAGATCGTGCTACACCCGTTTGGCGGTCTGGCGCGTCTGCGGACGCAGCCACAGAATCCTCGGGCGGAGTTCAGGATTGCTGTGGCCGGTCCGGCGGCCAGTTTTATTTTCGGGCTGGTTGGGTTTGGCGGCATGATGCTGACGGGTGCGCTGGGATTCAATTTTGGCACCGCGTTCTTTTTTTTCTTAGGCGCAGGCAATTTGCTGCTGGCGGTTTTTAATTTGTTTCCCGGATACCCGCTGGATGGCGGCCGAGTTCTGCGCGCCATCATCTGGAAGCGAACCGGCAACATGAAGCACGCCACCCGGATTGCCGGCTTCTGTGGCCAATTGATGTCACTGGTCTTAATTGCATTCGGACTTTATATGGCCCTCGCTCCCACCTTCCGCGCTTACTTTATGGGGTTATGGTCGGTGCTGGTCGGAATATTTCTGCTCAGCGCGGCGACAGGCGTGGTCAAAAGTGTTCGCGAGCAGGCCAAGGTGAGTGACGCCATGTCGCCGGCAGTCATGATTGAACCAGATTTGCCGGTCACTCGCTTCGTTGACGAGATTCTGTCCCTGCATCAGTATTCGAGTTTCCCGGTGGGGCAAGCCAAGAGCCTGCTGGGAATTCTGACCCTCGCAGATTTAAAAAAGGTGCCTCGTCAGCAATGGCGCGATCGCCGGATCCGAGACGTAATGCGGCCGGTGAATTCGTCAATGTTCGTTAAGGCCAGCAGCGGGATGGATACCGCGAACGAGCTGATCCAAAGTAACGGTGTCGGTGCATTGGCGGTGATCGAAGAGTCAGGTGAGGTGGTTGGGTTTTTGAGAAAAGGACGGGTCAGGCGGAAAAGGTGAAGCTGCGAAAAGACAATTCTCAGTTCAAATGAATTGGGATAGGCTCGCCCGCGCTCCGTAGGCGCGAGACGTTTCATAGTGCCGTCGCCCTCTTGATCTCTCAAAGCTGCTTTAGGAACATAATGTAATACCGAATGGTTCCACTCCTAACGGAGCGAATGGCCCGCTCCGCGCATCGGGAACCATCGCGCTCGCACTCTTTACTCGATCCCTCTACAGATCCCAATCATCATTGCCTCAGACCTGTTTTTCCGCGATAATCTCCGCGGAGCGTCCGGACTGTCGACCCGGGCGCAACTGTCTGCGGCACCTATTTCAGACAACTGAATCGCTTTTCAACTCGACTGATAACGTGACGATGGTCCCGAATATCGGAAGGTCGTCGACTACCAACCACGAGTATGTTATCGCTGCTGCTGCCATGGAAAGAGTACTTCACCAGGTTGGCGGAGCTGCGTTCAATCGCGGACATCGTGCTCGTTTTCCTGGTCGTCTATGGCGTGCTAAAGCTTCTCCGCGGTACGCGCGCAGCGCCCATGGCGGCCGCGATCGGAGCGTTTGCGCTGCTTTACTTCCTGGCTGTGAATCAGGGCCTGGCAACACTCGAGTTTGTCTTACGCGGAGCTTTGATCTACATCGGCGTGGCGATCATCGTGCTGTTTCAGTCAGAGATTCGCCAGGCATTGATAAGTTTCGGCAATCGTTTTCGGGCGCCCTTCGCTCGTCGTCATCGCGGACAATTCGGCGAGAGTATTTATGACGAAGTGGTCCTGGCAGCGACTTCGCTGGCCTCGACCAAGACGGGCGCACTGATCGTCATCGAGCGGAACGTGGGTCTGCGAGGGATCATTGAAGCAGGCGTTACGCTCGACGCAGAACTGAGTTACGATTTGATCGTGGCGATCTTCAATCCGGCGTCGCCACTGCATGACGGCGCGATCATTGTGCGCGGTGATCGAATCGCTTCGGCCGCTTGCTTCCTCCCGCTCTCTTTGAATCCGATGTTGTCAAAGGATTTGGGCACTCGGCACCGCGCGGCGCTCGGTATCACTGAGGATTCCGATGCGGTTGCGATTGTTGTTTCTGAGGAGACCGGCTTAATTTCATTCGTGCGGGCCGGACGTATCAAACGTGCGCTCGATGCCACGCGTCTGCGAGCCATAATCTTCCAGACCATTGAGGGCCGCGATCTCAGAACTGCCGGGCTGGTCCAGGCCCACGCCGAATCAGAGAAGGAACGTAAAGAGATCGCTCCCGTCTGAGGTGAGTCAATGCCTTTTCGAGAAAGTCAGATGTCCAGTCGCGGTTCCGGCGCTAACGAGCGCTGGCTGCGCCGCATCTTCGTCAGGGACTGGAGTTTGAAGTTGCTGGCCCTGGCCATCACGCTCGTGTTGTGGTTTGTCGTGTCCGGCCGCGACGTCGAGCGTGAACTGCTGGTCGAACCGCAGCTGAAAGGAAGCCCAGCGCCCAGTTTTGAAGTAAAGGAAGTCGTGGTAACCCCATCCAGGATTCGCGTCAGAGGTGCTGCTAGTCACGTCAATGCACTCGAGAAAGCGCAGACGGAAGCCATATCGATCGACGGACGACGGGAAAGCTTTGACCTGGCGCACACGTCCATCTCCCTTTCCGATCCGAAGGTGGGAGTGCTGGACAAGGTTAACGTTCACGTGGTCATCGTCGCGGACGAAACTTCAAAACCACAATCCCGGGGAAAAAATTGACGCCGAAGAAACCAGCAAAGCTTTTTGGCACTGATGGTATTCGCGGCGAAGCCGGAAAATTTCCGCTCGATTCGTCCTCGGTCCGCGTCATCGGTGCATCGCTCGCAAAACATCTCAACGAGAAAACCGGGCGCCCCCCCCGAATTGTGGTGGGGCGCGACACCCGCGAATCAGGGTCATGGATCGAGCGCGACCTGGTCGCCGGTGCCATCAGTGCCGGCGCCGAGGTCCAATCAGCGGGAATCATCACTACACCGGGAGTGGCGTTTCTCGCCCGCACTCTACCTGCGGATGCCGGAGTCGTTATCAGCGCATCGCACAATCCCTATCAGGACAACGGCATCAAGGTCTTCGATCCCTCAGGAAAGAAACTTGACGAAACCGTCGAACGCCGAATCGAGAAGGACATTCTTGACGCGAGGACTGCCAGCGCGGGCGAAGGGGCTCATGATTACACCGAACCTTCGGATGAGGAGAAAGCGGCCGACCTGCGATCGCTTTATCTGAGGTATCTGGAGCACGAGGTCGCTCATGAACTTCCGCTGCACGGTCTCACGATGGTTATTGATTGCGCCAATGGGGCGGCGTACAAGTTGGCGCCTGAGCTCTTCAGTCAATTGGGGGCGCGAGTCACTGCGATCAACGACAAGCCTGATGGTCGCAACATCAATCTTGGGTGTGGCTCGTTGCATATCGAAGGCTTGCAGGCTCGGGTGCTGGAGGATCACGCCGATCTTGGGGTGGCGTTCGATGGTGACGCGGACCGCGCGTTGTTCGTTGATGCTCAAGGCAACTTCGTTGATGGCGACGCAACCATGTGGGTCATGGCTGAAGATTTGAAGAGTCGTGGTGAGTTGGCTGGCGCTATCGTGGTGGCCACGGTGATGAGCAACATCGGTTTGGAGATTGCGCTGCGTGCGCGGGGCATTACGCTTGTGCGCGCGGATGTCGGCGACAAGTACGTGCTTGAGGAGTTGCTCAGAAGCGGAGCCGTGATGGGCGGAGAACAATCAGGCCATATTATTTTTCCGCGGTTGAGTCTGGCTGGTGACGGCATGATCACCACCCTTAGCCTGCTGCGGGCGATGCGCCACCACGATAAAACACTTGCAGAACTGACCGCCGGCTTTCAACGGTACCCGCAGATTCTGGTGAACATTCCGGTGCGGGAAAAAATACCGTTCAGCGAAGTGCCCGCGATTCAGCGTCGCGCGCTTGAGATCGAAACGCATTTGGGTGAACGGGGGCGGTTGCTGTTGCGTTACTCGGGGACGGAAGCGTTGGCCCGGGTGATGATTGAAGGAGAGAGCGAGAGCGAAGTCAGGTTACAGGCCGAGAGTCTCGGTGAAGTGATCAGGGCCGAATTAGGGGCGGACCGTTCGTGAACGTTGCAGGACTTTTTCAGGGTGGAATCTGAACAATCTCCGGCCACCGGATTGATCGAGAAATTCTTACCCTGGGGAAGGTGAAAAAGTTGCACTCCTCGCCCACCTTAATCGCCAGGATCCTGAGCAAAACGTTATCTTTTCAGGGGATTATCCATGCAACTAAATGGTTATTGCGCGGCATAACTGTTGCCAAGTACATTGTGGGGCAAGAGAGACGGTTGGTGGATCCTCCGTCTCAAGTGGTTGCTGGGGTGAGGACAGTAACCACGAAAATGAATGGGCGCTGCGACACCCACGTTGCAGCGCCCATTCGCTTTATTTGGGCGCCGTCATTTTCAGATTCGTCCGCTACATCTTCCTTCGTAATTTGACTCGGGATCGCATTTCGGCGTAGATACATGACTGCTTCATGTATACGTCGCCCGCACTTTTAGCCGTGATTAGGAAACTGCTCCTCGGTCTTGCAGCTCTGTCCCTATTGGTGGCGGGCAGTGCTTGTCGGAAAGGGACCAACAAGAATTCAAATGCGAACGGGAGTTTGCCTCCGGCGGCCGTATCAGATCCCCAGCAATCGGAGCGTGAGTCACAGACCCTGGTTGATCAGGGCAAAGAGCTCTATAAGAACGATCAGGATGAGCAGGCGGCGGAAATTTTTAAGCAGGCGATTGCGCGGGATCCAAACAGCGCTGAAGCTCATCTGCGGCTGGGAATGGCTTACGGCGCGTTAGAGCGCAAGCCTGAAGCCGATGAGATGTACAAGAAGGCGGTTGAGCTCTACAAAAAGCGCATTCAGGCGAATGCAAAGGACGCCGATGCCTACTTTAATCTTGGCGAAGCGCATAGTTTTCTGCATCAGGACGAAGATGCCGCGCGCGATTACCGGCAGGCGACGCGTCTTAAGCCTGACGATGAAGAGGCGTTTTACCAGGTGGGTATGACCGAAACCCGGCTCGCTCAGTACTCCGACGCCCTGACGGCTTTTAAGAAAGCTCTCGAACTCGATCCCGATGACGCGCGCGCTACCGACGGGATCGAGAACGCCCAGGAAGGCGCCAACCGAATCAAGGAAGGCAAGAAGCATTCGGTAGAAATGATCAAGAAACGACAGCCGAACCAGAACGCTAACGGCAATACGAACGGAAATACGAACTCCGGCTCGAATTCCCTTGGACGGCCGGCGCCCAAACACTTGCCAACTAAACCTCCGGCCAAAGCGAAAGCGAAGACCAGCCCGGTTGGATAACGGAGATACATATGGCCACATCCACACCTCCTCCCTATTTCCCGCAAAGCTCATTATCACCACCGGACGAAAATCGCTACCGTAAATTCAAGCTCGCCGTCTTCGGCGGAATTTTTTTGCTCTTGCTGGTTATTTGTGGCGTGGTGGTGGGAGTTATTTACCTCTTGAAGTGGCTATTTTGATTTGGATTGGGAGCAGGTCACTGCTTAGAGTTGAAGGCGAAGTCAGTGCTCTGGTTCAGAGTTCAGCCTCTAGCCGGGTGTTCACGACCAGCTAAAGCTTGATCTCCAAACCACGGCCCATGCCCGCTTGACATGGGTATAGCCTGCCCCGTATAGTCTCCCGTTTCGGACCTAGGTCTGATTCCCCAATGAGCAACGCTGCTACTGGTTCTGTGGCGCGGAGGCGTTGCCCGGATTGATAATACGGATTATCAACCGTTTGACATTCATTGTGGCGTAAGAGCTCTCGGTGGTGGTCGCAAGACGACCAATGAGAGCGCGCATTAAGAGAAACCTCTCTTTCAATGCGACGCTACAGAAAAGTTTCGGCTCCAGGGAAGCCAACATCCGCGCCCGCCCTAAAAGCGAAGTCAGAACGTCCCTAAACCAGAATTTGTAGCAGGGCAGTTGCCTGCGCTGACTGCCGGACTTGTTCCGGAAAGAGGCAGGCTCCGGCCTTTCTGCGTTTTATTCGAGGGAAATTAACAGTGCCGACGATCAATCAGCTAGTTCGCAAAGGCCGCCAGGCGGTTAAGTACAAGACAGCCAGCCCGGCCCTGCAAAGCTCGCCGCAGAAACGCGGAGTTTGCACTCGCGTCTACACGCAAACGCCTAAGAAACCAAATTCGGCATTGCGTAAAGTGGCGCGTGTTCGTCTCACCAACGGCATCGAGGTTACGACTTACATCCCTGGCGTTGGCCACAATTTGCAGGAGCACTCCATTGTGCTGATCCGCGGTGGCCGGGTGAAAGATTTGCCGGGTGTTCGCTATCACGTCATTCGGGGCACGCTCGATTCAGTCGGAGTCAGTGATCGCAAACAGAGCCGATCAAAGTACGGCGCGAAGCGTCCGAAGGGAGGCGCCAAGTAAACGATGCCGAGAAGAAGAGTTGCAGAAAGACGCGCGGTACTACCCGATCCCGTTTATAACAGCGCCCTGGTCACCAAGTTCATCAACGGCATCATGTGGGGCGGCAAGCGTTCCATAGCCGAAAGAACTTTTTATGATGCTTTGGCTCAGGTCGGCGACAAAGCCGGCGACGAGCCGCTCAAGGTTTTCAAGCGCGCAATCGAGAACGTCCGACCGACCGTGGAGGTCAAATCAAGGCGCGTAGGTGGATCGACTTACCAGGTTCCGGTCGAGGTTCATCAAGAGCGCCGCGGCGCGCTGGCCATTCGCTGGATAGTCGCATACGCGCGCAGCCGGGGTGAAAAGACTATGACCGACCGCCTGGCAGGTGAACTGCTGGACGCGGCCAATAATCGCGGAAACGCGGTTAAAAAGAAGGAAGATACGCATCGCATGGCCGACGCCAACAAGGCGTTCGCCCATTATAAGTGGTAATGGCAAAGGCAGATCTCAGCAAATTTCGGAATATTGGCATCATGGCCCACATTGATGCCGGTAAGACCACCACGACCGAACGTGTCCTTTATTACACGGGCGTCTCGCACAAGATAGGCGAGGTCCATGAGGGCACGGCGACCATGGACTGGATGGAGCAGGAGCAGGAACGTGGCATCACGATAACCAGCGCCGCCACCACCTGTTTCTGGGAACGAAACGGCGTCGATCATCGCATCAATATTATCGACACCCCGGGTCACGTGGACTTCACCATGGAAGTTGAACGCAGTCTGCGCGTGCTCGACGGAGCGGTTGCAGTGTTCGACGGCGTCGCCGGTGTTGAGCCGCAGTCAGAGACCGTCTGGCGTCAGGCCGACAAATACGGTGTGCCGCGCATATGCTTTATTAATAAGCTCGATCGCGCTGGTGCTTCCTTTCAGAGATCGTTCGACTCAATTGTTACTCGCCTGGGTGCTAATCCCGTCGCTTTACAGATTCCCATCGGCATTGAAGATCAGTTTAAAGGCGTCGTCGATCTAATCTCGATGAAGGGTTTGATCTGGAATGACGAGAGCAAGGGTGCGGAATACGAGACGGCAGAGATACCGGAGGACTTGAAAGAGGAAGCCGCGGCCGCTCGGGAAAGATTAATTGAAGCGGTGGCCACCGTCGACGACGCCTTGATGCACAAGTACATCGAAGGCGAGAAGATTACGGAAGACGAGATTCGCGTTGCTCTCCGCAAGGGCACGCTCGAATTGCGGATTGTGCCTGTCGTCACGGGTTCGGCTTTCAAGAACAAAGGCGTTCAGACGTTGTTGGATGCGGTGGTTGATTATCTGCCCTCGCCCCTCGATGTCCCTCCCGTCGAAGGCACCAATCCCAAGACCGGAGAGATCGAAACGCGGGCAGCGGATGCGTCCGCGCCGTTCAGCGGTCTGGTTTTCAAGATCATGGGCGACAAGCATCTGGGCCAGCTTTCTTTTGTGCGCATTTACAGCGGCACGATCAGGTCTGGTTCTTACGCTTACAACACCGGCAAGGATACGCGTGAGCGCGTGGGGCGCCTGATGCGCATGCACGCGAACAAACGCGAAGATACCGAGGAGGCGAGTGCCGGTGAAATCATCGCCATCGGCGGCATGAAGCAGGTAACTACCGGCGACACGATCTGTGACGACAACAAGCCGATCATTCTTGAGAAGATTGAATTCCCGGCGCCCGTTATTCGGGTCGCTGTCGAGCCCAAGACCCGGGCCGACCAGGACAAGCTGGGTGTGGCCCTGGGACGTCTGGCGCAGGAAGATCCTTCGTTCAATGTTTCGACTGACCAGGAAACCGGCCAGACGATCATTGCGGGAATGGGTGAGTTGCACCTCGAAATTATTGTCGACCGCATGAAGCGTGAGTTTGGCGTCGAGGCCAATGTCGGCAAACCGCAGGTGGCTTATCGCGAAACGATCACGCAGGCGGCGGCAGGTAAAGAAGTTTTCAAGAAGCAGACCGGTGGTCGCGGTCAATACGCCCACGTGGAGTTGGAGATCGAGCCCGCTCCCGGCGAAGGCTTTGTTTTCGAGAACGAGATTAAGGGTGGCGCAATTCCGCGCGAGTTCATTAAGCCGACTGAGCAGGGTGTTCATGACGCGATGGAGCGCGGTTACCTGGCCGGCTATGACCTGGTCGACATCCGGGTGCGGCTGATTGATGGCGGATTTCACGAGGTTGACTCGGACGAGCGAGCTTTTATTATTGCGGGTTCGTTGGCGTTTCAGGATGCGGTCAAGAAAGCCAAGCCGGTGCTGCTTGAGCCGATTATGCGGAACGAAGTTGTGACGCCTGAGGATTATATGGGCGCTGTAACCAGTGACCTGCATCGTCGCCGCGGGCAGATCGAAAAGACCGAACCGCGGCCTGGTGGCGTGCAGGTGGTGACCGCATTTGTGCCGCTTTCAGAGATGTTTGGGTACACCACCGACCTGCGGTCGTCGACCCAGGGGCGTGCTACTTCTACGATGCATTTTGAACGCTATGACCAAGCGCCGAAACATGTTGCCGAAGAAGTAATCGCCAAAGTGCAGGGCGTAGCTTCGAAGTAGGTTCAAAGTAAAGGTCGTTTAGACGCGGGACTTGTCCTGCGATAAAGCGGAGACAGAGACAAAGATGAGCAAAGAGAAATTTGATCGCAGCAAGCCGCACGTGAACATCGGAACGATAGGGCACGTGGATCACGGGAAGACGACGTTGACGGCGGCAATAACGAAAGTGCTGGCGAAGGGAAATCCGAAAGTGCACTTCGTGGCGTTTGATCAGATCGACAAAGCGCCGGAAGAAAAAGCACGAGGTATCACGATCGCGACGGCGCACGTGGAGTACGAGACCAAGAACCGGCACTATGCGCACGTTGACTGTCCTGGTCACGCCGATTATGTGAAGAACATGATTACCGGCGCGGCCCAAATGGACGGAGCGATTCTGGTGGTGGCGGCGACCGACGGTCCGATGCCGCAGACCAGAGAGCACATCCTGCTGGCTCGCCAGGTGGGCGTGCCCGCGATGGTCGTCGCCCTGAACAAGGTTGACGCGGTCGATGACGAAGAGTTGCTGGAGCTGGTGGAGTTGGAAGTGCGCGAGCTTTTGAGCGCCTATGAATTTCCCGGCGACGACATTCCGGTGGTCAAGGTTTCGGCTTTGAAAGCTCTGGAAGGTGACGAAGCGTGGGAAAAGAACATCCTGGAATTGATGGATGCGGTCGACGCTTACATTCCGACGCCGGCGCGGGATATTGAGAAGCCTTTCCTGATGCCGGTTGAAGATATCTTCACGATTCAGGGTCGCGGAACAGTGGCGACGGGCAGAGTCGAGCGCGGCAAGGTGAAGGTCAACGAAACGGTTGAAGTCGTAGGTATTCGCCCGACCATTAAGACTGTAGTCACCGGGGTCGAGATGTTCAAGAAGCTGCTTGACGAAGGCACGGCGGGCGACAACGTAGGTCTGCTGCTGAGAGGTGTGGAGCGTAAGGACATTGAGCGCGGGCAGGTAATCTCAAAGCCGGGTTCGATCACGCCGCACACGAAGTTCAAAGCGGAAGCCTACGTGCTGACCAAAGAAGAAGGTGGTCGTCACACGCCGTTCTTTACCGGCTACCGGCCGCAGTTCTACTTCAGAACAACTGACGTTACTGGTGTCGCCCACTTGCCGGAAGGCGTGGAGATGGTGATGCCCGGTGACAACGTGGA
>JBBRMS010000022.1:0-53584 GCA_038230715.1 Pyrinomonadales bacterium
AAGAAGGTTTTGTTACCCATCGCCGAAGAAAAAACTATTTGCTTTCCGTCGGGCGAGAAGCGCGGGCCGCTGTCCGGCCCCGGGGTGTCGACGATCTTCTTCACCGAATCATCACTCAGCTTAAGCAGGTAAATTTCTGAGGTTATGCCCTGGATCAAATCAGGATTCAGCGTGGCGCTGAAAGCGATGCTAGCCCCGTCGGGCGACCACGCGAACGAATCGACACTGAAATCTTTTTTCCTCGTGCGCTGCTTGCCCACGACGGGTGCGTTCATTGCCTCGGCCACATTCATGGTCCAGAGGTGAATATAGCTGTAGCCTTCGCGCACCACGTCGTAATCGCCCAGATAATCTTTGCGATCCTTGAGCGGCTGTGGCTGCGGTTCCGTGGCGGTGTAGGCGATGGTCCGGCCGTCATCGGACCAGGAAAAGTTGCTGATTGCAGTTTCCGATTTGGTTAGCTGCTGCGCTTCGCCGCCATCCGGATTGATCAGAAAGATCTGGTTCTTGTCGTCCTGGCGATTGCTGAGAAAAGCGAGCCAACGTCCATCGGGCGACCAGCGCGGATTGGTCGAAGACTTGTCGCCGCGCGTCAGTTGGAATGTCTTGCCGGAATCACTTTGGGCGAGCCAAATCTGCGTGAGAAAGGCGTCCTGCTTGAAATCGCCGAAGCCCACCGTGTAAGCAATCCATTTTCCATCGGGCGAAATCTGGGTTGCGCCCACGGATTTAATGGTTACGAGATCGTCAATGGTGGGGACGCGGGGTTGGGCCTGAATTGTGATGAAGGTTAGTACGAGCAGCGATAGGGTCGCGATTCTGACAAGCATTAGGGAATCTCCTTCTTTGAACCGCGAAGCGGCTACGATCCAATTTCAAAAACCCCAACGGGATTGGTGTTCTACCTCGGCCGCCGCCTCTTCGGATAGATCGCCTTGACAGTCGATATCACGCCGTCCGGTTTTGGCGAAGCTGGAATACCCAACCTGCGCGCCTCGGCGATGGCTTTCTTGCGCGCGCGGCGGATATAGGAGCGGATTATGGGTTGCTGGATATCTTCCGACGTCTTGACCTTGATGTGCCGAATCTGATTGCCCGAGCCCTGCAGAATACCTTTGGGATCTTCGAGTACGGCTCCTTCATTAAATCCGAGATTGACGTGCTTAGTATAAACCGCGATGTGAAAGATTCCGTCCCGCAAACGGTCACTGGTGCCATAACCGATTGCGACCGCACTGTAGGCGTCGTAGATGTTTTCATAACAGGGCGCCATCTCTTCGAGCACGAGGGCGCGCAAGTCAAGCGCCAGATCCCGGATCGCACGGTCGTATGGCTTGAGGAATTTGATTAGCGCTGGGGGCGGCGTATGACTCATCGCTCGACAGATTTCGAAAATTCGTCTAGAGGCGGCCTACTGCCCGCCTACGCCTCACCCGGTAAGGGCGGGCGCTAGCCCGCCTCTAAACGGCGTACTCGCGTCGTCTAATGAACTTCAAAGTCGACCATTTGCGTGACACTCGTGCCGGCCAGACTGTCGGTAACCGTAACCCGTAGATCATATCTACCAGGCGTCAAAGTTTTCAGCGCCATCTCTTCGCCGAACACAATCCGCTCGGGGTCTGGACCGCCCTGGTTCAGTTTGCGTTGGGGCGAGGCCATCAGCACCTGGCCATCGCGCAGCACCTGGGTTTGCGCCGTCAAATTCGGCGCGCCCGCCGCATCACGCTTGGCGTTATAAATAAACATCCAGTAGCCCAGCCGCGCCAGCCGCGAGAAACGATGGTCCACGCTTAGTTGAATCTGCGGACTGGCTTCCTTGTTCCTGGCGTCTTCCAGGACCTGTCCGCCCAACAGCAGACTACTGGTGGTCAGTTGACGGCTCGCCAGATCAGGAATCACGACGAATTGCATGGCGCTGCCCACCCGGCCGTTTTTATCATCGCGCACCGCGACGCGGACCTGGTAAATCCCCGGCGCCAGGGGCGTGTGTTGGTTGTAGATGACTGCCGCATCATGGTCGCCGCTCTTGAGCGGATTAACGCTGAGCTGGTTTCTGAAACTCCCGGCAATTTTTCCTTTATCGTTTAAGATTACCCCGGCCAGTTTGATCGTGGCGGGTTGTTTTCCGTCGCTGCCATACTCCAGATTCCGACTGGCTACCTGAATTGAAGAGGTCAGCACGGTTTCGTTGCTCGGTGTATTCAGGTAGGTCAAAGACAGCATAGTTGTTAAGCCACCGAGGGGATAATAATCGCTGAGCGCCGTCGATATTTCGGACTCCGGCGTCTTCACCTTCTGAGCTGCGGGCTTCTCAGTGGTGGCGGCAGTTTCGGTGACTGCCGCTGGTCCATCGGCATAACCGCGCGGCGAACGCACGACGAGATCAGGACGGCCGCTCACGCTGATCTTGATGTGATGGAACTTGGGTCCCTTCTCTATTTCTGATTCCGGCCGCCAGGCCAACAGGTAATAGTTCGACGTTTCGTCGAGGACGTTACTTACCCAGCGATCAAAATAATTCTGGTTGCGCAGCGCCCGGCCACCGGTATCTCCGGCCAAAGCATTCATCGCATCCTGATAGGCAGAAGTTTCACCGATCATCGCCATGCCGACTCCCGGGTCGCCGGAACCAATCATGGGCTTGCTGTTGGCGGCATCCACGACCTGGTCGGTACCCAGACCCCGGGCATCGATGGTATAGACGACTACGCCCGCACGAGTGGCTGCGTCGATAATGCGGTCGAGTTTATCTCGGAGTCCCGGCCCTTGCGGTCCCGTATCCATCAGGAAGCCATCGGAAATAAAGAAGGCAAGTTTTCGTCCCGGCGCTCGCGCGGACGAACGCATCAGCGATTCGAGGGAGGCATAGGTGTTTTGGGTGATGGACCCGGCTTGCATCAACACGGCGCGCGCGCTGTTGGTGACCTGGCTCTCACACATAGTCTTCAATGCCGCCACCAATTGTTGGTAGGCAGGACTATTCCTCGGCGGAAGGTTCTGCTTCAGGCATTCGCCGATAAAAAAAGCCTGGACCTTATTATCCGATTTAGTGCTCTGAATACTGAGGGCCAGGTACTCAGTCATCCTGGTTGAGCCGGTGCCAAAGCCGCGCACGTCGTAGGGAACCGGAGTGAGGCGGCCCATGGCCGCATTCAGAACCTGTTTATTGTTTGAGAACTGTCCCAAAAATCCGATGTGTCCGCTGGCAGACACGATCGCCACGGAATCCTTTGAAGTCATCTCGGTGTCGAGAAAGCGCCTCAGCGTCAGCTTGGTGCGGTTCATGCTGTCGGGCGAGAGGTGCAGATCGTCAACAAAAAAAACAATCGAGCGGCCGCGAACCGAAGGAGGAACAGCCGGGGTCTTTTCCGTCGCCGCGCCTGGCTCAGTTCGCGCACTGAGTTGCGCTTCCCGGCTGGTGCCGGCGGTAACGCGTTCAAAGAAACTAATCGGGCGCGGCTTGCCATCGACAGCTAACTCAAACTGCCCACGATCCAGGTCTTGAACGAATTTTCCGTTCTTGTCGACTACCGTGACGGCCGTCTGCACCAGATCGGCATTGACCCGCAGTACATCGTCAGGCTGAGTCTTTGCCGGCTGTTGAGCGTTCACCACTGCGGGCCGTCCGGCCAAAGAATTGAATACTGCGGCGAGGCAGAAACACGAGCTCAGAAAACGCGTGATAGTTCGGTTCGCAACGGCCATCGGTAGTGCTCCTTGGGATTAGGTCCGGGGAGGGGATTCTATCACTATGAGTACAACTCCGCGACGATTCTGCGGACGTGAATCCTGGTCGTGTCGAGGAAGGGAATCCCGTGGTGATCAGGTTGAGTGAGGAGCAGTGGCAGTTCGGTACCGCCGAGGATTACGGCTTCGATGTCTTCGTTCGTTTTCATCCGGTCTACGATGTCCAGCAGACGCTCGCGGGTTTCGGGCAGGAAGATGTTGTTGAGTAGCTCACCCAGATATTTTTCGTGAATGAAGCGCTGATCTTCGGCAGTCGGGACAACCAGGGCAATGCCTGCTTTGGTAAACACATCGGGATAGAACGTGGCCTGCATGGTAAAGCGCGTCCCGAATAAAGCGACCCGCTTAAATCCCATCGATCCGGCTTCGTCGCAGGTGGCTTCGATAATGCTAATCAGCGGAATCGGTGAGCGCTTCTGCAGCTCGTCGAAAACCAGGTGTGGGGTATTGGCGGCGAGCGCCGCGAAATCTGCTCCGGCTGCCGCCAACCTTTCAATTTCATTCGCGAGATAGTCGGTAAAAACAGTGAGCTCGCCCGCGCCCAGCCAATGGACCAGCCTACTGACATCGACACTGTTGATAATGATCGAAGGATAAGGGGTGGCCAGCCCGTCAGCGGCGTTTACGGGCGACACGCTGCCCTCACTTGCGCGCGCGCGGTACGCGTCGATGATCTGACGGTAGTACTCCACGGTTGATTCGGGCCCGATGCCGCCAATGATCCCGACAGTCTTCATTGCATCACAGTATCCCCTGCGGTAGCGAGCGGTTCACCTTTTTCAGCAAGGATCCGGATAGAGCCATCTTCAATCGCCCGCTACCGCGGGCGGTAAGCCTTAGCGTCCACACCAGGTCCAGAAGAAACCGGACGACCAGTTGAGACGGTTAGCTCTGAAATCCATTTCGCCTTTGATCGTCATCCCATCAGACTCAAGATAGATCCAGGGCCCTTCGAGGCGTCCGTTTTCCTGACTACCATCTTCGGTGACCATAAACACTTCGCCGCGCGCGTTATGAGTGACTTTGCGAATCCGGCTGCGGCTGCCACCGAAACACCAATTGCCTTCGATGCGCATAAGAGTCCATGAACCGTCCCGCACTTTCTGATTGTGCCAGGGCCCACCCAAAAAATTATTCCAGCTTAATTCCAGCCAGCCACTCCCGCCTTCACCGCTTGAGTTGGACCAGGTGTGTTGCAACCGGTGCCCAGCCATTGTGCCGTTGATCGTGCCGGTGCGGCCGTCCGCGTACCGGATCAGTCCCGAGACGCTCGATCCGTTTTGAGTGAACACAACTTCGGAATCGCCAAAACCATTTCCGCTGGTCCACCACTTACCGCTGAGAGACGCTGGAGCTCCAGTCGATACGACCTTCGGTCCGGCAGTCGTTTTGGAAGCGGTCTTTGCCGGCGTTGTTTTCTTCTTGGCTGTTTTAGGAGGGGCGGATGGTGCGTCGGAACTCTTGCCGCCGCCAGACTGTGCTGAAACCGGGGCCAGCCCAAGAATCATCACGGCCAAAACTGCGGCCAATCGACTCGTTATTATGCTTATCGGTGCCATGTTTGCGGATTCTATCATCGTAAACCGATCCACGAAATCACACTAAGTTGAAAATCTCTTTCTTTCGTGTGATTTGGTGGATCGCTTTCGTGGCATCAGAGGCCAACCGGTTTGATTGTTCTCCTTTGATTAGCGGTGTTCAGGTTACGACTTTAGTCGGGCTTATTCTGGCCAAGTAAGAAACCCAACTAAAGTTGGTACTCCTGGACGCTCTGAAATCAGGGGTCGACTAATCGATTTACACCTTGGAGTTTCGGTGACCCACCCATTCCTCTTGGAGCAGACCATAAAAGAAGGCATCCTGGATTTCGCCATTAACTTGCCAGCGCTCGCGCAGGTATCCCTCGCGTTGAAATCCCAGGCGCTCGACGGTCTTGATTGAAGCGGTGTTCCGCGGATCAACGTCAGCTTCGATGCGATGAAGTTCGAGCACCTCGAAGGCGAATTTCAGTACGGCCATGAGCGCTTCGTTCATGTAACCCCGGCCCCAATAATCGCGGCCGAGGGCATAGCCGATTTCAGCCCGACGATGAGTGAAGTCCAGATTGAAAAGCGTGAGACTGCCGATGAGTTGATTATCGCTCTGCAATGCGATACCCCATTTCAGGATCAGCCGTCGCTGCCAGTCCGCGTGAATCTTCTCAATCAGTTCAGCGGCTGCTGCCCGATCGACGAGCGGTGGCGTGCTCCAGTACCGCATCACTTCCGGATTCGAATAGACATTATAGAAAGCATCGGTATCTTCAGCATTGATCCAACGGAGACGGATTCGTTTTGCGTCGATGGTAGGCAGGCGGTCCCAGTACATAGGTGGCAAATTGTATCACCCGGGCCTTGGCTCGGCGCAGCGCTGTTTGAGGTCCCGCAAAGTAGAACGACCCACAAAACACACGAAGTAGTTTCGTGTGATTCGTGGGTCGCTTTGCCAAAGATGGAAGCGCCGCAGCTACTTCGCTTTGTAGAGATTCGGGAATTGCTTCTTCAGATTTTCGACCTTTGGAATATCGTTGTAAACGATGTAGGGCTCATCCGGATGATTTGCCAGATAATTCTGGTGATAGTCTTCGGCCTGATAGAAAGCTTTAAGCGCGGCTACTTGCGTCACGATGGGCGCGCCAAAGATTTTCGCCTTGTTCAATTGATCGACATAGCTTTCGGCAATGCGTTTCTGCTCTTCGTTGGCATAGAAGATTGCCGACCGGTACTGAGTGCCGGAATCCGGCCCCTGACGGTTTAATTCAGTCGGATCATGCGCGACCGAGAAGAAAACCTTCAGCAGTTGGCCATACGAAATCTGTGAAGGGTCGTAGGTGATTCGCACCGATTCGGCGTGACCGGTCTCGCCCGACCCGACGGTCCGATACTGGGCCGTGTCGGCGGAACCGCCTGAGTAACCCGAGGTGGCCTTGTTGACACCTTTGACGTGTTCGAAGACTGCTTCGACGCCCCAGAAGCAGCCGCCCGCGAGCACCGCTGTCTGTTCACCTTTGGTTTGGGCCAAAGGCGCATCGTAAGCAGGATCTGGAATAGTCGTGGCCGCTGTGGCGGCGTTACAGGCGAAGCTGTTACCTAACATAAAAAGAGCAACCCCCAAAAGAATAGCTTTGTGCATAGTTTTTTGATCTCCCAAACTATTTACGTAAGCATATGCGAAATGGATTGGGTGATGCCAGCGGCGCGGGGTCTGTTCGGCCGGTGGCTATTCTGTTTCGTGCATTTAGTGGATATTCTTCCGGCCCCGAAGTGACAATCCACGAAACTCCGCGAATCATTGGTAGCCCTGATTTGAAAAGTGACGGGCCGAGGCCAGGCATAGTGCTTGTCCCTTGCGTGTGTTATAGCACAGACGGGCTGCCTTGGATCGGTGATATAAACTTCTTACCCCAGACGATTGCAAACCAACGAGGGCACGATGATGCAAATTAAAAAGCGGATACTGACGGTTGTTACGCTTAGCGCGTTTCTGGTTTTGAGTGGCTTGGCATTGGGCGAGGCCGCGAGCCACAGCCCCTTGGTAGAAGCGCCACAAGGAATTAAGAAGATCAGCAAAATGCGGAAGATGAGTAAGATGCGGAAGATGAGCAAGATGAAAAAAATGCGCAAGATCCTCCCTTGGAAAAGGCATCGTCGCCGCCGTCGCGAGCGACTGGGCTGACTCAAACGCTGAAATCAATAAGAGCGGCGGGGTTCTCAACCTCGCCGCCCTTATTCTTGCTTAGGACACCAACCGAATCATTTCTTGTGCCAGAGGTCCTCTTTCTCAAGCACCGCTCGTGGTCCATCTCCATCCAGCCACTTCCTCGCGTTTGCATCGTCGCGCAGGTGTGCATCCCAGAAGGCCGTCGTCAGCGCCAGAATCGACCGATGGTGATTCGGATTGCGCGGTTGACTATCGCCGGGCAAAGCGCGTTCGGTGAACACCGAGTGTTCTGCGTTGTAGAGCACTAACTCATACTTGTTACCGGCGGGCAGGGCAGGGAAGACAGAGAGCCGGGAGGCCACGTCGGATTCGCCGATGGGCGCCGTGTCTTTGGTTCCCGTCAGGAGCATCCACGGAATTTTCACCGAGCCGAACGCCTGCTTCGAATCGCCGCCAATGCGAGGTCCGCTGGGGCTCATTATCACCGCGGCCCTGATACGCGATTCAGTAAATCCTGCGCCACGCGCGAACCGTTGGCCGCTGAGCGCCTGAGTGGTGACCGCACCAAACGAATGCCCCGACATCCCCACGTGCTTCATATCGAGGCGACCGGTGAGGGGATTTCCCGTTGTCGCGTTCCATCGTTCAAGCCGATCAAGCACAACGCGCACGTCGTCTAAGCGCAGTAGAAAATTTTCGACCCCGGCCGCGGCGCGCATTGCCGGCATGCGCTCGGCCGGCGGTTTTTCCTTCCAAACTGACTCGTCGCTGCCCGGGTGTTGCAGGAACACCGCCACATAACCGCGCGCGGCCCAATGAATGCCGAGGAACGCCGAACCCTCGCGCGATCCACCGAGGCCGTGGCTGAACAGAACCACCGGCGCTCCAGATTTTTGTTTGGGGAGATAGACGCGGATCGGAATTTCCCGAGATCGCTTTCGTCCTTGATCGTGAGGTCGATGTGTTCGGGCTCGGATTTATCAACCAGGAGCGGATCGTAGGTTGAGTCTATCGGAGAATAGAGAGCTGGACGTCCGACGAACAAAATCAGCAACAGCAGGAAAGGTAATCGCATTTGTCTTAGCGGCTTTGCCACCGCACCTAGCCTATGGCTTAACCGTTGGCCAGGTTTCCAGTTGAGGAGGCTGCACCTCCGAAAGGAAGAATGATTGGCCGTAGCCAGAGTCTAACCGCGCTGTGCTGCTCCAAAGCCGCTGGTTGATCGAGAGAACCGCCGCAGTTAATGCGGACGGGACGTCGTCGCTCCCAGCCGTGACTCGCAGCCTATTGCGCGACGTCGTATTCCGGCTTAGGCATTCCCATTAACCACTTATCGAACCAACCCACGATGTGTTGTAGCCGCTCAATGCGATGCCAGGGTTGGCCTGACCGCGATAGTTCATGCGACTCGTTCGGGAATCGCACCATCACTGTGGGTATCTTGCGATACTTCAGCGCGCGAAACATTTCTTCACCACCCGCGCCCGTGGGTGTGCGGTAATCGGCTTCACCGAGAATCAACATCAAAGGCGTCTTCACGTTATTGATGTAGGTAATCGGAGAACGCTTTTTATAGTCCTCTGGATCCTCGAACGGAGGCTTGCGGAACCATGACGGTTGAAAGAGAGTAAAGTCCGCCACGTACCAGAACGTCGCCCAGTCAGCGATATCGCGCTGCGACACAGCCGCCGCAAAACGCGTCGTCTGTCCCACAGTCCAGTTGGTCAAAAGCCCGCCGCCACTGCCGCCGGTGACGCCCAACTTTTTCTCGTCGATGTAACCGCGCTTAAGCAACTCGTCCACTCCGGCCATCAGGTCTTTATAGTCGTCACCGGGATAGTTGTATTGAATGATGTTGCCGAACTCCTGGCCATAGCTGGTGCTGCCGCGCGGGTTTGGATAGATCACTACATAGCCCTTCGCCGCCATCCACTGAAACTCATGATCAAAGATGAAACCGTACGCTGCGTGGGGCCCGCCGTGGATGTTCAGGATCAACGGGTATTTCTTACCCGCATCAAAGTCAGGCGGCTTTTGCACCCACGCCTGAATTTTTCTGCCATCGAAACTCGTGTACCAGACCTCTTCCGGTTGAGTCAGGTTGAGCTTTGCAAACAATTCATCGTTGAGATGCGTGAGCTGTTTCGGTTGCCGGCCAAAGCCTTCCAGCCAGAAGACGTCCCCGACCCGCGTCGGCGTCGAGATGACTAAAGCGAATTTCGTCGCATCGGGCGTGGCGCGAAAACTGACTACGGCCTGATTGCCGGTGGTGATGTCGGTCTCTTTGCCGCTGGTTGCGTCGAACACACCGAGATTGGCCCGGCCTTCCTTAGCATAGACTTCAATGATGCCTTTGCCGTCGGCAGTCCAAATCGGCGGGCTGCCGCCACCGCCACGGGGCGCAGTGTTGTCGCCGCCGACGCCTGAAGCGACGTCATAGTCAAAGCTCCTGGTGAGATTGCGCGGCCTGGCGTTGGCCGCGATGTTCATCACCCAGAGATCAGGTTGCGTGTACGAGTTTACCGGCTGAGATTCCGAACCGATGAAGGCAAACTGCTTGCCGTCGGGACTAATCGCGAAACCGCCCGCGGCCATGTCGAACGAAGTAAGTTTGGTTGGATCGCCGCCGGTCGCTGCCACCGAATAGATGGTGGTCGAAGGCAAATCATAGTAAGGCTCGTCGATCCGATCGGAGGTGAAGTAGACTCGCGAACTGTCTCGGGACCAGAGGGCGCCATCTTCCGAATAGCGGCCGCTGGTCAGTTGTTTTGGCGTTACCTTTTCGTCGCTGGTCCGGGGCGCATTGACCACCCAGATGTGTCCCGGATGTTTGGTGTCAGTATAGCCGGCGCCGTTGAAGCGATAGACAGCCTGCGTGATCACCCGCACGTCACTTTCGCGCGGTTCTTCCGGTTTCTTTGCGTCGGCCGGGGTCGGGCTGGGCGAAGGTGCCGGTGTTTTGGGTGCCGCCTTGGCCAGGTCTTCGGCATTCGCGCCATTGCCGAATAAGATCATTTTGCCGTCGGGTGACCACTGCGGAGCACCTGCTCCGCGAGTCACGGTCGTAAACTGAAAAGAGTCGCCACCGGCCATCGGCAGCATGAAGAGCTGCGGCAGTTCGGGCCTTCCATCCTTTTCAGGCACCCGCACAAACACCAGGAACTTTCCGTCAGGCGACCAGCGCGGGGTCGAGTCTCTCGGGCCGCTGGTCAGCTGATGGGTCTCTCCGGTTGAGGGAGAGACGCTCCAGATGGCGGTGTTGTATCCGTCTTTTTTTTCGTTGACGGTCACGCGCACGAACGCCACGCGCGAGCCGTCAGGCGAAACCTGCGTATCGCCGGCCCAGACAAAACTGAATAAGTCCTTCTCAGTAATGTTCCGTTTCTGGGCCAGGGCCGGGGCAACGACCAGGGTGATGGAGATCAAGACAAAGCAGAGACGAGATCGCATAGGAATTCCTTTCCGGACTGGTTGGCAACGCGGCGTTATTCTACCGGGAATGCATGAAAGGGGGAATGGTTGAAGATACGGTGCGCTGGAAAAGAACTCGGTTCTTTCGCCAGAGCAGTGATCGGAAGAAGGGCAAACCCTTCGCCACCACTCCCCGGCTCTGGACCCTGCGACGTCAGAATCGACCGGGCACGCCGATGACCTGCAAGCTCGATTCATCAATCGAGCTTACGGATCCAGCGGGTCATTCGCATCAAAAAATAATGAAGCAACGGAGGGACAGAACTCGGCTGCGACCGGAGATACCTGCTTGATAAACTCCATGGGGAAGTATCCCAATTCCGTCGCACAACGAATGCGAAAACCGGGCTTGGTGATGATTGTAATGTGGTCTTCGCTTGAGGTGACGAGGGCCTTTTGGTCGGCCGGTATTCCATAACGAAAAACGAGCCGCGCGCTGTCGCGAAAATTGGTGGTCGTATGACGCGCGTATGGCTCAACCAGAATACTCTGCTCCGGTATTCGGTATTTTTCCATCACGTATTTTTTCATCTCGATCGCCTCGCAAAAAGGCGTCTGCATCGGGTGCACGTGGCCACCGGAGAAGATTAATAATGGTGCTTTGTGCTCCAGGAATAGTTGCGCGGCCTGGTCCGCCCTTTTGGCCCCTATCTTACTGAGCTTAGCCGAGTCCCCCGGCCCCGAACCCAGGACTAAAATGGATGAATACGGATAATCGCTCCACCTGATGTCTTTAATACTCTGGAGGCACGTTTTGTTTTCTCTCGCTTCGAGTGGTTCGTAACGACCTGCCTCATCACGTCGATTTGCTTCCAAAAGTTTTAGAACAAAACCGAGCGCAGGTTCAAAAAAGAGCGCGTCTTTTGAGAGCTTGATCTCCGTAAGCTTCGTCTTAAGGAGCCCAGGGTATTCTTCTTTAGAAACATCGAAGCTGACTTTATCAATGTCCTTGTAGAGTGGGTTGGCGCCCAGACAGTAAACACTCAGCAGCCGGTTCATACCGTTGGCAGCATCTTTCCACGCGGCATTCAACATCTCTGGATCGGATTGACCGCTGTATTTGATAAAGGCACCTGACCGGCGCATGTCCCTGGCGAGGGTCTTGAATTCAGGGCGCTTTGCCAACGCCTTAAGTTCGATTGCCACCGTCACGATTGTTGGCCCACTAAGGCGAAGCAACTTGTCGAAGCAGCCGACGTCGTTGCAATTGGCGGCCATGCTCAAAGCGTGACGCTGGTCGTAGGCCAGCTTTTTCAGGGCCTTGTTTCCGCTCAGGAGTTTTCGAACTTCTGCATCTCTCTGAAACAAACTCAACAGATAAAAGTTTTTGTCCTGAACCGGGTTGCGAAGTATCAGCTTATAACTACTGTCAAAGCCTGGAGAGTTCAGCCCAGGGTTCTGGAGTAATGAAGGATGTGAGAATAGCTCGCCAGTGCTTTCAAAGCCCGACGAGCGATGACCTGCGTGCTGAGCAAATAAAGTACTTGCTAAGAAAACTATAGAAAGAATAAGGTGCCGAAACATCATGATTTCTCGGTTAGTATTTACCTGCCGTTACGACACTGAAACTAGTTCGGACAAACTGGATCGTTCTGAACGCTTGCGATCGTTAAAGGAGCGCCGAGTTGCCTCAAAGTCTTATTCAACTCCGGCAGCGCCTCTGAATTAAGCTTTCGCCAACGAGCCAGATCATTCTTTAAAGCGAGGCACGATGGCGTCGCATTTTCGATTACCGATTTGGCCGGACGAGTGTCGCTGCCCTGGATCATGCTCACGAATCGCGCCACGTCACGATTGACCGCGCCAAAGCCCGGGGCCGTGTTGGTTCCTTCCTGAATTTCGCCAAGTTCCTTTTCCAGTGTCTGAGTCGCCGTCATGACCGGCGAACCTGCCGGGATAGATTTCTGCGCCGCTGCCAGTGCCGCGCGTAACGCGCCGACCTGGTTGTAAGAGCGATAGCTAATATTCATCCAGTCATCAATCGCGCGGGCGACCTCAAGCTGGGCTTCCAAATCGCCGGCAGCGACCTCAACGCGCGGATCGATCCCGATCACGAGCGGCTGTCGATAAGTCTTCCCATCGACCGTCAACACAACTTCGTACTGTCCCGGCACGGCCAGCGGACCCGGCGGTTGATTCATTGGCGTGTGGCCCGGTACCGCGTGATCGGGCAACGTGTACTCGATATAGTCGATGTGCCGGCCGCGAAAATTGTAGGTAAGGGTTTCCGGGTGTGGCCACTCAAGGTTCCAGACAAAACGATTTACGCCCGGCTTTGTCCCCAGCACTTCCGGGTTAGCGAACCAGTATTCTGGAACATTCTTGGGCCTCGCTTCAGGGGCCGGTGGGTGATTCGAAAACCGGCGCACTACGTTGCCCCGCCCGTCGCGAATCTCCATCGAGATTTCTTTTGCGGCAGACTTTAAATAGTAATAAAGGATCGCGCCCTCGGGTGGATTCTCACCGGCCGGCAGATCCGCCGAGAGCGGAGTGTCCGGGTCGTTGTCCCAACGCGCGCGCACGGCGCTTGCCGGCTTGAACAGAAAAGCATTTCCCTTACTCATGTCGCTGCCGGCCTGGCGCAGCGGCGACAAGTCGTCGAGGATCCAAAGCCCGCGCCCGTACGTGGCCGCAACCAGATCGCTTCCATGCACTTTCAAATCTCGCACCGAAGTGGTCGGTAGATTCATCTGCAGCGACTGCCAATGATCACCACCATCAAACGAGACATAGACTCCTGTTTCGGTTCCGGCGTAGAGCAAACCTTTGCGCGATGGATCCTCGCGCACCACGCGTGTGACGCTGTTTGTCGGCAATCCTGAAACGATGCTCTGCCAGGCCTTGCCCGCATCGCGCGTGCGAAAAACATTTGGTTGAGAACTGCCAAAAGCTGCCGCGATTACGTAAGCTGTTTTCCCGTCGGTAGGCGACGCCTCAATCACTCGCACCCCAACGCTTTTCGGCATTTCCGGTGGCGTGACATTTTTCCAACTCATGCCATTGTCTTCGGTGAGTTGCACCAGACCCGTGCTGGTCCCGACCCAGATTTCTCCCGCCTGCGCCGCGGACGGCGAAATCGCCTCGATCACTCCCGTAGCTTCGCCTTGTCTCGCTGTCAGATCGGGACTGATCTCTTTCCACGTCTGCGCACCGTCGCTGGTCTTGAGAACGTATTGCATGCCGAGGTACATCGTCTTTGGATCCTGCGGCGACGAGACCAGCGGTGTCTCCCAGGTGTAGCGATAGTTCGCCCCGGGCGCGAACACAGTCGCGATCTGTCCAGTCGTGCGATCCAGCCTGAACACTGAACCGTACCAGCCTACCGAATAGATCAAATTTGGGTTCGATTGATCCGGCGCAATATATCCACTTTCGAAAGCACCGGTGGAAAACCAATCGCGGTAAGTGATCCGGCCAAAGTCGCTGCGGCTGACCACAGCCACCGATCCGCTGTCCTGCTGGGCGGCGTAAAGACGGTAGGGAAATCCGTTGTCGGTGATGACGTGATAGAACTGCCCCGTCGGTTGCGTGAACCAATCGGACCAGGTGTGTCCGCCGTCCATGCTGACAATCGCGCCCTGATCCGAACCGAGGATCATCCTGTCAGAATCTTCCGGATCGATCCAAAGGACATGCTGGTCCTCGCCGCTGGGCGCGCCTTTATACGCCTCAAAAGTTTTTCCGCCGTCGGTCGAGCGATACGTCGATGTTTGCATCACGAAGACGACGTCAGGATTACGCGGGTCGGTGTAGGTCTTGCCAAAGAAGGTGCTGCCGGTGATCCGGGGATCTGTTGTCGTGCTCCGCCAGGTCGCGCCGCTGTCGTCGGAGCGGAAGAACCCTGAATTGATGATCGCATAGACCCGTTTACCGTCAGTCCCCGGTGCGGCTGACAGACCAATCGTGCCCCGTCCAGATTCAGGTAAGCCGGAGCCGCTTAATTGCTGCCAGGTGTTTCCTTCGTCGGTTGATTTAAGAATCTGTGATTCGCTACCGAGGGCCCGACTGCGGGTCGGATCGATCACCAGATTGTAGGTCACCGCGAAGATGACCTTCGGATCGTCGGGCGAGGCCACCATTTCCACCACACTGGTCTTGTCATCTTTAAAAAAAACCTGGCGCCAGGTCTGCCCGCCGTCGGTGGTTTTGTAAATTCCGCGCATCGGAGTCGCTTGAAAATAGTCGCGCGCCGAAGCGAGCACGATGTTGGGATCATGCGGATCGACTACTATCGAGGTTATGTAACGAGTGAAGTTGAGGCCGGCATCTGTCCAGGTCTGCCCGCCGTCAGTCGACTTGTACATGCCTTTGCCCGGTGTCTCTTCGCCGGTGCCGACATAAATGATGTCGGGATTTGAAGGCGCGAGGGCTAGAGCACCGATGGACGCCACATGCGCATCGTCGAAGATCGGTTTCCAAACGCGCCCGCCGGTGGTTGTCTTCCAAACTCCGCCGCCCGGCGTGCCAAAGTAATAAATCGCCGGCTTGCCCGGAATACCTGCGACCGTGGTAACACGGCCCGCGCGATGCGGGCCTACCAGACGCCACCTCATGGCTGAGAATGATTCCGGATTGTATTGTGCGATGGCAGCGGTCGTGCTCAGTAAGACCGAGAAGGTGATTAGAAAAAAGCGTACGCAGCGATTCATTTTCTGGCCTCCGATGATGAAGGGCAGTTTAGCATGACCCGCAAGAAATGAATTCGCTGCCGTGGACAAAAAAAAGAAGTGCCCGCTGCTTAAGGCCGCGGGCACAGATAAGAGTTTGTTTCGATGGGATGGATGCTACTTAATATCCGCCCAGCCCTTCTGCTTGTCCCGATCCCAGTGCAGAGTCACTTCGTCGATCTCAATCAGATTAAGGTCAAACCATTCCAGGCTGTCCCCGTTCTTGTCTGTTACTTTGAGATCCCAATGCCCGTGCTTCTCGTGGTCGTCAAATTCAATCTTGACGCTCTCGCCCGGGCCCAGCGTGGCTTTGCCCAGAATGTCTTCCTCCCAATCATCCACGCTATGGGGAGAGACGTGGAGGGAATGGAATTCAACGTCCGTGTTGTTGTGCAAAGTGAAGTCCTGCTTGCCAGTTCTGCCCACGCGCGCAAAAGAGGTCGCCGTAATGAACATCGCCACCACGCCGAGCGCTAGTAACAGTTTTAGTTTCATCTTCATTGATTGATCAATTCCTTCCGTGTGCCGAGAAATATCTGCCGAAGCAGATCGGAAGCTAGCATTGAACAAAGCCAGAGGTCAACGGATATATTTGCCGCGGTGGGTCCAAATACCACATTAGGTCATTTGCCCCGGGCCGAATCCTTGGCAACCTGCCGTACCGCGACCAAAGGCAAATCCAGCGCGTTAGCCCAGGTTTCCCACTCGGCGGCCGTCCTGGTCATAAAGATGCTCGGCAGTGTAATGACCTCTGCTGTCATCTGGCTCAACCCCAACTCTTCCTTAAATCGGTGCCAGAAATGCGGCTCGAGAGCAGCGAGAGCGACCCATCCCTCTCGCGTCTGATACAAGTTGTACCCGGCAAAGCCGCCGCCGAGGACGCCATCCGTCGTCGTCAGGCCGTGCCGCAGCGGCTGGGCAAACACTTCCACACCCTCACTCAGAGCCACCTGCGCGAAACCGCCGGTGCCGCCGCGCTGGCGCGCGAAGAGTAATGCGAGGGCGGTGCTCACAGCCCTCTCGGCAGTCGCCAGGTCAGCCAGGAGCGTTCTCGGGAGCAGCGGCGGCGCGATCAAACCCGCGGCGGCCTGATAGGTTAAGTCGTGCCCCGCGAGGTTGTGTTTGGGTGCGGCGCACCCGACGATCGCAACCTGACAGAGATGAGGATGCCGCTCCGTAACTTCCGCTTGGCCCAGCTTTAGTCTTGCCAGCGCGTCCGGACGCATCGAAGTAAGCAACAAGTCGCTTTGCTCCAGGATGCGTTCCAGCTCAGCCCGATCGGGCTCCTTCTTCAGATCGAGTGATATCAGCTTCTGTCCCGCGGCAAGAGCCCGGTACCATGACTGACTCATGTGGGCCAGCGGGTCGCCCGCCGGTGGTTCCACTTTCAAGACCTCGGCCCCTAATTGACAGAGCCGTGAAGCTGCTGCCGGGCCCGGCAGATTCACGGCCAGGGTTACCACCTTGATTCCCTGCAATGGTTTGATCTCTTCGCGCATGTCACCCGTGTTGTTGCCTGGCGCTGCTTCAGATGACCAGTTGAAGCAGTTCATCATCTTTGAGTTTGAGATTTTGCGATCGGCGACGATGCTCGAGCTTTTTGAGTGCCTCAGGCTGATCGAACCATGGCTTTTGAGCATCGCCCGCAGGCCATTGCCGGAGGCGTCGCGGTGAGAGAAGCTCTCGCACTCGATGTTTGAGAGGTGAGGGAATTACCTTTCTGAGTAGCGACGAGAATGACATGGTTTCGGCCAGCCGGGTAAGTCTAAACCGATCAGGTCGAAACCCGCTAACTATTGGCCGTAGTGGCCCGCGAATCTTGCTCGTGATTTCACCCGGGCCGCTTCGCAACTACTTCACGTCAGCCCAAGCCTTGCCGTCTTTGTAATGAATGGTGACTTCCTTAATCTTCGAAAGGTCGAGGTTTTCCCATTCGATGCTGTGCTCCTTTCCGTCGGCAACTTTCAGGTCCCACTTCACCTGCTTCTCCTGGTCGTCGAAAACGATCTTGACACTTTCACCGGCCGGCAGAGTGTCGCGTCCCAGCACGTCCGTGCCCCAGTCGTTCGCGCTGTGCGGCGATACGTAAAGCTCTTCAATCTCCACGCCCGTCTCGTTGTGCAGAATGAAATCCCGCTTGCCTCCATGAGCGAATGCCGCCGCTACAAAACAAATTGCGATCACGCTCAAAGTGAGCGCGACGATTGATCTCGACAGGATTCTTTTGTTGTCCATAACAGGTCCCTTTCCGGTTAATAAAAAATGATCTAAGGGAGACCGGTGGCTTCCTCCCGGTCGTGTTCTAGGCCCGCCGGGTGGTCTGCTTCAAAAATTTCAAAAGTGATCGTTCGGCCGGGTGCAAACCGTGGCCGCGATATGCGGTTAGTTCACTCAGGCTGCCGAAATGGCGTTCGATTACCTGGCCCTTTTCAAAGCTGTCCATGATCAATGGACAAATGTACGAACCACGACAAACTGCTGGTGTGTTGCCGAGCGCCTCGGCTGTTTCCTTGATAGCTTCAACCAGAAGGCGCTTGTTCGCGCGCCGGTTGCCGTTGAGTTCGGGCTGCACGCGGGCCAGCGCGCAAGCGCAAATCAAGGTCCCGGCCCAGGTGCGAAAATCCTTGGCGCTAAAATTTCGTCCCATCACTTCCTTGATATAAAGATTGATGTGGCGCCGCTTCACATCGACAAAGGCATCGTCGCTGTTCCGGTATTTGAAGACGTCCCGGCCCGGCTGCTTCAGCAGCTCTTTGATGATCCGGGCAGTTGTCCGGTCGCGAAACTCGCGGCGTTGTTGGACCCCGGACTTACCGGGAAAATCAAAAATGACAGTGTCGCCTTTGACCGTGACGTGCTTGGGCCGCAGAGTGGCGAGACCATAGCTGCCATTCTCGCTCGCATAGATTTCACTGCCGGGCCGGATAAAACTCAGCGATAGGATTCTCAGCATGCTGGCCATGACCTGTTCGCGTGGCAACCCGCGGAGGCGCAGGTCTTTGGCCAGGGTCTTTCTCATCGACGGCAACTTCTCGGCAAAGTCGATTAACCGCTGGAATTTTTTTCTCTCACGATGCCGAACATGATTGTCGTGATAGATATATTGCCAGCGGCCGGCGGCGTCTTTGCCGACTGCCTGTACTGTGGCCGAGGCGGCCGAGCTAATGCAGACATCCGTCCACGCTGGGGGAATTTTTAATGCCTCGATCCGGTCTGCTTCCGCGCGGCTGACCTTGCGTCCTTCGGCATTAACATAGCGAAAGCCGCGCGCCGGTGAACCACTACGGCGAAAGTCCCTGGCGCATAATGTTTCGATTCTGGTCATGATGACGATTCTTCCCGGGTAACGAGTTTGCCGGTGGTGCGCAGGTCCGCAGCTTCGGCGCGACGAATGCGCTTGAATTGTTCTGCAAAGGATCGAGTTCCGCATCTGAGAGCGCTTCAGGTCGACCAGATGCGTGCGAGCGCCATCTACGCCTCTCAAAAATTCATCAAGCTAATTCATAAAGCACAATGTGACGGGGTGTTTCTCGGCAAAACCAAAGAGATTCAGTTGCAGGACCACGCGAACCAGGGCCAGCGCGATCTGGATGATTTCATGAGTGCCGAGCAATAATTTATCTTTGGTCTCAGCTTTCGGAGTCGGCTCAGGCTTGATGGTAGAGGTCTGCGCCAGCGCCCGCGGGACATCCTCCCGTTGCTTGAGCTGTTCGACTTCGGTGCGGAGTTCGTTCGGCATCCTTACATATTCCTAACGGTAACCTTGAGTTCTTCTCACGGACGCAGGCGCTTACGCCCTGGTTTGTACCTTAGGCATCCTGCATGCCATAAGAGTTACGGAGCGCAGGCATGGGAGCGCAGGCATCTTGCCTGTTGTTCGCGAGCATCCTTGCTCGCGCCTTCAATTTGTTTGCGCGCGAGGTTGAAACTGATGAAGCCAGTCACGGACAAACTTTCGATAGCGGCCGCCTTGCAGGAGATCGGCGCGTTGCTCGATTTGAAGGCCGGTGAGTACTTCAAAGCACGCGCTTACAAACAGGGCGCGCGGTCGGTCGCCGAGCTGACTGAAGACATCGGCAAGCTGATCAAACAGAACCGCCTGACCCTTGTTAAGGGTATCGGCTATGCCCTGGCAAAACAGATCCAGGATCTTTACGAAACAGGTCAGTCAACGTTTCTGAATCAACTGCGCGCTGAGATGCCGCCGGGTATCGTCGAGTTGAGCCAGGTGCCCGGTCTGAGCGTCAAGAAGGTTGAGCGCCTGCATTCCGAGTTGGGAATCTCAACCGTGGAAGAATTGAAAGCCGCTTGTGAATCCGGCCGGGTGCGTGCAGTTCAAGGCTTCGGAGCCAGGACAGAGCAGAAGCTTCTGGAGGCCATTGCCGGCTCCGAAAATCGCCAGCCGCGAATACACATTCATCATGCCTTGCGGGCAGGGCAGGGAATTCTTGAGCACCTGCGCCTTTCGCCCGGATTCGTTGACGGCGCGTTATCAGGATCAGTCCGCCGTTGGCAAGAAACCGTGTCGCAGGTAGTTGTAGTGGCTAGCGCGAAAAAGCCCAAATCACTGATCAATCATTTCGCTAAACTCCCCTTAATAGTAAGAGTCGAGGAGGAGACGTCCCAGAAGTGTTCGGTCGTCCTCAGCGACGGAAACAAAGCGACGCTGTTTGCAGTCAAGCCGGAAGAGTTCGCGAACACGCTGCTGCGCGCTACCGGATCGAAAGCGCATCTGGAGAAACTGGACCAGATAGCGGCGAAGAAAAAGTTACAGTTCACTGACAAGGGAATTCAAAAACCGGGCTCAGCGAAATCGGCCGGCGGCGTAATTCTGGTGAAGACTGAGGCCGAAATTTACCGCCGTCTCGGCATGCAGTATGTGCCGCCGGAGATGCGGGAAGACCAGGGTGAGATCGAGTGTGCGCGCAAACACTCCCTGCCTGAGGATTTGATCACGACCGCAGACATTCGCGGTATGGTTCACTGCCACACGAGGTATTCGGACGGCAAGCACACCGTCAAGCAGATGGTCCATGCCGCAGAGTCCATGGGGATGAAGTACATCACCATCACCGATCATTCGCCGACCGCGTTCTATGCCAATGGGGTGAAGATCGACCGCCTCCAGCGACAATGGGAAGAGATTGATCGGGTGCAGGAGCAGGCGAAGATCAGGATTCTGAAAGGGACTGAGTCGGATATCACCCAGGACGGTTCGCTTGATTACCCGGATTGGATCCTGGAACAGTTCGATGTGATCGTCGCCAGCATTCATTCGCGTTACAAAATGAATGAAGATCAAATGACCAAACGAATCGTCAAAGCTATGCGCGAGCCGGTGTTCAAAATCTGGGGGCACGCGTTGGGACGTCTGATCGAAAAGCGGCCGGCCTTCGATTGCCGCGTGGAAGAGATCCTGGACGTGATCGTCGAATCACGGGCGGCGGTGGAGATCAATGGTGATCCGTATCGTCTGGACATGGAACCACGCTGGGTCCGCGAGGCGCGCAAACGAAAAATCAAATTCGTTATTTCAACCGACGCGCATTCAACCGGCGCGCTTAACAATTTGCAGTATGGAGTGGGCATCGCCCGCCGCGGATGGGTTAGACGCGGCGAGGTTTTGAATGCTTTGCCGGCGAAAGCATTTCAAAAGGCGGTGCGGCCAATTTGATCTGGCTCTGTTCTCCCTCGCTTTATGAGGGGTAGGGTGAGGGCTTAACGCATTTCGCGTGTTTCAGTGTTGCGTTGCGGGCGAGGCCACAGCGCCTACGACAAAGACGCCGTTCTTTAATTGGATTGCTCAAGCCCTCTCCCAGAAGGAGAGGGTCTACCCAACTTTGCGCTTCCGTACCGCGGCCGGTTTGGCTTTGACCAAAGTAAGCGCGGCTTTTTTCTTGGCGGCCGGAGCGGCCTTAACCATCGGCTTGCGCGAAGACGCCTGCAGGCTTTTCTTCAGCGCCGTCATGATATCGAGGCGTGGCATCTCTTCGACTTCTTCGTAGGCCGTAACCTTCTTGCCCTTGATCTTCGAGTCGATCAATTTGCGCAGAGCCTCATGATAATGATCGACGGTGTCGATGTCCGCCAGCGAAGTCACCATCTGTTCGACCAGGCTGGTCGCCAGACTCAATTCTCTCTTATCAATTTTCTGCGTCGATTCGATCTCGGGCACATCACTGATACTGCGCACCTCGGCCGGATAGCGAAGCTTCTGCAAAACGATCCCGTTCTCGTGTGGAAAGACAGCGACCAGATCCTCTCGATCACGCAGCACGACTTTCGCCAGGCCGACTTTGCCGGTGTCCTTCAGCACCTGTAGCAGGAGGGCGTAAGGCTTCTCCGCCACCGGTCCATCGGGCCCGAGGTAGTAGGGCGAGTCGTAGAAGGTCGACGGGATTTCTGAGGCATCCACAAAGCCGAGGATGTCCACCGCCCTGGTCGTTTTGATTTTGACTTTGGCGATCTCTTCCGGCTCGACTAACGCATAGCGGTCCTTCTCGTATTGAAAACCTTTCGTAATATCTTCGCCGGTGACCACCTGATTGCACTTCTTGCATCGCTTGTCATAGCCGATCGGGCCAAAGTCTTCGCGATGCAACTGGTTGAACTGAATTTTTTCGGAAGCTTCGATGGCGTTGTAGACACGCACCGGAATTGCAACCAGCAGGAAACGTATGTGGCCTTTCCAAATCGATCGCATCGAGAAACCCTCCGTGTGGAGCGCCGACATCCTGGTCGGCGGTTCGCGGGCATCCTGCCCGCCCTTAACCCGCTATCGCGAGTGGTTCTGAACCTTTAGACACAAACGCGGGCCTCGCGCCCGCATTTTTTCAAAGCCCCTGATCGGGCCCCAACCCTGGCCCAGGGGGCGAAGGTGCAGGAATTATGGGCCACTTGGTCCATCAAGTCAAAAGATTTATTTCCTTGAAGTGCCACTCGTTGCGAGGTCGAGTGGTACCTGGTTGATAGGGAACGCGGGCACCCTCGCCCGCACTGAACGCTGGCGATCACCTGGCGCAAAGAAGCGACTGGCGGATCTTGCGGGGTTCAATATAGCTCGCATCTATGGCGCAATGCCGGCGAGGGCGCCCGCGTTCCCAGTAATAAAAGGCCTCTTCCCGGAGCGGCCGATTGACCGCATGACTGCTATTCCTTATTCTTTCACTCGTTATTGACCCGCTCGTTTGACCACTATGCGCGAATGCCCCCGATGCGAACGCTGTTATGAGGACGAGGTCCTGCTCTGCCCGGACGATCAAGCTAAAACAAAGCTGACCCTTCCGGGTACGACTTTGCTCAACCGGCGCTATCGACTGGATAAGCGTTTGGGCCGGGGCGCGATGGGGCAGGTTTATCTCGCTCGAGATGAAAACCTGATCACTCGCCGGGTAGCGGTCAAAACGATTCGCCCGGACGTCCTGTCAGACGAAGACCTGCAGGAAGGCGAAGCGATAGCACGGTTCGAACGCGAGGCGCGTACCGCCGCATCGATTCAACATCCCAACGTCATCGACGTGAACGACTTTGGCAAGAGCGATGAAGGCGTCTTCTTCCTCGTCATGGAATACGTCGAAGGTGAATCGCTGTATCAACTCCTGCGGCGCGAAGGAACTCTTTCGGTGCAGCGGGCCCATGCCCTGCTGAAGCAGATATGTGCGGGCGTCGAAGCCGCGCACGACGAAGGAATTCTGCATCGCGATTTGAAGCCTGCCAATGTCTTCATCGTGCAGAAGAAGAAAAAGGACGGCTCGATCTCAGTCGATGACATGGTGAAGGTCGGCGATTTTGGCTTGGCTAAGATTATTAGCTCCAGCCTGGCCGGCGAAGCATCAGGCAGTGGTCCGGCCTCACGCGGCATTCTGGGGACACCCGAATACATGGCGCCAGAGCAGATGCAGTCCGGAGCCAATCTAGATGTGCGAGCCGATATCTATGCGCTGGGTGCAATGGCCTATCACATGCTGGGCGGGCGGCCGCCGTTCACCGGCGACATCATGCAGATCTTTGCGGCGAAATTGACTGGAGAAACGCCGGCCCTGAGCACTTTGCGTTCTGATATTCCGGCACCTGTGGAACGATCGGTGATGCACGCACTCAAAAGGGAAGCCGATGGGCGGCCGTCATCGGTCGCAGGCTGGTTCACAGAGTTTGACAACGCAGCCAGTGGTGCTTCAGTCCAGGAAGATGAAGGCGAATCGCGTCTGGTAATCATGGCTCCCAGCGGAGCCGAAGTTTATGTCGACGACGAACGTCATGGAAGTATCGGCCGCTCGGGCCGGGTGATTCTGAAATCGCTGCCTCCGGGACAACACGTGTTGCGCGTAGCTCATGCGGGTGATGCCGACGATGAGCGCGTGATTGAAATTCGCGCCGATGGCGATGAGCAGATCATTCAGGCCCAATTCAAGACGGCCCCTTCCAGTGGCCTTTCGCCTTCACAGGGAGGAAGTCTCGGAAGTGTCTCAGGAATGGCGCTGCCGGCGCACACGGTGGTGGCATGCACGCGTTGCGGGTCGCGTTTTGCCGGCGGCACGAAGTTCTGTGGGCGTTGTGGGAATACGGCTTTTCTGCCGGTTACTTCAGATAGCGCAATGACGCCGAGGATTGCTCCGCAGGGCTCGCCCAGCTTAAACCAGCCCAGTTTAAATCAGCCCAGCTTGAATCAGCCCAGCTTGAATCAACCCAGTCTGAATCAACCCAGTCTGAATCAACCCAGTCTGAACCGGCCGAGTTTGAACCAGCCGGGCGTTGGACCCTCCAGGATTCGCTGTACGCGTTGCGGCATGGAACAACCGGCGGGGACGAAGTTCTGTGGCCGTTGCGGCGCCTCTTTGGGAGGAAGTCAGATTGCCTGGAACGCGCCCCGTCCGGTCGAAGTTCTTTGTCCCGGGTGCAATTCCACCTATCCTTCGGGAACGAAATTCTGCGGACGTTGCGGTCGCACACTTTAGTGGCGCGGACTTTCGATCCGTGATTTGAATGTGGAGTCCGCTGACTCGTCAGCCCTCTGGCATGCGGGCGACCTATTGCCGCAAAAACTCACTCCGTCTCGCCGTCACAAGTCGCGGCTTTAGAAAGCGGCGCTCCAAAATTATCCCGCCTGCTTAGATTCTCTGCTATTCTGCCCTGCGAAACTTTTTCCGGCTTAGACTTGAGTGCAATTCATTATTTCGTATAGACTTGCCCGCGCACCTGGCAGACCGAGCTGCGATCGCGAGCGCCAGACAACTCGCGCTGCCGTATTTTCAGAAAAAGAGGCCGAACATGAAACGCTGTCCCCAATGTAATCGCACTTATACCGATGATGCTTTGAGCTTTTGTCTGGACGATGGCTCGCCTTTGGTCGGCGCTGCCGCCCCCATGTCTGACCCCAGCGCAACCGTGCAGTATCCGCAATCGCGCGACACCACCCCTCAGCCGACGATCGCTTTTAGTTCTGGTCAGGCCCAGGCGCCGCCGCCGCAAATTCCTCCCTCGATGCCGCCGCCGGCCTGGACCCCGATGCCGCCGACCGTGGCGCAAAAACGCAGCGCGTGGCCCTGGGTTCTCGGAATTGGCGCGGTGTTAGTCTTTATGGGTATCGGAGTTGTGATTTTGATCTTTGCTGTCTCCAGAATCACCAATGACAACAACAGCAATAACTCAAACAATTCGAACAAGGTCGCAAACAAGAATACCAACAAGAATACGAATACGGCTTCGAACACGAACGCGGATGACACGAATAACAATACGCGATCATCTTTGACGACCTTCACCGACGACTTCTCCAACAAGACCTGGGGCACAGGCGAATCGCAGTTCGGGAACATCTGGTATGCGGATGAGTCCTTTCACATGCACGCGACCAAGAGCGGCTTTATCGTAATGTACGGTCCCGACAAACCGGAATATAAGACTGAGAACGCCACTGTCCGCGTCGGCCTTCGCAGCATTGACGGCGACCCCCCGGCCACCGGCTATGGCCTTGTGGTCCATGGCGAGAAGAAGGATGGCAAGTTGGAGGATTACGGCTTTCTACTTTACACCGGCGACAATCCAAAATACGAGATCGTGCTGCATCGCGCCGGTGCGGAAACCAAGGTAGTCGATTGGACACCGACCAGCACCATTCGCACCGGCACCCTGCCCAACCAGGTTGAGGTCAGGATCCGCGACCTCAAGATGGACTTCTACATCAACGGTCAATTCGTTACTTCCATCACTGACGAAGCCAACTATCGCCGCGGGCGTGTAGGACTCTATACCAGCGACGTGGGTGAAGTGGCATTCGACGATCTGGAAATCAGCAAGTAACCGGCTCACATGCGCGTCACTTTAAGAGTCCTGGCTGGGCCCTATACCGGGCGTGAATTTACTTTCGACCAGCACGATACCTTCCTGATCGGCAGGGCTGACACTGCGCATCTCTACCTGCCTGAAGATCGGTTTTTTTCCCGCCATCATTGCCTGCTGGAGATTGCCCCGCCGCGTTGCTTTCTGCGCGATCTGGGTTCGACCAATGGTACGTTTGTTAATGGACAGCGAGTGCCCGAGGCCTTTCTGAGTAACGGCGATCGGATTCAGGGTGGTCAAACCGTTCTCGAGGTCGAAGTGCAGTCAGAGCAGGCAGTGACGATCAACGGCATGGAAGCGCCCACCTTGACGCGGCCGACCATGATTCCCGTCGATTGCGGGAACTGCGGCCGCCGCGAGCAGTTCGAAGCTTCACACGTCGACGAAAAGATGTCCTTTATCTGCGAAGACTGCCGCGAAGAACTGAAGCGCCAGCCGCAGCCTATCCCCGGCTACGAAATGATTAAGCTGCTTGGTCGCGGGGGCATGGGCTGTGTGATGCTGGCCCGCGACGAAAAGACCGGAAATTCAGTGGCGATCAAAAGTCTCTTGCCGGAAGTCGCCGTCACCGAGATTTCGCTCCGGCGCTTTATGCGCGAAATTCAGGTGGCTTCTGCTCTCGATCATCCGAATATTGTCCGCTTTCTCGAAAGCGGCACCAACAACGGAGTTGTGTACCTGGTCACGGAATACGTCGAAGGATCGGATGCGGCGCGTCTCGCGGATGCCCAGGGTGGCCGCTTACCTTTGAACGAAGCTATCGATATTGTGGCCCAGTCGCTCGACGCCCTGGCTTATGCGCACACCAAGGGATACATCCATCGAGACATTAAAGAATCGAATATTCTGGTCAGTGGTTCGGCGCCCAATTTCACCGCCAAACTAACTGATTTTGGCCTCGCAAAGAGTTTCACCCAGTCTGGCATGAGTGGGATCACGATGGCTGGCGATATGGCCGGTACGTTTGCTTACATGCCGCCGGAACAAATCAGAGATTTTCGCAACGTGCGGCCTACGTCAGACATCTACGCGATTGGCATGACGGCCTATAGCCTGCTGGCCGGTGACACCGCGCTCGATCTCGGGTCGCATAACGACATCGCGGGCACCGTCAAGGCAATCTTTGAAGGCAAAGTGATACCGCTCCGCCAGCGCGCCGCCGATGTTCCGCAACAAGTTGCGGAGATAATCGAACGCGCCCTCGCCAAAGACCCCGAAAGCCGCTGGCAATCAGCCGCGGCCATGCGTAATGCATTGATGCACGCGCTTTGAACTGCCGAGCCGTCGCCTCCGAAAATTCTCGCGCACAGGGTGTGATGAAGCATGTTGCTTTGGAGTACTACTTCAGTTGGCGCCCTTCTTCCTTAAACAATAAGCCCGACCGAAGTCGATACTCACCATTGTCCCAACGCAACCTTGCTCGCCGCTCCGGCATCCGTTAAGATGCCGAAACGACGATTCGTCGCGGTCCCTGGGCTCCCCGATAGATCAATGGGTTTCTTTTCTTGTGAGGTTCTAAGTGAAGAATAAATTCTCGTCGGCGCTGATGGCGCTAATCCTAACTTCCCTGGTTATCCCGGCATTTGTTTCTGCCCAGCAGAAACCAAATACCTCGGCCGCCGGCCGCAGCAGCAACGCGCCAATCACATCGGCTCGTCGCCAGCGCCGCACACCTGGGAATTCAACCACCGGGGTTTCAGACGATTTTAAGGAAGCGCTGAGCGTCGTCCAGGAACATTACGTCGACGGCAACAAGATCGATTTCAACGCGGTCTACAAGTCTTCGATCATGGGCATGCTGCGGGTTTTGGATCCGCATTCGAACTACTTCGATCGCGATGAGTTCGACGAAATGAAGACGGACCAGCGCAGCGAGTATCTTGGTATCGGGGCGTCCATCCAGAATTATTCGGTCGGAGATTCGGTTGATACCTATGTCGCCGCGACCTTTCAAAACGCTCCGGCATCGAAGGCCGGGTTGCGGTTTGGCGACCGGATTGACGCCGTGGACGGCTTGCCGATGCGTGGCAAGTCCTCTGCCGAAGTGCGTGACAAGATTCGCGGACCACGGGGCAGTCATGTGAAGGTCACCATCACCCATGCCAGCACCGGCAAAACTGACGTGGTTGAGATTGTTCGTGACGCGGTGTCGCAACCATCAGTACCCGACGCTTACATGATTCGTCCGGGCGTCGGCTATATCGACATGACGCACGGTTTCAACTATGACACCGCTGAAGGCCTGCAGTCGGCGCTCGACTTCCTTCATTCGCGCGGCATGAATTCACTCGTGCTCGATCTGCGGAACAACCCGGGCGGTTTTCTGGAGCAGGCTATTCATGTGGCCGAAGCGTTTTTGCCCGCCGGCCAGCGGATTCTCAGTCAAAAGGGCCGTGCTGGCGCCAACAATGATCGCACCTACGACTCGCGCAATCCAGATCCCGATCGGACGCCCCTGGTGATTCTGGTCAATGACTATACCGCTTCTGCTTCTGAGATTGTCGCGGGCGCCATGCAGGATCACGATCGCGCTTTGATCGTGGGTCAGACAAGCTTTGGCAAGGGCCTGGTGCAGAGCATCATCCCGCTCGAATATGGTGCGGGACTGACGCTGACTTCGGCCAAGTACTACACCCCGTCAGGCCGTTTGATTCAGCGGGATTACTCCGACACCGGCTTCTATAACTACATTTATCGGGGCGGCACTCTCCGGGAGAAAGACGATCAGGGCAAGCCCGCCGGACCGGCCAGCCGGACAGACACCGGCCGTCCTGTGTATGGTGGTGGCGGCATTACGCCGGATGAAGCGATTAAGCCACAGACGCTGACTACCCAACAGGGGCGCATGCGTGATCCGATTTTTTTCTTCTCGCGTGACCTGGCCACCGGACGCATTCCGAATCTTGATCCATATAAGATCGATCGCGCCATCGAGTTCGGACATGACCTGCAGGGAACTGACCTGCCGATGAACGATGCGGTCTTTAACGCGTTCAAGGAATATGTAGCCAGGGATGCGAACTGGAAGACTTTCGCCCCTGCGCTCGATCGCAATCGGGCTTTCATCGAACAGCAGGTCAGGTTCCAGCTGGCAACGGCCGCGTACGGCACGGTCACGGCACTGCAGGTGGTGACCAAGGAAGATCCGCAAATCGCCAAGGCTATCGAGATCGTACCGCGCGCGCGCGATCTGGCGAGATCGGCGACCCGGGCCCGCGTGCAGCAGCCGTAGCACTCAAAACTCAGGCGATTTTGTTTAGAGGTGGGACTTGTCCCGCCTCTTTTTTTGCCTCCTCTAACTCCGCGCCGCGGCCACGGTGCGCGCAAGAATTGGCCGGCGGTAGCCCGCCTCTAACTTTTCGGCGGCGAATTCTTCTGTTGCGAGGGTAAAACATAGTCTTGCAGCTAAAACTCAATGAGTGTAAGCTTGGGGCCATGACAAAGAAATCCGGAGTCAATACATCTGAGCTGGGCGACGCGGTGCGCCGCCGCCGCGAGCAGCAGGGCCTCAGTCTGCGAGACGTCGCCGACCTGACTGAGGTCTCTGCGTCGACTTTATCGCGGATTGAAAACGGCACGGGTAAACCTGACGCCGATAACATTGCGCGGCTGGCGTCCTGGCTGGATATGCCGATTGAGCGAGTCATGCATCACGGCCATCGCAGCCCCGCTGACCCCAAACCCGTTGTCTATTATCCGCATGAATCAACCCCGGAAATTGTGGAAGCGCACCTGCGCGCCGATCGACACCTGACGGCGGACACTGCTAAGGCTCTGTCGGAACTGTTCCGCGTGGCTTACGCACAGTTTAGCCAGACCTCGACGCGAAAACGGTGAGTAGCGCAAATAATTAATTTGCGTTCGCACGGCAACCCGCAAGGATCGCAAGCAGAGAACTTGCGCTACAATTGTCCCCGGTGCGAAATCTTCTCTTGCCTGCGGCTGAAAAGCGAAAACAATTTGAGTTGCGCGCGTTGGGTCTGCGCGAGTTTGCGGGTGTTGCGGACGATCAGCCTCTGGATCCTTTCGCGCTGGCGAACTTCGCCAAACTCCTGGTGGTGGACTTCAACACAATTGAAGGTTTGTCGGCCGAATCGCGCGCGCACCTGCTGGGTGCGGCGGCCGATGAGTGGTCGGGCGGAGCCTGTTCCCAGCCGCTGCCAAACGGTTGGCGAGTGGTCATCCTGAATCCTGCCCACGGTTCGCAACGTAATCGCGCCACCCTGATGGAAGAAGTCGCGCACGTCTTTCTGGGCCACAAGGCAAATCGTTTAGCCGCGATCACCCATGACGGACCATTTGAACAATCGAAGGCCGGCGGGAAGGAGCCGCGCGGTCGAATGTTGGCCCGCGATTACAACGAGTCAGATGAAGAAGCGGCTTATGCGGTTGGCGCAGCCGCCCTGGTGCCCTTTGGAGCCCTGCGCCGTCAGGTCCTGGAAGGGCGGAATTCACCAGAGATTGCGCGTCACTTTCGCGTCAGCCGGCAACTGATCGAGTACCGGATTAAGGTGACACTGTTGTGGCCTGAATATAAACGCCTTTCGGCGACGCACCCTAAGCACGTATAATCAAGAGCCTTGAGACCGTCCCGGAACGGTCAGCCCCTATGCCGGAAACAACTTCTAAAGCCGTGGGTTTGTCGGTAGTCGACAAACTTCGCATGCTGCTCGATATTACCAAGACGATCAGCCGTTCGTTGGATCTTGACGAAGTGCTGAGTCTCGTCATGGACACGCTTGATTCGGTCATTCCTTATGACGCCGCCGGCATTTATCTGGTCAGATGTTCTCAGCCGATGGCCGCGTGGGATGGAGGACTGGATGAGACCTGCGTCTTTCATACCCAGGCCGTGCGCGGTTATGATATCGATGACTTGCAGGAGCTGCGCCTGAAGATGGGTGAGGGATTAATCGGACATGTGGCTGTCAGCGCTAAGCCGTTCATTTCTCCGGATGTGCGCAAAGAGCCGCGCTATATAAACGCGCGTGCGCACACCCGCTCCGAAATGGTCGCGCCGATTATTTCCAATGACGAGGTCGTCGGGGTCTTTGATCTCGAGAGCGATGAACTGAATGCTTATTCCAAGGACGATTTGGAAGTTCTGGGCCTGCTCGCATCCCAGGTGGCCATCATCATCGAGAAGGTAATGCTGCACGATCAGTTGATCGAAAAGCAGCGTCTGGAAACTCAGCTCGAGGTCGCCCGCCAGGTGCAACTCGAACTATTACCGGCCCGCGATCCTGAACTGGAAGGCTTTGAAATCAGCGCCTATAACTTTCCGACCGAGGAAGTCTCCGGCGATTACTATGACTGGGTGCGGATCTATGACGATCAGATTGGCATCGTGATCGCGGATGTATCCGGCAAAGGCGTGCCCGCAGCTTTGCTGATGGCATTTCTGCGGGCGAGCTTACGGGCGGCGACGCACATTGGCTATGCTCCGCACATCTCGATGTCCAAGGTGAATTACCTGCTCTGGGAATCGATTGAACGAAACCAATTTGTGACCGCCTTTTATGGCATCCTGGACGCTGCGAACCGGACAATTGCTTATTGTAATGCCGGTCACAACCCACCCTTCCTGATGGAGTCCGATGGCTCGGTCCAATTCGAAGAACGTGGCGGCGTACCTCTCGGCATGTTTCGTGATACGCGCTATTACGAATACTTCGCGGAGATTCATCCCGGCCAGCTTTTGTTCCTTTACACAGACGGCGCCACCGAAGCGATGAACCGGGAACGCGAAGAGTATGGCCGCGACCGGTTGGTAGAAGCTGTGCGAAACTGCCGGCACCTGAGCTCGCGTGAAATGATCGACTACGTGCATCGCGATATGCTCAACTGGACCGATGGGCTGGGTGCTGGCGATGACGTGACGTTCTTTATCATTAAAGCATTGAAGGAATAAGAGAAGCCGCTCCGAGAGTTGCGAGCTGGCAAAAATTCCCATGAGTGCGATTCAAGAACCACCTGTCCAGGAAGCGCCGGCAGCGCCAGGCGCGCTAAATCTAGCCAGGGTGCTGCAGCAAATGCTTGCGGTCTCAGAAAAGGTCAGCGATCTGATCTTTTCGCCGGGCCGGCCGCCGCAAGTCGAACTGGTTAGTAGGCTTCAGGGCGTGCCCATCGCCGGGCTCGAAAAGCTGACTCCGGCGCAAACCTATGCCGTTGCCAAGCTGATCATCGGAAATAACGAGAACGCTATCGAGACTCTGGAGAAATACGGATCGGCAGATCTTTCATTCGGTGTGCCTGGGCTGAGCCGTTTCCGCGTCAATATTTTTAAGCAGCGCGGGACCTACGCGATTGTCATGCGCGTGATTCCGCCGCGCACGCCCAACTTTGATGACTTTAATCTCCCCGATCAACTGCGAGAAATAGTTGAGTTGAAGAATGGGATTGTGCTGGTAACCGGCCCCACCGGAAGTGGAAAAAGCTCTTCGCTCGCCGCGGTGATCGATCTCATTAACGAGACCAAGTTTTATCACATCGTCACCATCGAAGATCCGATCGAATTTCTCCACTCACACAAGAATTCCACGATTCACCAGCGCGAGTTGCATTCGGACACGCCTAACTTTGCCCTCGCCCTGCGCGCGGCTTTGCGCCAGGCGCCGAAAGTTATTCTGGTCGGCGAGATGCGCGATCGCGAAACTATGGAAGTAGCCCTGGAAGCGGCGGAGACCGGCCATTTAGTGTTGTCGACGTTGCACACGATCGACGCCGCCAAAACAGTCGAACGCATCGTCGGTGTCTTCCCCAAAAACGAGGAGAAAATTATCCGGACCCGGCTGGCCCAGTCGTTCCGGTACATAATTTCGCAGCGCCTTTTACCCCGGATTGATGGGACCGGCCGGGTGGCGGCGATGGAGATTCTCAAAGCAACCTCGCGTACCAGAGAATACATCGAACGCGGCGAGACGGAAGGGAAGTCGCTGCTTGACGCGATGGAACAGGGCGAAATGGAAGGCATGCGGACTTTCGACGGCGAGATCGAGAAGTTGGTTCGGGCCGGCATTGTAAGTAAGGAGGATGGCTTGGCGTACTCTTCCAACTACGGCAATCTACTCTTGCGCCTGGGTGAATACAGTGAAGGTGGAGCATCGAAGCCGGCGCCGAAACCTGATCCCGAGCCAGAATCGATCCTCGACATGATCGAGCGCTGAATGGTGCATGATTTCGAACGGGAGCTCGAACTTGTAAGAAAATGAACTGGTGAATCGCGCGCGAGTCACTAACGAGATGTTTTTAGTTTTACCAAATCCACTTGCTCTCCTCCGTTTCCGCAAAAACTCATTTAGCCTGATTGCGGTGCTCTGTGTAGCCATCGTCGCGCAAGCGGGCGTTTCACCGGTTATACCCCAGACCCCGGAAGGCCTGCACTTTGAATTACCGGCAAACAACAATTTGAGAATTGAGAACTCGCGGGGTGGAGTATTCGTCGAAGTCTGGCGAGAAAACTTTGTCTCGGTTTCTGCGATCACCGACAGCGGTCAACAAAGTCGCTCGCCGGCAGTCATCCAGCGCACCGATGGCTTGCTTTCGATCCGGGTGACGCGAGGGCCGCAGCGGATTAATCTGCAGCTACGCATCCCAGCGCGTGCGCACGCCGCGATCGTCACCGGCAACGGCTCAGTGGAAGTCAAAGGTTTGCCGGCCGCCCTGCTGGTGCAAACGATCTCAGGAGAGATTCGCCTCGATGTTCCCGGAGAATCAGGCGCGGACGTGATTGCCGATTCAAAAACGGGGACAGTCTCTTCCTCGTTCGGTTCAGCGGTAGTCAACCAGAGCAGCCGGCCGCAGTTGAAAGGACGCCTCGGTGCCGGTGGCGCGGGCGTCAGGCTGTATTCACAGGCGGGCAACATCACGTTAGGTAGTTTCGATCAGCAGGCGCGAACCACCTCGACTTCGTCATCGTCTCCGTCCGAACGGCGGGAGCAGCTAAGCCCGACTGAATTGCCGGCCCCGCGACAGCGGCCTGAGCTGACTGGGCAAGACAAAACGCCCAAGCCTGCAGGAACGCCAGCGCCGGTTACCAATGGCCCGGAAGAAATATCGGAAGGAGATGTGATCCGCGTCGACACTGAACTGGTCAGCGTAAACGTCAGCGTAGTGGATCGCAGTACCAGTCGCGGCGTTAGCGATTTGGCGAAGGATGATTTTCGACTGTACGAAGACAACGTTCAGCAACAGATCGCACACTTTGACTCAGCCTCAGCACCTTTCAATCTTATTTTGGTGATCGATTTGTCAGGCTCGACCGCCAAGGTCGTCGAATTGATCAAAGGAGCTGCGCTTCATTTTGTTGAAGCGGCGCGCCCCTTCGATCGCATCGGGGTCATCACCTTTGCCGGTGGGCAGGTAGTGGTGTCGTCCTTAACCAACGATCACCAGGCCCTGCGACAGCGGATCAGTTCAATTCAAAAGCCCGATGGCAGCACCAAGCTCTATGACTCGCTCGCCTTTGCGATGGATGAAGTAACTCGCGAAGCCGGGGACTCTCGCCGCAACGCGATAGTCGTCATGAGCGACGGCATGGACAGTACTCTGCCCAACGTTACCGGAGATGGATCGACTCTTTCGTATGAAGAAGTGAGTCGGCGGGTCAAGGAATTTGACGGTGTGTTCTATTCGATTTGGGTGAAGACCCAGAGTTACGTGCCCCTGAGTATTCACGACATTCAGCAGGAGACGTGGGACCAGGGTCACGACGATATGAAAGACCTGGCCGACGATGGCGGCGGCGCCTTCTATGAATGTTTGAAACTCGAAGACCTGGCCGGCTCTTATGAACGTGTGGTCGCCGACCTGGGCATGGTCTATACTCTATCTTATCGCCCCACCAACAAGGCGCGTGACGGATCATGGCGCGCCATCAGGGTAAACGTGAATCGCCCCACTGCAGTGGCGCGCGGCAAGCGCGGATATTACGCGAAGTAAGTAGTAAGCAGGACCGCTCAGATTCCCGACATTCGAACTTCCAGGACTCGATGTCTCGAACTTTCAAGTCTCCTTGTTTTTCGCCCAGACCATGGCTCAAGTCTGGCCTCTGGCTTGGCTTCCTTCTGCTTGTCAGTCACTGGTCACTACCCAATCTTCAGGGGCAAACTCCCGATCCCATCGATACCATCAGCATCGATTCAGACCTGGTTAATCTCAACCTAAGCGTCGTCAACCGTATGCCTGCGTCGCAAAGCACGCAGCTGGATCAGAAATACTTTGCCGTGTTCGAGGATGGTGTTCCGCAGGAGGTTTCATTCTTCGCGTCACAGGATACGCCGTTCGATCTGGTACTGCTTCTGGACCTCTCAGGTTCGACCTCTGACAGGATTGACTTGATCCGCAAGTCAGCCAAACGCTTTGTTGACGCAGCGCGTCCGGTTGATCGAATTGCGGTTTTCACGTTTACCTCCGAGATTTCCGCAGTCTCCAGCTTTACTAGTGATCACGAAGCATTGAAGAAAAGCATCGGCGACATCAAAAAGCCCTCCGGGGGCACGAGTTTTTGGGATGCTTTGCGATTTGTCCTCGATCATGTCGTGGGACAATCCCGAGTTGAGAATCGCCGCAGCGCCGCGGTCGTGATGACAGACGGCGTGGATAACGCGCTACCGGACGTGGATGGGGAGGGATCCAGGACCAGCTTCGAAGACTTGTTAAAAATCGTGCAGCACTCAGACACGACCGTGCTGCCCATTTACCTCGATACTGAGAAAGAGTTGGAAAAGAGGGGCAGGTGGAAAGACGCCTACGCCCTGGCCCGGCAACAACTCGCGCTGATCGCGGCTGAGAGTGGAAACGAAGTTTACCAGGCGCGAAAGCTGAATGATCTTGAAGGGGTCTATCAACAAGTCATCCGCGACCTGAGCACGGTGTATAGTATCGGTTATCGTCCGAGCAACCTGGTCCGCGACGGTTCCTGGCGCGCGGTCAGCGTGCAACTGATCGGGCATAAAGGATTGGCTGTGCACACCAGGCGTGGTTACTATCGAAAGTAGGTTGAACTCGATGTTCAAAGTGATGACTAGGATTACATTTAGTAAATCTGTAGGGCCGGTCGGGATCCTGGTTGGCCTGATGCTGCTCGCTTCTTGTGGCGCGAATAAATCAGAAGGCTTGGGCGTCTATCCGAAGGCCATGGGGGCAGCGGATGAGGGTTCAGCGATTCAGACTCTGCGCACGATTGCGACGGCTGAGGGCCAGTTGAAGGCCACGCGCGGCGCGTACGGCGATTTCGAGGCGCTCACCCAGGCTGGTTATCTTGATTCCAGATTTGCAGCTCCGACGCCGAATCAGCGAGGTTATCGTTTCACCATCACTGCCAGCGAGTCCGAGTTTTCGGTCAACGCCGATCCGCAAACAACTGAGCGCCAGCCCACCACCGGCGTCCGGCACTTCTATCTTGAAGGAACGGACAACGCGGTACACGCTAATCCCACCGGCGCGGCGACGAAGAGCGATCCTGTGGTAGGCACCTGAGCGCACTACTGACGTCCAAAGTCTCTGGACATGGCCGATCGTGGGAGTATAATCAGCCCACAGCCCTAAGCCAACGACGTTGGCATAAACCTGGTTCTTGCAAAGAGGAAAACATCGTGAAGAATCTGCACCTCATGCTTCGTACAATCGCACCCATCCTATTACTGACAGTGTTGGTGTCCGCCGGGTACCCGCAGACCCGAGAGAAATTTGGTATCTCAGCCAGGGCCGGCGGGGTCAATGCCGTCAGCGGTAGCGTAATGGTCAAGCGCAAGGACATGGCGCTCCAACTGCTCACTGATCAAGATGATCTGGTTGCTGGCGACACCGTGACTACCGGTCAGGGAAGCCAGGCCGAAGTGCTGCTGAACCCGGGTTCTTATTTGCGGCTCGCACCTAACAGTGAGGTCGTCCTGGTGGATAATGCCATTGATAGCCTGGTGGTGAAGCTGGTCAAAGGCAGCGCCATAATCGAAGCGAGTGGCGGCGACTATGCCGACGTGTGGATCAGTGTGCTGACCAGGCAGGAGAGCCTGGTGATTATTCGAGGCGGCATTTATCGCTTCAATGTTCAGGGCGACTCTGCCGCAGTAATGGTTCTCAAGGGTCGAGTGATGCCGAGCAGTCTGAGTAGCAAAGTCATCAAGGGCGGAACGAAAGTCACCTATGGCATCAACGGTCCGGTGGTAGCCAAACTCGACAAAAAGGATCAGGACGGCTTTGACTTCTGGAGCAAGAAACGAGCAGAAACACTGGCTCAGGCCAACCGGAAGATGAACGGGCGCACCGTCCAGGGTTATCTGGCCGGGATGAACCCACTCAGTTTGGCCTCTCCGGGGAATCGCTGGGGTTATTGGGCGTACAGTCCGTTTTCCCGTTGCTATGCGTTTTTGCCATTTTATTTTGGATGGTCATCGGGATATGGATATGACTATGCCAGCCACTTTAATTATGCTCCGTATCCCGGCTATAACAGTCCGTCGATTTATGGAATTCCACCCAATGGTCTTCCGGGAGACGCCGGCTATACAGGAAACACGAGAGGTTCCAACGGTTCGTCAGGGGTAGGCCCGGGTAGTTCTCCCACAGTCGGATCCAGCGCGACGTCAACTCCGATGGGATCGCAAGCGGGTCCGAGAGATCCTGATTCAGGTAGTCGTTCGATCAATCGAATCAAAGATCCGAATAACTGATCTCTGGGGCTGCCGTTGAACGTGGCACACGCATCTTGTCCGTGATTCGCGGTGGGACGCCCGCGTCATTTCTTAGCTATCGGTCGCGCTTGAATAGTAAACGGATTTCTTCGTTTACGATCTCGACAATCTCCGAACGCGGCAAACCTGCCAGGGCCAAATGGGCCAGACTCGCGCGCAGCCCCTTGCGTAACTCGGCATCGTTCTGATGCGTCACTCGCCGCGCCGAAACCAGGGCGCCGGAACCATGCTTAACCTTGAGCAGCCCCTCTTTCTGAAGTTCCCTGTAGGCCGCTGCAATCGTGTTGAGATTAACCCCGAGATCGTCGGCGACCTGACGCACTGGAGGCAAGGCCATGCCTTCGCGTAATTCACCCCTGGCAATCAGTCCCTTAATCTCGTCAGCCACCTGTCGATAGACTGGCCGGCGGTCGGATTCGTCAATGGTTATATACATAGTCGCGTGTAGCAAGACACTATACAATCCCGGCAGAACGAAGTAAAGCGGGGATATAGGTAAACGCACGAAATGATCACACTAGTTGAGGGGATGTAAACCCCAACATGCACATGTATTTACAGCGTTTCACGCGCTAAATCAATAGCAGAAAATTGCACAAAACGAGTGTGGAATCGTCCCAGTAATGAGCAGCGGAGCGATCGAGGCTGGACCTGTCGCCAGTCGATATAGGTAAGTGCAAACAATGATCATTTTTTTGACCCAATGTAACTCTTTTTTCTATTGAACTTACGCTAAATTACGCGCTCGAAGAGCCCAAAAAGACTGCCAAAATTCAACCCACTGCAAATGGTTTGGTTCTTGGCGGTGCCCAAAGTGCGGCGTCGGGTGGGGGCGTTCAAGAAGATATTGCCAGTAAGCTGATAAGTATGAAATCGAGGGATGGGGATACTGAGATCGAGCGAGATTGTCGCCGAGGGTCGATATAGTTAAAGACAAGAAATCATCACACTACGTTAGAGGTGACCATAAACCCCCGTGTAATCGTGTTATAGGAATTCGCGCGCTAGGTCCGCATAAAGGTTCGCCTGGCCCGAGTTAAGAAAACGCATTGCTCGTATTCCTGATAAGGCCGCAGCAAATGCAGTTCAATGTAGCCCCTCAAGCGATGGATTCTTCGGCGACGCCTTTTCACGGTCCAAACCGCTGACGGTATTCGGTCGAGTTGATGAAGGCTCTGACCATCTCGGCATTGACGAAGTTGCCGTTGAACTGGTTCAGCTTTGTCAGCCAGAAGTCATACCCCGTGTAATCGACGTCTTGAGGGTCGTTTGGGTTGCGCCGCAGATAACCAAAGAACTGCATCAACACGAAAGCCCGGTTAAACTCCTGCTGATTGAGGGTTGAGTTCTCGGCCACTCGCCGCAGGGCCCGTCCGCGTGCGGCCGTGTCCGAGGTATTTGTGGCCCCGCCAAACTCGTTGATGGCCGCATTGCGATCAGTTGCAGACGGCGTCACGCCCGCATTGGCGAATAACTGATCCACAAACAGTGTCGGCGTCAACGAGGTTGCATAAGCCGTCGTGAATCGAGAACGCTGCACAAAGCTTGCGGTGAAGGTTCGTTTGTTGTTTTCCAACACTTGTTGCCAGCCGGTTTGATTCACGACTACCCCCTGCCCAATCTGCTGCGTATCGGGCAGAAACTCGTTGAGCCGCACGACGGGAACTGAGAGCTGATGGGTACCATTAAAGGTAGAGGTGCCAGCCGCGGCGCCGTAAGCAGCTTTGTATATCCGTTCGACCAAGTAACCTGTCTGCTGGAATTCAATTGAGATGTAGAAAGCAGCGGAGACATTGATACGCTTCGCAACAATGCACTGTTGATCAGTGCCACATGAAGTTATCTCATTCGTCCAGAAGGCGAGGCCGCCGGAGTCAGGCTCCCGATTGAGAAAATCCAGGTAGTGCTGGCGGACGAGGAATTCGGGAGTGTCGAGCGGATTGAGGTGGGTGTTGTTGGCGATGGCTCCGAACGAGGCTTCGATGTGCGACCCGAGCAAACTAAAACTGCGATTATTGGGATTGAATCCATAGTTGACCAGCGAAGGAGTCACGGTGTAGAAGCCGTTGGTTTCGAGGGTGTCAAAGTTGTATTTTCCATTGCTATCGGTGATTACCTCGCGTGACTCGGTGGCGGTGAGCTTCATTGTTACGCCGGCCAGAGGCGTACCATCTGCCGTGGTCACTTGTCCATTGACACTACCTGTAGTCGACGTCGGAGTCGCGGTTATGTGGGCGGTGGAGTTGCCGACGTCGCTGTGATTCAAGTCAGCAGTGTCGGTAATCGTAACGTTGACTGGAAATGTTCCCGGGGCCGAATAGGTGTGCGCGCCGCTTACGGTGTAAGGACCAACATTGGACCCTCCCGCTACGGTTGCGCCGGCAGGCCTGCCACCAGGGTTTCCCACGAAGCCATCTTTCACGCTGCCCGAACTTCGGGTGCCGTCACCCCAATCGATGGTCGCCGCGAAATCCGTGCTGCTGCTGTTGGTTTTTGTGGTCGTGAACGTGGCTACTGTGCCGGAAATCGGATCGCCTATTCGGGCGTCGAGGCGGACTCCGTCGACCGCGAGCTCAGCAAAAGTGTATTTGGTTCCCGCAGGGGGGGTGTCATTCTCAAGCGTCGCACAACCTGAGCGAATAGTGGCCAGTTGATCGCCAACGGCTTGCTGCAGACCTATGTCTCCGAGGCCGAATGCCGGTGTATACCCGTAGATAAATTCAATGTGCTGGCGAGCTTCGAAGAGTCTAACTTCGAAGTCGAGAAAGCCGTCGCAACAATAATAATTGGCGCGCCACTCAATATTAAAGATGCGGTTGGGGGCGCTGCCGCTAACCGAGGTGAAGACCCCATTGGGTCGTGTAGCGGCATCAGGATTCTTTGCGTCATCGGTTCGTAGGTCCGTCCAACCGGGAGAAATCAGGTAGTTGGAATTTTCGTCCGGCAGATAATCGCGGGTAGACGGATTAGAACTGCGAAACTGCATGTTGCCGTTCGAGCTGATGTTAACGGTGTTGAAGGTTTGATCGTAGAACGTAACCGGGAAAGGAAGTGAGACGCCATCTGTGGTGCAGTCGTCGCAATGATTGCCAATGTCCTCAGTACCAGGGACTACTGTGGCGCCAGTGGTTGTGGCAATAGCGTAATTGGGAGAGAGCGGCGTCGGTGAAGGCGACGGCGAGGGAGAAGGAGAAGGTGACGGCGAAGGCGAGGGAGAAGGTGAAGGCGGAGGAGGAGGAGCAGCCAGAGCCCACGGCGAGAATTGAGTAACACCGGAGTACTCGACCCAATCATCTGTCGTGCTTCTATTGCTGGCACCCTGAGCATTCCAGTTGGTGCCATCGTTTCTAAATAGCTCGAGCGCGCTTTCGTCAGCCCCGTTCAGTTCATTCTCCTGATAATGAAGCCTGAGGGTTGCAGTGTAGCCGCTGCCGCCCGTCGGGGTAATGGTATAGGTGCGAGCGACCGCGCCAAACAAACCGGCAGGCCCGATATCAATCGCATTTACGGTCATCTCTGTCGGAGCGGTACCCGAGGTGAATTGAATCGTAGTAAACGGATTGCCGAATGAGATCGGACCGGTGCACGAGGCCAGACCTGTCCGCCGAATATTGCCGATGACGTCGCCAGCGCCCGAGGTAGGCACTGCGCATGGCATGGTTAAGGTGAACGCACCCGTTTGTAATCTGCCGTCAGTTCCCAATGATCCGCCGCTGTAGGTCACATCATTGAGCAGGTTGGCGGTCGAGTAGGATCCGATACTCAAACCGCCGCCGCCGGTCCAGGATCCATTGCCAGCTAAACTTTGAAACGACGGTAACGATGGACTGAAGTAAACGTAAACTGAATCGATCCGGCCGTTGTTGGTGAAGGTCTGGCCAGCGAAGCTGAGTGAGTCTGTACCACCAAAACTATCGAGCGTCCCATTAATAGTGACATCATTGGTCGTCGAGATCCCGCCGAAGTTATGAACAACTGAGAGGGTACTCCCGGGGTCGATAGTCAGTTTTCCGGCGATGGCAAAGCCACCGGCCCGTGCCGATCCTGATCCCACCTCAAGATCTGGCGCAAGTCTTGCTCCCCTCGAACCGGTGATTGAGACCAGGCCGCCCGTCGGTAACAACTTAAGAGTCGAGCCCGCCCCAGCTACCGCGGCGCCGCTGAAGTCCACTCGACTTCCGTTAAAAATGAGCGTGTGATGATTTAGATCGAAAGTGGTGCCGAATCCCGACTGAGTACCAATACCGAGCTGCGAAAAACCGATCGTCATATCGTTTAGCAGCGTTACATTCGTCGGCGAATCGTTATTAGGGCCGATGCCGAGGGATGTCCCTCTTGGCCAGGAGCCCAGCCCTTTTAGCTTTTGCGTTCGCGCCGCACCGCTGTTATTGAACGTCAGGAAGCCAGCGGTGAACGAACCATCGTTAGTGAAGGTCTCGCCATTGAAAAAAATGTTGGAGTGCGAAAAGTTTGACGACATCGTTACAGTGCCGCCAATCGTGATATCTCCGACAACCGTCATCGTGCCATTTCGGTAATCCAGAGTAGATCCCTGATCTACGAGCAGAGACGCGAGGCCTCCGCCGTTGAAGGTGCAGTCAATAGCGCCGGAAACTATCCGCAGAGAGGGAGTGAATATGGCTGCGTCCACACTGAAACTCATCGACCCATCGCTGGGCATGAGTTGCATGGTCCCGCTGCCCTTTACGCTAGGACATTGGCCTGTGCCGCAAATAATTTGCAGCGCGTCAGTGCCTGTGAAGTAGAAACTGCCCGAGCCGATATCGAGGGTGGAACCGGGATTGAGATAAAAGAATGCCCCTTTGAAGGTAAAGTTGTGATTGTTGGTTTTGAAGTCGCCACTGTGCACATTTGCTATGTCGAAGGTAAGGTCAGTTTCCAAAGAGGGGCTGCCGTCGAAGCTTGCGAACTGCCATTTGCCTGGACCTGACAATGATGATGTGCCTGAGTGAAGCGATCCGCCACTGAGCGTGCCAGAGTTATTGGCTGTGGTTGAGACAGTCAATGATCGCATTGAAAAATTGCTGGTGCCACTAACAGTGAGCGTACTGCAACTCGCATCGTTGGCCAGAGAGATGGTGCCTGACGTCGTGATATCCCCGGTCGCAGCTAAACTGGTTCCTTGTAAGACAGCTCCTCCACCATTCAACAGGTTGCGGCACGATAAGTCGGCCGTGATTGTCGGCGAGGACCGCGCGATCGTGCCATAGTTCAGCACGTCTCTGTTTACGGTCAGCGAGCCGCCCAAAGTTAATCTCGACCCAGCCCCTATGCGCAGGCTGCGGCAGGTCGCACTGCCGCGCACCTCAACGTTGCAGAAGACCTCGACATCGTCATTCGGTCCCGGGACCCGATGGTTGGGCCACGTATACGGATCATCCCAAAAACCGGTGTAGCTCGGATCATTGGTGTGGCACGTATCACCTCCACCTCCACCTCCACCTCCACCTCCGCCGCCAAACCCGCCACAGCCACCGCAAGCGAAAATAGATTTCGCTCCATAAAGGCCACGACCGTGAGTTGCGGCGAGTAGGTCTCCTCCCATCCAGAAGAGTTCATCGACTGAGACATTCGCGGGTCCACCCTGCGGCAACTCCCAGGTGGCGCCTGCATCCTCTGATTCAAAAATACCTACCTCAGTCCCGACATAAAGAACATCGTGATTTGCGGGATTAATGACGATGCTGCGAACCGGAACATCAGGCAATCCTGTAGCTCCTGAGCCGGTGTCATCGGTCCACGTGGCGCCGAAATCCTTCGTAACGTAAACGTTGTCAGCGCTGAAGCCACCAAACGTTGCATAGATCCAGCTATTGGGAGCCCTCGTGCTATCAATCGCTAGACGTGTAACAAAACGCTTTGGCAGAGCGGATATATCTATGCGCTGCCAATCGGTAGGAGGCTCAGAGGTACCGAGAAAGGTTAGCCAAATTTGACCATCATTGTGTCCCACCACGGCGAGGGTAGAAGTTGCGGAAGATACGGCAATCGCGCTGATTGGGTTCGGGTTGCCTGATGAATCCGGTGTTGTGCTTTTTATACTTGTCCACGTCGGAGTTGCTGCCTTGACGTTATTGGTGCGCCAGAGACTTAATCCCCCTGCCAACATGGTGTTCGGATCGTTTGGATCAAGAATGAAAGGAGCAATGAAATTTGCACCATTCGCACTATCTCCGATGCCGGTGCCGCTGCTACATGTACGGGTAATACTATTAATCTGACTTGGATCGCAGTAAATAAAGTTCGCGGATCCTCCCCCATCAGTACTCCGGAAGATTTGCAAACTTGTATATTCTCCATATAGGTAGTTAGGGTCTGTAAGATCTGCCGCGCAGAATCCGCCATCGCCGCCATACACGACTGTCCAAGCGTTGACATCCCCGTTGTATCTCAGCGTCGAATTGTCCTGAGCGCCACCGATAATAGTAGATCCGCTTCCCGCCGCGCCGTAGAACTGAGTGACTCCGAGTCCGTGGTTTAAGTCCGCCCAACCGAACTGCGTGTCCGTCGTAAAAATGTCATCAGTACGAAACAATCCTCCATCGTTCCCGAAGAAAACAGTGCGGTTGTTGATGTTGTCGAATCCGCCAGCTTCCACGATAACGTGCTGATCCGCATGAGCCGATTGTCCTGCGCAGGAACCTGTTTGACCCGGACCACACCGCCAGTCGCTGATTTTGGTTAAGGTTACTCCCCCATCTGTACTGCGCCAAAAGTCAATACCGCCTACGACGACGAATCTGGAGTCTGCGGGATTCACCCAAAGAGCGTTGTCGTATCCTCCCTGATCGTTTGCGCCTAAAAAATAGTTTGTTCCGGTATTAACCCGATAGAAGAGACGCCCACCGTCTTGACTCCGGAAGAGATCGCCATTGTTTTGATCAACCGAGGCATATACGACTGAAGGATTGCTTAGGGCATAGGCAAGTTCGACACGGCCGGTGATGGGCCCGGAAGTGAATGTATCGGTGCGGTATTCCGCGACGTTCCAACTTTGTCCTCCGTCAGTCGAGAAACCCGAGGCTCCCACTCCCGACGCAACAGCTTTATTCCCGTCTGTCGGATTAAAGTGAATGTCCTGGATGTTTCCATCCAAGACTTGAGTCCAACTCGCGCCGGCATCTGTAGATCTCCAGCCGCCATAGCTCGTTCCCGCCAAGATCGCGCTACCAGTTGGAGAGATCGCCAGTCTGTTCACATAAAACCAGGGGCAGTTGTTTTTCTTCGGATCGCAGACCGCCCGATCGGCCGGATTAGTGCTGACTAGCTGATTCCAAGTGATTCCGCCGTCGATTGACTTATACACGCCAAGACCTCGCAACCCGTCAGGCGCAATGTTCTGACCATCTGAACCCAATGAGGCAGCGAACGATTCCCCAGTGCCCGCATACATCTCATGGATGTTGGTTGGATTAATGACGATCGAAGAGACAGCTAGATTCGCCATGAAATCATTCACAGGTTGCCAACTAGTGCCGCTATCGGTTGAGTGCCAAATTCCACCTGAAGTGCTTCCCACCCACATATTATTTCCGTGGAAGTAGTCAATCGCTATCGTACGAATTCGTCCGCCAACATTTCCCGGTCCCAGCCAGGTCCATGACGCCGGCGTGATCGCATCCGGGCTAACACCGCTCCGTTGCTTTTCTTCCAGAGTTCGTCCTTCCTGTGCCGCAACCATTTGATCGAGCTGCTGCTTCGCCTTTGGCAAAGCGTCCGCCGGAATTTCACCGTACTCGTTCTGCATCTGCAGGCGACGGAACCGGGCAGCCTCATCAGGACGATCGGCGCGGGGCGAGTCGCGCTCCTGGTCTTCAGAAGAGTCTGCCGGCGATCTCGGAATTTCGTTTCCGGTGACGGAGGCAATTTGTTTCTCGCTTATTCCCGAGGCGATTTCCTGAAAGCGAGCCCTTTGATTTGACGACGCGTTAACAGCTGCGGAATTAAATAGTTTGGTGTTAACAATTCGGCGATCTTCCCTTGCTTTCAGCACTGGCGGTTCGGGCGGGTCCGATGGCGGGCGCGCGTGCGGCTGTGGGCGTGATGATGGCCCTAACACACCCACAGCCACCAGGCAAAATACCGCTGCAACAATTAACAGGTGGTAGTGCCTGAGGTTTGTTGGGGGCTTAATCAATGGTTCATCTCCGTGATTTGCCGAATGTTAATCGGGAGCTAGACGGAAGGGCTTCAAACGATTGAGTTGGACAACGGTAGTAGCGCTGTTTAAGCTCATCTCCTGATTGGGCCAATCCAAGATTCGATAGACTTCCGAAGCCCTCAATATATTTCTCGAACGGGTTTTTCGTAACTGGGTGTTTACGCAGGTAAGCGAATAGGCGGACTAGGCGGCAACTAAGGAAAGGTGATCCTCTTTGCGCCCATGTGCGTTCGATATGTTGCCCAATCACAAATCAGGATGAGGGCAAATCGGCCGACGCCGAAAGCTCTTGAGGGAACAGAGTAAGCGGTAACACTATCTCTCATAGTTCCGCCGTCGGCCTTGCACTAATAGTGTTCTACGACCGCTGAAGCCAAATTAGGGGCGGAATATATCTGGATTGGCAGGTAGCCGTAACTGGGTAGATAGACAGGTAGGGTATTAATTTGAGCGGGCAGCGAAAGGTTGAATGGCAATTCCTACACGATCCCATCGCGCAGAGCTTTGGCGACGGCTTCGGATTTCGAATGCACTTGCAGCTTGATGTAGATGTTTTGCAGATGAAACGAGATCGTGCTCACGCTGATCTTTAGTGCGGTGGCTGCAGTCTTGTAGCTGTGACCTTCGACGATGAGTTTGAGGAGTGTTACCTCCTGCTGCGTGAGTCGATGGGGAGCGCGCTCAGGCGGGTGAAATCGCTTGAACAAATTTATGACTTTGCGCGCCACTTCGGGTGACATGGGCGCGCCGCCGGCCGCAACTTCTTTCAAACTTTCAAGCAGACGAGAGGGCGACGTGTTCTTTAACAAGTAGCCGGAAGCGCCCGCGCACAGCGCGGCAAACACTTCATCGTCGTCGTCATACACCGTTAGGGCCACAACCGGCAGATCAGGGTGGCGCTCTTTCAGAATCCTTGTTCCTTCCACGCCATTCATGCCCGGCAGGTCAATGTCAGTCAGAACAACATCAGGCTGCTCTCTATCAACAGCTCGGATCGCTTCTTCCATGGTACGGAATGAACCCATGCAATGAAAACCATTCGATCCGTTAATGAGAACCGTGAGGCCCTCGCGGACATCACGCTGGTCTTCAATCAGAACTACTCTGATTACGGCAAGGTTTGGCGACAATTTGACTCCTGATTCCATGGAAATACCGACAGGGGCGAGAACCTTAGCGCGAAATCATGCTGTTGTCGCCTGTCAATTCACACAGGGACGAACTCCCCCATTGTGACGGCACCTTCAGCGTGCCCGCCGCGGAAACCTGAGAACGATTTGAGTGCCTTTGTGACTCGAGGTCACGATCAATTCGCCGCTGAGACTAACACTCCTTCGTTGCATGCTGATCCGCCCCTGGCCTTCGCTCATACTTTCGACATCGAACCCTTGACCATCGTCCCGGATCATCAGAGTGATCCAGGATCCTTCGACCTTCAAATCAATCTGGGCGTTCTGACAAGCGGAATGACGGACCAGCGTTATTCAGCGACTCCTTGAAAAATAAGTAAACATCGCGACGAATATTTGCGCCGAGTTTGAAATCATGACTGACTTCCGAGGCCTGAAACTGAAATTCGATGCCATGGCTGCTCAGCAGTTCGGTCGCAAACCGCCGCATGCGCTGCACAAGATCAAAATAGCTATCGCGTTTGGGATTGATGGCCCAGACGATGTCGCCCATCGACGATACTGACTCGCGAGAAATCTCCGCGATTGACTCGAGCGGACTGACAACCTCCCGGCTCTCATGTCGCAGCTGGCTATGCGCGACCTCGCTCAGAATTGAAATTCTTGTCAGGTTTGAGCCTATGTCGTCGTGCAGATCGGCAGCGATACGCGTGCGAATGTTTGCCAGTTGAAGTATTTGTCTCACCCGGTAGCGAAATAATAAATAGACTATCGCTGCCATGACGATCACGGTCATCAGCAGGAACCACCAACGCTGCCACACCGGCGCCACAATCGTGAAGGCGACCACCGCGGGGTTCGCACTGATGACACCGTCCGAGTTGATGGCCCGCACCAGGAAGCGATAATGGCCCGCCGCAAGGCGAGCGTAATTAACCCTTCGTTCCGTAGTAGGCCGTCCCCAGTCCTGATCTGCTCCTTCGAGTTTGTACTGGTACCTGAGAATCTCGCCTGATTGAAAACCAAGCGCTAGAAAATCAATATCTAGTTGGTTCTGACTTGAGTCCAAACTGGGAAGCTGTACTATTGATTCACCTAAGGCTGAAACAATTTGCGGAGTGCCCGCTACCTGCAGACCGGCGATCCAAACCGGAGGTGCCGCCATAGCTTGCTGCCTCTTAGGCATTAGCCGCGACATTCCCTTTTGAGTTCCGAACCAAACCTCACCCTGGCGATCGCGACTCGCAGACAGGAACTCGCCGGCAACCAAACCGTCAGCTGTCGTAAAGTGCTCGACACCCCCAGTAGTCGGATCGAGTCGATCAAGTCCGCGCCCCGTGCCGATGTAGAGCTTCCCCTGCAGGTCTTCCGTGATCACTTCGGCATTGTCGCTCGACAAACCCTGGGTGGTGGCAAAACTGTAAAAAGTCGGATGTTCAGATTCAGGTTGATCGACGCGAACCAGACCGCCACGGGCTGAAGCCAGCCACAAACGTTCGCTCCGATCTCGATAGATGTTATGGATGGCCCCGGCCGTCAGTCCATCCCCGGTGCCAAAGAAATTAACGCGGCCATCATGGTAACGAGCGATCCCAGTCCCAAACCCAATCCAGACATTTCCGGCACGGTCTTCCCCAAATGATCCGGGCAATTCATCCTTTAACGAGGGCAGACCGGGAACGTTTCCCAGATCGTGAATGGTTTCGGTGACATGATCCCAGAGCGCGAGCCCATTTGGTTTTGCCACGGTTGAGATCCAGATATCGCCGCGTGAATCTTCGAAGAGCCGGTATACTTGCGCGCCTCCCAGACCATCTTTAACTGTGTAGATTTTTTTCGGAGCGGCCCCTTTGATCTGGGTAAGAGCGTCGGCACGCGCAAATCTACACAAACCGGCGCCGGTCCCAATCCACCATTCTCCGGCCTGACTCTGCAACGTAATTCCCTCGCCTACCCAGCCGTAATCAATCTTTCTTTTCAGCACTTCGGGCAGGAACCAATTAAAGGTCTGCCCATCAAAGCGTCCCAAGCGCATTACTTGCTCCCCAGTTGGATGCAGCAAGTCCAGTTTGGCCCCTTCGAACACGCTCGTCGTGCCATCACCGTTAACTCGGGCTCTAAAGCAAATTCCGCCCTCCTCGTCAGAGAAGATGGCGTTTACTGCCAGCAGTCCATCCTGAGCGTCGTAGGTGATAAAGCCGTTATGAGCCAGCTTCATCACTCCCATGTAACTTCCCAACCACAGGTTTCCCGCGATGTCTTCACCCAGGGAGGTGATATCGTGATATGAGAGTCCGTTTGCCTCGTTGTAAACGTGAAAGCGCGGCTCTGAGGCCTTTGCGTCAGGAAAGTATTCGATCAACCCGCGGGCTGTCGCCAGCCAAAATCTGAGGTCAGATGTTTCGAAGATTTGGAACACCCACCCAGTAGGCAAGCCGTTATTTTTGTTGAATCCAAGCACAAATTTCGGGGGCGATTGCGACCCATCAGCGTCAAAACGGAAGAACCCGCCATAGCGCGTTCCAGCCCACAGTCTCCCTTGGTGGTCCATGAAGAGATCATGAAAATACTCGTCCGGCAGACCATCTTGTTTTGTATAGCGAGCTGCCCTCCCACTGGACCATCGACGATACAATCCGCTGGGCGTCGCGATCCATAGGGAGCCGTTTCCATCTTCCAACAAGTCGTTGACGATGCTTTGTTCTGGGTACTGACTGAGGATGCCGACGTCTTCCAGTCGCATATGTGGCAGACGATTTGATCGATCGAGTCGGTACAGCCCCTTATAAGTTCCGCACCACAGGGTTCCCTCCCGACCCGCAAGGAGTACTGAGATAACTTTAGCGCGACGATCCTGATCGTCAGGCTCAACAATCGTGAACATGGGCTTTGCGGACTGCGCCTGACCTGAATAAGTCACCTGTCCTGATGGCGCGCCCTTGGGATCGAACTTGACGAGACCGCCATTGGTCGCCAGCCAATACTCACCGTCGCGAGTTTCAAGCAGATCGTTAATCACACTACTGGGCAATCCCTGCTGGGTTCCATAATTCGTGAAGGTGTAACCGTCAAAGCGTGACAAACCCTCCCCGGTACAGAACCACAGAAACCCACGCGAGTCGCGGACGATCTTATTGATTACGTTATGTGCCAGTCCTTCGGCAGTTGTATAGGTCTTGAGCGGCAATCGTTCAGCATCAATCGTACCGTTACCGAAAATAAACAGAATGATTCCAAGCCAAAGCAGATTGGGATGGAAGAAATGCGCTGGGCTGCGGCTGTACTGCCGCATTGGTCTGACCGAGCTGGTCCGTTGACGCACCCGCTTATGTTAGCCTAAAACCGCACTCGGGTACGAAATTATCAGCCTCGCATTTTGCAAGCGTGCCCAGACTTATGGGTCAGCTTAGGAGGCCACGTGCCCACATGAAGCCCGCTGTTATCGTTGCGCTTGGCACGGGGACGCGCATCCGTGAGCAATTGCGAATGAAGCGCCACCAGGTTGATTTGCTTGGCACTATCGTTACCGCGCGTAACACCAACAACGGAACGGAAGGCCAAGCGATATTCCGATGAACGAGGAAGTCAGAGAGGCTCTGGCCGAGTTGTGTAAAAACAAGCGGCCCGAGGATATGTCTTTCTCAATCAAAACAAGTCTTGCTTGTGGGTGTAAATGGTTGGAAACAAATGGTGGGGCAGAGGGGCCTCGAACCCCTGGTACGACAAGTATTTACAAGGAAGAAGGCCTGAACTTGAGAAGGAAACGACCGCGACGGAGTAAGATCGTAAATCGAATCGATGACCAAGAGTGCTTTGGTCTTATCGCAGTCACGATTTCTTCTGCAGGAAGTTAAGTTGACAATACCGCCCAGATACCCCTCAATTTACGCGAATAGAGTTCTATCGCTGACAGCGGCTAAGCAGGCAACGAATTTTAGTTAAATCATGGAGTAAATATGGCACACGAAATCTCGGCTGAAACGAGAAAAGAAATGAACCGGGCAACCGATGAATTGCGCGCCTCGGGGATAATGGAGCGGGCGCTGAATGTCGGCGGCAAATTGCCGGGGTTCAGCTTGCCGAATGCGAATGGCGAGATTGTAAACTCTGCCGATTTGCTCAAGAAGGGCAGTCTCGCCGTCAGTTTTTATCGCGGAGTTTGGTGACCGTTTTGCAAGGCGGAGTTGGAGGCTCTGCAAGGCGTTTATGCGGAGATCAAGGCGTTTGGAGCGGAATTGGTTGTGATCTCGCCGCAGCTGGAAAAATATTCGAATCAAATCAAAAACAAACACGGTTTGGAATTTGATGTCTTGAGCGATAGAGGCAACAAAATCGTCGATGAGTTCGGATTGAAATTTGCCTTTCCCGATTATTTGATCGAGATCTACAAAGGCTTCGGAGCAGACCTCGAACGATTTAACGGCGATGATTCATGGACTCTGCCGATGCCGGCGAGATATGTCGTCAATCGGGCTGGAATAATCGTCGCGGCGGATTTCGATCCCGATTACACGCGCCGACCGGCGGCATCGAAAACGGTCGAGGATTTGAAAAACATAGCGGAATAGAAAAATAAGCGATCTGACCCAACCCGGATAAGCTGAAGGTGCGACGCTTTTGTAATTACTGGCAATAAAGATCATATTAGAAAAGTCACAACTCTTAGCTTTTGCGGGAAGTCCCCGCAGAGTTCTTACAGCACGCGTGTTCTAAAACGGCGATCAATGGCGTGGAAACCACGGGTGCGGAGGTGACTGTTATTGACCTCCGCGATTACCCGATGCCGATCTATAACCCAGACGATCAGGAGCGAAATGGCTTTGACGGGACAACTCGGCGCACTCACGCGCCTGATGGCCGAAGCGGGCGTCAACATCGAAGTCCTCTACAGAGATCACAACCACCCGATTGATTTTTGAGGTCGACGACATCGAGAGCGGACGAGCTTCTTTTATTTCCGGTTATCTCACCGACGCGGCTGACCACTAGACCTGGCTCAACGATCGTCATCTCAGGAGGGACCGAAGCTGTAACATTCAGCGCCGCATTTGGTTCTGGTCTCTTCATGTTGGCCTCTATTGCTGAAATCATGACGCTCGAAAAGGAAGCATCTCAAAAGAAAGGCTAGTTTATCTGCTTCCTTTCTAATTAGAGGTGTGCATCAAGGAACCTGCTGATCTCGGCCTGAACGATCTGCGAACTCCAACCATTGAAGTTATAGTCGCATCGGTGATTGGCCCCGAGGAAGATAGATGTAAGTGTACGGCACACCTGCCGCCAACTTCGGAATGATGCGTTCTACATTCTCCTTCCTGACTACCTGGTCATGTCCTCCGTGAAGAAACAGTGTGGGCGGCGACTGGGCATTGACGGGTTCAATGGGAGAAGCGGCGGCGTAGGTTTCCGGGGCGCTAGGGGGTGACCCACCCAGATAGTCTTCCAATACTTGCCGGTATCAATCACGTCAGGGCGTGCGGGATGTTCGTAGTCCCAAGTGAGATTAGGTAGGTTGGACCAGAAGAAAATGAACAAACCGAATCAGGCTGTCGCACTTCGGAAATCGCGCTATTTGTATCTCATTATTCTGGCACTGTGCGGGTTCGTCACTTCGTTTGGGGCCCACATTGTCGCGACCAACCTACCGGCTTACGCGCAGGCCGTCGGCGTGGGCGCTTTCATGATCGGGCTGCTGATTGCCGTCTACGATTTTGCCGAACTCTTCGCTAAGCCAACCGCTGGCTTCCTTGCCGACAAACGCGGGATGAAGCTGACACTGCTGGTTGGCCTCGTTATCTTTGTTCTCGGGTCGCTTCTATTCCTTATCATTAATCCCAAACTGCTTTTACTTGTGCGGTTCATCCAGGGGCTCGGCGCGGCAGCGCTTTCAACCGTTTCGATCACTCTTGTCGCCAAGTATTTTTCAGAAGGAAGAGGGAAAGCGTTTGGCATCTACAACGCGATTAAGGGCGCTGGCTATGTGATTGCTCCCGCACTGGGCGGTTTCCTGGCGCATGCTTACGGCTTCTCGATGATCTTCGTTGTCTCAGCGGCAGTCGGCGGTGTGGCGCTGCTACTCAGTCTTCTGTTGCCATCTGATCCCAGCAAAGGTGAAAAGCTCGGCGACGATGATGATATCTCTCTTAAGCAGTTCTTTCAGATCTTCCGAGAACCACGCTTGCTTCCGGTTTATGCAGTGATCGTCATCAACATGTTCATGGTCGGTATTCTATTCGGCTTTCTTCCGGTCTATCTCTACAGCATCGGCTACTCACCTGTTCAATCAGGCTCAGTGGTAAGCGTGGTCACCCTTAGTTATCTAATGGCGCAACCGCTGGCCGGTTATTTAGCTGACAGAGTTAAGATAGAAATCACGGTTTTGATTGGTTTGCTAATGGCAGCCTTGGCCATCATCGCAGTCACTTTTACATCAGGTGTGCTGCTCATTGCTGTTATCACGCTTGCCGGAATTGGCATAGGCACTGTATGGACCAATAGCGATGCCTTAGTAGGCACACTCGTTGACGAGAAGAAATTGGGAGCAGGCATGGGGGCGGCGCAGTCGTTCAAAGAATTTGGCGATATGGTAGGGCCACTGTTGATTGGGCTCATAACGCAGCTTTACGGCGTGCGCACAGGATTCGTCGCCTGCGGCTCGGT
>JBBRMS010000023.1:0-52819 GCA_038230715.1 Pyrinomonadales bacterium
CTCCAGATCGAACTGGGCTGTCGTATTGATCTGGACGCCTACTTTCTTTCCCTTCAGATCATCCGGCGAGGAAACGCCTTGTCGATCCTGATTGACGACGATTAGCTGTCCCGAGTCGTAGTAAGGATCCGAGAAAAGCATCGAAGCGCTGCGTTCCGGCGTAATGGTTACCGCTGACATCACCGCATCGAATGTGCCGTTTTGCAGCGCCGGGAAAATGCCATCGAAACCCGCGTTGATAAAGCGCGCCTTGACGCCGATCTCGCGCGCAACCGCATTGCCGAGATCGATGTCAAAGCCAGTGTATTGTCCGCCTTCAGCGGTTTCGAATGGAGGGTAAGTAGCGTCAGTGCCAATTCGCAGTTCGCCGCTTTTGCGCACGCGATCGAGGGCTGACTGCGCCAGCAACATCGACGGAGAGAAGAACATGAGCAGGAGGATGGCGACGCAGCGCTGGAGGCGAGACGCGGATACGCCGGAAGGTGGCGACGCGGAGAAAGACTTTTTTGTTTTGGCTGTGACTTCCATTAGTCTCTTACGATGGCGACCCTGTTGTTTTGCCGTGTCACCGCGTCTCCGTATCTCCGTTTGCCACCGGCGCTTCTTCATCCTGAAAACTTTTCATGAAGGCCCGAGTCTCTTCCTGCTGCGGGTTGCCGAACACTTCCTCCTGCGTACCGGCTTCGACCGCATGCCCGCCTTCAAAATAGATCACCTGATCCGAGATCCTCCGGGCAAAGTTCATGTCGTGCGAAACGACCACCAACGTCTTGCCCAGCTCGTCCAGGTCCCGGAGCATGCGCGCTACGCCCTGGATCAATTGCGGATCAAGAGCGGAGGTGGGCTCGTCAAACAGAATCACCTCCGGCTCCATCGCCAGCGCGCGGGCGATGGCCACGCGCTGTTGCTGGCCGCCGGAAAGCTGCGCGGGAAAGAAATCTTCCTTCTCACTCAGGCCAACCTTACTCAAATACTGGCGCGCGACTTCGGTGGCCTGGCCGCGTTGCATCCCTTTCACCGTCATCGGCGCTTCGACCGTGTTGTCGAGCACGGTGAGATGCGGAAACAAATTGAAATTCTGAAAGACGATCCCGACGCGCTCACGCAGCCGGCGTGTCAACGCCTTTTCTTCCGCCGCTGTAAGCTGCTTCTGCTCAGTCCCCAGAACTTCGACGTCGCCGATCTTGAGGCTGCCGCTATCAAAACGTTCGAGACGATTCATGCAGCGCAGCATCGTCGATTTGCCACAACCGGAAGGCCCAAGGATAGTCGTCAACTGCCCGTCCTGAATCTTGAATGTGGCCTGATTGAGCACGGTATTCTTACCGTATCGTTTGACCAAATTAGTGACTTCGATCACGCCTGATTTGAGATCCTTTTCTTGAGATAATCAGCGAGCCGCTCCGGGCCGCGTATTTGTGTGCGCGGAGTTTGGCATGGAACCCGGCAAAGGTAAAGGGCAGAGAGCAGAGGGGTAAGAGCAACGAGCTAAGAGATACCCTGACCTCTTTTTCTTTGCGCTTGGCCCTTTGCTGTTCGCTCTTTGCCTTGTCATGCTCCGCATCAATCCTTAAACTGATGGTCCAATGAGCTCCGAATCGAAATCACACGTCGTTTATGAGAATCTTGACACAACGTTCGTCAATCTTTGGGCCCTCTTGCGCAAGCTTTCGCAGCAAAGCTTCATTGGCCGAGTTCATGTCGAGCTAAAAGATTACTCAGCCGATGTCTTCATGACCGGGTCAAGCACTCCCCTGGTGCACGAAATCGATCGGGCCGCCGGCACTGAGACGACGGAAGAAGCCGCGCTGCACCGGCTGGTGTTGCGGGTACGCGAAACACCCGGAACGATTAGCGTCTTTGAAGGAGCGGCGGAAACAAAGGCGGTTCAGGGTGCAGGGCTCACGCCAGAGGCCTCTGAGTCATTGGCGAAAAATCATCCACCGGTGGTGCAGTCACGGACTACGGACGCGGCTGAAGTCGCCCCGGTTAACGCAGCTGCAACTGACGCTCCGGATTCAAAAAGCGAGACCACTTCCAGCGAAGAGCAGGCACCATCGCTTCCCGTAACGGCCGCCTCGGCGCCGGTAACGGATGATGACGACATAACCGAAACCAGTCGCAGCTCAGTGCCGGAATTAGCCGCGCCGGCTTTACCGGCCGTCGAGCCCATCGACGAGATCGAGTGGAACGCGATCCTTAAGACCAGCGGAGAGTTGATCGCGGGCGTCGAACGCGCTTTGAGCGGCGCGGGCGCCGACTTCAGTTTGCTTTTCAATCGTGCCCGCGTGGATCTGGCCGATGATTACACCTTTCTTGATCCCATGTCGGGACAGTTTACTTATGCGAATTCGGCGGTGACTCTCAACGTCGAGGCTCCGGGCAGTGCTTATGTTATCGGCGTCAGTGAAACGCTGCGCCGGGTTGTCGACGCCGTTGCCACCGGCGACCGCGGCCGGCGAGTTCGGGAACGCGTCGCGCTCGAATTGCTTTCAGTCGCGCGCAAACGCCGAGAGATCCTTGACCGATCAGGTTTCCGGTCGCAGCTCGACCGCATTGCCGGCACGAAGGTCCTGTAAAAACAGAAGTCAGCGTTCGGTATCGACCTGACTTCTGTTCTCTGACTTCCAAGTTCCATGTCTTCATTCAGAACCATTCTCTTCCCGACTGACTTTACCCCGCATGCGCGTTCCGCTCTGAAGTACGCGGCTGCCCTGGCGCGTCAGGTGAGCGGCCGCATTGTTTTGCTCAGCGTGCAGCCTGCTGCCGTGCCCTCAAATCTGATGACCATGTCTGAACATCTGCTGGCAGGCGAAGACGCGCAGTGGATCCGCCAGATTCGCGCCCAGCTTAAGGATCTGATCACCGATCCACTCTTACAGGGACTGGAAGTCGAGCCCGTGGTAGTTGAGGGTGAACCGGCGCACGAGATAGCGGATGCGGTGCGCGACTACGACGTCGACCTGGTGACGGTGGTGACTCATGGACGGCGAGGCCTGTCGCGCGCTTTGTGGGGCTCGACCGCGGAAGAGATTATTGCCGAAGCTCCCTGCCCAGTGCTGACGTTGCGACCACCGCAGCATGACTTTGTCGAACACTGCGGATCTGAAACGAAAATCCGGCTCAAGAGAATCCTCCTGGCGACAAACCTGCGACCATCATCAGTCGCGGCCACCCATCTGGCGCGTGAGTTAGCCGGCGCTGCAAAAGCTGAGTTGCATGCGACTTACGTTATCGGTGATTACTTCGAACAGATTTCAGTGATGTTCCCCGAGGGTGGAGATTCAGCCTTGTCACGAATGCGGGCGGAAGTGCACGACCGGATGCAGACCTTCGCCGGAGAGGGCGACGGTGACGTCCTGACGCATGTCACCGAAGGGCGACCTTATGCCGAAATTGTCAGACTCGCGGCCCAGGTCGATGCTGACTTGATTGTAATCGGCACCAGCGTCCACGCATCTTTGTTTGGTGGCGCACCGGCGTTGGGGTCAGAAATTGAGCGAGTCGTGCGCAACGCGCCGTGTCCCGTGCTGTGCGTGCCGTCGGGCCGGGTGGTAACACCGCTGCCGGCCTTTGCTCGTGCCCAACCTGTGCCACAAACCTGACTCGCCTGGGCATGGCGCCTTTTCTTTTAAGGAGATTCGACCGGGCAGTAAAACGATCCGCGAAAAAACACGAAGTGGTTCGTGATTCTCGTGGATCGTTTTATGTTCACGACTTCGGCGTAAAAGGTTACGGCGTTTTTACTTTAGCCCCTTCAACCGGATAGCCCGCGCTCTTCCAGGCTGCCAATCCGCCCAACAATGCTGCCGCGTTGTCGATTCCTTTAGTTTTTAGTTCGAGCACCGCACCGGCGCTTGTATGTTCGGCCGGTCAAGTACAGTAGGCCGCGATCAACTTATTGCGCGGCAACTCCTCGATCCTGTCCAATACAGTCCCAGTCGGCATTGAGATCGCGCCTTTGATGTGCTCGTCCTTGTAAGCAGGTTCAGCGCGCGTGTCGATAATCAGCACATCGCCCTTGACCCAGAGATCATGCAGTTCGGTCGCAGTTATGCGACGCGCACTGTCAGGCGCCGGCGTCGGCAGCTGATTCGGAGTCGCCGAGGTTTTGGGAGTCTGGGAGAGCGTCACTTCGTTTGAATTGCACGCCGCCAATCCCCCAATCGCCAGAAGGAGTGCCGGAAGAATGAAGCTCATTAATCGCATAGAATTATTTTCCCTCTCTTAATCGAGACTAATTTACAACTTTGCGAGTCAGATTAAAAGTTACCGCTGTTCTTAGATGGATCGCGGGTATCCTGTCCGCCAGCGTGCGCAGCATGCTCATCTGTAGCAACGGACTACTAAGAAAGTCTAGCTCTCCGGGTTTCGCGATCACAGCACAATTCGGCGGTCGCCTTCGCGGCGCGTGATTCGTTGACGGTCGAGATATTCAAGCAGCGGAATCGCGTACTTCCGCGAAATGCCCGCAAGATCCTTGAAGGCCCCCACATCAATCGCCCGATCCGTCTGCGTGGCGCCGTACTCGCGCACCTTCTTAGTCAGCTCGTCGAGCGCCGCGCGATGAAAAAACATTTCTCCGTGCACCTTGACCAGGTGGCCCGAATCAATCAGCAATTGCAGAATTTTGCGGCCCTGTTGGCCAGCCGCGCCAGAACGCTCCAGGGCTTCCTGGAGGACGGGAGCCGCCAGACCCGCGGTTTGATAAATCTGTTCGATGCGATCGCGCAAACCCGAATCCTCGCTGGAGAGTTCCCGAGTATGCTCGCGCAGGCGCACCACCTCTTTTTCAGTAACCAGTACATCTTCCTTTTCCAAAGCCGCCAGTACGCCGCGAAATACTTCGATCGGCGCGTGAGCAAAGAATTGCTCGCGCAAGACCTCTTTCGCCAATCCGCGCAAGAGCGGTTCGCGCCGGTGATGTGTCGCAACCTCACCCGCAACCACTTGCTTCAATTCATCAAATGCTCTCCTGTCGAGCAGGACACCCTCAACATCAACGATCGCCGCTGAAGAGAGAGCTGCGTTGACTGCGGCTTCAATTACCTCGTCACGCCAGGCCGTGCGCGCTGCGACATCCGCGCGCTGCAAGCCCTGGCGATCGGCGCCGGCGACAAACGTCGCGAGTTGCCCCGCGCGATCACCTTTGCGAAGTATGTCCAACCGCGCCCGCACCGTCTCGATTTCGCGCGTGCGATGCCGGGGCGGGAAAGGATCGAGAACCAGGCCACCGCCGATCGTTAGTTGCGGCGAGTACGAACGCAGAATGAAACGATCACCCAACAGTCCAATGATCGGCGTCTCAGTTCGGAGCTGAATCACTCCGCTCTCTCCGGGTTTGATTTCGCCGCCTTCCGACAGCACGCGCGCGCGCGCCAAAACCTCCGCGGCGCCGAGGTGCACCCGCACCCGTTGACGCGAACGAAGCGGCCGGGGTGCATTCCCGAGAAGTTTCACGAATACGTCCATCGCTCCGGTCGGTCGCAGGCGGCCGGGCGGCGCCAGCATCATACCTCGCTCGATGGCAGCGGCTTCCACTCCGCCAAGATTGATGGCCGTCCGCTGGCCGGCCACGGCTTGCGAAACCGGCGAACCATGCACTTGAACTCCGCGAACTCGCACCCGGGTGCCGGCGGGCAGCAGTTCCAATTCGTCACCTTCCGTGATCTCGCCCGCGATCAAAGTGCCGGTCACGACGGCGCCAAAACCACGCATCGTGAATGCCCGGTCGATGGGTAGCCGGGTCACAAAATCCTTTGATCGATCCACTACCGCCAAGCCTGTCTCTCGCAGCTTCGCCTTGAGGTCGTCAATTCCCTCACCCGTGCGCGAGCTGACCGAGAGGATCGGCGCGCCCTCGAGAAAAGATCCGGCCACCAACTCCTCGGTCTCAGCCCGAACCAGGTCGAGCAATTCATCGTCAACCAGATCCTTTTTGGTGAGAATGATCAGGCCCTTGCGCACGTCGAGCAGCCGGCAAATATCAAAGTGTTCGCGTGTTTGCGGCATCACGCTCTCGTCAGCCGCGATTACCAATGCGACCAGGTCGATGCCATGCGCCCCGGCCAGCATATTTTTCACGAACCGTTCGTGGCCGGGCACATCAACAAAGCCGACGCGGATCTCGCCCAAATCCAGATCGGCAAAGCCAATGTCGATCGTAATCCCGCGCCGCTTCTCTTCCGGGAGCCGATCGGTATCCACGCCGGTTAACGCTCGCACCAGCGCGGTCTTGCCGTGGTCGATGTGGCCCGCCGTGCCAATGATTATTGATTTGGTGTTCATCTATTCGTCTGCGAGCAACTCAATGTAAAGTAAATCCTAATTCGTAAACGGGTGAAACGCGAAACCGTCCCGGCTCATCCGTCGGTTGCCCGATGTAAGTTATAATCACCCCATGAACTGTCCTGTCTGTAAAACAACGGAACTGATAACCACTCAACTGGACGAGAATCTGACCTGCCTCCGTTGTCCCGATTGCCGAGGCAACTGGATCCACGGAGCCGAGTACTGGAAGTGGGTCGAACAGCATGGCTCGGAACTCGCAGAGCGACTGCTCGAGACCGAAAGCCTAACGCTCGTCGAACCCGGTCTGCCCATAGACTGTCCTGAGTGCCGCTTCCGCATGGTCAAGTTCACCGTCGGCCGCGGTCTGAACTTTACTCTGGATCATTGCCAGGGTTGTAAAGGCATCTGGCTCGACCCGAACGAATGGGAGGTGCTCAAGAAGCGTAATCTGCATGACGATCTCAACCTGATCCTGACCTCGTTCTGGCAAACCGAGGCTAATCGAACGGCCCGAAAGAAACGGATGGAAAATATTTACACCGGAAGATTCGGCGCTGATGATTACGCCGAGATAAAGCGTATCCGCTGATGGCTCGATACCAAAACGAATCGCGAAGAGTTGCTGGCCTATCTGATCGACCGGGACCCATACTCGGCCTGACAATGGATATCAAGGCTTATCTGGAACGGATTAACTACACGGGGCCGCTCGCGGTCAACTCCGAGGTGTTGCGGCTATTACAAGTCGCACACTTGCGCACGGTTCCGTTCGAGAACCTCAGCATTCACTCCGGCGAGCCAATCGTGCTTAGCGATGAGGCCCTGTTTGAGAAGATAGTCCGCCGGCATCGCGGCGGTTTCTGCTACGAACTCAATGGCCTCTTTGCATGGCTCTTGCGGAGTTTGGGATTTGAAGTAATAATGCTCAGCGCTCGGGTGGCAAATGCTGACGGTGTCTTTGGCCCAGACTTTGACCACCTGACTCTCCTCGTATCGCTGGCCGAAAAATGGCTCGTCGACGTCGGCTTTGGCGACTCTTTCCCTCAACCATTATTGATCGATAAGGATGTTGAGCAGACGCTTGGCGCGCGCGCTTACCGAATTGCCCGAGAGGATGACGCGCTGGTCTTGTCACAGCGGTCGGGCGACGAAGAGTGGCAGCCGCAGTATCGCTTCACCCTGAAGCCATACCAGTATCAGGACTATCTCGAGATGTGTCGCTATCATCAAGCATCCGAGCAATCGCATTTCACCCGCGCGCGCATCTGTTCACGCGCGACGCCAACCGGGCGAATCAGTCTCAGCGACATGCGCCTGATCGAAACTGCCGGCGGTCAGAAGCAAGAACGGCTTCTGGGTAATCAGGACGAGTATGCGACGATACTGGGCCAGCATTTTGGCATCATCCTCTAGAAAACTTTTGGAGTGCGCTGACTTGTCAGCGCTTTAGTAGGCGGCGACTTGTCGCCGCTAAGGGTTGGTAGAAAGCGGTTCCTTTGGTAAGCGGCAAGAATTACCGCACAACATATCCATGATCGGATGATGCCCGAACCAACTAAAGAAATCATCAAAGCAGCCAAGGCCGGCGACACCGCGAAGGTTAGATTGCTGCTGGCTATCGACCCGACGTTGGTTTCGGCTCGCGACAAGGACGGCTCCACCCCTTTGCATTGTGCCGCCTGGAAAGGACACGATGCGGTCGTCGGCTTGCTGTTGGCAGCCGGAGCCGAGGTGAACGCCCGGAACACAAACGAGCATTGGGGGACGACGCCTTTGCACGCCGCCGCCCATGCGAATCAGGCGACCATCGCCACGATGCTGATTCAACATGGCGCTGATCTAAGCGCCACCGATCTTGTGGGCCAGACGCCTTTGCATCACACTACTTTTCATAAAGCCAAAGCTGTCGCCAAAATTCTGGAAGACTGTGGGGGCAAGTTGAGATGATGTATCTCAAGAGCGGGAGCACTCCGATCGCGCTGGCGGCTGCCGCCTGTTTCATGTTTGGTGCGCACGCGGTCATGAGTCAGGCGGGCCGCAAGCTGCCGCAAAGCAAACCGGCCACGCCAAAATCCGAGCCCTCGCCCTCCCCTACACCCGAACCTGCGAAATCGGCCAAGCCGCAATTCATTTTAAGGGTTGTGCGCGACATCCATCAGACTCTCTACCTGTCGTTTCCTTTTCCTGAGCGCATGCAGGAGTGGGCGGTGGGTCGCTTAAGGAGATCTCCTTTGCTGTCGGTCTCTGCCGGCGATCAGACTAACCATGCCGAGGCGGTGAAACTGGCGAAGGACGAGACCGAAGCCTACGTGGTCTGGCTGCAACTGGAAGAAGACCCGATGGTGAAGCAGCAGCCAACCGGTCGCCACGCACCCGCCGGCCAGGCCAGAATCAATTTCTCAATTCTGGCTCCGGTCACCGGCAAAACAATGTATTCGTGCGTAGTTTTTCTGACCCAATCAAGCCGGGGATTAGGCGTCAAGAACAATCATTCATTTTGCTATCCAGGCGTACTCGATGACGACTACCTGCTACTCGAAGCCAGCCTGGAAGCTGCGGCGCGCATTATGGAGTACCTCGAGGTGCCGGTGTCTTCGACGTGTCCTTAATCACCCAGCAGGACTGCCGATGAAAAGACGCATAGTATCCGTGAGCGTGGATGACCTGATGCAAAAGGGCTATGTCTATTTTTTGACAGAACCTGCGGGGCGAAATTTTCATCCGGACTTCCACCCGCAACTAACTCCAAAAGAAATGCTGGCCCTCGGTGTTTTTGGCGGGAGGTACATGACTGACTGCACCAGCGAATTCCCCGCCGACTGGTTCGCCAAAGCTCGCCTTTGTCACGAACGGCATGAGGCGAGGCTTAATTTCTTCGGCGTAAACGCTTCGCAGCCGCTGGCCGTCTGGCGTCGCAAGGGTTGGATCTATCACGAAGATCCGCGGGGTTGGTTCCAGTGGTACTGTCGTTACTATTCGGGCCGCCGGTGCGTCGACGATGAGCGGCAGGTCAAACGTTGGCGCGCGCTTAGTCGTCACGTGGCCCAGTTGAAAAAGAATTGTCCACCCGGTGAGTTGGATTGCCGGCGGCGACAGAGACAAGCTTTGCTGCACTGGGCGTATGACTCGCGCAAGATTTGACCGTCTTCGATCCTCCTGAAGGTTCCGGTTACAGAACCGCGAACGGTTGCGAGCGGGACCCACACGTAACCTTCGGGATAGGTTGTATTTTTCAGCAGTATCGCGGAGGTTGGGTCCTTGCGCCGCTCGCTACTGCTTGCGGTTCTGTATCCAGCACTCCAAACGAACAAGCATGAACATCAAGCAATCCTACACAGAATGGTCGACGAGCTACGATCAGGATCGAAACCTCACCCGTGATCTCGATGGGGCCATCACCACAGAGATGCTGGCGAACCTTCGTTGCCATTCGGTTCTTGAGATTGGGTGTGGCACGGGGAAAAACACGACGCTCCTATCGCAGATTGGGGAGCGGGTACTGGCCCTCGACTTTTCAGCCGGCATGCTTGATCAAGCAAGGAAAAAGCTCACGCTCGACAATGTCATATTCGCGGTCGCGGATATTACGGAGCCATGGCCCTGTCATGATCAGTCAATCGATCTGATTAGCTGCAACCTCGTGCTTGAGCATGTCTCAAATCTTTCATTCATCTTTGCCGAAGGCTCAAGAGTGCTGCGGGATGACCGACGTTTCTTTGTTTCCGAACTCCATCCCTTTCGCCAATACCAGGGGACGCAGGCAAGGTTCCAGCGAGATCAGGAAACACACCAAATCCCGGCGTTCGTCCATCACATTTCGGATTTCATCGACGCGGCCGCCGCAAACCACCTCAAGCTATCGCAAGTCAGGGAGTCCTGGCATCAGGAAGACGAAAACAAACCGCCCAGGTTGGTTTCATTCATGTTTCAGAAATAGTTTTTGGAGCGAGTTATCCAAAAGCTAAATGCTTCGCACTCGGCAAAACTCCGGACCGCTACCCGTCTCCTCACCGGCGTGGCCAGGACTCTCCTCTGAAACTCACGTGGCGGATGCATTTGCCACGCGCGCTAACTTCTCTTTTTACACTTCGTGCTCGAGAACTGATCGAGTACTTCACCCGCGGAAAAGCGCTGACATGAACACGCACAACTACTCGCATCATCTTTTCAGAAAGCCCGTCGCCAAAATCTCTTTAGCGCTCTTCATTCTTTTTGGCTGCGGAATCTTCTTCGCTCCTAACGCGTCCGGGCAAACCCGTGACTGGCAGACACAGCGCACATGGGTATTCGTGGTCGGGACCTTGCAATGGAAGCACCGGGACGTATTCGAATCGTTTCCCCAGAAAAATCGCCGCGACGCACAGCTGGTGCAGTTTTTCAAACAGCAGGGCGTGCCTGCCGACCAGATGATTTATCTGCAGGACGCGCGCGCAACTACCCGGAACGTTAAGACTGCGTTCACAAACTTTATCAGCAAGGCGAGCGAAGGCGACCTTCTGTTTGTTTACTACTGCGGTCACGGCTACAAGTCAGACGATGAGCGGACGACTTACTTTGCCACCTATGACGCTGGCGATGACGTCCCTGGCTGGTCAACGGATTCGATCGTCAGGGATATTGAAAAGAACTTCAAAGGATCCAGGGCGTTTCTGACGTCGGACAGTTGTTATTCCGGCAGCCTCGCCCAACAGGTGCGGCGGCTGGGTCAGAATGTGTCCTATGCCGTCCTCACGGCAGCGTCAGCCAACGAACTCTCGACCGGGAACTGGACCTTTACCGAAACCTTGCTGGCAGGCCTTTCCGGAAAGCCTTTTGCCGATCTCAACGGCGATGGTCAGATAACTCTGCGCGAACTGGCCGACGACGTAAAACAGGACATGGCGTTTGCCGAAGAACAAGGCTCGTCTTTTACTACAACCGGCAGCTTTGCCCCGAGCACGGTGTTAGCGCAGGCCGGGCGCAAGTCGAACCCCGAGGTTAGCAAGCGCGTCGAGGTCAGGTCAGATGGTCAATGGTGGAAGGCGCAGGTCGTCGATTACCGGGCCGGTGCGTACCACGTTCACTATTACGGTTACGAAGTGTCTGACGACGAGTGGGTGCGGCTGGATCAGATTCGCGAACCGGGCGCGGACAAGATGCGACGGGCCGGCAGCACTAACAAGCCGATCAGCGAACCGTGGCGCACCGACAGGATCATACCATCGGCGAACTGGAATTAGATCGCAACCGGACCGGACCTCCTGTCCGCCACCGGCTCAGCCGCCGGGGTCGCCACCCACGCGTTTCTCCGCGCTGCGCGTTCAGTCGGACACGATGTCCGCCCCGCTCTTAGTTCAGATGCCGCCGGATTCAGCTACAATGCGTCCGGAATGGAAACCGGCGAAGAAAACAATTCGGGACGCGGCTGGGCCCTGCTCTTTGCGCGCCTGGTTCTGGGACTGATTTTCTTTGTGGCCGGTGTCTGGAAAGTCTTTCAGCTGGGCCCTCTTGAGCACGCACGCAAATATTTCCTCCCTTTTGCTGACACCTTTCTGCCCGTCTGGTCTTTGTGGATTACCGGCATCACTCTGCCCATCGTCGAATTGGTTGCCGGTGCGCTGGTGATTCTGGGATTGCGCACGCGCGAGGCGTTGATTGGACTCGGGTTCGTTCTGGCGATTGTCACCTTTGGTCATCTGCTGAGAGAGCCGCTCTATGAGTTTCACACTCACGTGATTCCGCGCCTCGTCCTGTTGCTGTTTATTCTAATGTTGCCGCGCAGAGACGACCGGTTCTCGATCGACCATTTGCTAACGCGACGACGGGACCGGACCGGAGATGACCGAGGCAAGTGAAATTCCGGCGCCATCTCGCGATCCTCGGCATCTTTCTGCTGGCCGGCCTGATCGGCTTCTCAAGTATTATCAATTCCTGGTTTCTTTCTGATGATTTTGCCCAAATTGGAAAGGTCCTCAGCGGCGATCTGTCCGTGGTCTGGGGCAAGGCGCACGGCGGTTTCTTCCGGCCGCTCTTCATCCTGAGCTATTTGATCGATACCAGTATCTGGGGAGCAAGGCCGTTCGGCTTTCATCTCACCAACATAGTCTTCCATTCATTGAATGCATTTCTTATTTTTATGCTCTCCGGGCGATTGATTGAAGATCTGAAGCTAACTGCCCGCGCGAAGCAAACTATTGCCCTGGGTGCCGGCGCTCTTTTCCTGCTGCATCCTTCGCATACTGAAGCAGTGTCGTGGATCTCTGGTCGAGCGGACATCTTCGCCACCTTTTTCTGTCTCGGGTCTCTCTGGTTCTTTCTCGCTTACCAGCGCGGCCAGCGCGGATGGCAATTGGGAATGTCCCTGGTGTGTTTTGGGCTGGCGTTGTTAGCGAAGGAATCCGCGGTCTGCCTGCCCCTACTAATCGTCGTGCTCGGATTGTTCATTCCTCCTGCGCGATTGGGTAAGCCCACCGTCCGGCGCCAGGTCCCGGTTTTCGCCATCTACTTCTCGATCCTCCTGGTCTTTGTTTTAGTTCGCTATGCCTTTCTGGGTTCACTCGTCGGCGGATACGGCGCGGGCCAACATCTGAATTTTGCTCCAGGGTGGTTACGTGATCGCTTGCTCGAAGCGGTGGTGCGGTCGGTCCTGCCGACGCTACCGAACAAGTTGTCATTGTTTTTGTTTAAGCCGCTCCAGTCACGCGTTTTTATTCTTTTCTCTTTGACCTCCGCTGCATTGATCGCCGCCGCGATTGTGTTTAGACGCAGGTGGTATGGCCCGTCGGATCGGAGGGAACAGAACAAGTTCGTGAGCGCGCTCGCGAGTCTGTTCCTGTGCGCGCTGCTGCCGGTGATTAACCTGCGCCTGACCCTCTATGAAACCCTCGGCGAAAGGTTCCTCTACCTGCCGACGGTCTTCTCCTGTTTGCTGATAGCGTATCTCGCGGCGATTCTGCTCAGCCGCCAGATGCTGCTGATTTCGCTTTTGATTTGCGGGCTGAGTTTTTATTCGGTGCGCCTGTTCCAGACAAATCGCATCTGGGCCGACGCGTCAAGTTTGTCACGAACCGTCGCGAATGAACTGGTTGATTCGTCGACCAGTGATCACCTGATCATTCTCAATGCCCCGGACAGTCTGCGAGGCGTTCCCGTCTTTCATAACGGCCTGCCCGAGGCTTTGGAATACTTTCAGAATCGAAAACGTTTCCGACAGATCGAGATCATCGCCGTCCAGGAGCTGCAATCAACTGCCGATGAAGTAGCGATGGCTGGCACGAGATCATCGAGCATTATTTTGCAGCAACACAACGGCAGCTTCGCCCGTCCGGAACCCGCGCCCTGCTTCGACATTCTGGCGCATAGCCAAACGGTGCTTGAGTTAAAGCCCGAACCTTGCTCTCGCGAGGCTGATGTCTTTTTCTTTGATAAGGGAAAAATGAACAGGCTGGTTGGACCGGAAACTCACTGAAACTCGCCGTTTCGCATGCACACCAAAAGATGATTAACCGTGCGAAGCAAATCGCGGGCGTTCCGTTCCATCCGTTCCAGGGCGTCGAGCTGCAGGGGTGACAATTTGGTAGTGCGGTCGCGCTCAAGCAGTTGGCACAGTCCAATAATGACATGCAGCGGCGTATGCAGCTCGTGGCTCATACCCTTCATGAAATCCTTGCCAGCGCGATCAATTGTCAGGCTGGGCTCGTCTGCAGAAGTGCGGGGATATGGGGCATTGATGGCTGTCTTCAACTTTTTTATTGATCAAGCGCCAGAGCTATGTAACCCTGCGCGAACCGTCTCCTCAGCTGAATGGCTTATCAATTATCGTGCCCGCCGCCGAGTTATCAAATTTCCCCAGTTGGTCATATATCAAGGGTTTCCTGGACCACGCAGTGCCATGTTATAGGGCGATGTACGAGTGATTCCGATACATCCATCGGTCCTTTCCTCATCAACTTCCGAGACCACTCTTGCCTCAATCTCGCGGCAGGAACCGCTTGACCAGAGCGCCCAACTGATCGAAATCGATCGGTTTAGTCACGTATTCGTTACAGCCGGCATCCAGTGCTTCGGTGCGGGTCTCAGGAGAATCGTGAGCGGAAATGGCGACTATCGGGGTGTCGCCTACTGCCTTGCTCTGCCGAATCTGTCTGGTTGCAGCCAAGCCGTCCAGCTTCGGCAGACTCAGATCCATGAGAATTAGCGCCGGCTTCTCCCGCAGCGCCAACGCCACCGCTTGTTCGCCATCGCTGGCTTCGACAACGGCATAACCCGCCAACTCCAGCAGCCTTCGCATCATGAAACGGCTGTCTTCAAAATCTTCGACCAAAAGAAATAATTTTTTTTCCTTCTCCATCCAGGTCCTCATAAATAATATTTCTTTTTTTATTGCCGCAAACCGCGCTCATTCGGCGCATCAGTAGCGTACGCCATCAACTCTTTGCTATTATGTCGCACCGAAACGCGACACAAAAAGGTGATGTAATTGGGCATAATTCGTACACTTCTTTCCTTAGAATGCCGCGTGTAAAAATTCGACGATGAAACCGGCACTCGCCAAAACAATGGACAATAACGCCCTCCAAGACCTGGGCCGGGCGACTCTGCAAATCGTTCACGATCTGAAGAATCAGCTTAACGGACTCAAATTGTACGCCACGTTTGTCCGCAAGCGGGTCGAAAGGGACGAAAGATCCGCTGAAGAGCGCGAGACACTGGTGAAATTAATTGCCGGTCTGGACCGCGCCGCCCGAGATATGACGGCCCTGGTTCGCTACGCACAGCCGGTGGAGTTGAACCGGCAACCGCGCGTTGACCTGGGCAATTTGATCTCAGGCGTCGTCAGGGAAGTGGCCGCGCGGCCTGGCATTAACGGTTCGGTGACTTGCGAGATTGAGGGTCCGCTGGCAGGCGAATTCGACGCCGCGGTTCTATCGGAAGCTCTGCAAGCGCTAACTGAAGAAGCCGTCAATAGCATTTCGGCGCGCCAAGGAGGGGAAATTTCCCTGCACGCGCAGCGCGAAAACACGGCCGAAGCTGCGCTGGCCATTATCGAATGGCGAGGCGTCAAACCCGGCGGTCGCAATCATTCGCTTAACCCGTCCACATCTTACGGGACCGTCTATTCGGCCCAGGCAGCGAGAATCATCGAAGCACACGGAGGGCGACTCGAGGGTGACGCCGAGATGATTCGAGCCTGGCTGCCACTGTCTAAATGATTTCATAATCCCGAGCACACAACCGACTTATAACTTAATGCCCAAAACAAAAAACAAAGATATTCGCATCCTCGTCGTGGATGACGAGCCGTTGATGAGCGATTCGCTCCGTCAGCATCTGGCCGAGGAAGGCTATTCCGTTGACACAGCAGCCAGTGGCGGGGAAGCCATCGACTTGTTCGATGGCGGCGCGCATCACCTCGCAATTTGCGACCTGCAGTTGCCCGATATGGACGGGCTGACCCTGCTCCGTCACATGAAGGAGGCCAAGCCCAGCACCGAAGTTATCGTGGTCACGGGTTATGGCTCCGTGCAAACGGCGGTTGAAGCTACCAAAGCCGGCGCCTTTTATTTCGTTGAAAAGCCATTCGACTTTGAAGAGCTGCTGCCCCTCGTGGAGAAAGCACTCGAACGACGTGCGCTGATGGCTGAAACCGAAAGCATGCGCCGCCAACTCTCTACCCGGGCCGAGTACTTCAACATCATCGGCTCTTCAAAGCAGATGCAGATCATCTACGAGACGATCGAGTCGGTGGCGAAGTCCGACGCCAACGTTCTGATTATCGGTGAGTCTGGAACCGGTAAAGAGCTGATCGCCAACGCGGTCCATTATAATTCGCTGCGCTCAAAAAAACCTTTCATCAAAGTTAACTGCGCGGCCCTGCCGAAGGAGTTGATCGAGTCGGAATTGTTCGGCCATGCCAAAGGAGCGTTTACCGGAGCGCACGCCGACAAGGAAGGTCTGGTCCAGCATGCAGCCGGCGGTTCGTTGATGCTCGACGAAATCGCTGAAATGCCGGTGGAGTTACAGCCGAAGCTGCTACGAGTGCTGCAGGAGCGCACTTGCCGAAAGATAGGTTCGGAAAAAAGCTATCCGGTGGATTTTCGCCTGATCACCTCGACCAATCGCATGCCGGCCGACGCTATTCGCGACGGGCTGCTGCGCGACGATCTCTTCTATCGTATTTCCACGATCACGATCCACGTGCCGCCGCTGCGCGAGCGCATGGAAGACATTCAATTACTCACCGATCACTTCCTAAGCGAGTACTCTGATAAGTACGAACGCCCCATTGCCGGCGTGTCACAGTCGGCCTACCAAAGATTGTTCAGCCATCCCTGGCCGGGCAATGTGAGAGAACTGCAAAACGTCATCGAGCGGGCGGTGTTGTTGGCCAAAGGCGAAAAGATCGAGCCGGTAGATCTGCCTTTTGATAAGGGCAACGCTACCGGAACGGCCCCGGCCGCCCTGTCCTGGGATGTGCCGCCCAACATGACACTCGAAGATATCGAGAAGTTCGTGATCGAACGCACTTTGCAGCGCACCGGTGGCAACAAGCAAAAGGCCGCTAACCTGCTGGGCATTTATCGACCGCGGCTCTACAGCAAGATCAAGAAATATAACATCGGGCTCGAACCAGTTAGTCAAAACTAGAAAACCACTAAGGACTTCCTGACTGTGCCAGCTAATCCTGAAGACCGCCGACAGTCACCCAGAATCAGTGCCACCCTGGATGTGCGCCTGGAGTTCAGTGTGCTCATGCGCGATGCTGAACCGGCTGAGGGCGGCGTCCAACATCTACGTGCCTGCGCCGGCCATACAGTAAATATCAGCGCTGATGGTCTGGGCGTAGTCCTGCACGCGCAGAATATTGACGAGCAATATTTGTTGGGGGCCGAAGGATCAATGTCGATCGAGTTGGATTTGCCGAATGGCTTGTCGATCGAGATTCAAGCGACCCCGGTGCGTTCCAAAAAGCTGGAGGAAGGTTACCTGATCGGCGCGCGTATCAGTTCCATGTCTGCCCGCAACCGCGAATTCTTTGAGGAGTACCTGCGCGAGATTGGCGGGGAGTAGCGGGCTCTCCGCAGATTTCACAAGCGACAAAAAACACTCCGGCCCAGACCCTGTACTCCTAAGCTGCCTATTGTTTCTGTCTGTGTAATCAGCGAACGTCTGTGGATTAATCGACCTGATAAGTAGCCACACTAGTAGGAGTCTCAAAACACCTGACCTTGTAGATCTGCACGCGGTCATCATCAATCCGGGCCGCTATTTTCTGCAGCACAAAGCGCGCGACATTCTCAGCCGACGGGTTCTGCTCTTCCACAAACGGCTCCAGCTCGTTCAGGTTTTTGTGATCGAGATAAGTGACCAGTTCATCCGCGGCCTCTTTCAGCTCCACGAAATCAACTAACAAGCCAATATTGTTCAGCTCAGCACCGCGGGCGTAAATCTCGATCTTATAGTTGTGCCCGTGCAGGTTTTCACACTTCCCCTTGTAGCCGCGCAGTTGATGCGCGCTGGAAAAGTTCCGTTCGATCATGACTTCAAATTGTCCCGGCATAACTTAAGATCAAAGTCTAAGGTTCGAAAGTAGAAACACGCAAGTCACCTCCCGCGAATTTAAAGCATTAAACGCAAAGGGCCCAAAGGATTTCGCCGAAGCACGCAGAGAAAACTCTTTTGAGTTCATTTGTGAAACCCTCTGCGACCCTCTGCGTTTTAAAAGCGCGCAATCACGCACCCGTCGAGTGGACCGAATACCCTGAATCAAACACGCGAGCCAGCTCATCAACATCCGAAGTCACCCGGCACGGCGGCAAACTCCGCAGGAAAGTCTGTCCGTACATCTTCGTTCGCAAACGCGGATCGAGCACCGCCAGGACTCCTCTATCCGTAGTGCTGCGAATCAAACGGCCCAGGCCCTGCTTCAAACTGATGATCGCCTGCGGCACGCTGTATTCAAAAAAGCTCGAACCACCCTGGTCTTCGATGAAGCGTTGCCTTGCCGCCACCACCGGATCACTGGGTACGGCAAAAGGCAGCTTGTCGATGATCACGCAGGAGAGTTGTTCGCCGCGCACGTCCACGCCCTGCCAGAAACTCGCGGTGGCAAATAATACCGCGTTGGGCGTTTCGCGAAACTTCTTGAGCAGCGCGCCTTTCGACGAGCTGCCCTGCACAAAGCAGGGGTAATCAATTTCTGGCGCGACGCGCGCGTATAGATCGTTCATGCCTGAGAGGCTGGTCGACAAAACAAAGGCGCGGCCCTCCGTGGCATTCACGATCTTGATGACTTCGCTCGCGGCGGCGCCGGCCCATTGCGGCGAACGAGGATCGGGCATTTGCTGCGGCAGATACAGGACCGCCTGATGTTCGAAATCAAAGATTGATTCCGCAATCATCTCGTCCGCTACATCAAGCCCGAGCCGCTCGCGAATAAATTTGAAATTGCCGGCGCTGGAAAGTGTCGCTGAAGTTAAGACGACCGTAGGCACCGTTTCGAACAGCTTGTCCTGCAACAAGCCGGAAACGTCGATCGGCGAAGCCCGCAGAAAAACTCCGCGGCCACGCCGCTCGATCCAATAGACAAATTTCCTGTCGTCACCCTTGATGATGAAGTTCAGATCAAAACGGAGCTGGCGGGTGCGGCGCACAATGCTCTCGGCATCCGCGGGCGGTTCAGACATCGCCGCGAGCGTCGTCTCCAATCGATTCAAAGCGTTGTCGAGCGCATGGTACGGGAGCCCAGCCATCCCTGCCTGCGGTTCGCCGGCCTCGATGCCTGCGCCGCGAATATCGGTATCGCGCGACGGGGGCGTCAACGAGAACCGACCCTCCTGTCCCCGCCCCTCACGAAACGAAATCCAAAACGCGTCCGCGAAACGCTGAACCCGCGCGCTGATCCCTGCCAGTTCCCTTTCCGTCTCGCGATCATCAAGTTTCAGCCCGCCCACGTCACCCAGCAGATCATCGATCTGGTAAGTCGAAACCTGGGCGCCGAAATACTCTGACGCCACGTCTTCGATTTGATGAGCCTCATCCAGAATCACCGCCGCGTAATCAGGGAGCACCGAGCCATACGCGCCATTGCGCAGCGCCAAATCGGCAAAGAAAAGGTGATGATTGACTACGATGATGTCGGCATCGACGGCCCTCTGGCGCATACGCGTGATGAAACACGGATCAAAGTCAGGGCACTGCTGGCCCAGGCAAGTGTCCGAGCGCGCGTCGATGTGCCGCCAGAACGGCAGGTTCTCAGGCAGGGTATAGAGTTCCGCGCGATCACCCGTCTCGGTCCTCGCAGACCAGCGGAAGACTTCGTCAAAGTGATCAACCTCGTCGATGCCTTCCAGCATGGGCATACTCTCAGCGCGTTTGATGCGATGCAGGCATGCGTAGTTATTGCGACCTTTCATCACCGCGGCGCGAAACTTCACCGGCAGGACGTCCTGAAGAAAAGGAATATCTTTCTCCATCAACTGCTCCTGCAGATTCTTGGTACCGGTAGAGATGACCACACGCGCGCCGCTCCCGCACGCCGCGGCGATCGCCGGCACGAGGTAAGCGAGTGTCTTGCCGGTGCCGGTGCCCGCTTCGACAATCAGGTGCCGCCTCTGTTCGAATGCACGCACAACCGCCTCTGCCATCTGAATCTGGCCGGGCCGGTGTTCGTACTCGGGATGGGCTTTGGCGATAAGGCCGTCGGTGCCGAAGATAGATTGCATTAGGGTTTCTGTTAAGCCGCGTTCACGCGGCTTTCCCGCAGGGTTATTAGCCCAGCCGTTTTACGGCTGGGGCACGCCGGACCGGAAACGAATTAGCGTGCTTTAACTTGCTTACCACATTCGCATTAGCTCTTATCGTCACCGTGGGTGATCGTTTCCAGACGCTCAACGATGGTGCCCTTCTCGTGATGCTCTTTCTGATTGCGAATGTATCTTAACACCCATTCCAAATCCTTCGTGCCGAAGCTGACGACACCATAACCGGTCTGCCAATCCAATAGCTTACGATTCACCAGTTTGTGGTCGACGTAATGAGAACTGGCGCCTTTGATCTTTCCAATCCAATCGCTTATCAGCAGAGTCCGAGGAATTGTTACTGCGATGTGAAATTGGTTCTCAGTGCCGCCGATTTCATGGAAGATGAGGCCTTTAGACTGTAGGGCGTAGCTCTTAATGTAACGACGCAGTCGCGGTTCGATTGTTTCGTTTATGATCGACAGGCTGGCTTTTACATGCCGGACAAAGTGTAGGTTAATTTCGGAATAGGCGCGTGTTGACATGGGAGAAGCCCGCTGAAGCGGGCTAACACTTCAATTGCGTGCGTCACCCAGCCGTAGAACGGCCGGTCTAGCAACCCTGCGGGGAAGCAGCGTGAACGCTGCTGAAAACCAACCCCGCAACTTGGCTACGCTATCATGCGTGTCAACCAACTTTTCGTAGGCCTTGCGGCAAATACGAGGCTGTCCTCTTCAAGATCTTGCCGGACAATGTTATCACCACTCACGTTACCAGCCCCGATCGATGCGCCGCAATCTCCTCGATAAACACTTTCCCAAACTCCTTCAGCTTCCGCTCCCCCACCCCACTAATGCGTGCGAACTCCTCCTCATTCGCGGGGAAGTATTGCGCCATCTGCCGTAGCGATACGTCGGAAAAAATAATGTAAGCCGGCACGCCTCGTTTATCGGCGAGCCGCTTTCGCAATCGCCTTAAACGGTCAAACAGAATCTCGTCACAGGCGATCTCGCCCGACCGTTGACCACGTGGGCGGTAACCCGGGATACTGCGGTCCTTCTCAGCTCGGGTTGGTTTTCCTCTGAACTCGAGGATCGATTTAGCGAGCTGGACGGGATGGCGCTCTTTCAGCGCCTGCCTGCCTTCGTCGGTGACTCGCAGCACATTGAAGTTTTCAGGGATCTGAAGCAGATAACCGAGTCGCACCAGCTCGCGGCCGATTAGCTTCCATTGCGCCTGGCTATGTTCGGTGCCGATGCCATAGGTCGAGATGGTTTGGTGATCCCACTTCTTAACTTTTTCGCTTTCGGATGCCGTCAACACCTCGGCAATTTGATTGACGCCAAAATCGAAACCACTCTTCTCGCGTACGCGAAAAACACAGGACAGAAACTTTTGCGCTTCGACCGTACCATCAAACGTCTCACGCGGAGTCAGGCAATTATCGCAACCACCGCAATTCAACTGGCGCCACTCCTCGCCAAAGTAACTCAGCAGAGTCGCTCGGCGGCAATCATGACTCTCGGCAAAATCGACCATCTGGCGCAACTGCCGCCGCGCGATTTGACGTTCGTGCTCATCGGATACTTCGTCGATGAACCTTGAATACTTGACCGCATCCCCGGCGTTGAAGAGCAGGAGACAGTCGCTCGGCAAACCGTCACGGCCGGCGCGACCGGTCTCCTGATAAAAGCCTTCCACGTTCTTTGGCAGGTCATAGTGCACCACAAAGCGCACGTTTGGTTTGTTAATGCCCATGCCAAAGGCAATCGTCGCGCAGACGACCGTCACCTCGTCGCGCAGAAAGAGATCCTGATTGGCAGTCCGCGTCCTGGCGTCCAGCCCCGCGTGGTAAGGTGCGGCCTTCACGCCATCCATACTGAGCCGGTCAGCCAGACTTTCGGCGCTCTTGCGGCTTTGGCAATAGACGATCCCGCTCTCATCAGGACGCGCGCGCACAAACTCGGAAAGTTGAACATAGGAATTTTGTTTGGGCCTCACGCGGTAGGTCAGATTAGGCCGATTGAAACTGGCCACGTACCGGCCAGGTTCTCGCAAGTGAAGTTGTTTCGCGATGTCCCCGCGCACCCGTTCGGTGGCCGTAGCCGTCAGCGCCATCATCGGCACGTTTGGGAAGTGCTGGCGCAGTTGGGCCAGCTGGCGGTACTCAGGGCGAAAGTCGTGACCCCATTCGCTGATGCAATGCGCTTCATCGATGGCCAGCAAGGTCAGGTTCCAGCCTTTCAAATCAGAAAGAAAGCCGGACAACATCATGCGCTCAGGCGCAACGTATAGCAGGCGATATTGGCCCTCATGCAACCCACGCAGACGCGCCCGTGATTCGTCCGCCTTCAGCGAAGAGTTAAGAAACGTTGCCGCAACCCCACTGGCCGTCAAAGAATCTACCTGGTCCTTCATCAAAGAGATCAAGGGCGAGACGACCACAGTCAACCCGGGCCGCACCAGCGCGGGCAATTGAAAACAGAGCGACTTGCCGCCGCCGGTCGGCAACAGGGCAATCACATCGCGGCCCGCGAGCGCGTCCCGGATGATCTCTTCCTGCAAAGGCCGGAAAGAATCGAAGCCGAAAAATTGTTTGAGGAGGGGGAGCATCGATGTTGGATTGGCGCGCATTAAGTAAGGCAACAAAAACGGGGCTTGATTGAGACCTAACCAGGTCGCGAGATTCTATGCGAACGGTTTTAGCAGAATCGGTCTCAGACGATTGGCACCCGGCCCGATCGGGAGTCTCCCGTTAACATCTTTAATGAAACCGATTGTATATTACTCTACATCAGATCTGATCAATTCCATTTCCTGGGGGGGAACCCTTAATGAAGAGTTGTCCGACGTGCGAACGAACTTTTGAGGACACCTTGACCTTTTGCCTCGTGGATGGCTCGATTTTATCCGCGCCTTTTGATCCAGAAGTGTCTCAGCGTCGCCCCATCAGTCGCGACACTGCGCCAGCGCGCACTAAGATCCTGCCCCCACCGCGTATCGTTGCTGATACAACAGGTCCGCGGCCGGACGTGAATCAACCGGCCCCCTTACCTCCGACGGTTGCGAGTCCCGATTCAAATCCAGAGCCTCCGGCGCCAGTCGCCATTCCGATCGCCCGGGACTTTTCTCCCTCCGAATCGCCCGCATCGCGGCCCGCTGAAACGATCAGGACACCGCCGCCCAAAGTAACGATGGGAAACCTTGGCGGCCGGGGCCCTTCATCGCCCACCTCATATTCTGGAGCATTGAATAATTCGAGCGGTGCGAAGCGCGCAACGGTGATCGCTCTGGGTATTGCCGCCCTAATCGTGGTCGTGGTTGCATTGTGGCTCACGCTCCGCCCCAGAACGCTGACGCCCTCGGGCGTCGTCGCTGCGAAGCAACCAGCGACGGGAAGTGCTGACAGAGAGAAACTCCCTGGCCCCTCTTTTACCGAGAGAGTTAATGGCGCTCAAATAGAAATGATTTCAGTCCCCGGAGGCACCTTCCAGATGGGTTCGCCTGTTTCGGAAGTGGGCCGGGATATGGATGAGGGGCCTCAAAGCGATGTTGCGGTGGCAAATTTTCATATCAGCAAGTACGAAATTACTCAGGCACAGTACAAAGCCCTGATGAACGCAAATCCTTCGAGCTTCAAGGGTGACGATCTTCCAGTCGATAGTGTCACCTGGGAGGAAGCGGCAATGTTTTGCCGCAAGCTTTTAAAGCTAACCAGCAAAGGATATCGCCTACCGACCGAAGCCGAGTGGGAATACGCGAGTCGCGCCGGTACGCAGAGCGCGATTGCGGGCATTATCGATGCGACGACCTGGTACAGCGCTAATTCAGGAGGCCGCACACACCCCGTGGGCCAAAAAAAGCCGAACGATTTTGGGTTATATGACATGAATGGCAATGTTTGGGAATGGTGCCAGTCAAAATATAAACCGTATCCCTACAAGGTTGATGACGGCCGCGAGGATGTGCAGAGCGAGGATGTAAGAGTAATGCGCGGCGGTTCGTGGGAAACCGATCTGACCTCCTGCCGGTCCGCTTATCGCCGGCGAGTCATACCGAATGTCCGGGCAACGATTGGGTTTCGCATCGTCTTGCCCGAACGCTAAGACATTTCATTTACGCTCTTGCCTTTAAGCGTTTAGCATACAGCGGAAATTTTGCTGTCAATTCCGCGACGCCGCCCTGCACCTTGCGCCGCACTTCTTCCGACTCAGGCTCTTTAACGATGGCCGCGATCAGCCGGCCAATCACAACCATCTCAGCTTCTTTCATCCCGCGTGTGGTGACTGCGGGTGTGCCGATGCGCAGACCCGACGCCACGAAAGGTTTGTTCTGATCAAAGGGAATCGTGTTCTTGTTGACGGTGATGTTAGCCGCTTCGAGAGCTTTCTCGGCGACCTTTCCGGTGACGCCTTTCCCATCCATCCAGACATCAACCAGCATCAGATGATTGTCAGTGCCGCCCGAAACTATTCGCAGACCATGCTCCTGCAATTCAGCGCAGAGCGCTTTGGCATTAGCCAACACCTGGCGCTGATACTCTTTGAAGTCATCCCGCAGAGCTTCACCGAAGGCGACCGCTTTGGCCGCGATGATGTGCACGAGGGGCCCTCCCTGCACACCGGGGAACAAACGTCGATCGATCTCTTTCGCGTGCTCGCCCTTGCACATGATCAACCCGCCGCGTGGTCCACGCAGGGTTTTGTGCGTCGTGGTCGTAACGTAATCAGCCACCGGCACCGGGGACGGATGCAGGCCCGCCACCACCGGCCCGGCAATGTGCGCGATGTCGGCAAACATGCGCGCGCCGACGCTCTTCGCAATCTGGCTGATGCGATCAAAGTCGATGATCCGCGGATAAGCAGACGCCCCACAGACCAGCAGTTTTGGTTTGTGCTCCTCAGCGATGCGCTGGAGCTCGTCGTAATCGATCGTCTCGGTTTCACGCGAGACACCGTAATCAAAAACTTTATAGCTCAAGCCGGAGAAGTTCAGTGGATGACCGTGGGTCAGATGTCCGCCGTGCGACAGGTTCATTCCCAGAATCGTGTCACCGTATTGAATCGCCGCGAGATAGACAGACATGTTTGCCTGGGCGCCACTATGCGGTTGCACGTTCGCGTGATCGGCGCCGAACAATTGCTTTGCCCGATCAATCGCGATCTGCTCGACGACGTCGGCATATTCACAACCGCCATAGTAACGTTTGCCGGGATAGCCTTCGGCATACTTGTTGGTAAAGACCGAACCGGCCGCTTCGAGGACGGCTTCGCTGACAAAGTTCTCGCTGGCTATCAGTTCAAGCCCATTGGCCTGGCGGGCCGCCTCGTTGTCGATGGCTTCGGCAATCAACGGATCGGATGCAGACAAAGCCGCGTTCATGAAAGCAGTCATCTACTTTTCCTCGGGAAATGATTATTTTGCCGCGTGGTGCGTGAGTTCGTCCTGCTCAATCTCACTGATCTTGTCGACCCGGCGCTGGTGCCGGCCACCATCGAATTTCGCCGCGAACCAGGCTCTGACGATCTTGGGAAGTTCTTCAGGCGGCGTGACGCGCGCGCCCAGAGACAAGACGTTCGCATCGTTGTGTTCTCGAGCGAGGGTGGCAATCTCTTCATTCCACGCGACCGCCGCGCGTACGCCCGGGACTTTGTTGGCGGCTATCGCCATCCCGGTCCCGGAGCCACACACCAGCAGGCCTTGATCGACGTGGCCTGAGGAAATCTCTTCACCGACTTTGCGCGCAAAGTCTGGATAATCAACCGACGCTTCTGAATCCGTGCCCAGGTCCTCGTACTGGATTCCAAGTTCATCGAGCAGCGGTTTAAGACGCTCCTTTTCCTCAAAACCCGCGTGATCGCTGGCGATTGCTATTTTCATCGGTGGATCCTTGTTTGAAAATTTGTGAAGCGATGGTACATCACGCGTCGAGGTAGTCGCAACGAGAATCTCTGCCGTCTCTGGCCCATGAAGTCTGTGCCGGGAGAGATCAACGGAGCCGGCGCAGACAGCGCGCGTAGGATGGGGCAGATATTTCCAGGAAGACGACTCCCTGGCCGCGACCCGGTCGCTATCGCTCCCGGTACCGACTTCACACCGACCCTGTTGAGGCCGTGTTTGCGTTCACTGCTTTGCTAAGCGAGAATGTTTCCCTATGCGCTGGTCACAATTTTTCATTCCTACACTTCGTGAAGACCCGGCCGATGCCGAGGTGGTTTCTCACAAGCTGCTGCTGCGCGCCGGCATCGTGCGCCAACTCTCAGCGGGCATCTATTCGTACCTGCCCCTGGGTCAACGGATTGCCCTGAAGGTCATGACGGTCCTGCGGGAAGAGATGAACCGCATCGGTGGGCAGGAGTTCTATCTTCCGGCGCTGCACCCGGCTGAAGTCTGGCAGGAGTCAGGACGTTGGGACGCAATTGGCGACGACATGTTCCGCTTGAAGGATCGGAAAGGCGCAGACATGTGCCTGGGCATGACTCATGAAGAAATTTTCACCTCGATTGCCCGGCACGAGCTCAGGTCTTACAAGCAACTGCCACAGGTTTGGTATCAGATTCAAATCAAGTTTCGCGACGAGCCCAGACCAAAGTCCGGCCTCATGCGTCTGCGCACTTTCATCATGAAAGATGCCTACACCTTTGACGTGGATCGCGCCGGACTTGATCGCTCGTTTGCGGACCAACGCGAAGCGTATAAACGAATCTTTACCCGCTGCGGAATTGAGTTTTCGATTGTCGAAGCTTCGTCGGGAGCCATGGGCGGCTCTGAATCAAGCGAGTTCGTCGCCAGGACTGATGCCGGCGAAGATCTGATTGCCAGTTGCTCGAATTGCGGATATGCGGCGAATGTTGAGAAGGCCATGTCGCGCCTACCGGAGATCGAAGACGAAGCGGGCCCGGCCGCACCCGAAGAATTCCCCACCCCGGGCGTGCGCACGATCGAAGACCTGACCACCTTTCCAGGAGGCGCGGCAGCAGATCGGCAAATCAAGTCGCTGGTTTTTATCGCCACCATCGAGGGCGAACCGCGTCCGGTGCTCGCTTTGATTCGCGGCGATCATCAACTGCACGAGGTTAAGTTCACCGACGCGATTGGCGCTACCGCGTCAAGGCCGGCCCACCAGGAAGAAATTCAACAACTGCTCGGGGCCGGCGCCGGCAGTCTGGGCGGCGTGCGGGCCAAAGAAAGCGCGCCCAAACTTTTCATTCTAGCTGACCTGGGCCTGCAAGGCCGTCGCAACATGACTACCGGCGCTAATAAAGACGACCATCACCTTAGGGGCGTCAGCATTGAACGCGATATCAAGGTCGATCAGTGGGTCGATCTGCGCACGGTGACCTCGGGCGAAGCCTGTGCCCGTTGTGACCAGGGTGTGCTGGCAGTCTACAAAGCGATGGAGATCGGTCACATCTTTAAACTCGGCACTAAGTATTCCGAGTCGATGGGCGCAACCGTCCTGACCAGAGATGGTAAGCCGACCCCGATCGTGATGGGCAGTTACGGCATCGGCGTCGAACGAATCATCACGGCCGCGGTCGAGCAAAGCCATGACGAGAACGGAATCGTCTGGCCCAGGACCCTCGCGCCTTTTGATTGTGTGGTGACGATTACCAACGTCAAGGATGAAAAGCTGCGCGAGGCGGGTGAGAAGCTCTACCAGGATCTGCAGCATGCCGGCCTGGATGTGCTGCTCGACGATCGTGACGAACGTGCGGGAGTGAAATTCAAGGACGCTGACTTAGTCGGAATTCCCTATCGCATCACCCTGGGCAAGAAGGTCGTCGATCAGATGGTTGAGCTTTTCGATCGGCGCACCAGGCAGAGCGAAGACGTAGCGCTGGGCGAAATCGTTTCGCGCGTGCAGAAACTAGCGTTGGCGGGGTTGTGAATTGCAGCTCTTGGCAGTAGCCCCGTTGCACAGCTCAAGAAGTCGCGGCTCTTGGCGCGGACAGCACAGAACTCGTAATCAAGGGTTATACTGAGAGCGAATGAAAGTTAATCCGCGCCCAATCAGTCTGAAGATTCTGACTCTCCTCTGCAGCGTCTCCCTGCTCGTCATCCCGACGGCGCGAAATCACGCACAAGATCAACTTCCGGAACTCGTCCGCCGCATCAAGCCTTCCGCAGTCGCGATCGAAACTTTCGACGCTCGCGGCGAAAAGCTGGCGCGCGGCAGTGGTTTCTTCATCGACGTCGATCGGATAGTGACGAACCGCCACGTAATTGACGGCGCGTACCGGGCTGAGGTGCATCTCAATTCCGGGCACACTTTTCCGGTCAAGAGTGTCCTCGCCGTCGACGCCGAAGGCGATGTTGCCTTATTGAAAGTGGAAGCGCCCGCAAACCTGGTGCGGACGCTTTCGCTCGATCGAACCTCGCCGCAGGAAGGCGAGAGCGTGGTCGTCATAGGCAATCCATTTGGATTGGAAGGCAGTGTGACCAATGGAATTGTTTCCGCGGTACGCGACATTCCCGGCTTTGGCCGTATCATTCAAATCACTGCGCCGATCTCGCCCGGATCCAGCGGCAGCCCAGTAGTAAATATGCAGGGTCAGGTGATTGGCGTGGCCACCCTGCAAATCACTGGGGGCCAAAGCGTCAACTTTGCGATTCCTTCTGAACGCATTGCGCTGCTCGGCCGCACGGCGTCGACCGACGCATCACAGATGACGCTCGGCGATCTGGTCGCGGCCACTGGCCGAAACAAACGCGCGAAGGCCGTCGAGTATTTCCGCGACGGTCTCAGCTTTCTTTCCAAGGACGACTGCCAGCGCGCTTTGCCTTACTTTCAAAAAGCAACTGAATCTGACGGTGGCTATGGCGAGGCCTGGGCGCAGACTGGCTTCTGTAACGAGAAGCTTGGCCGCCACGCCGAAGCGATCGAAGCTTCGAGGAAAGCAGTCGCTATTCGCCCGTCCGTCGAGTCGTATTTCAACATTGGACTGGCTAATTTCTATCTCAAGCAATACCGGGAGGCAGAGCAAGCTTACCGCCAGGCAATTAAGCTGGATCCGTACAACGCGGCGGATGCGTATTACGCCCTGGGTCTAAATTATCGTGACTGGGGCCAGTTCGACGAAGAGATTCAGTCCTACAAACAGGCGATCCGGTTGAAGCCGGATCATCTGGCAGCCTACGATCGTCTGGGCCAACGGTACATGCAGCAGAAGAAATATGCGGAGGCCATAGAAATCTTTAAGCAGCTCTCGGCCCAGCGACCCGGCGACGCCAATTCCCAGAACAACCTGGGCGAGGCGTACGAAGCATTGGGCCGTCATGATGAAGCGGCCGAAGCCTTTCGGCAGGCCACGCGTTTTAAGCCGGATTTCGGGAAGGCTTATTTCAACCTGGGCAAGACGCTGCTGGCCCAGGGCAATCGCGACGGCGCGATCGAACAATACGTCCTGCTGCAGAATTTGGATCAGGATTGGGCCGAGCGGCTGTACGGGCTGATCTATCCGTGAAGGCGGGAACGCGGACGTCCCGTCCGCACTCTGTACGCGATAACTCGCGAACGAGACTTGAAAACGAAATTGAGGCCGGATTGCGCTCTCCCCTTCGCAACCCGGCCTCATCCAACGATCGTCCGAAGACGATCGAACTCAAACCTGTTTCAGAGCTTCAAATCCAGTCGAGAGGTAATCGAGGCCGGATCGCGCTCTCCCCTTCGCAACCCGGCCTCAACCCACGGTCGTCAGAAAAGAGACGGCCGAACTCAAGCTCATTAAAAAATCAAACGCGTCCTTGCGCAAAAGTTTGCGCTGCTGCCGCTGCTAGTATCGTTAAGGTTATTACTGATGCGACTGATCTTTTCATTCCCAATCTCCGCGTTGGGAATGGCAATGAGTGTGCCACGAGTGAAGGAGCCAGCAGAGACTTCGACCATCGTCAGAGTTTCTCAGCCTGGAGTGCAAATATCGTCCCGCAAGGAAATTCTGAGAGACACTCTGCCCACGAAACAGTGTACGATATGGTCATTCGCAGAACTGAAATGGAATGGAGATGTAACCAGGGCGTTTGACCGCCGTATCCCGCCCCCCGAAAACAAATGTTCGCCGCAAAACCAGGTTCGCAATGGGCATTTTATTTCGTATTCGTGCTGCTTCTGTTTGGCGTGACCCCGGCCGCATTCGCCCAAACGCGTTCAGCCCCGGTTGAGGTCCCGTTCGAGCTCGTCCATAACCAGATTCTGGTTCAGGCCAAAATTGCCGGCAAGGGGCCTTACACTCTGCTCCTCGACACCGGCACTGATCCGTCCGCCATCGACCTTACCGTCGCAAAGGAGCTGGGACTTGGGTTGGACTCACGAAGCTATCCCGCTAGTGGCGGAGGCAGCGTTACCCAAGGCGTACAACTGACCCGGCTGTCCTCGCTCGAGCTCGGATCTGTTGTAGCCAGGGATATCGTGGCTGGCGTGGTAGAGCTCAAAAAGATGGCTGGAAAACTCGAGCGGCCGATTCACGGTGTCCTGGGTTACAGCTTCCTCAAGGATCGCATAGTTCAAATTGATTATGCGGCATCGAAGTTACGCTTCTATCTGCAGTCGCCTTACGCCACAATTGCGAACTCGCCCAACATGGTCAACATCGTCGCCATGCCCTTTCGCTACGAAAACGGCGTGATGATCGATGCCGTCTTCATTAATGGAGAGAAGCTGAAAGCCACGCTCGACACCGGATCGGGCGGAGCGTTCGCGCTTACGCCCGAGGCAGTCGCCCTCCTCGGCCTCGAAGACCAGGCACAGAACCGCGCCGTGGAAAAATCGGTTGGCTACAACGGAGAATTCGAAAGCAAATCAGGCGTGCTGAAGTCGGTGCGACTGGGCAGACTGTCCCTCGAATCGGCTCCGGCCTCTTTCTGGCCCACAGGGGCCGGCCACGATAAAGAAAAATACCAGGTGAATATCGGCAACGGTTTCTTTAAAGACTACCTGATGACTTTTGACTTCCGCGGCAAGATTGTTGTATTCGAGCAACCTGACGACTAAAGCGCTCACGACCCTCGAACCCTTCGGAAAGGAATGCGCCATGGAAGACTTTGACGACCAACCCGATCAGGAACAGCGGATTGAAAAGCTAAAGGCCCAACTCGAAAACCTGGGCGAGGGCTTTTCGGATCATTCCGGGTTGTCGGCTGAAATGGAAGGGGAATTCCTGAAGCACATTCTGGCGTTCGAAACTGCGGAACAGACCAGCTTGCTTCAATGGCTCGAGAACGCCGGACTGGAGGTTCCACCGCCCGCGGAGCTGGATGACGCCCAGTTACGCGCGAGACTCTGGGAAGTAATCAATCGCATGGCTTCGCTCGGGGCCCACCTGCACAACACAAACCACCTCAGCGACCGCGAGTTGTATTCCTGGCTGTTTGAGGAGGGTCTGCGAGAGGACGCGGTGCTCTTTCCCGATAACCCCGGGTATGTCTATGGCCTCGATCTGCTGGGCAGCGGCAGCGAAGAACACATGCAGCTCTACATGAAATATTTTGCGGATGAAGCGTACCGCGTGGAATGGAAGAGCGAGTTTCCCGAATTGGAATTTCCACCCCACGAGGATCCGCCATTCGATCGCGACAAAGATTTGCCGAGATCTCCGCTGGGATGAGTATCTCAGGACAGGATTAGACAAGCTAAGAAACTTAACACTCGTACCTGGTTAATCCTGTCCATTTCTGCAAAGCCGATTAGGCCGAGATCATCGTGCCGGTGCCCTTGTCCGTAAATACTTCGGCCAGCAGAGCATTGCGCGCGGTGCCGTTGATGATGTGCGCGCTGCCAACGCCTCGACGTAGCAGGCCGATAATGTTCTGCAGTTTGGGGATCATGCCGCCGGTCGCGCTGCCCTTCTCAACCAAAGCTTCCGCTTCGTCCGCGGTCAAGCGCGAGAGCTTCGTTTCCGGTTCGCCCGCGCGCAGGTAAATCCCATCCACATCAGACAGCAGGACCAGCTTCTCTGCCTTAAGTTGGATTGCGATCTCAGCTGCGATCGTGTCAGCGTTGATATTGAAGACGGTTCCTTCAGCATCCGCTCCCAGAGAAGAAACCACCGGCAGGTAACCGTGATCCAAGAGCACAGTCAACAGGCGGGCATTGATCTCCAGGATGTCCCCGACGTGACCAAAATCAACCTGCTCACTCTCGCCGGTTTCACGATTCATGATCGCTTTCGGTGGCCGGCGCTCGGCATGCACAATGTTTCCATCCACACCCGACAGCCCCACCGCTTCCACACTCCGATGACGCAGGGCCGACAGAATGTCCGTGTTGATCTTACCGGCAAAAATCATCTTGGCCATCTCGAGCGTGGCATCGTCGGTCACGCGACGGCCTTCTATAATCGTCTGCTCAACTCCCATCAGCCTGGCCAGGTCGCTCAGTTGTTTGCCGCCTCCGTGAACGACACAGAGACGGATGCCGACCTGGTGCATCAGGGCCAGTTCTTCGGCGAGCGATATCAGCCGGTCGCGATCTTCGGTAACTTTTCCAGACAGCTTGACGACAAAGGTCTTGCCCTTGAACCGCTGAATGTAAGGCAGAGCTTCACGCAGGAGATCCAGTCGCAATTGATTGCCAATGTCAGTCGTGTCGGTCATCGTATTCCTTCTGTGTGCAATGCAGTTTCAAGCAAAGGCGCGGAGGCGCAAAAAAACCTTTCGCTGATCCTTTGTGTGACTACCCTCTCAGCACCCGGGCCAGGATCGCCTTTTGCACATGCAGTCGATTCTCGGCTTCGTCAATCACCACTGACGCCGGCGAGTCGATGACCCCGTCAGTCACGATCACGTTCCGCCGCACCGGCAGGCAGTGCATGAAACGCGCATCGTTGGTGCGGGCCATCTTCTCTTCGTCCACAATCCACTGGTCGCGATACTGCGCCCGCGCGGCAATGTCTTTTTCCGGCGCGCCATAAAATGCCTTGCTGCCCCAACTCTTGGCATACACAATCTGCACATCGTCGAATGCCTGATTCACGTCGCTGGTCACGGTGACGCTGCCGCCTGAATCCGCTGCTTGAGCTCTGATGCTTTCCATCAACTCATCGTCCAACTCATAGCCGGTGGGGTGAGCGATGATCAAGTCGTGCCCCATTTGAGCGGCCGCCAACGCAAAACTATTCGGCACGGCCATGGGCAAAGGCTTCGGATGCCAGGCCCAGGTAAGCAGGACCTTCTTGCGCCAGGCGCCCAACTGCTCATGGATCGTCATCATGTCCGCCGCGGCCTGGCAGGGATGATGCATGGCCGATTCAAGATTAATGATCGGCACCTCAGAGTGTTCGACAAACGCTTTCAGAATCGGATCGATGCGCTCAAGCTCCCAGTCCTTCAGAGCCGCGAACGTCCGTACTCCAATCGCCACGCAATACCGACCCAGGACGCGCACAAACTCGGCAATATGTTCGGTCTTGTCCGAATCCATCACCGCACCCTGACGATGCTCAAGAGTCCAACTCGTGCCGCCGGGTTCGAGCACCACCGCGTGCCCACCCAGCTCATAGACTCCGATTTGCATCGAGGCACGAGTCCGCAAACTTGGATTGAAAAAGACCAGCGCAACTGACTTGCCGGCGAGTGGCTTGGCCCAAACGCCACCGCTCTTAAAGCGGAAGGCCGACTCAATCAATTGATCGAGATCAGAGCGGGTAAGATCAGATGTACTGAGAAAGTTTTTCAAGATATTTTGACTTCTCTGTGCGAACTCTGTGGCCCTCTGTGCCTTGGTGGTAAATAGTCCTGAATAAAGAGTCATGGAGACGCACAGAGCGTTTCATTTCATGACGTCTCGCAGCTCATCGACAAATACATCAACCTCTTCGCTTTTCAAACAGAGCGGCGGCAGCAGGCGCAGGACCCTCGCATCACTCGATGTGCCGGTTATGATCTTTCGTTCGAGCAAGGCCTCATGGACAGGCTTTGCCTTGTCCGCGAACTCGAGCCCGAGCAGAAAGCCCCGCCCGTGAACACTGACGACCTGCTCGACCTCTTTCAGGCGTTCGCGGAGATGCGCTTCAACCCATCGCACGTTCTCGATCATCCGATCCTGTTCAATAGCCTCCAACGTCGCCGACACCGCAGCCATCGCAATCATCCCACCACCAAACGTCGTGCCCAGATCGTTCTCTTTGATGTGCGAGGCAATCCTGTCGGTAACCAGACAAGCGCCCACTGGAACTCCACTGCCGAGCGACTTCGCCAATGTAACGATGTCCGGCACTACTCGATCGCCCGCCTCGCTGCCGCTGAAAAACCAATCGCCGGTGCGGCCAACCCCGGTTTGCACCTCATCATAAATCAGAACGATACCGCGTTCGTCACAGAGTTCGCGCAGAGCGCGATGGAAGGATGACGGGGCGGTTCGTACCCCGGCCATCGACTGAATGGGCTCGAGCATAATCGCCGCAACGGATTCGTCAGCCACCGCACTCACTGATTCGATGTCGCCGAACCCGGCCTCGATATGGCCGGGAACATTAGGCCTGCCAATCTCGCGATACTTGCCGAGGAAGGTTGCGCTGATCGCATCAGCAGTGCGGCCATGAAAGCCGCCGCTGAAAGTTACGATGTTCTCGCGGCCGGTTGCCATGCGCGCCATGCGCATCGCGTTCTCGTTGGCTTCGGTGCCGGAATTACAGAAGAAGGCTTTGGTTAATGAGTCGGGCGCCACCGCCACCAGTTTCTCAGCAGCGCGCGCGCGAACCTCCGAGTAAACCAGGTTTGAATAAAACAGGAGCTTTTCTGTCTGCTCACGAATGGCCTTAACCACATGTGGATGACAATGCCCGGTGCCGGCCACCGCGTGGCCGCCATATAGATCGAGATAGCGGTCGCCGTCGCTGGTAAAAATCCAGACGCCTTTTCCGCGATCCGCGACGATCGGCATCTTCTTATAGGTAGCGAGCTGAAACTGCTCTTCGATTGAAATTGTTTGATCCAATTTAATAGCTGCCTCTGCTTTCATTCTCGTAAAGCTGCTTCCTCCGGTATGCGACGTTACGGCCGGGAGCGCGGATGTCCCGTCCGCCTGAGCGCGAACCGCGAACCGCAACGTGCGGACCGACGGCCGCCTTCCCGGCAACGAGTTGAGTCATCCGGCCCTGGTCCCATTCGGGACTTTCCTTTCCGGCACCGCCAACGCCGGCGTCACGCCGTCGGCATATCCGATATCAAACAGCATCCCCTCGGAAACCTCGCCCATCATTTTTTTCGGTTCCAGATTGACCACGAACAAAGCCTGTTGCCCTTCAATCTCTTTCGGATCTGCGCGTTCCTGCTTCATTCCCGCCAGGATGCTGCGCTGGTGATCACCAAAGTCGACCGTCAGCTTGAGCAATTTGTCCGAACCCTTCACCTCCGCGACCTCAATGATTGTGCCGGCGCGCACATCCAGGCGATCCAAATCGGCAAAAGAAATCGCCGGCTTAATTGGCGCTGGTTTGAACTCATCCATCAAGGGTTACTCCCAGGCAGCAGTAGGCCGGTCTTCTCGTCCAGTCCAAACATCAGATTCATGTTCTGCACCGCCTGACCGGAAGCGCCTTTGACCAGATTATCAATCGCACTGAACACGACCAGTTGCCGCCCACGGGCCGCAAATCCGATATCGCAGAAATTTGTATTCTTGACCCAGTTAATGTCCGGGCTTCCTTCAACCAGCCGCACAAAAAATGATTCGCGATAAAAGTCGGCGAACATCGCGCGCGCAGCCTCAGCGCTGGTGTCGCTTCTCGTCTCGGCGTAGATCGACGCAAAGATTCCGCGAGCTACCGGCAGCGAGTGCGTCATAAAGACGAGCTCGTTATTCCATTCCCCAACGCTCTTCAATTCCTGTTCAATCTCAGGCACGTGTTGATGGGTGAAGGGCTTGTAGGCATAAAAGGAATTGCTGCGTTGAGGGTGATGAGTATTCGCCGCTGCTTTGGTTCCGGAGCCGGACGAGCCCGTCTTGGCATCAACTATCACACGACCACTCAAGACGTTGTTGGCCACGAGTGGCGCCAATCCCAGGAGGGTGGCGGTGGCAAAACATCCGGGATTCGCGATACAGCGCGCCGTTCTGATCACTTCACGATTTGTCTCTGTCAGACCATAAACGAACTGGGATTGAGCATCCATCGCCGTATGCTCGCGGCCATAGTGCTGGGCAAACGCGACGCTGTCACTCAGGCGAAAATCACCCGAGAGATCGATCACCTTCAACCTCGCCGGAAGAGCTGGGGCTAACTCCAGGGCCTGCCCATGCGGCAGAGCCAGGAACGCACAGTCGAGACCGGCCAGACTCTCCAGATCATCCGCTCTGATCAATTGCAGATCAGTCAGCCCGCGCAAATTACGATGAACGTCGCCGACCGCTTTGCCGGCATGCTCGTTTGCGGTGACGAAACTGATTTCAGCATTCGGATGCAGCAGGAGTATGCGGAGTAATTCCGCACCGCCATAACCTGAGCCGCCGAAAATGCCAATCTTGATTTTCATGTCGTCGCTGGAAACAGGGCCGATTTAGAGTTCAAGCTTTTAGCTTGAACTTTGCGATTATCAACCTAGGTTGAACTCTGAACTAAGCATTCACTTCCCGGGCCGCACCCTGAATTTTCGCATTAACCAGTTCAAACAGCTTTGGCCCATTGCGTCGCGCATTCGCCGCGCGCACGCCGAACTCATCCTGAATATAGTCCTCGCCCATCTGTGAATCGGTCACCGAACCCGCCACCAGATCGACTTCAATGCCGCGACGCCGGAACAACTCGATCCCACCCCAGGCCCCAACATAATCTGATGCGCAGAAAACGAGTGCCGTCATCGCACTACGAAACTCAGCGTCTGCAAAAATCGACTCGACCGAATAGCCGCCGAGTATCCCGTCGCCCAATTCGATCACGATCAGATCCGGCGCGCTTTCATTCAGTCGAGCGATAATCGCTTTCGCCATCGGCGCCAGATCACCGGCGCCCACCGTCGACGGCAAGCCGCAATCAAGAAAACTCGCGGTGGCAATTGCCCCGTGATCAGCCATATTGAGCGTATCGCGCAGACAGGCAATTCCCGACAACTTCGCGGCCGCCACACGCAATCCCGCGCGGGTCCCCTGTTGAATGATTTCGGTCGCCGCGTAGGTCTTGCCGCTATTCATACAAGCACCGGCAATTACTACCATAGGCGCTGTTTCTCCGAGACTCTCGCGCCCCCGCAAGGCGACATCCGCAATGTTCTTCACTACTCCTTGATCGTCGCAAGCCAGACCAATTACCTTAACTTGAATAGCGTCGTTAAGACTCGAATGATGACCGGTGCAGCTGCCAATCACGCCGCCGAGGTTAAGCAGATTGAGCTCATCTCCGGCAGTTACCGTCCCGGGCACGTCGCCCACAAAACCTTTCAAAGCGCGTCGTCGCCCCAATACCCCAACCAGCACATCACCCGGATTGACCTTAGCCAACCTTCCCGTGGGCAACTCCAGCATGTTGTAGGTCGCATTGTCGGTTAGCACGCGTACCACAACCACATCACCGGCCCGAGCGACGAGGGTTGCACCCGTGACGTGAAGTGTTCGCGCCAAACCGAGGGGCGAGGTCGCCGATCCGATTTTGTCGACTTCGATCACTTGGGTTCGCTCCATAATAGTTGCCCCGAATGTTTAGCGGCGGGCTACTGCTCGCCCAGATCCTAGGTTGGCCTGTGGCCTGTCATTGAGAGAAATCAAACTGCACCGCCCCGCAATCTCAAACGCAGCGCATTCAGTTTTATGAACCCCTCGGCGTCACGCTGGTTGTAAACCGTGTCTGCTTCAAAGGTGGCGATTCGTTCGTCGTAAAGCGAATTCGGGGATCGACGCCCCACGACGATCACATTCCCGCGGAATAACTTCAAACGCACATCCCCGGTTACGGGCTGCTGCATTTCATCAATCATCCGCCGCATCAAATCAAACTCAGGCGCGAACCAGAAACCGTAATAAATATTTTCGGCAAACTTGACACCCAGGGAGTCGCGGAGTCGCACTACTTCGCGATCGAGGGTGATCGATTCCAAAGCGCGATGGGCCGCCTGCAGGATCGTCACTCCCGGCGTCTCATAAACTCCGCGCGACTTCATCCCCACAAACCGGTTTTCGACCAGGTCGACGCGGCCGATCCCGTGCTCTCCGCCCAGTTCGTTCAGTTTGGTCAGTAACGCGACCGGTTCCAGTTGCTCACCGTCGATTGCCACCGGCTCGCCGTGTAAGAATCCAAGTTCGATGTATTGCGCTTCGGCTCTCGCGTTTTCTGGCGAGCGGGTCAGTTGAAAAATATTCTCGGGTGGTTCGACCCAGGGGTCTTCCAGAATTCCACCTTCGTAAGAAACATGCATCAGATTGCGATCAGTCGAGTAAGGCTTGGCAATCGTTGCGCTCACCGGAATGCCATACGTTTCCGCATAGGCAATTAAGTCTGTGCGGCCTTTGAACTCCCAATCACGCCACGGCGCGATTACTTTGATGTCCGGCTGGAGCGCGTAATAAGTTAGTTCAAAGCGGACCTGATCATTTCCTTTGCCGGTTGAACCATGCGCAACCGCATCAGCGTTTTCCTGCCGGGCGATTTCTATCTGACGCTTGGCGATGACAGGCCGGGCCAGCGAAGTGCCCATTAGATAGACACCCTCGTACAACGCATTGGCCTTGACTGCCGTCCAGACATATTCGCGCACGAATTCCTCGCGCAGGTCTTCGATATACAGCTTCGAAGCCCCGGTCGCTTTCGCCTTCTCTTCCAGGCCATCCATCTCTGCACCCTGACCAACATCGGCACAGTAACAAACGACCTCGCAATGGTACTGTTCTTTCAACCAGTGCAACATCACCGACGTATCGAGACCGCCAGAGTAAGCCAGAACGATTCTGTTGATTTTCTTTTCAGTCACTTTTTTGCTTTCTGCCAGTCGTTAGTTGTCAGTGGTCAGCGGTTGCCGCAACTAACCACTAACAACTAGCCACTGACCAACTCCCAGATCTTTTTCATCACTGTTCGTTGTGCTTTCTGCTCGCGCACGGCGATGAAGATCGTGTCCTCGCCGGCCAAAGTGCCCACGATTTCCGGCAGGGCCGCGTCATCGATTTCGACTGCGACCGCCGACGCGCGACCTGGCAGACACCGAGCTATCACCAGCGCGTCACCGGAAACATCGAGGCTTAACAATCCACGAGCGGAGGCGCCATTCGCCTGCGGCAAGGCATACGCGCCATGATGCTTGAACACTCCCAACTCTTCCAGGTCACGAGATAAACTTGATTGTGTTGCCGGCACGCCCGCCCGCTCTAAATGCGTCCGGAGGGCTTCCTGAGTTCCAATCCGCTTGGCACGAATCAGATTAAGCAGTTTCTTTTGTCGCTCTCGTTTCAGCATAATATGTACGACTATCTTCAGCTGGTCGCTATCGTTTATTTCGTGGGCCTTACGACAAACCAGCTTGTCATACTTGAGACGGCGCGTCATGCACAATAGTTGCATTTTTGCCGCATACCTGCATAAACTAGTCTTTGTTATGCAGTTTAGTCAAGTTTGGAACCGGTCAGGCCGCAAATAAATCATGGGAGATAAGCAAAACAAGAATCTTTGGGGCGGACGATTCGAGGGTGAAGCAGATCCTGGCTTTGCCACTTTCAATCGTTCATTTGGTTTTGACCGGCGCCTGTTTGAGGTCGACGTACGGGCCAGCATTGCTCATGGCGCGGGCCTCGCGGCCGCGGGTGTTCTGACGCAAACCGAATCGGACCAGATCAGTGCGGCGCTCCATGCCATCCTTGAGCGTGGGCGGACGGACCCCAGCTATCTAGCCGACGATGTCGCGGAAGACGTCCATTCTTTTGTCGAGGCGCGTCTGGTCGAGATGGTTGGCGATGCCGGCCGCAGGCTGCACACCGGCCGCAGCCGGAACGATCAAGTCGCAACCGATCTACGTCTCTGGCTGCGCGAAGAAATTGATCGCCTCAGCGGGACCTTGCGCAACGCCCAGCGCGGCCTGCTCGATCTTGCGGAAGCTAATCGCGAGGCGGTGATGCCGGGATACACACATTTACAGCGGGCCCAGCCCATTTTATTCGCGCATTGGTGCCTCGCTTACCTCGAGATGCTGGCTCGTGATCGCGAGCGGCTCGGCGACATGCGACGGCGCGTCAACATCATGCCGCTCGGTTCAGCAGCGCTGGCCGGCACCTCTTATCCGATCGACCGTGAGGCGATCGCCCGGGCCCTGGACTTCGCAACGGTTTCCCATAACAGTCTCGACGCAGTCAGCGATCGCGACTTCTGTGTGGAAGTTGCCGCAGCTGCGTCGTTAATCATGTTGCACCTTTCACGTCTTGCCGAAGACATCATTCTCTACTCCACCACAGAGTTCGGTTTCTTTGAGTTGAGCGATGCCATCGCCACCGGATCCAGCCTGATGCCACAAAAGAAGAACCCGGATTCGATGGAGCTGGTACGCGGGAAAGCCGGACGCGTGTTCGGACACCTCACCGCGCTGCTGACGACGATCAAAGGTCTGCCGCTCGCTTACAACAAAGACATGCAGGAAGACAAGGAAGCCCTCTTTGACACGATGGACACGGTCCGGGCCTGCCTTGAGGTGAGCACCACGGTGCTGGCCAACATTCGTCTGAACGAGACGAGGATGCTGATAGCGGCCAAGCAGGGCTATTTGAATGCGACCGAGTTGGCAGACTATCTGGCGCGTCGAGGCGTGCCGTTTCGCGAAGCCCACGACACGGTGGGCCGCATAGTGATGCACGCGATCGAGCAGAAAGCTGAACTCAACGATCTATCGCTCGACGTACTCAGATCCTTCTCAACTTTGATCGAGGAAGATGTTTTCGACGCACTGTCCCTGGAACAGACCCTGGCGACGAAAGCACAGATTGGCGGCACCGCGCGTGAGCGTGTGGCGGAAGAACTCGTTTTAGCCAGAGCCAGGTTGTAACTCTCGTCATCGATTTAAGTGCCGTAGGCACGAAATATTTATAGAAAGATTGTCTCTTAATGACTTGGGCGTTCCCATTACGGCTTTGCGTGCTGTGAATATTACGCCGCTATCGCGGCTCAGCACACCTATAGTAAAGCGGCTTCGAATGGCATTCCTGATTACTACTCAATCTTTAGATCGCGGTGAAGCCGTGCGTCGGCTCCACCTCCTCGCCGGCAAAGACCTGCGGGCGATGGCGGACGAGTACCGCATTCCAGTCTGGAAAAATGGACACGAGAACAAAGGCTGGGCCGGCCTGGTGATTGAACATTACCTCGGCTTACCACCGAACTCGCGACAAGCGCCGGATTTTGGCAACTGGGAATTAAAGGTCGTGCCGCTGATTAAAGACGCGAATGGGAACCTGCGCGTCAAAGAATCAATGGCCATCACCATGCTCGAGCCGGCCGAAGTACTCGCCGGTAAATTCGAGGATAGTCATCTGTATGACAAGCTAAGGAGTATGGTGGTCGTCAGTCGCATCTACGAAAACCCGCGGGAGCCGCGCTCAATCCTCCATGGCGCGGCCGAATTCGATCTCGATAATCCGAACATCCGCGAACAGGTCGCCAATGATTACGAGACCATTCGCGCTCAAATTCGCTCCAAAGGAATCGACTCAGTCACCGGAGATTTGGGGAAACTGGTGCAGGCGCGGACCAAGGGACGCGGTCATGGCAGCACTACCCGGGCCTTCTACGCTCGCCCGATCTTTGTAGCGCACATCCTTAATCTGCAGAGACTCGCCTTCATGCCGATTGTTTTCGCAGACGATTTAGTTTTGAATAGCTGGAGATGAAAGACACTCTCGGACTTCCCGAATCTCCGGCCCCTGATGTTGAGGCCATTCAGACCCGGCCAGGCGTCTGCCCCGTTTGCGATCGATTTGCGGACGGCGAGCTTTTTTCAATCGAGGCGCTCCCCGAAGATTTGCGATCGATCATCGCGCCGAATGCGGCCACGGCAAATGCAGCGCAGCTCTGTGGCCGCTGCCTCGAACTATTCGGACGCGCACGGCGTCAAATCGAATCTCAGGCAACAATCTTTGAAAAGTACGGCTTTATTCTGCCAACTCCCCTGCGCATGGATGCCGACGAGAGATTTCGCGGTCGGGGCGTGACCATGGCTTTTCTTGATTCCGGATTTTATGCGCACCCGGATCTCACCACTCCCAGGAATCGCATCCTCGCTTATCACAGCATTTTTGCGGAAGAAGGCGATCAGACTTCGCTAGACACGAACGATGTGGCCAGCTGGCACGGCATGATGACTTCAGTCGTGGCGGCCGGGAATGGCGGTCTGGCGATGGAGTTCTATCGCGGCATCGCCTCCGAAGCCAATCTGGTCCTGATCAAGATCGGACAAACCGGGCGCATCAGCGAAGATCAAATTCAGAAAGGTCTGCAGTGGGTAATCGATCATGCGGTCGAATATAAGATCCGCGTGGTAAATATATCCGCGGGCGGCGATTTTGAGGAAAGCTATCTGACCAATCCCTTGTCGCAAACCGTCGAGCGTTGCGCGCGGGCCGGCCTGACGGTCGTCTGCGCTGTGGGCAATGCCGGACATGTTCCCGGCCATCCCGTGCTGCCGCCGGCGAGTGCCCCTTCGTGCATCGCGGTCGGGGGTCTGGATGATAACAACTCTCTCGATCGAGCGCGGCGCGGAATGTATCGCTCGTCCTATGGGCCCACCATTGACGGGCTACAGAAGCCTGAGGTGATCGCACCGGGTATCTGGGTACCGGCGCCCATCCTGCCGCAAACGCCCACCGCTGAAGAGGCTGAGCTTTATCATAAGCTTGATGCCGCCGACGACGATGAAGTACGACTACTTCTGAACGAGTATGTCGGAGTGGATCAGGATCTGGACCAGGCGAATTCTCTCCCGCTGCCACTGCTGCGGCAATTGATCACAATCAAACTACGCGAAGGCAATGTCATCAACCCGCACTATAAGTACGTCGACGGAACCTCGTTCGCAGCACCCATCGTTTCGTCGATCGTCGCATGCATGCTGGAAGCTAATCCGCAACTGAGTCCTCAACAGATCAAGCGGATCCTGATCGATTCGGCGGAAAGGGTTCCGGAGGTCGAAGTGGATCGCCAGGGTTGGGGTGTGGTGTCGGCGCGCCGCGCAGTGGAGTTGTCCCTGTCCTTATGATCCGGTCAGGCGCAGATATATCGGCGCAGCTAGACATTGTCTTTGTCGCTGTGCCAGAATCCCTCACGCCAATCCAAAGAAAGCAAACAGGAGCATCCCAGAATTTCTATGTCCGAAAGCGAGTCCGAAATAATTGAATCTCAGAGCGCGCCCGAGCCGGCTGAGAAAGAAGACATCACCTACCAGGCCGTGGAAAAAGACGGCGTCGTCACAGCGATTTGGGAAATGAAAGGTCGCAAACACCTGCGCACCATCGATCCACGATCACGCCAGGGCCGCGAAATCCTCAATCTCTATACGACCGAGGACGTCGATCATCCGGCCAGCCACGAAGCTGCGACCTCGTAAGTCAAAATCTTTTCTCCAGTTGGCGCAGGGTTGTCGTTTAGCTCCCGCTCTCCTGCGGCAAGTTGGCGACATAAGTGCAGCCTCTAATCGTTTCTGATTTTAGCCACCGCACCTGTGGTGCCCAGCGCGGAAGAAACTCACGTCAGCACATTTCGCGGTCTCCCCGCTACAAAGGCTTCGATATTGTCGATCACCTGATCGGCCAGGGCCTGTACCGCTTCCCTGCTGGCCCAGGCCACGTGAGGCGTGACGATGAAATTCGGTAGGTTCAATTCCAACAAAGGACTGCCCTGACGTGGAGGTTCCTCTCGCAGCGCGTCATAACCAGCGCCGGCAATCCTGCCTGTTCGCAAGGCCTCAATCAACGTCGCGTCATCCACCAAAGCACCTCGAGCAGTATTTATCAGAAGAGCTCCGGGCTTCATCATCTCAAACTCAGCCCCACCGATCAGGTCCCGGGTTTCATCCGTGAGAGGGCAATGCAGGCTGATGACGTCACTCTGTCGCAGCGTATCTGCAAACGATATTCGCCCTTCGCGAATTTCATTTGCGCCTTTTCGCTCTGCGATGAGCACACGCATTCCCATCGCCTCACCCAGCCGCGCCATGGCCTTGCCAATCGAACCATATCCAATGATGCCCAGATTACTGCCGCTGATGTCGTGCAGCTCGTGAGTCAACAGGCAGAACTGATTTGACTGCTGCCACATTCCGTTCTGCACGTCTGCGCGAAATGCGAGCAGGTTTCGTCGCAATGCCAGCATCATCATCAGCGCGTGTTCGGGAACGGAATTCACCGCGTAACCACGCGCATTCGAAACGACGATGTGGTGCGCGCGGCAATAGCTGAGATCGATGTTGTCTGATCCGGTCGCGGCGATGGCAATTAACCTGAGGTCCGGGAGTTGGGCCAACTCCGGCTCACGCAGAGCCAGTTTGTTACTGATGGCAATGGTTGCGCCGCCCAACCGCTCGACGACCTGATCCTGAAAACTCTCGCCGCACTCGATCCATTCATGATCGAAGCCCGGCCGGCGAAAATTCGCCGCGATCGTTTTGCGTTCGAGAAAGACTATGCGTTCCATAATATTAACGGATTCTACAGACTCGCGATCTGAATCAAAAGTGCTAGACTTCACTTCCATGGAGGTTTACATTCGCAGGGCCAGACCCAACGAAGCATCTCTGCTGACTGAGATCGCGCACGCAGCGAAACGCCATTGGGGTTATCCCGAAAAGTGGATTCAGCACTGGCAGGCCGACCTGACCATCACACCTCAGTTCATCGCTCGCAACGAAATGTACGTCGCCACGAAAGATGGGAAGATCGCTGGTTGTGGTGCGCTTTCTTTTGACGAATCCAAGGCCGAACTGGAACACATGTGGATCCGGCCTGAGCATATGGGCGCAGGCATCGGCCGCGCACTCTTCAACTACATCAAGAAGCGAGCGAGCAATTTGGGACTGCCCGCGCTGGAGCTGTCGGCTGATCCGAATGCTCAAGGTTTTTATGAACGGATGGGGGCCAAGCGGATTGGGGAAGTCCGATCCGAAATTGATGGTCAGCCTCGAGTGTTGCCCAGAATGATGATCAATCCCCGCTCGCAGTAACCGCCGCTTGATGTTTCGTTCGGAGTTCCGCCTTCAGGCGGTTCCAGGTTACCTGCGAACGTATCACAGGCTAACACCGCCTTAAGCCGTAACTGCAAACCAGTTTATGTGGGACACGAAGCGACAAATTATCTGGCTGACAGGCGGCGTCACCCTGGGCACCTTCATCGTTTATCAGGACGCCCATGACGAAGCCGGCAATTTTGATCGTGGGGTGTTCGCTTTCTGGGAGATTATTCTGCTGGCGATTATCCTCACGCTTTTCTATTTGTACTCGCGCAAGAAAACCTAAAACACCCCTCAAAGCGCCGGCCGGGATGCCGGCGAACCGCACGCAGGATGCGTGCGCTCCACCATTCAGTTTGGCGGTTGCATTGACTTGGCGCGCGCTTCTATTCCTTCTCCACCCATCACCAGCAGTCTCCGTTCTTCGCTGTACGGCACGCTCTGGGGCAGGTATGAAAGTATATAGCGCCTCTTACGCAACTCATCGCAGATCGCTTTGGCCGCAGCGCTCGGATCGTCGATCGGAAAGATTCGGCCGCCGGTCCCTTCCGCCAACTCGTCAATCACCTGTCGCGGCTTGGGCACATCGCGCCTGATAGCACCGCGCGTGCGGTCCTGCGCCTGCACGCAATAAACGCTTATGTCCAGCGATTGAAGAGCGGTCAGGGCCTGTTTGAACTTTGCCTTGCTACCGCGATCCAGGCCGTCGCTGATAACCACTATCGCCCTCTTCTGAGCTGATAAAGGCCGCAGAGCGTCTTCGATCACAGCCATGATCGAATCAAACAGGTGCGGATCGCCTTTCTTGCGAAACGCCTTCAGCTCAACTTCAATCTTCTTTGCATCGTCGGTCCAGTCAGACACGATTTCAGCGTTGTCGTCATAGCCGACTATCAATAACTTGTCGCCATCATAGATTTCGTAAGCGAACTCGCGGGCGGCGGATTCAAGCTTCTCGACGTCGGCGCGAATAGTCAGTGAGTTGTCGACTAAGAGCACGATTCGAGCGGGCGAGAGATCCGGCGCAAAATTCCTGATGTTCTGCTCGACGCCGTTGTCGAATATGGAAATGTCTTTCGAGGTAATCGGGGTGGCGGATCCGCTCGTGCGCGTTGCCACTACGTTCAGGACGGTCGAAGCATCTGAAGTTGGATGTGCCCGGCGACCAGCCTGACCCAGCAGGGTGCTCAACAGACAGGCTGCGGTGAGAATGAAAACGAGCGACTTCCACCAGCCGCGGGCCATCCCACTTCTCTTCCCTGGCGCGCCTGCTTTAGGTTTCGGTCTCATGCTCTTGACCGTCAATCGGTGAGTTAGCTCTTCTCTGAGCCGGCTTTTTTTGAGGTGGTCTTTTTCGGTTTTGACGTGTCGGTCTTGGCAGGTTCGGGCGAAGAAAGTTCCTTCTCGACCTTTTCACCCACGCTGTCCTTGCGACCATAATCGGTCACATACCAACCCTCACCCTTGAATTGAACAGAACTCCGGGAGAACTGTTTCTCCATCCGCCCACCACACTTAGCGCATTTCGTTGGTGGTTTATCAGATAGCTTTTGAAAAACCTCGATTTGGTCGTTGCATTTCTTGCAACGATATTCATAAATTGGCATCGTAAATCCAGCTTCTCCACGGTTACTGCAGTGCTTTCGTTAGCCGGAATTATACGAGACCGCTCTCAACCATTACAACCGCATGAGGTTTCAGATGCAGCCGCAAACAAGAAAGCCGCCCTCTGATTCAGCCCACTGAGCTTTTTTTGCAAGTTGGCAAGCGGTTGGTTATGATTCCAAAAAATGGAGGGAGAGAATGCTTAGTTAGTTGGCGGCAATCCCTTCTGCTATTCTATTCGCCGTTAACTTCGCACTAAATGCAACCCGCAGCCGAAACAGATCAGACCCTTTCCATCGAACGTAAGCTCAAGCTGCACGAGGCGCGAGAATCCATCATCGGGCGCCTGGCCGCGAACCTGCCCACGTCAATTAATCTCGATTCGTTTTTGCAGGTGATCGTGGCTGAGTTGGGCCGGATGATGGAAGTCGATCGCTGCGACATTATCAAGCTGAGCCCCGAAGGTGAGCTGCGCATCAGTCATGAATGGCGCGCGGCGGAAACCGTGCCATCCAGCCTGAACGCTCGCATTCCGGTCGACGTCGCTACCCTCTCACAGCATCTCGATATTAGGAAACCAATCCGGCTCGACGACACATCCGCGCCCGAGCACGATCACAAGGTGCGTTTCTTCGCCAGGAGTCTGGGCACTCGCTCGCTGCTGGTCGTACCGGTGGTGCTCGCCGACGAAGTACTCGGTCTGATTGGCTTGCATCACACCCGTTCGACCCGGCATTGGTCCGATGAAGAAGTCGCGTTTCTGGTTTCGATCGCGATGCAACTGGCGATCGGTTACCAGTACACCCGCATTTACAACGACAAAAAACGCGAGGCCGAAACCACTCGGGCTTTGCTCGAGATTGCCAACACGCTAAACGCGCGTTCGGACTTCGGTGAAGTAACTTCGGCGGTGCTCGAGCGCGCTCTTTCTTTGGTTGGCGCTGACTATTGCGCGCTGGGCGTGCTCGATGCGGGGGAGAAACGACTCAGCCTCGCTGCTTTCAAGGCCGCGCCCCATGCCACCACTGATAATGTGCGCGGGTTGATTGAAGCGCATGGCCAGTCGCTCGACATCACCGGCATTCCAGCCATGGTCGAGGTCCTGTCCCAGGGCAGCACCTTGAAACTTCTGGAGAGTGATCTGCCGCTGCCAATGCGCCTGATGTTCAATGCGACCCTGGGCGGACGCGCCGCGCTGGTGGCGCCGGTGCGTATCGGCGGCCACACCTTCGGCTTGCTCGGTCTGGTTTGGAGCGAACCACGCGAACAATTCAAAGATCATGAGGTGGCCCTGGTTGAAGGCATCGCCGATCAGATCGGCACGGCGCTGGAGCGCGATCACCTCTCCGCCGAAGTGATGCGTTTGAAAAGCGCCCTGCATGAGCGCTACGGGCAGGACCGGATCATTGGTCAGGCGCCGGCGATTCGCCGCGCCATGGAACTGGCGCTGAGTGTCGCCGATACACAGACATCAGTTTTGATCCAGGGAGAGTCAGGCACCGGCAAGGAACTACTGGCGAACCTGATTCATTTCAACTCCGGTCGAGAGGATCAGCCGTATATCAAACTGAATTGTGGCGCCATCCCTGAGACGTTGCTGGAATCCGAACTCTTCGGTCATGAGAAGGGGGCATTTACAGACGCCCGCGCCCGGCGCAAAGGACGGTTCGAAGAAGCTAACAACGGCACCCTCTTTCTGGATGAAGTCGGCGAAATGACCCTGGCTGCGCAAGTTCGTTTGTTGCGCGTCCTGCAGGACGGCGAGTTCACTCGCGTCGGTGGCAACGAAGTCGTGAAAGCGGATGTGCGCATCATCGCCGCATCCAATGTGGATCTTGAGCGCGCCGCCGATGAAGGCAGATTTCGCCGCGACCTTTTTTACCGGCTTTCAGTTTTTCCGATCACGCTCCCGTCTTTGCGCGCGCGCCGCGAAGACATTCACCCGCTCGTAATTCATTTCCTGGAGCACTATAAACAACGCACTAGTCGATTTGTCTCGGGCATTTCCAAACCAGCCCTGCGGGCCCTGGTGAGCTATGACTGGCCCGGCAATGTGCGCGAACTTGAGAACGCGGTTGAGCGCGCGGTGATCATTGCTTCCGGACGCCAGATTGAGCTCGACGATCTGCCGACCGCAATTGGCAACGATACGTCAGCGCGCGAAGCGATGGTTCGAGTTGAGCGCGCCCAGGCCGCCAGCGAGGGCCGCCGCACCAAACTGGAAATCGATGTCCCATCTTCAATGGATGAAATTGAGCGTCATGCGATCGAGGCCACGCTCGACTACACTTCAGGCGATAAAACCCGTGCAGCTAAACTGCTGAGTATTGGTCGCAAGACCATCTATCGAAAGCTGGAGCAATACAATGGTCAGCGCGAACCCGCAGAGCCCTCGACCGACTGACCGGCCGTCATCTGGACCGGAGCTGGACTGAATCCCGTGAACACGTCAGACACCGATTACCCGGCGGCCACGATCTACCCCGGACCGATCTCCGGTTCCGGATCCGACTTGCCCGCAACTCCCGCTGACGTGAATCCCGATAACCCGCCGTGGGGTCTCTGGTCCGCCCTGCTGACCTGGATCATGAGCATCGTGGCGGTGGCCCTCGTTCCCAACCTCCTCGTGCTGCCCTATGTGGTCTCTCATTTCCGCGGTGCCACGACCCCGACTCGAGAGTTGCTGCTCGCTGACAAGACCTTCATGTTGCTGTTCGTCTCTGGTTGGCTGCCGGCTCATTTGCTGACCCTCGCTCTGATTTGGGCGGTGGCGACACGACTGGGTAAGTTTTCAATCAAGGAGGTCTTCGGCTGGAGCTGGAGTTCAAAGTTTGGGATCGGGGCGAGCATCGGGTCCGCAATCGGCCTTTATCTGCTCTCGATGATCATCATTGGTTTGGTGAGTACTCAGGAAACCGATCTTGACAGGATTCTGCGAAGCTCCCGGACGGCCGCTTTGATTTTGGCATTCATCGCGGTGGCGACTGCGCCGCTGATCGAAGAAATGATCTATCGCGGCCTGCTCTATTCAGCGCTGCAAAAGATTACCGGCCAGTGGCCCGCAGTTGCCACTGTGTCGGTGATGTTTGCCGGGTTACATGTGCTGCAGTACTGGCCGAACGCCGGCGTGATCGGCTCAATAACTTTGCTGAGCGTTGTCCTGACGGTGGTCCGGGCACGCACCGGCCGGCTGCTTCCCTGCTTCGTCATCCACCTGGTCTTTAACGGCGTCCAATCGATTCTTATCGTCATTGAACCCTATCTCAGATCGCTCATCGAGCACTGGCGGCCTCAACCCACGCCTGGAATTATTCTCTCTTTCGTCCGGTTCCTGGGCTAGAACAGATGGACTACGAAGTAGTCGTTGTCGGGGGCGGAATCGGCGGATTGACTACCGCTGCCTTGCTCGCCGCGCGTGGCGTCAGTGTCTGCCTATTCGAGAGACAGTCGCGGCCGGGCGGCTGTGTAGCCAACGTCGAACAGTCGGGTTTTACCTTTGAACCGACCTGCGGTTTGTACTCCGGTTGGGAACCGGGTGGTCTCTACGAAAGAATATTTGCCCATCTGCCGGTTGCGCCGCCGGCAGTTGATCGCCTTTCGCCGGCATACTGCGTGCGCCTGCCCGACGGAACGGAGGTAGCCGTGTCGGAGAACTCGGAGCAATTCGAAGAAGATATCAGCCGGGCCTTTCCGGAATGTGCCACTGCGGCGGCCGCTTTCTATCGTAATCTCGATCAGGTTAACGCGGCAGCCACAGGAGAGCGTCAACCGGCTGAAACCCTTTTGACCGGATGCTCATTTAGATTCCGCCGTTTCGTTGATGTGCAGCTGCAAGCCCTTATCCAAAGCGCGAGTGATCAATGCCCGCTCGAGCTCGCGGCTCTGGCTCTTAATAACTCGCGTCGGGGCATGTGGAGCATTCGTGGCGGAGCTCAATCGCTCGCGGATGCTCTGGCCGAATCTCTCAAACAGAGTGGCGGTTCGTTACGTTTGAATGCGCCGGTCTTGCGACTCGCTTATAGCCCGGCTGGTTCACCGACGGGCGTCGACTTGTTGAGTGGCGAGCGCGTGACGGCCACGCGGGCGATTGTCAGCAACCTGACAATTTGGGACACCTACGGAAAGTTAATCGGGTTGAGCCGCACTCCGGCTTCAATCTCAAGCCAACTAAGACAAATGCATTCATGGGGTGCGTACCTGATCTTCATGAGCCTTGAACGGTCAGCCGCAGCGAGGCTCGGTTCAAGTCGCGTTCTGGCGCTGACCGAGTGGCAAGAAGATCAACCGTACTCGCCCGAACAGCAGTTCAGCTTTTCTACAGCTTCTAAAGAGAATGAGGTCAGGGATGCGGGCGCATCTGAAGACAAACTCGCCGTCACCGTTTCCACGTTCACAAACGTTGAAGATTGGTTTGCGTTCCACCAGGACGAGGCCGCGCACGAGGAGCAGGATCAGTCGGCTCTGGAAACTTTATGGTCCCGACTTCACGCAGCAATGCCAGAACTGGGCGACAGCGTTGAGGTCATCGAGACCGCCACGCCTCGAACCTTTTATGAAGATACCCGTCGCAAACTCGGGATGGTGGGTCGGCCGACGGCGTCCTTGAACCTCCCGGAAGGCGAAGCGCGAATGGGAAGAACGATCTTTCCGAATCTCTTCCTGGTCAGCGACACTAATGCAGCGCAGCCCAGCATGGCAGGAGTTTCCGCGTCAGCTCTCAAACTCGCCGAATTGATCTACAGAACGGTCTGACGGCCCTTACTCACTCTAGATTTATTGCAGCGGGATGAACTCGCTCAGTTGGATACAGGCGCGCGGGAGCTGGTCCACATTTTGACCCCTGCTCAACATTCGCGTAGGTTGATAGCCTGGAAGAGACCGACCAATTCAAATTTCTAAGGAGAACTATGAATCGAAGATTTCTTTTGAGTGCAGCGAAGCTCGTATTGATTTTTGCAGCTTGCGCACAACTTCCCGTTTTGGCCACCCCGGCAGCTTATGCCACTGTTACCGCCTACCAGCAAGGCACCCTTTGTAAGTACGAAGCAGCTGGCATCCAGTTTATGGTTCCCTCAGGGTGGGAGCTGGCGATTAGTAAGGACGGAGACCCGACTCTCTCGCGGCAGGCCGGCGCCAGCTATTATGTTTCCAGCTTTGGAATCTTGCCGCGCGAGGCTTGGTCACTAACACCCGAACAGCAGTTCAGCGCGGCCCAGGAAGGGGCTTTGTCTTCCGCAAAGAAGGATTTCAAGGGAATGCAAATGGGCAAGGTCGAGGACTTTACTCAAAACGGCATAAGAGGCCGCCGCCAGGCATTCACGGGGAAATTCCTTGGCGCAGACACGGTCGGGGCGATCATTCTACTCAGTGCGGAACGGCCTGTCATAATCTACATCCAGGTGAATGCGGGCGACTTCGCGAAAGACAGCCGCACCATTTTGGACAGCATTAAGAAGATCGAAGATCGGTAGTCCTCGAGAAACCATCTGCGCTGCTCTGAGTGATTGGGACTTGCAGTACTTCCCTCAAAATCAGCACTTGGTCAGACACCACTGAAGTCGAGGATTCCCGTCGCATATTTTTGACATGCCTCCGGCCACGCCGGACTTGGTTAGGAGACGCGTTATGAAATCCACCACCGCCTTGCGTGCTACGCTTCGGGCCACATCCGTATCTAACCTTGGATTCTTCATTCGCGCATCCGTGACATTAGCGGCGCTGGCGCTCTTTGTTTGTTTCCCCCCAGTGATTCCGGCCCAATCCGCGCTCGACGGCTTTGCGCCCAACCCGAACGGTATTGTCTATGCCATCGCGGTGCAGGCGGACGGAAAGATTTTAGCGGGAGGCAATTTCAGCGGAGCGAACAGCATCGGCGGACAGACGCGCAACCACATTGCCCGGCTCAATGCTGACGGCACCGTGGAAACGGCTTTCGACCCCAACGCGAACAATGATGTCTTTGCCATCGCGGTGCAGCCGGACGGAAAGATTTTGGTGGGCGGCGGTTTCTTCAGCATCGGCGGACAGACGCGCTTCAACATCGACCGGCTCAATGCTGAGATCGGAGGTGAGTCGAGGTGGTACAG
>JBBRMS010000024.1:0-49432 GCA_038230715.1 Pyrinomonadales bacterium
AGATCCGCTCTGGCGTCGCCGGTGTTCTCAACCAAATAATGAAAGCGAACATTCGGATCGAAGAAACCCAGGTTGGCATTTTGCTGCGGCGTGATAAAGCCGTGCGCGGTGCTGGCGATGATGACCCGCGAATTGTCAGCCGGATCAAGGAAGAAATATATATCGCCGATGGCGGTCGCCTGATCCTGACCCGGGGTCGGCGCATCGCCGTGGTCGGCGTAAGTCGGCGCCACGCTTGTCGCCATGATTGCGAGCAGCATCAACATCACGAGAGCAATACGCCCTGTTTTCTTCTTTGTTCTTAAACGCATCATATCTTCTTCTCCTCGATCGTTCCTTAGGTTGGCTGGCAATTCTTGTAAGACCTTACTCAAAGATTGAGTGTATCGCAAAGGGTTAAAGCGGGACCGTAACACACGGAGTACTAAACCGATGTTTTCGCTGCCTCCGAGATAGGTTGAATAGATGATTGTGTGCCGGCGTCATGATCTTTTGCAGCAAATACATGTTGGAAGTTGCCGGCGCGGCCGACTTGTTAGCCGAGCGACTACTGTCTCCAGAGGCCGAATCCCGAACGACGGGAGCTAACTGGGCAATGGACAAGCCCAGGGATACGAGCATCAGAGAGAGCGACTGGCTTGCGCGCATGTTGAAACGCTTCATGGTGTCCTCTAATCCTTGTCCTTGGAAAAAGACTTGGTTGACCGCCGCTGCTACGCGGCGGCTATGGCTGTCCGAAAGTGTTTTCCTTTCGCTTGCTCCACCGGAAAATTCTGCCTTCAACCAATAGGGCGCAGAACAACGACGAAACAGCCCACAAAAACTTAAGGTGGGGTAAAAAGTTTTGCTATGCTCTCGTCTTACTTAGCAGGCTGCTGAAAAAGGGATATTCTTCAGCCAGGATGAGGCTGTTTTTTCTTTGAGACGGAGCTGACTCTGACGGCCGCAAGTCCGGTAGACATTGGTTCATATCTTCAGTGAGATCAGGTAAAGTGCCATTTGACCGACTTAAACTCCGTTGCCCGAAAAGAGGACTCGATAGGAGGGCAAAGTAGTTTCTGACGGGCAGAGAATAGATTGTGGCAATTGTGCCACTAAACGTGTCGCCAGGGTGCGGAAACAGGGTATTTGGTGTCATCATCTGTCGCTTACACTCGCAACTAAATTGTTGAGAGCATACTTAACTTGTTGTATTCATGTTCCTGGAGTTTCATTCTGTCACGTCGGAGGTCGCGGGTTCGGGGCCCATCGGCTCCGCCACTTAATGAAGCGGTTGCTTTTCACAGTTTGAAGAGCAAGCGCTTTTGCTTTTAGACTCTCAACAATGATTCCCATCAGCGAAGCCATCAGCATAGTTCTGCGACATACGCCTCAGCTGGAAGTTGAGACGGTGAGGCTGAGCGACGCGCTGGGGCGAGTCCTGGCCGAAGACGTTATCGCCGATTGCGACCTGCCGCCTTTCGATCGGGCGCAGATGGATGGTTATGCCGTCCGCTCCCAAGACGTGTCGCACACACCGGCGCGTTTGCGCATTGCCGGAGAATCAGCCGCCGGTCGGGGTTGGCATCACGAAATGAAACCGGGCGAGGCCGTGCGCATCATGACTGGCGCCCCAGTTCCGCAGGGTGCTGATGCTGTGCAGCAAGTCGAACGGACTCGTGAAGTAGATGACGCAAAGCTGGTCGAGATCCTTGAATCAGTCGATGCGGGCAGATCGATCGTGAGGCGTGGCGCCGAAATCAAATCCGGCGCGACCGTGCTGCGTGCAGGTGAAGATATCAACCCGGCGATGATTGCGACGCTAGCTTCGTTTGGTTATGCAGAAGTGACGGTCGGCCGTCAGCCACGCCTGACGATCATGGCCACAGGAAGCGAACTCGTTGATGTGAATCAAAAGCCTGGCATCGATCAAATTCGCGACTCAAACAACTACACGCTGGCCGCCTATGCAAGTCTTTCGGGCGCGATGGTTGAAAGATTGCCGCTGGCCGGAGACGACACCCGAGAATTAAAGCAGCAGATGCGAGCGGCGGTTGAACGCTCTGATATTTTGATCACTTCGGGTGGCGTGTCGATGGGTGTTTACGATTTTACCAAGACGGCGCTAAGAGAACTTGGCGCGGAGATTTTTTTCGAGCGTGTTGCCTTGCGACCCGGGAAGCCAACGGTCTTTGGCCGCATCGGCAAGACACTTGTGTTTGGTCTTCCGGGAAATCCCGTCTCGGTTGCGGTTACTTTCAATCTGTTCGCGCGCACGGCATTGCGTTCGATGCAGAGGGCCAAACAGCCAGAGATGATCGAAGAGATGGCGGTGCTCACGCGAGATCTGAAGGGCGCCGTTGAGCGCGAAAGTTACCTGCCGGCGGTCCTGCATACGGACGAGGAGGGAACGCTGCTGGCTGAGCCTTTGAAGTGGGGCGGATCTTCAGACTTTGTCGCCTTCGCGCGCGCGACCGCGTTAATTGACGTGCCTCCGGGAATGAAAGTGATCGCGGCGGGCAAGCGGGTGAAGATCGTTAGGTTGCCTGGCTCGGCTTGAGCCTTTTTCGGGTAGCCCTAAATTGGTTTTCAGTTCTCTCTCCCTGCAAAAAAAGGATCTACGAAATCACGCGAAACGGGGAAGGAAACACCTGTCGTTTCGTGTGGGTTCATCGATCGTCTTACTGGCAAGAGGATCTCAGAAATTAGGCGCCACCCTGTCGCATCAAGCTATGAAGGTCGCCGGCCTACGAAGTTAGGCCTGCACGATCGGCGCTACGTGTTCGGTCAGAGCGGTGAAGCCGGCGAACCCGGGCAGGCGAGCAATCCTGCTGGACACCGTGCGCTCGAACGATTCCAAGCCTTGCTTCCCGCGAAATAAAGTTGAGAGCACATAGTGCGTTTCCTGCGTGGGCTTAGCTCCCTGGCCCACCGGGGTCCAAAAGCGACCAATGATGAATCGTGCGAGATCGCGTGAAAATTTTGTCTCGTGAAGCTTCACTCGGGCAAGATTCCAATAGAAGCTCGAGTGCAGAGACTCTTCGCGAATGATTCCATCGAGCACCAGGTTTAGCACCGGGTGCCGCGCCAGCTCTGAGAGTTTGCGATAACCCTGCAGCGTGGTGATTTCGTTGATGGCTCCCCAAACCATGTGCGCCGCGTGAAAATACTTCCCAAAAGGGGCCGCAGCATAGTCAGCGACAAAACTGCCGACGGTATAGCGCCAGGGAACTTTGGCTTTGGCTTCGGCACGCCAGGTTTCGCTGGTAGGAACGCCGGCCTCTTCAAGAAAACGATTCAACAGATCCGCGTGCTGGTTCTCTTCCACACTCCAGCGATCCATGAATTTCCTGATGATGGGATCCCTGCCCGTTGGCGTTCGTCGAAGCTCTCGGTAATACATGTCGGTGAAGAATTCTACGTCCCTCATGTAGATCAGCACGGGGACGAAGGCCGGATCGAGCGCATGGTTCGAAACGTCTTGCCAGGGAATGGCGTCAACAAATTCTTTCGTCACAGCCCGTGGCTGCTTCTCATACCAGTCAAGCACGTCATTATCAGTATCAAACACTATTTCCCCTCCAAACGGATCTTCCATGAACTTGGGAAGTCACTGGATTTACGATCAATTCCGGGAAAACGGATTTTCGCAGGGGGATTATTCTGCTATGCTCGCCCAAAAGCAAATAAATCTGCGTCGAGCGAATCTGGACGAGTCTATTCTTAAAGATTGCTTCGCGCCACAGCGGGACCGGTAGTTCCTTAACCTGATGACGTCACATGCAATCCCTCCAATGGTTGGGGAAATCGCCGGAAGTTCCCCCAATTCTGCTGCTGCGCCCCTCGCGCACCAGGCGATACACGACACTGTGATAGGGGTTCTTGAAAGGGAAGAGCGCGGTCCCCTGTTGGATGTGCCGGCAGGCGAAGGCGCCCTCGCTGCGCGTCTTATCGCCGCCGGATTTGAAGTCACCTGTTGCGATTTGTATCCGGAAATCTTTCGCCTCACGGGAGTCGCAGTCCATCACGGCGATCTGAATGCCGAGCTGCCGTTTGCCGATCGAGCATTCGATCATGTCACCTGCCTCGAAGGCCTTGAGCATATTGAGAATCCGCAGCAGGCGATTCGTGAATTCGCGCGGGTGTTGCGGCCGGGTGGCACCGTAATCGTGAGCATTCCCAATATTCTCAACATCGAGGAACGTTTGAAGTGGTTGCTTTACGGTTACACGTCGCACTTCAAGCCGATGTCGCGTGCGCACGTCGAGCGCCTCAGGGCCGAGTATGACAATCGCGAAGAGATAGCCGCTCACGTAAATCCGATCGCTTATTCCGAGTTGCGTTACATTCTCGAGAAGAATGGTTTTCTGGTCGCGCAGGTGCTCCGCGATAAACCGAAATCAAATACCTGGATGTACTGGCCGATTGTTTTATTGATTCGATTGATAGCCCGGTTGACGCCGGCGCGCAAACGTACCGAACGTTGGGCCGATGAGCTGGCGTCGGATGAAGTTTTGTTGGGAGGGAATACCTTGATTGTGTTAGCGAGATTGAGTGCCGTTCGGGGCGGGACTTAACGCAAAGGAACGCTAATGGTGAACTTCAATGTCTCCATATGAAAGACGGGATCAGAAGGATCATTAACAAACTCTGATTGCCTTCGCGTCTCTTTGCGAAAACCGTCTTAGCGCTAAATCAGATCGGTGCAAGGACTACCAGAGATGAGTGAGCTAACCCACATCGATGAACACGGCCGCGCCAGGATGGTCGACACCAGCGCGAAGGCCATCACCGCACGGCGGGCAGTAGCTTCCGCCCGCGTTCTGATGTCCACCGCGACGGTGACGGCGATTCGCAACCAGACTACTCCTAAAGGCGATCCTTTGGAGACTGCCCGGCTGGCCGGCATCATCGCGGCCAAACGCACGGCCGATTTGATCCCCCTCTGCCATCCGCTGCCGCTGACACATGTCGAAGTTCGGGCCGAGATCGGAGACGAAGGCGTTTATCTCGAAGCCGAAGTCACGACGATGGCCCAGACTGGAGTTGAGATGGAGGCATTGACTGCGGTTTCAGTGGCTGCCCTCACCCTCTATGATATGTGCAAAGCCCTGGACAAAGGAATGACCATAAGCGACGTGCAACTCGAGCTCAAAACCGGCGGGAAATCAGGCGATTACCGCCGCGATTCTAACAGGTCTGGAACAAGCTGAGCGCGATTGACGTTCTTACTCGTGACTAAGGTTCACCAGACAATGCGGCGGAGGACAGGTGCTATGAAATACGGAGTTTCCCAGGATGCGCGGCCACAGGCAATGACCCTGCTGTTTGCCGCCGGCCTTTCGATAGCGTTGTGGTTTATTCCCTTTGCCGAAATCCTGAGTTATCCGTTCCGCATTTTTGTTACTTTCATTCATGAGGGTGGACACGCAGTGGCGGCCCTGCTTACCGGCAACTCGGTTCAAAGTCTAAGCGTGGCTATGAACGCGAGCGGTGAAACCTACACCACGCAGGGTGGCATCTTTTCGCGGATGCTCGTTTCCAGCGCAGGCTATCTGGGTGCCATGGCTTTTGGCTCAATCCTGTTGGTCTTGATTCGCAAAGCCGTTGGGGCGCGGATCGTCCTGGCCGGCTCGGCTCTATTGATTCTCATGCTGACTACTGTCTTCGGTCTGATCAAACCGTTAATGGCTGGATCCTGGGGATCGCTGAGTGGAGTTCCGTTTACTCTCTTCGCGGGGATTATCCTGGCGGTGGGACTCTTTGCGGTGGCGCGATTTGCCAGCGCGCGCGTCGCGACGTTTGTGTTGAGCCTGCTGGCGGTGCAGTGCGTGCTCAACGCGCTGCTTGATCTAAAAACAGTCTTGTTTCTCTCTTCACCATTTGCACCGGCAGTTCCGACTGACGCTCAGAACATGGCGCTGGCTACCGGCGTCCCCGCCCTCGTCTGGACCCTGCTCTGGATCGCGCTCGCGTTTGGGATTCTAATGCTGGCGCTAAGACTTTACGTCGCTGCACGCGAGCGGGCCTTTGATGCCAAGAAGGACTTTCACTTCGAACAGAACGCGCAAGCTTGATTCTCTTTGGTCACTAAGCCACAGCTAGAAACAGATTCGCCCAGATCAGAAAAAGCGAGGTACGTGTTTGACTATCCTGTTCGCGGTTCTTTAGCCGTAGAAATCTGTTTTTTCTGTGGCAGTCCAGGGCAGTATCAGTGATTCAACTAGTCGATGGACAAATTCATTCAGGGTCTCGACCGGCAGTTTGCTCAGCTCCACCGCGATTCGCACAAAATAATCGCAGCGATCTCTCCGGCTCTGCTTTATGAACATCCGGCGCGGAAGTCTAATTCGCTGGCGCTTCATTCCGGCGGCGACCACTTGCTGCGGAGCGCGGCGATTGTCGAACAGACTTTTGGCGGCATTACCACGAATCTTTGGGATGATCCTTTCGAATGGACGCTGCCTGAAACTCTGACGACTCTGGATAAGGTCGCCGGCTATCTTGACGAAGTCGAGGCGACGCGGCAGCATGGCTTCCAGCATTTCAAGAGCGATGCGGATCTTTTGCTTGAAATCATGGCGCCGGCCGGGCCCACTCAATTGTTACCGTTGCTGCTGGACACACTGACGCGGGCAGCGCATCATCAGGGCCGAGCCCGAACCACATTTGAAATTCTGCTCGCCGCGCAGCAGAGCTAAAACCGAAAAAATGTATTGCCCACAATGCGGTCAACAACAACCAACCGACTCAATGCGTTTTTGCGCGCGTTGTGGGTTCCCGCTCGAGGGCACGATGGTCCTGCTGGCCCACAACGGTATGGTGCCGCGCTATGAAACTCCGGGCACAGGACCAAAGATCTCTGCGCGCCGCAAAGGTGTAAAGCAGGGTGCGATGCTCATGCTCATCGGCGCCGTGCTGGTGCCGTTGTTGGGTATCTTCTCCAACTTTGCGCCGGGTCGGATCAGCGAAGCCTTTCTATTCTTTACTGCGGCTGCCGCGGTGCTTTGCTTTGTCGGCGGCCCACTGCGGATGCTATTCGCGGCACTGTTTGAAGAAGGCGCGCCGCCACCGCACTTTATGATGCCTTCGGCTTATGCTCAACCAGCGATTCCGCCTCCCATTAGGGTGACCGCTTTACCTCAAGCAACCACCGCTACGACAGCCGGCTGGCGACAACGGCCTCAGACGGCCGAGATTGTTGCGCCGCCCAGTGTGACGGATCATACAACCCGGCTGCTCGAAAAGACCGACCCGGAAAAGAATTAACCGGTATCTTTCAACCTGTGCCCGTCCGCGGGCACAATCGTCCCGCCGTGAAATCTGAAGATCAGCAAATCAAAAGCGAGCCGCTGACTGTGCAACTGCGCAACCGCATTGAACGCGAAGGACCGATCAGTTTTCGCGATTGGATGCAGGCTGCGCTCTATGACGAAAACCACGGGTACTATTGCAGCACGAATCAGATTCGACAGGGCCGCGCCGGCGATTACCGCACTGCGCCGGAAACCAGCCCGTTGTTTGCCGCTACCTTCGCCTCCTATTTTTCGAAGTTATGTGCGGAGCTTTCGCTGGAGTTCGACCCGCCGCCAACCTGGACCATCTTTGAATCTGGCGCCGGCGGCGGTGCGTTTGCCTATGGCGTTCTGAAAGCGCTCCGCGACCTTTATCCGGAGGTCTTCGCAGTTACGAACTACGTAATCGACGAAATTAGTCAGAGCGCGCGCCAGCGACTGCAGACGCAGCTCTCTGAATTTGTTGATCGGGTACGGTTTAAGCGGCTCGCCGAAGTCGATAGTCCGATCGCTGCCGGCGTTTGTTTTTCAAATGAACTGATCGATGCGTTTCCCGTTCATCGGGTGATAGGACGGGAAGGAAAGCTGCGCGAGCTTTGCGTAGGGACAAGCGATGACGAATTTGTTTGGGTCGAGAGCGATCCCAATCAGCGAGTCGCCGATTATTGCGCTCGGATCGAGCTGCAGCTCGCCGAAGGTCAGATCGCCGAGATCAATCTCGCAGCTGAAAACTACCTTGCCCGCGTTGCGGGATTGTTTGATCGCGGATTTGTGATCACCGTCGATTATGGCGCCGAGCGCAGCCAGCTACTGGAGTCTCCTGATCGCTTTGCCGGCACCTTGCGAGCTTTTCGCCGTCATCAGATGATTCAGAACGTGCTCGCTGACCCGGGAAAGCAGGATCTGACGACGACGGTTGATTGGACTCAGATCAGAGACGCGGGACGCCATGACGGTTTGCGAGCGATTAGGTTTGAGCGACTTGATCAGTTTCTCCTGGCGGAAGGGCTAACCGATGTTCTTTCGGAGATGCTTGGGCAAACCAAAGACCAGGTTGAAGCTGTGCGCCTGACGACTGGCGCGCGCGAAATGATTATGCCGCATGGGCTCACGGCCTCGTTTCAAATATTGGTGCAGGAGAAGCGGCCTAAGACCTGACTCCTAAAAAATTAGTTGACAGCCCGGGCAACCTTCGTCTACCCTCCTAAGCTCTTAGGAGTCGAAACCTGATGGCGCGACGAAAAACTGAAAACCTGACGCCCCTCGAGCTGGAGATAATGCACGTCCTGTGGGAAACGGGGGCCGCGAATGTGCAGACGGTGCAGGAGCATTTGCCCGGCGAACGGGCTTATACGACCGTCCAAACCATGCTGAATATTCTTCATCGCAAGGGCAAAGTTAAGCGAGCGCTGAAGGAACGCGCCTATTTTTATCAGCCTGTGGTTAGTCGCAGCCAGGTGGTCGCTCAGCACATGAGCGACATTGTCGAACGTTTGTTCGGCGGGTCAGCAGAAAGCCTGGTCATGAGCCTGGTGGAGATGAAACATCTGACCCCTAAAAAAATCGAGCGCCTGTACAAACTGCTGGAAGAAGATCGCGAAGGAAAGAAATGAGAGTCGGGGCCCAACTGCTTTTGACGTTTCTCTTGAATGCTTCCTGGCAGATCGCGCTGGTGGCAGCATTCGCGTCAGTCTGCGACTGGTTGTTACGGGGAACCGCGGCCCGCTGCCGGCACGCGCTGTGGATTGCAGCCCTGGGTTTGGCATTGGTCCTGCCGCTCTGGAATCCGGCGCAAACAATCTCGGCGCGGCTGATTGCGAGACCAGCTGCGGTACAAGTCGCTGCTCCGCCGGTCTTTGCCACTTCGGTTTACTCTCCCGAATTGGATACTCCGGACCCGCGAGCCGCAAACCATCTCGCGCCGCTGGCTACTGAAGCGACACGGCAAAATTTCCTGACCTCGGGAATCCATTTGAGCAAACCGCCGGCCTTCTTGCTGGTAGGTTTGTATGGCCTCTTTCTGCTTTTTCGCGCCGGCCAGTTGTTCCGCGCCTGGAGCCGAACCAGGCTGATTGTGCTCACGGCATTCGAGTGCGAATTCTCGGGGCAGGTCAGAAGAATAATTGAGGAGTGCCAGTCCGCTACCGCGGTGCGGCGGGTTCGCATCCTTGGCTCGAACTCAGTGCCGGTGCCGAGCACTGTCGGGGTCTTAAGCCCCATCATTATTCTGCCAGAGAATCTGTTGCGTGACGTCGATGAAGAAGTGCTGACCTCAGCGATTGGCCACGAACTGGTACACGTGGCCAGGCGCGACTATCTCGCCAATCTAATCTGCGAATTCGTTTATCTACCGGTATCCTTTCATCCGGGTGCGGCGCTCTTGCGGCGTCGCATCAGGCAAACCCGCGAACTATGTTGTGACGAATCGGTCGCCAGCAAACCAATGCAGGCCGAAGTCTATGCGCGTTCGCTGGTGCGATTAATCGGCGCGGCTCCGCTCGAGAGTCGTTTGGCCGTGGACACAACCATCGGAATCAGCGAATCAGACATTCTGGAGGTAAGAATCATGTCATTGCTCAAGAGATCGGGACTAACCCCGAGACGGAAGAGACTATTACTGATCACGGCCGTGCTACTCCTGGCGGTTCCTTGCGTGGCGGCGACTTCTTTCGCCCTCACACTCGACATCGATCGCGAGAATCCTGCATTCGAACCGCAATCGCAGGAGAAGCAATCGCCGGAAAAGAGCGAGCGGCAGGATCGGGAACGCTTGCGCACAGAGCTGCAGCGGGCCGAGAAGGAACTGAAGGAAAAGGCGCGCGTCGCCCCCGTGTCTCAACGCGCGGAGATCGAGGCGCGTTTGCTCGAAGTGCAGAAGAATCTGGAAATGCATGAGAGTGTGTTGCGACAGTACAACCAAAGCCGCGAAGAAGGTCAAAAGAAGATCAATGATTTGCGGGCGCAGATGACGGACTGGGAAAAGAACCCCCCGCCAAACGAGGCGCGCTTGAAAGAAGTACGCGAACAGATTGCTACGCTCGAAAGACTATACACCGCTGCCAGGGAGCGCGAAGTGGAGCGCGGCATCGCCCAGATGGAAAATGTCCAGGGAGACCGTAAGGCCCGGGTGATCTATCGCGTCGAACCCAAATACACCGACGATGCGCGCGAAAACAAGATTTCCGGGTCGGTGGTCCTGGGGCTGACGGTTGACCATCAAGGCCTGCCACAGAACATTCAGGTGAGAAAGTCGCTCTATCCCTCGCTCGATCAAAGCGCGATCGAAGCCGCTGGGAAAATGCGTTTCGAACCGGCCATGAAAAACGGCCAACCCGTTTCCATGCTAATTACGGTCGAAATGAATTTCATGATGGAGCAGGGAAAACTCGACGCCGAACAGGCCCTTCTGGACCGGATGAAACAAGAGAAGACGCAACGCGAAGGATCGGAGCCGCTCGAGCTGCGCCGTAAAAGAAATCTTGAAGGGCGAAGTCAGGAAGAGCGGGCGAAGGTTCAAGCCGCGCTCACGCGCGACGCAACCCTCTCGATGGACCGAGCGATTCAGATTGCCACCAGCCAGGTTCCGGGGAAAGTTCTCGCTTGCAGCCTCGGTCGTGACGGCGACAAAGTTTTTTACCACGTCGTCATCATCACGACCGAGGGCGACAAGAGCACGGCTACCTATGTCTGGGTCAGCGCAACCGACGGGCAGATCCTCAAGACTGAAAAAGAAGAGCGCAAGGAGGAACCCTCCACGGCCCGGGAACCGGTGGGGCCAATTTCAGCCGGTGTGATGAACGGTAAGGCGGCCAATTTGCCTGTGCCTGAATACCCAGTGATTGCCAGACAAGCACATGCGTCCGGCTCGGTGACGGTGGAGATTTTGGTGGACGAGGCGGGCAACGTAATCGCGGCGCACGCCGTGTCGGGGCATCCTTTGTTGCAGGCCGCGGCAGTTGCAGCGGCCCGGCAAGCGACCTTCCAACCGACCAGGCTGAGCGGTGAGCCGGTGAAGGTGAGAGGGGCGCTAATCTATAACTTCGTCGCCCAATGAGCCGCCAGGTTGGCACGCATGTCGTTCTCGGTGAGTTCCGGATAGTCGCTGAAGATTTTCCGGCGGCTAGACAGCCGGGCACGTCCGTGACCGCTGACTGATGAGCAGCGACCCCCTGGATTAAACGAAAGGGCGACCCAAGGTTCGCCCTTTTCGTTCTGTGAATTGTACTCCCGCTGATCACTCCGTAAGTCGGCATGATTACCGTCTTAGTGGATCATCATCCGCCACGCGATACCTCTCCTTTTCCTTCTCGCGCTGCAAATACGGAATCCCCTTCTGCATCCATTCAGGTTCGGGTGCGCCTTTCAAAAAGTGATCGAAGAACTCCTGCAGCCGGTGAGTGTAGTCCTTCTGATTAATTCGTTTGCGCAGGCCGTGCTTCTCGCCGTTATAGCTGAACATATAGGCCTCTTTGTTCAGGCGCCGAAGGGCGAGAAAGAACTCGATTCCCTGGTACCAGGGCACCGCGTCGTCTTCGTCGTTATTAATCATCAACAACGGCGTCTGCACAGAGTCGGCATGAAACAGCGGCGAGTTTTCCAGGTAGCGCATCGGATATTCCCAGAGGCTGCCACCGATACGCGATTGCGAGTGCTCGTATTGGAATTGGCGCGGCAGGCCAGTGCCCCAGCGAATGCCGCTGTAGGCGCTGGTCATATTCGAAACTGCTGCGCCAGGCGCCGCGGCTTTGAAGCGATTGGTTTGCGTCACCATGTAAGCTATTTGATAACCGCCCCAACTGTGTCCCTGAATACCGATTGCATTCTCGTTAACAAAGCCACGGTCGACCACGGCCTGAACTGCCGGCAGCACGCATTTCAGGGCGCTCTGTCCCGGATAACCTGTCGTGTAGACAATGTCCGGCATGAAAATCAGGTAACCGTTGCTGACATAGTAAGTCGGATTGATCGAAGTGCCCGGAGCGGGATTACGAAAAGCATGCAATCCCTGCGTCAGCTTTTCATAGATGTAGACGATCATCGGGTACTTCTTTTTCGGATCGAAGTTATCGGGCTTGAGCAGCAATCCCTGCAGAGGCACGCCGTCCGTGTTCTTGAAACTCACCAATTCGGCCGTGCCCCAGTTGTATTGAGCGCGCTGCGCATCTCCATTGCTGATTTTCTTCAGATCTTTGAAAGTTGGGCCGGTGACCCAAATGTCGGGATACTCGTCGAAGCGGGAAGCGGTAAACATCAGCACGTCCGCATCTTTGGCCTTAGTCGGACTATTAAAATCCTTCGCTCCCATGATCAGTTTTTCGGGCAAGCCGCCGTTGATCCGATCGCGATAGAAGCCAGAATCGCGAGTCAGATCATTTTCAGCGTGGAGCAGCAGCGGCTTCGCGGGATCGATGGAACGTTCTTTCGGATCCAGACGGACATAACGAAGAACGACTTTGTCCCGGCGGCCAACGCCGTCGGTCAGGTTTTTGGCGTTCGTTCCGTCAGGCGAAACCTGCCACACATCGTAACGATCATAGATGAGCACCTCCCGATCATCTTTGGTCCAGCCGGCGATCCCGTACGATCCGGGCACGCTGGGCGTGTCGTGCTCTTCATCAAAGAAAGAAACTTTCAGGTTCTTTGTCAGGTTGACCGTGCGGCCATCCGCGATCGAATACGCACTCCAATCTTTGCCATCAAAGAAAAGCGAGTACTTTGCGGCGGGGGAAAGCGAAGCCCCGAAGCGCTGCTTTTCACCTATCCGTTTGCGAGTGCCATCGTCGGTATTCACCAGGTAATAATCAGCCAGCCCGGGATCGTAATCACTCATGACCCGATAAGCGCGGTTGTCGGCGCCGATTGCATAGCGGCCGTTGGTCGAAGGCGCCACGGATTCCATTGACTCATCGGCGAGTTGCACGAACTTCTTGTCTGTGACGATGTAAACGGCCCGGAAGGACCGGGTGCGTTCCTGCTCGGCGCGGACCTTCTGGATCGGCTGAACGTAGTCGTCTCTCCAGTGCCATAAGTCGACAAGGACCTTTTCGTCAGCCGGAATATCCTGGTCAGGGTTTTTTTCCGGTTCGGGGGGTGGAGCTGCGCCCAGAAATAGCCGGCTGCCATCGAGTGAAAAAGCCAAAGAAGCCTTATCGCTGACTACATAATCCTTGCGAAAGCCCGGGGAAGATGTTGAGACAACTTCGGTCGCGGCAATGTTGGTGGCGGCGGGATTGCGGGCCGCGCTTTCGACTGTGGTCCCGTCGCGATTCCAAAGATAGACTTTGAACTTCGGTTGCTTGCTTTCCGCATCGTCGCGATCGCTGATGAACGCGAGTTCGGTCTGATCTTCATCCCAGGTCGGTTTCAGATACTTTCCTTTGCCTGCCAACAACGCGGTCTGTGCGGCCCCGGTTTGGGTCGCCACGGTGTAGAGCCCGTTGGTCTCTTCTTTCTTGGACGAGACTGCGAATGCCAGAGTCTTCGCATCCTTGCTCATCGTGTAATCGAGCACATCATTGAAAGTGCGTTCGGTGCTGGTGGCGGTGTTTCGCAGAACCAGGTCGCTGCCGTACTCTTTCTTCTTTGAAGGGCGAGAGGAAGAACCCTCTCTTACGCTGGGGCTAGTGCCGCTTGGACTCGCTTGAGTCACAGGGTTTGATGCTGTGCTGGTTGCAAGTTCAGTTGGTAATTCTTTGGCGCCCTCTCTGACGGCCGGGCTACTGCCCGCCTGGGTCGGGCCGCCACTCCGGGGCGACTCGGGTTTTGGCTCCAACAGGTAGGCGATGAAGCCCGCACCGTCCTCCGGGACCTGGAAACTTTTTACCTTCTCAATGCGCGTTACCTGGCCGGTGGATGTGTCCATGAGGCCAAGCGCGTTCTTCGGCATGTCCTCGGGTTTTTTCTTTTCCTTCTTCGCTTTATTCACTTCGGCTTTGGTCGGCTCGATGCTGAAGACCACAAATCGACCGTCGGCGGTGAAGACCGGTCTGGAAAGACGAGCATTAGCTGCGATCAGCTCCGCCACATTCGGAATCGAATCATCAGGCGGAGGTGCGGGCGCGCGGTAACCTCTGGGCGCGCGCCATTCGGCGCCGCTGGCTACGTTGCGCACGACGATTTCACTGTCGCCATCCTGGGCCATGTAAGCGTAAGTGATGAACTTTCCATCGCGCGAAATCTGCGGCGACTGAATCGAATGCCAGGAGTCGTAATCCTGATGGGTGATCGATCTTTTGGTGCTGGGCTGCTGACCCAAACTGTATGAGAAAGAAGTTGCCAGCAGAGCGATCAAGCAAATCGCCGAAGCTGTTTTTTGCGAAACTTTGCCGCAGATGTTCATGAGTTATCTCCGTTTTGCCAGTAGGTCTTGCGGGATGGGTTCAAAATCGCAGCCCTTTGCAGGCACTGGATCGATCACGCCAGATCTGAGGTCACGATTTCTCTGTGCGATCTCTGTGGTCTCAGTGCCTCGGTGGTGAATCGAGATTGGCAACACTCACCACAGAGACACGAGATCTCACAGAGAACCACAGAGAGAAACTTGTACGCTCCGCCTGTCTAGAACAGCTGGAACTTGATCGTCAGGTACTTCTTGGGGTTCTGACGGAAGTCGTAGAGCAGCTTCACGCCCTCTGATGAAAGGTTGTTGACGTTGGAATAGAGCTGATCGTCTGTGATCAACTTACCGAGGGTGCCCTCGCCGCGTTGGGCGCCGGCCACCACGCTATCAACTCGCGCGGCGGTCGTGTTGAAGCGGGCAATCGCCGTGCGCGCGTCGTTGTAAATCGCTTCATCCTTAACCAGCTTGCCGAGCGTGCCTTTGCCTGAGTTCACATCTCCCACGATCGAATCGATTTGATCCATCGAGTGATTCACTCGATCAGCAATGCGAGCGATCTTGTTGTACATCTCGTCGCTTTGCAGCAGGCGTCCCGCGGTCCCGCGCCCGGCGCTCAGATCCGCTGAAAGTTTTTTCAGATTGGCAGAGATATCGTTGGCGTTGTTATAGAGAGCTTCGTCGTAGATGAATCTACCGGCCGATCCTTTGCCGCTCTTGATTTGCGTGGCCAGATCCTCGGCATCGCGAATCGTGGCGTTCAGGTTGTTATATAGGGCTTCATCGTTGAACAGGCGGCCCACTGTTCCCTTGCCATCGCGAACGTTCTTAACTACTTCGTTGATTTGATCTGAAAGCTTGCTCAGTTTCTGGGCCAGTTCAGTGCCATTCGTGGCCAGATCGCTGATGGTGCTGCCGGAGGTCGAAGGCAGCAGGGCGTTTTCCTGGATTGGTTGGCCGATCGACGTTCCCGGCGTGATATTGACGATCATTTCGCTGCCCAGAATGCTGGGCGCCATTTGCTGGGCGCTGGAGTCTGTACGAATGCGATCCTTCGCCGGCACTCCGTCGATCTTGCTGTCGATGGTCAGGAATGACTCGATCTTTTGCGGGTTGGGGCCGCTGCCGACTTCAGACGGACTCAGTAGTCTGATGCGATCGACTTTGCCGATGCGCACGCCGGCCAGACGCACTTCCGAACCTTCACGCAGGCCGTTGGCGTCGGCAAACCGCGCGCGCAGGTGGATCTTACTGGTGAAAGGATTAAGGGTGCCCGAGGCGTTCAGGATTAATAAAATCAGAACGGCGATCGCTATCAGCACCAGCAAGCCAACGCGTAGCTCACTTAACCCGATGTTTCTGGTTGTTTTTGGCATTGCTTCTAAGAAGGAAAAGTAAAAACGTGAAAGGTTGGGCGGCCGGCCGCAGGAATCGTCCTTTTCCTTTTTCCTTTCTCTTAGTGTCCGCGCAGAAATTTGTGAATATACTTGTCATCGGCCTTGCGCAGGGTTTCATCGGTGCCGCTGAAGATCACCTGACCATCGCGCATCATGAGAACCTTGCTATTGATCAGGCACAGCTTCTCGCCTTCCTTTTCAAAGACGACTTCGCCGGCTTCACCCACTACTGCGTACTCTGAACAGAGATAGTCCAGATTGTTCATCTCGTGGGTCACAAAAATCGAAGAGACGTCTTCCAGATCGCGCAGCTTCATTGCCAGCTCGCAGATGGTGCGCGCCGTCGGTGGATCCAAGCCCGCGGTCGGCTCGTCAAACATGACGATCTTCGGATCGCCGACGAGCGCGCGCGCTATGCCGACGCGGCGGCGCATGCCACCGGAAAGTTCGGAAGGCATTTTGTCGATCGCTTCCTCGAGATTGACAAAGCGCAGCATGCGCCGCACTTCGCTTTCGACTTCCTCTTCCGGCACGCCCTGCTCATGCAGCTTGAAGGCGACGTTCTCGTACACGGAAAGTGAATCGAAGAGCGCGCCTTCCTGAAAAATCATGCCGATCTTCTTACGCACCTTCATCATCTCGGCTTCGGTGTAGTTGGTGATGTCTTCGCCGTCGACCAGAATCTGTCCGGAGTCGGGTTTGAGCAGGCCGAGCACCAGCTTGATGGTGGTTGACTTGCCACAGCCTGAGCCGCCGAGAATGATCTTCGTCTCGCCCTTCATCACTTTGAAGCTGAGATTGTTTAGAATCGTGCGGTCATCGAAAATCATGGTAACGTCGCGAAATTCGATCGCCGGAATGGCGCGGTCGGAATCGTCAACCTCGCGAAAAGTGGATTCGGCCGCCTGATCGCTGACCCGATGGTCCTGCGCTGTGGCCTCGGGCCGGTCGATGGATGTCTGAGTCATCATAGCTGGGTACCCAGGATTAATTGCAGCGCTTTCGCCAGGAAGAAGTCGGTGATGATTACTATAATCGAAGCGGCCACCACCGCGGAAGTCGTTGAACGGCCAACTCCAACCGTGCCGCCGTCAGTCTTCAAACCTTTATGACAGGCAATCGTGCCCATCAAAAATGCGAAGACCAACGGCTTGATAACTCCGCCGATGATGTCATCGGTGGTGATGCCGTCGCGAACCGAGTTAAGAAACATCGACGAAGGCAACCCGTAAAGAAATGTTGAGACTGCCCAGCCTCCCGCTATTCCCATCACATCAGCGATCAGAGTCAAAAGCGGCAGGGTAATAATCAGAGCTATGAGCCGCGGCGCCACAAGCTTGCGCACCGGATCCGTTCCCAGGGCGCGCATCGCGTCGATCTGCTGGGACACTACCATCGAACCCAACTCAGCCGAGATGGCTGAAACCACGCGACCTGTCACCATCAAGGCGCAAAGCACCGGGCCCAACTCTCGCACGAGGGAAATTGAAACCAGATAGCCCAGCTGACTCACCGCCCCGTATGACTCGAGAGTCTGATACGTTTGCAGTGTCAGCACGCCGCCGGTAAAAAAACCGGTGAGAATAATAATCGTCAACGAGCCCACGCCGATGCTGTCCATCTGCGCGATGGTTTCAGGGATATAGCGCGGCCTCTTGAACGGGGCAGACGCGGCCCGGGCCGCGAGCAGGGTCATGTCCTGCAGTTCAAGCACAAGGCGCGTGGCGATATTCATTCTGAAACCCGGCGACGATTAAGAAGGCTGCTGGTTGGCCGCGATCGCCGCTGCTTGTTAGGGGATAAATAACCGAGCAGGCAATGCGCATCGGGTGTTTCCGAAGAATTCTCAGAGTCTCACCACGGTGCAAGCCAATTTCAATAGAGCGGCCTATGATGCGCAAATCCAACCGTTTACGTCAAGGTTGAATTGCGAATTGATGAGTTAGTTTAGAGTTCAAGCTTTAGCCTGGGACTGTTGAGGGCAAGCTAAAGGTGGAACTTCGCAACGAAAAAGCCGGCCTAGATTCCTCAAAGCCGGCTGGTAAATCACTGTTAAGTACGTTAACGGGTGGGGGCTTGTCGCGTAAGCTTTTTTTGATTGGGTCTTAACCCCTGACCGTTTCCATTGCGCTGCATTCTTTGCTGGCGTTGACGGAGAATGTTGCCGGGGAGTTGCTGTTGTTGATTGGCCTCGCGCCTGGCCGCCTGGTTTTGCTGGCGCATTTCTCTTAGTTTGATGCGCTGCTCAGGCGTCATCACCTGAAGGATTCGTGCTTCCGTCAAAGAGCGCAGGCGAATCGTTGCCGCCTGGGCATCGGCCAGTTCATGCGAACGCTGCTCAATCAGCGCTTCGTTTGGAGTGGGGGCTTCAACGACCTCGGCCAAAGCGCGCTGGGCCTGCCGCAGTTTCATTCCCGCCGCCTGTCGCTGGTTCCTTACCTCGGCATTAATAGCGCGAATCTTTTGAATCTGATCCGGAGACAGATTCAGCTGGGCAAAGTCGGGAAGCTGGGCAGGCTGTGTCTGTGTCTGCGCCGGCTCAGTATTCTGGGGCGTCTGCGCCGAGGCCTCGGATCCCACAATGACCAGCAGCAGGAGTAAGGGGAAAAGAACCCGACTGGTTCGGTTTACTGATATTCGGTTCATAGTTGCACCATCCTTGGCCTGCTTCGCAGGAGTATTACTGATTAGGCTCATCACTCAATGCGAGAGGCAGCTCGTCCTCGTCTCTGGGAATCAACTGCAGGTCTTTCGCCAACTGCTCTCGTTCCTGTCTGCTCAGTCCGCGTTGACGAGTGCTCCGGGGCTGCACGTGGCTGGCAAAAGCCGGTGGACGATTAATGACTACAGCTGTTGAGCTGTTGTTCTGAGTCGCAGAGTTCGTGCCCTGGATACTCTCAGGCGCGGCCTGCGGGCGGGGAGTTTGGGCGATTCGTTGTTCGACTTGCTCCTTCACCGCTGCTTCAAACTGTTCCTGACGGTGTCTTTGCTTCAACGAATTTGAGATGACCAGTACTCCCAGCATACAAAGCAAAAGCAGTGCGAAACCCGTTGCCAGCCGCAGCCAAAGCGGTGACACATTAAAGAATTCGCGCACGGCAGCCACGGCGGAAAGCTTTCGCTGGTGCTGGACTAAATGAGTAGAGTCGACTTTGGTCTCGACGGCAACTGTCGCGGGAATAAAACCTTGCCCCAGGGCCTCATTACGCCAACCCACGATTGATTCGTGCACCTGTTGGAAAACGCCAAACTCGCTGCGGCAGGCGTCACAGTGTTGCAGGTGCGCGGCAAAGTCTTTGGTGTCGGCTTCGCTCGCTTCACTATATAGATAGGTCACCAGGTCTTCCGCTCGATGACAGATTGGCCGTTCGTTAGTGTTTCGCATTTCCACAACCTCGTAATTCGCGATCAATTCCTCAACCTTATTTGCCGAACTTTTGCAGCCGCAGCTGCAATTGTCTCAGCGCGGTATAAAGCCGGCTCTTGACTGTGCTCAGAGGGAGTTCCAGCACGTCTGATATCTGTTGGAACGTCAGTTCCTCGAACTCCTTCATCACAACCACCTGCCGTAGATCCGGCGGTAGGGACCCGACAGCACGCCTGACGGCGATGCTGCGCTCAACTTTTTCAGCTGTGCGGGCCGGCGAGATATCCATCGGCAGAGCGAAGACAGCTGCGTTCTTCTCTGCCTCGTCTTCCAAAGCCGTTTCGCCACGCACCTTCGCGCGCCGCTGCCGGGTGATGCACTGGTTGACCGCGATGCGGTGCAACCAGGACGAGACCTTGGCCTCGCCGCGAAAGCCCCGGAGATTTCGAAACGCGGCCAAAAATGTTTCCTGGGTGGCGTCGCGGGCGTCTTCTTCGCGACCCAGCATGCCGAAAGCGAGGGCGAATATTCGCCGCTCCCAGCGACGCACAATCTCGCCAAACGCCTCGGGGTCTCCCGACAAGGCGCGCTCAACCATCTGCTCGTCATTTGTGACCGTTTCCAACTGGTTCTCGGTTTCGCTTCCGTTGGCGAGACTGAAGCCAAATATCGCGCCCAACACCTCGCGCGATCAATCCTTTAGACGCTCGGCGCCCGCCGCAAGTCGGCAAAAGTATCGCATGAAAGGCCTGGGTGTAGATTAAATGGATTCGACCTGTGCCAAATTCGCGCGCCGCGAGCCCGCTTCATAACCATTGTCGGCCACCTTCTTGACACCTTAACTCAAATATTTCAGCAGTTAAATTTAGGCCAAACTTGTTGACACGCGGGCGTTGAACCAATTACTCTAGCTTCGGCTACGCTTCTTATGACGTCGCGTAACGCCCGCCGGCCTTAACCGGTTCTGGCCTCTTTCGCCTTCAGTTCCAGGACTTTCCGTGCTCGAAACCCTAAAAAGAATTCGCATTCTATATGTCGTACTGGCCGTGCTGCTGCTGGTTGGCCTGCTGCCGCTGGCGTTGGCCGGAATTCTGCTCTCAGGGCGCAGCGGTGAGCAACTGCGGGCCACTGAAGGTCGCTATCAGGCCCAGCTCGTCCGGGACAAGGCCCGCCAAATCGAACTCTACGGTCAGCGTTACCGCGACGTAGTCAGCGGCGTCGCGCGTGCATTTGAAATCGCCGGCGGCATTCGCTCGCTCACCGACGCTGGTTATGATGCTCGCCTGCAGAGGACGCTGCAGGACGATCCAAATCTGATCGCGCTGGCGATCTGTCCGGTCAAGGGGGAAGTTCATCGAGCCTTTCAGCCGGATCTGATCAAGAGAGTGGAAGTCGATCAAAGGGTCGGCGATGTGTTGGCCCGCATGAACGGGCGCGGAGTCATCATTGGTCGCCCACAGATTATTCGTTCCGGCCAGGAGATGGCTCTGACCATAGCCGCCCCGGTGATGAATGGTGACGAGATTGTTGCCGCGGTCGTGGCCGTGGTTTCCTTCCAGGAAGTTTTCAAAGCTGTGCAGCAGTCATCTTCCAAGAGCGCGCGTGAATTGCTTGATGCCGGCCTGCCGGTAGTCTTCGTGGTCGATCAAAACGGAAAGGCAGTCGCCCATCCTGATGCCTCAATCGCTTTTTCAGAGCGGCCTATGACCGACCTGAAGGTGGTCCAGGATTGGTTGGAGACAGGGGCCCAGGTCCAATCCGCCCTCGCGCCGTTCACCCTGGATCGGGAGGGCCGCGCAACGCCCATGTTGGGTTCATACGCTACGGTCGAGCTCGACAAAAATTCTTTATTGGGTGTGATTGCGATCCAGGATGAAGCGGCTGCCCTGGCCTCAGTCGGCGAAATGCGCACGCAGACACTATTTATCAGTTTGTTGGCGGCGACGCTGGCCCTGATTATCGGCTTCTATTTTGCCGAGAAGTTAACCCGGCCGGTGCGAGAATTAGCCGCCGGCGCACAACGTATCGCGGCGGGAGACTTCTCCCAACGGGTCAACGTCCTGGGGCGAACGGAGTTGGGTGAACTGGGCGCCTCGTTCAACCAAATGACTGATCGGATCGAAACCTTTGTCGGCGATCTGCAGCGATCCGTCGATGAGAACCATGAACTGTTTATTGGCACGGTCAAGGCGCTGGCCGCCGCAATCGACGGTAAGGACCCCTATACCCGTGGCCATTCTGAACGCGTGTCGCGTTTTTCAGTCGCCACGGCCCAGGGCCTCGGCCTGCCTGAGGACGAGATCGAAAAGATCAGGATCAGCGCCCTGTTGCATGACGTCGGCAAGATCGGAATCGACGATCGGGTGCTGAAGAAACCCGCGGCACTTACCGATGAAGAGTTTGAGATCATGAAGACGCACCCGCAAAAGGGTTATAAGATCATGTCGCAGATTCCCGCGATGCGCGACTTTCTGCCGGGCATGCACATGCACCATGAAATGATCAATGGCGAGGGTTACCCGCAACATCTCAAGGGCGACCAGATCCCGATGCAGGCGCGCATTGTTTCGGTCGCAGATACGTTTGATGCGATGACTACTGAGCGCCCTTATCAGCGGGCCATGGATCTGGAAGCAGCCCTCATCCGGCTGAAAAGTTTTATCGGCACTCGCTATGACGGGCGGGTTGTGGCGGCGTTCATTGCCGCCTGCGAGGCGGGAAAGATCCGCCCGGGGGTCACTCGCGTTAACCGCAAGCACTCCGATCGTCGAAATGATCCGCTGCCGATCTTACCCGGCTCTCAGACTCCTGATTCAGTGCTCGCAGTCAGCTGAATGGAGCGTGGACAGCCTTGCTGCCCACGTCCGCACCACGCTCAAGGGTATCCGGACCCAGGTAACAGTTGTTCGCGCTTCGCGCTCAGGCGGACAGGATGTCCGCGCCCCGGGAAACCATGTCTCGCATCCTCGCTTTTGCAGTGAGGTGCCGCTTTCGGTTTATAATCGACGCCAATTCTTAATTCACATCGATAGAGTGGAGCATTAATGGCGTTTTGGCGCAGGAAAAAGGATGAATTTGTCTCTCTCGGCTTGAGTCGTGCCGCGCTAGAGCGCTCATCAGAAACTGAAACCCAGGCACAGACTGAGATAGTCGGACCGGCGGCAGTGGCTGTCGCCGAACCCGAACAGGCTTCGCGGCCAACCCCAGCTTCAAATCCCTGGCAGACTTCTGTGCTCGGCCTCGATCTCTCGATTGAGCAATTGCAGGCGCGGGAGGCGGCGCTGGAACAGGAACTGTCTGCGCGTTTTCGGCGCGCAGTGGCGGCCACACGCGAATCGCTTTCTGACAGAATCGATACGGTTTTTGCCGGTGCCAAGCGAATTGACGCTGAACTCCTCGATGAACTCGAAGAGGCTTTGATCGCTGCGGACATCGGAGTGCCGACGACGATGCACGTTCTGGAAACAGTGCGCCGCGGAATCAGCCGCAAGGAAATTGACGACATTGAAAAATTGAAGCAGGCAATCAAGTCAGAATTGCTGACGATTCTTCATGCGTCTGAGCAGGCGGGCGTGGCTTCGGAAACCAGCGTTCCGGAAAACATCTCGCCGTATGTGATGATGATTGTCGGCGTCAACGGCGTGGGCAAGACCACCACCATTGGCAAGCTAGCCCAACGAATCAAAGCTGAAGGTAATGATGTTTTGATTTGCGCCGCCGATACTTTTCGCGCGGCCGCGAGCGATCAGCTGGCCATCTGGGCTGAGCGGACCGGCGTCCCGTTGATCCAGCAGAAGCAGGGCACAGATCCCGCAGCCGTCTTGTTCGATTCCATGAAGGCGGCTAAGGCCCGCGGCTCGGACGTGCTGATCGTAGACACGGCCGGCCGGCTGCACAACAAATCGAACCTGATGGCTGAGCTGGAAAAGATGAAACGGGTGGCGGGCCGCGAGGTGGAAGGCGCGCCCCACGAAACCCTGCTTGTGGTTGACGCAGTCACCGGACAGAACGGACTCGAGCAGGCGCGACAGTTTCTGAAGGTTGCAGGCGTGACCGGAATAGTGCTGACCAAACTCGACGGCACCGCCAAAGGTGGTATCGCGGTCGCGATAGCCAAAGAGTTGGGGCTGCCGATTCGCTACGCGGGCATCGGCGAACAGGTCGACGACCTGGTCGTCTTTGATCCTGAGGAGTACGTTAATAGCCTTTTCAATTGAGATTTCACTGACGGTACTGACCTCGCTGAGAGAAAAACTTTGGAACAGTGGACTGAAACGGATCGCCGAATGTTGACGCGCGCGCTCGAGTTGGCCGCCCAGGGGATCGGGCAGGTTAGTCCCGGGCCACTGGTCGGCACAGTGATCATAGATCCGGCCGGTGAAATTGTCGGCGAGGGCTTCTATCTTTTCGATCAAATCAAGCACGCCGAGACGACCGCGCTCGAGCATGCAGGTGAACGTGCGCGCGGAGGAACCGCTTATGTTTCGCTCGAGCCCCACGCGCACCAGGGCCGCACTCAACCGTGCACCGACGCCCTGATCAAAGCCGGAATCAAGCGTGTTGTAGCCCCCATCGAAGATCCAAATCCAAAGGTTTCAGGTCGTGGTTTTGCTCACCTGCGCGCAGCCGGGCTCGAGGTCAGCACGGGTCTATTGGCTGAAGAAGCTGGACAATTGAATGAAGCCTACATCCATTTCATGCGCACCGGTCGACCGTTCGTTCACTTGAAGCTGGCGGTTTCGCTCGATGGCAAAGTAGCCACCTTTAACGGTGACTCACGGTGGATCACTGGAGCTGAAGCACGCGCCCGCGCTCATGAATTGCGTCATCAAAACGACGCCATCATGGTAGGCGGACGGACTGCCGAAGCCGACGATCCGCTGCTGACCGATCGTTCCGGCAAAAAGCGTCGCCGGCCTTTGGTGCGCGCGATAATTGAGCAGTACCTGCGCTTGTCACCTGAGTCTCAGCTGGTGCAGACCACCGCCACCGCGCCGGTGCTGATCTTTGCTCACGGCGATTCTGATCCGGATACAGTCGAGGCTTTGCAGGCGCGAGGGGTCGAGGTAGTCAGCCAGACAGGATCGGGCCTGGAATTTCCCAGCGTGCTTGATGAGTTGGGCCGGCGATCGATTCAAAGTGTGCTGGTTGAAGGTGGACCACTCCTCGCGGGTCTGCTGCTGGATGCGGGCCTGGTGAACAAGGTGACGTTTTTGATCGCCCCCATGATCATCGGCGGCCAGGATGCGCCATCAGCGATTGGCGGGGACGGCGCTGAAAGAATTGCTGATGCGAAGCAGCTCGAGCATGTTTCAGTCGAGCAACGTGGCCGCGACCTCGAAGTCACGGGCTATCCGGCCTTGAAGTAAATTAGAGGCAAGTCAAAACGATCCATGAATTGAGGCGAACTGTGGTGTTGGTGTGATTTCGTCCCCAAGCGGAAACAAAAACCAGACAAAATTGAGCGTATGACCTTTCCCAAACGCCGTCTTGGTCAGAACTTTCTTGTCGATCGAGGTGTGGTCGAAAGAATCATTACGGCAGTTTCTCCGCGCGCCGACGAAACGATCGTTGAGATTGGTCCCGGCAGTGGCGCGCTGACTTCCCGCCTCCTCGAAACGACTGGGCGTCTGGTGGCAGTCGAGTTTGATCGTGACCTGGTCCCCTCCTTGCGCGAAAAATTTGCCCGCGCGGAAAACCTGCACCTGATTGAGGCTGATGCTTTGACCACTGATTTCTGTGCAGCGATTGCCCCCGCAGAAAGGGCGCGCGTGGTTGCCAATCTTCCTTACAACATTGCTACCGCCGTGCTGCAGCGGCTGATCGAGCAAAGGGTCTGCATCAGTGAGATGACCCTCATGCTGCAACGCGAAGTCGTCGACCGGATTACGGCGGAGCCGGGATCGAGTGAGCGGGGTTATCTTTCAGTTCTGGTGGAAGCGTATTGCGAACCCGAAAAACTTTTCGATGTTGCGCCCCAGGCTTTTCGTCCTGTCCCCAAAGTCTGGAGCACAGTGGTGAGTCTGCGGGTGCGGCCAAAAATTGCAGCTGAAGTGAAAGACGAAGCGCTGTTGTGGAAGGTCGTCAGCGCCGGTTTTGCCCAGCGTCGCAAGACAATCCTGAATAACCTGCGCGAGGCGCCCGCGCCGATTCAGGAGTTATTAAAGAAACGTGGCGGCGCCAGCATCGTCCTCTGCGATGCCCGCATTCCACCGCTGAGAAGAGCTGAGACGTTCACCCTCGAAGAGTGGGCGCTGCTGGTGAATGCGATGGTGGGTTAGTGCCGTTAATATCTCACGTCACTTAGACGATTTGACTACAACCGCGAGCGCCAATACTCCGGGGGCCGGTCGACAATCTCAATCTCCGAAGTCGATCAATGCTGCCAGCTTTCTGGGCGCGATATCCTGGTAAGCACGACGTGCCAACTCGGAAACGGTCCCCCAATCAACCTCATCCAGATCCAGACGAATCGCGATCCAGCCTCTTGAGCCCAGATAAGCCGGCACGAAGAAACTGGTCGGATCGTCTTTGATCAATCGACGTTGTTCACTGAGGCTGGATTTGCAGGTGAATGCAATCGTGCCGTCGGCGTGATGATCGAAGAGATAATAAGCGAAGATCCGTTTGCGAATGCGAAAGGCGATGTGCTGATCACCGGCTACCTCGCTGTTAACTTCGGGCAACGCTTCGCAGAGCTTAACAATTCGATCGCGTCGCGTGGCTGAGGCGAAGAGTTGATTTGACGTGAGCACCATGGTTGTTTCGTGCGATCACGGCCTTTGAGCGCGGTTGGTGTGCGGACGGGACGTCCGCGCTCCCAGCGTTTACGTTCGCTTCCAGGCTGACCTTAGCCCGCCTCCAAAGGGTGACTATTTTCGATCGCGCACTATCACTCTGATCCCATCCCGCGGTCTTAGCGACATTGCCGGATAGATACTCACCGGATGATCTCGATCAATCTCAAGCCGAAACCGCTGACCAATCGTCGCCAGACACAAAATGATCTCCATCATCGCGAACGAGGCGCCGATGCAAACTCTCGGTCCGCCACCGAAAGGGAAGTAGGCGTACCTGGGTAAGCGCTCGATGAAATCGGGCGTCCAGCGTTCAGGGCGAAAGGCGTTGGGCTCCTCATAGAAGCGTGGGTCGCGCTGGGTGGCCCACTGAAACAGGAACACCTGCGTTCCTTTCGGCACCTGGTAGCCGCCGATTTCGCAATCGTCGATTGCCTCGCGGCCCAGGCCAAACGCGGGTGGGTAAAGGCGCATGCTTTCTTTGGCGATCTGTTCGGTAAACACCAGCCGCGGTAGATCGGCGAACGTAGGTGAGCGGCCACCCAGCACTTCATCAAGCTCTGCGTAGAATTTATTTTCAGCTTCCGGATTTGTTCCGAGCAAGTACCACGACCAGGCCAGGGTCAGCGCCGTAGTTTCGTGGCCGGCAAGAAACAGCGTCATCACTTCGTCGCGCAATTGCCGGTCGGTCATCTGGCTGCCGTCTTCATCGCGAGCGGCGAGCAACATGGAAAGCAGGTCCCCCTTGTCTTCACCCGACGAGCGCCGCTCAGAAATGATCCGGTAGACTACGTTGTCAATCTTTCTCGACAGTTTATGAAATCGCAGGTGAGTCGGCGTGGGGAGGCGATTATTCAGAATCCAGCTCAAAGTCGCTTGTGCCGCAAACGGCTTTATCAATTCCTTCAGGGTGGCGCCGACCTCGTCTACATCCGTGGATACATCCGCGCTGAACAAACACTGTACGACGATCTCCAGGGTGAGCCGCATCATGTCTGGATGAACGTCGCGGGTTTCGCCGTCCTGCCATTTCCCAACTAAACGGTTCGCGTAGTCGACCATGACCTGGCCGTAGGACGCGACCCGCTCACGATGAAAGGCCGGCTGCGACAAACGGCGAGCGCGCTTCCACTCTTCACCTTCACTGGTGAGCAGGCCGTTGCCCACCAGTCTCTGAAAAAAGTTTGAGCGCAGCGACATCGACTTGATGAAGTTCCTGGCGTTGGTGACCAGCACGTATTCGACCTGGTCCGGATGATAGAGAAAAAGCGCGGGCACATAGAGGAAGCGCATCCAGACGATGTCGCCGTATTCGTCCCGCATCCGATCGATAAAGCCCAGCTGGTCGGCATTGAAGTCGCGCATCACACCCATCAGGGGCGCGCCCTTGGGGCCGGGCGGGCGTGAGGCTGTTGGTTTCCCCTTCACTGCTGCGGGAATGTTCTGCACTTCATTCATTGAATCGTGCGCCCGTGCTCAAGATAGGGTGCGACTTCGACATCGAAGTTAATCGTATGGCGATGAGGTCCGTATCGGGAGCGTAGCGACCGGGTCTTAACCCACGCGATGATCTAGATCGCCAGGGCTTTGACCCGCTCGCTACCGCTCCCGGTACTGACTAAATTATTCCAAGATATCCACGTAGATCCCGGGCTCGCTGTCCGGAATTACAATCGCACCCACCGCTCTCTGATAAAAATGAGTCGGCCCCGCGCTGCCGATAACGGCATAAACGTAACCCAGCTCGCGCAAACCCCAGAGGCTGGCGATCAGAAGCGCAGTGCCAACGCCGGTCCCTCGTTCACTTTCAATTACGCCGGTGGGGCCAAAGAATGCTTTGCGGGTGCACTCGTAACCAGCGAAGCCGATGACGCGGCCCGCGCGGGTGGCGATGACAACCGAGACGGGCTTATTGGCAAAGCCCACTGAAATCTCATCAGCCCAGGCCAGCGAGAAGTTCTGTTTGACGAATTCGCGCACGGGAGTGATCTCAAACGGTTGCGCGCGGCGGATGTTGATGCTGTCGTCAGGCAGCCGATCGAGCGACGGCAACTTCAAAAGATTTACCAGCATGTCGGGCATAGTGGTGTCAGTTTAGCGGAGAAGTTGGTGAGAGGCGACCACAGGGAGTGCGCGGCGGCGGGCTCCCGGCGAAGCCGACATCCGCCCCAGATACGCCCGCCACAATTTTCAAGTTCAGATGTCTCCCACCGCGTTGGGATGATGTGGGGTGCGCCGGCTAGTCACCGCACTCCAAAACCTCACTTAGCGAACGGCCACCTGCTTCTCAGCTCTTCGATCGTGCCGTAAAACACATCCACGTCCATGTCGTATTCGGTTCCCGGAACGGTGTAGAGGCACGCCGCTCGATTCGCTGGAGTGCAGTTCTGCTCGCTCGAGAATTGCCAAATTGTATAAGTCTTCCAGGTGAGTGCCGGAAAATCCGTGACGTTCTTCTTGAACCGCGCATACCACAGCGGTGTCCTGGAAAAGACTTCGTCCTCGCCGTATCGCTCGGCAATCGCCTTCGTCACTTCATTGTTGGCATAGACCATTGGGTAGCGGCCGGTCTTCTCTTTAATTCTCTTAATGAAGATGCGCGCGTCATCAAAACTCATATGCTTGGCCGAGTCGACACTTTCCAAATCAAGCGCCATGAGTTCGTCGGCCGCAGGCTTAACGGTGCTGAGGAAGAAGTCAGCCTGCCGGATCGGGCCGCCCGGCTTTGCGAAATGATAAGCACCCCATTTGTATCCGCGCTTCTTCGCTTCGTCTCGGCGTTCGAAGTATTTGCGATCGACGCGATCACCGGTGGTGGCCCGATGAATAATGGCCACGACGCGCTTGTCAGTCGCGAGTTGCTCCCAATTGATGTCGTTACCTTCATAAGGATCAATCGCGAGGGCGATGTTTGGGTTCTTCCAGGGTTCTGAGAATGCGGGGGACTGGGCCAAGCCTGGGGCACAACTTGCGGACATGAAAGCGATCAATGCAAGTAGTCTAATCATAGGGGTGCCGGTCGCGGATTTCTTCAACTTAATAGCGAATCAAGTCCAGAAACTGTTGCCGTTTGAGGGCTGCGAGGACTTGCTTAGCTGAGAGTACTGGGAGTTTCGCACGGTCAACTCAACAAGTTCTTGATCGTCGGCGAGTTCGTTTGCTTCTGGCTCAAGGTAAAGGTCAATTGCTTCGCGGATATTCTCAAGCGCTTTCTCTTTGGTCTTACCCTGGGACCAGCAGCTTTTCAGGGAAGGAACGTGGGCTACAAAGTAGCCGTCCTTGCCAGGTTCAACGATGACCTTGATGTTCACAGCTTTAAGATTATCACTCGGGTTGGGTTGTGGGAAGCGTCTCGATGGGGCCCATTCGCCATTTCAAAGGTTGCTCCGTGCATCGATGCCAGAAGCTGAAGGCAGGCGCACGTGCCCGCGGGCCATGCTATACTCACATCCAGCCCGTCCAGAGAGTCGAGTTACAACGATAAGTGTCTAATGTTTTAGAAATCATCCCCCTCGGCGGCATCGGCGAGTTTGGGATGAATTGCACGCTGCTGCGCTTTGGCGACGAAATGATCGTCGTCGATGCGGGCATGGGCTTTCCCGAAGAAAGCGTCTATGGCGTCGACATCTGCATCCCTGATTTCGAAGTCCTCGAACAGTATCGCGACGAGATTACCGCGGTCATTCTCACGCACGGGCACGAAGATCATCTGGGTGCGCTGCCTTACATCCTGAAAAGATTCAATGTGCCGGTTTATGCTTCGCGCTTCACCCTGGGTCTGGCGGAAAGCAAGCTGGATGAGCACGGCATTCTCGGCGATGTGATGCTGCATCGCGTCGAGCCGCGCGACGTGGTGACCATCGGCCACTTCGCAATTGAATTTATTCGCGCGTCGCACTCGCTGATTGATTGTTTCTCACTCGCCATTAAGACGCCGGTAGGCACGATCATTCATACGGGCGATTACAAGGTTGACGAGACGCCGGTAATCGGCGAGCCAATTGATCTGAGAACTCTGCGCCGCTACGGACAGGAAGGCGTTCTGGCGCTGCTTTCCGACTCGACCAACGCGACTGTGCCGGGACGCACTCCATCTGAGCGCGCGGTGATTCCGGCCTTCGAGGAAATCTTTGCGGAAGCCAAAGGCCGCATCATCGTGGCCGGCTTTGCTTCGTCGATTCATCGGATTCAGATCGTTTTCGACGTGGCCCAGCAATTCAATCGACGGGTTTGTGTGCTCGGACGCTCGATGCAGAAGAACGTCGAGATCGCGGATCGGCTTGGCTATCTCGACATTCATGACGGTTTGCTGGTGGGAGTTAACGAAACCAAGCATCTGCGCGACGACCAGGTTGTCTTCCTCGTTACCGGTTCCCAGGCCGAGCCGAGGGCCGCCCTCTATCAAATGGCTACGCAGATGTACAGAGGTCTGACGATCGAAGAGACGGACACAGTAGTTCTGTCGGCCCGCATCATTCCGGGTAATGAACGCGCCATCTCAAGACTGATTGGCTTTATCTACAAGCGGGGCGCGAACATCATCGAAGAGAAGCGCCGTCTGATTCACGTCAGCGGCCACGCTTCGCAGGAAGACATTCGCATCATGACCGAAGCCGTGCGGCCAAAATTTCTGGTGCCGATTCACGGCGAGTATCGCATGCTGTTTCGTCACAAAGAGTTCGTCAAAAACCACATGGGCTTTCCCGAAGCGAACATCATCCTGATCGAAAACGGCGATGTGCTGGAACTCGACGGCGAACGCGCGGCAGTAATTGACCGGCGTGAGATCAAACGCACCTTCATCGATGATTCCGGATTCGAAGAGATCGATTTCGAGACTGTGCGCGAACGCAAGAAGATGGCTTATGAGGGCATGGTAACCCTGGTCGTCACCATCGACGGCCAAACGGGTGAGCTCGAAAGCCCTCCGCAGATTGTGGCGCAGGGAGTGCGGGGCTTTGAATCCACCAATGGCCACTCAAAACGGCCCGCGCAGGTTTCGAGCTATGAAGGTTCCAAACAGCTCGTCAAAGAAGGCCAGCAGATAGTAACGGCGGCCCTGGCTGGGGCGTCGAGACAAATGCTGGAGGACGTTTCGTTGCTCAAGGAGCACCTCCGCATTGAACTGAAGCGTTTTATTCAGAAGGCGACTGGGGCTCGGCCTGTAATTGTCCCCGTGATTCAAAAGGTGTGAAAGTGTTTGAGTCAGTGGCTGAGCGGAATCGATCGCGGACAGCCCGCCCGCCCGCCCGCCCGCCCGCCCGACCGCGCGTAGCGCAAACCCCTCCATGTTTATTCGCTGGCAAAGCTGAGCCGGCGGCACCCGCTGGCGGATAGGATGTCCGCCATCCGTAAGTCGTTTGAGGATTCACTCAAAATCTTCGGGTGACTTCCTGGCTCGTTCTTGTCAGGTTTAGCCATAAGTTCCCTAATGCGTTGCAGTTAGTTAGATCAACGAAAATATCGCCGGGTGTGCCGGGCTACCCCAGGAAGAATTGTGTCGCTCTCCTGGTCCGGGTTTGGTATCCTTAAAACCGTCCCCGGGTAACCGGGAAAAACGAGTCGGCTTTGTCACTCCTATCGCCCGCGCGCCGGCCAATAAGAGCCCCCTTCACATTCGACGACATCATTTGCTTTGCGAACTGGCTTCCCAAAACATCTTCGAATATGTTTGTACCGGCCGTTATTTAAGGTCAGCTATCTAAAACGACATGCACTGGTCTGAAAAAGTTGTTCTAATTACCGGCGCTTCCTCGGGGATTGGCCGGGGGTTGGGTCTCGAGTTGGCCCGGCGAGGCGCCGCGGTCGGCTTGCTTGCGCGACGGGCTGACTCGCTGGAAGAAATCGTCGCTGAGATAGAAGCCGCGGGTGGCCGGGCAATCGCGCTGCCGGCGGACGTGACCCATCCCGATGAGGTGCGTTCAGCTGCGTGTGCGCTGCGAAGAAAGTTTGGGTATATCGACGTACTGATTGCTAACGCCGGAATAGGAGCCACCACCTACGCGGTGGACCTCTGCGAAAAAGAAGTGGCCGAATTGATCAAGGTCAACGTGATCGGCGTAGTGAACAGCGTGACCGCGGTGATGCCTCACATGATTGATCGGGGTCAGGGCCAGCTGGTTGCGATTTCCAGTCTGGCGTCGTATCGCGGGCTGCCAAAGTCAGCTGCGTACTGTGCCAGCAAAGCGGCCGTGTCGGCGCTCTTTGAAAGTCTGCGGATTGACTTGATTGGCACCGGAATCGACGTTTCGATTATTCATCCCGGTTTTATCAAGACGCCTTTGACCGCAGGTCGCAAACGCATGCCTTACCTGATGGAGCTTGATGATGCGGTAAATAAAATGGTGCGCGCGATCGAAAAGCGAAAAAAGAGTTACGCCTTTCCCTGGCAGCTGGCCAACATTGTGCGCGCCTGCATGCTTCTGCCCATTCCATTGTATGATTGGATTGCGGCCCGGAATTCTTTCCGCGAATAACCTCAGCTGTACTTTGAACTTAGTACTTTGTATTTTGACTTCTGCCGTGGGGCTTTCTGATCCGGGAAGAGAAGTCCAAGTACAAAGCACTTAGCACAGAGTTTTAAAGACGATTTGAAAGTTCAACTTTCAACTCTGAAATTCTAAAATCGAAAATCGTTAATCTGAAATAGAAATGACCCTTCTTCAAGCTATTCTGCTTGGCATAGTCCAAGGTCTGACTGAATTCATACCGATTAGCTCCACTGCCCACCTGGTTCTGGCCAGCCGGGTGATGAATCTATCGTTGTCGGCGGAACAGCTGACTTCGTCCATAGCGGTAATCCAGCTGGGCACGCTGGTCGCGGTGATTGTGTACTTCATTGGCGACATTTGGAATATCACGCGCGCCTTTGTTTACGATCACATCACGCTGCTGAGGAAAGGCCGGCGCGATCAGTTCAATCGCGAGAACGGCAATGCCCTGTCGCACGAAGCCTGGCTCGGCTGGCTTGTGATCATTGGATCGCTGCCGGTGGCCATAGTTGGCCTGGCTTTCAAGAAACAGATTGAAGGAAGCTTCACCAAGAACCTCTGGGTGATCGCGGTGATGATGATCGTCGTGGCGGTACTACTGGCCATTGCCGAAGCGGTCGGCAAGCAGCAGCGACGCATGAAGGAATTAGGATTGCGCGACGCGCTGACGATGGGTTTTGCTCAATGCCTCGCGCTGATCCCTGGCTCGAGCCGTTCGGGCTCGACCATCATGGCGGGTCTGTTTGCCGGCGAGACAAGGGAAACGGCCGCGCGCTTTTCATTTCTTTTGTCGATGCCCGCAATTGCGGCCAGTGGGCTGTTGGAATTGAAGCAGGCGCTCAAGCTCCTGCCGCACGACAGTCTGATGACCCTGCTGGTCGGCACGATTGTTTCGGCGATCGTGGGTTATGCGTCGATCTGGTTTCTGCTGCGTTTCCTTCGCACTCACACGACCGGGATTTTTATCGGCTACCGCCTGATAGTCGGGATTGCAATCCTGGTGATGTTGTTTGGTGGCCGCATTAATCCGTTGTAAGAAACGCTACTTAGTAATGAGGTCAGTACCGGGAGCGATAGCGACCGGGTCTCGGGCTCGCGTTTTTGGTATCTGATATGTTGGGTTGCCACAGTCAAGGTTGCTGGTCCAGCAGGTGAACTAGATACTTCCTCCGCACTAAGCACCCAACGAAGCCTTGCAGCTGACCGCGACATGGCTGAAGGCCAACGTTAGAACCCCATCGCAATCGCTCCCAGTACCGACCTCATTTGGTGAAACGATTTGCAGGCACTAGAAAATGTCATAGCTGTTCCGTCCGGCAACAAGTAAACTCCCACAGACATGAAACCCAGGCGTCCCCCCAAGAGATGGGTCATCCGTCAACCCAATACCATTCAGTCAGCAGAGTTGGCCGCCGCTCTCAGCGTATCGCCGGTCGTTGCCTCGTTGCTGTGTGCGCGTGGCCACCAGACCGTGGCCGCAGCGAAGGCTTTCCTTAGTCCGACTCTCGATCAACTTCACGATCCTTTCCTGATGCTCGGCATGAAGGACGCGGTAAAGCGGCTGCTCCGTGCCATCGACAATCATGAGCCGGTGATGATCTATGGCGACTATGACGTCGACGGTACGACCGGCACTGCGGTGCTGCTGCGCGCTCTGCGGATGCTCGGAGCGACGGCCGGCTTTCACGTGCCGCATCGATTCACAGAGGGCTATGGCATTCAGCAGGCCGGTTTGGAAAAGGCAGTCGCCGATGGCTACAAGCTGGTCGTCAGCGTCGATTGCGGTATCCGCGCGCATGAGCCTCTGCTTTGGGCGCAGGCCAACGGCCTCGACATCATCATCACGGATCATCACCTCCCTGATGCCGACGAAGGTTCACCACCCGCGTTGGCTGTGCTGAATCCTAATCAAAGCGGCTGCAACTATCCCGATAAGAATCTCGCGGGCGTCGGGGTTGCTTTCAAACTAATACACGCTTTGTTCCGCGAGCGCGGACGAGAAGCACAGGTGCCGGGCTTTCTGAAGATGGTAGCTATCGGCACGGTGGCCGACGTCGCGAAACTGGTGGGCGAGAACCGAGCGATCGTGACGCTCGGACTTGCCGATCTGCCGCGGGCGGTGAATCCCGGTCTGCGCGCGCTCATCGAGATCGCCGGCTGTGGTGACGACAGTCAGATGACTGCGTACGATCTCGGTTTCCGCATCGGACCGCGAATCAATGCCGCCGGCCGGATGGATGCGGCGCGCGCGGTCATCGAATTATTTGAAGCCAAAGAGAAGGGTGAAGCCAGGCGTCTGGCCGAGCACCTCGACACCCGCAACACCGAACGCAAAGAGGCCCAGCGCGAAATTTTTAATCGTGCGATTGAAGAGTTCGAAGGCGGCGCCGAACGGGCTTCACAGACGCACGCTGCGGTGATTGCCGGAGACGGCTGGCATCGTGGAGTGATCGGCCTGGCGGCCTCTAAAATCGCGGAGCGCTTGCATCGACCGTGCGTGGTAATCTCGCTCGACGGAGATGTCGGCCACGGCTCAGCGCGCAGCATCGAAGCCTATCACTTGTTCGACGGCCTGACGGTTTGCCGTGACTTGCTGGATAAATTCGGTGGGCATTCGCACGCGGCCGGGCTGGCTATTCGCCGCGAACACATTCCGGAATTCCGCCGTCGCTTGAATGAACATGCGGCATCGTGCTTGACTGAAGCAGACCTCGAGCCAGTGCTGGCTATAGATGCTGAGGTAGGTTCCTCTGCCGTAGGCTTTCAGCTCGCGCGGGATCTGAGTGCCCTTGAGCCGTTTGGGGCGGGGAATCCGCGGCCTTTATTTGCGACGTATGGGCTAAGGGTGCTCAGCGAGCCTCAGATAATCAAGGAGCAGCATCTAAAGCTGCGGGTTGCAGGCGACAACAATCGGCCCATCGAAGCGATCTGGTGGCGGGCTTTAGAGGAGTTGGAGCAAACGCCCCGGGCCAATGACCGCATCGATCTCGCATATGAGCTGGAAACCAATCGTTGGCAGGGCGAGATCAGAGTGCAATTGAACGTGCGGGATATGAAGACGGCGCAGAGTACTTAACAGTATGCAGGCAGTAACGCGAAAAAAACGGATCAGTGCGGTTGACCTGCGAGCCCGCGTGCCGGCTATCGCGCGCGGCCTGGCCTTGCTGCTACTGATTGGTGGCGGGATTTTTGTCGGCATCTCTTACTACAAGATGCGCAACAACACCCCGTTTCGTTTGCGCTCAGAAGCGCCCGCGCTATCGAAGGAAATCACTGGCATCATCAACGGCTACGAGCGTCGCATTACCAAAGACAATCGTCTGTACATCTGGCTCCGGGCTGACCGCGACATCGCCTACGCCGACGAGCATCACGAACTCGAGAAGGTCAACCTCCAGGTTTTTCCCGCCACGGGTGACAAGCCGGATCAAATTAACGCCGATCGCGCAATTTACGATAAGAAGGGCAGCTCTGGTCAGTTCATCGGCAACGTGCAACTGGAAACGCACGAGGGTTTGAAAGTAAAAACCGATGCGCTCATCTATCACGAGGAAACAAAGATCGGCGAAACCTCATCGCCGGTTACTTTCGAACGCGACAACATCTCCGGCAGTTCGGTCGGGGCCATGGTCGATAACGAGAAGAAGCGCATGGAACTGCGCGGCCAGGTAGCCGTCACCATCGCACCCGAAGCCTTCAAAGATCCGAAAGCCAAAGATGCGAAGCCGCTGACAGGCTCGCGGGCCAAGCCGGTCGTCATACATTCGGCCCAGGCCGTGTTTGAGCAGTCGACGATGCACTTGATCTTTTCCGGCGGCGCCACCGCCGAGCAGGATCAGGACGTCATGAGCGGCGACAACCTGACTGCGATCCTGACCGACAAAAAGAAGCTGCAAAAGATCGAAATGCGCGGGAACTCCTACCTGCGCTCGATGGAGGTGGGGCACGCTTGCGAAGCGCATTCGGTCGATATGGATTTCTTTCTCGATGATGATCAGCGGCTGCAGCGGGCTTATGGCTCGCGTGACATTCGGGCGCAAACGCTCAACGCGGATTCCGATATGCAGCTCAGCGGAGCAAACGGCCTGGAATTGACCTTCCAGGCCCTGGGAGACAAGAGCCTTTTGAAAGAGATGCGGGCCGACGGCCGCTCGGTAGTCACGCTTTCCGCGCCCAAGTCCCACGCGAACGATCCCCGCGCTGCGAGCAAGCGTCTGACCGCCGACGCGATCAAGATGAGCTGGCGCGCCACCGGCAAGGACCTGGATAAGGCCGAAGCGGTGGGCAATGCCGAGTTGTATGTTGAGCCGGTTCAGAAAAACGCTAAGACAGAGCGCAAGACGCTGACTGCGCCGCGCTTCGACTGTGATTTTTTTGAGAGTGGAAATATCGCGCGCAATTGTACGGCGACAGGCGGCGCAAAGGCTGTCTTTGATCCGTTCCAGGCCAGCGAGAAGCGCGGGGTCCGGACCATGACCGCGCAAAAGATGGCCGCGCTGTTTGTCCGCGAGACCCAGGACGTTGACAAGGTTGACGCTACCGGGGAGGCCAAGTTCGTTGAAAATGATCGCAACGGGATCGCTAACACCGTGTCTTACAGCTCAGCAGATGAAACTGTGCGGTTGCGCGGGGGCGAGCCGACCGTTTGGGATTCGCGCGCGCGCACCAAAGCCATCGAGATTGATTCGAACAATGCCACCCACATTTCGTCGTGCCGCGGCAAGGTGAACACGACTTACTACAGTCAGGAACAAACCAACGGCGCGGCGCCATTTCAGAAAGTGAAGAGTCCCGTGTACCTGCTGGGTGATCGAGCCGAGCTTAACCATGATTCCGGAGTCGCCACCTACAATGGCAACGCCCGCATGTGGCAGGACGATAACTTTGTCCGCGCCGACCAGATCATTTTGTATCGTGAGCAGAAACAGATGGAAGGGCGCGGTCACGTGCAGAGTGCGCTTTATCAAGCTAAACAAAAAACCGGCGCCGCCACTACGATGGTCCCGGTTTTCGCAGCCTCTGATTACATGAAGTACTCAGACCCTGATCGCCTGCTGCATTACGAAACGAACGTGGACATCAAACAGGGGACCGATCGACTGACATCAGGTGTGGCCGATGTGTACTTACAAAAAGAAGGAAACGAAGTCGAGCGGACAATCGCGCAGAGGAATGTAGTTTTAGTGCAGCCGGGCCGGCGCGGCACGGGGGACTGGTGCCAGTACACCAACGCTGACGACGTGGCAGTACTGAAGGGCAAGCCGGCCCACGTCGAAGATGCCGAACAGGGAACCACCGATGGTAATCGACTGACAATATACCGGCGTGAAAACCGCGTGGTGGTCGATGATGGAGGTGGCTCGCAGACTCCGGGGCGCGTGCGGTCGACGCATAAGGTAAATAAGAACCCGTAGAGTTTCCCCCTCTCCCTGTGGCAGGTGGAGAGTGGAGTTAAGAACTCAAATTGTGAAACCTATTACACAACCAGATTCGCTCGGTCACTGGGGTCGCTACGGCGGCCGCTTTGTCCCGGAGACTTTGATGGCGCCGCTGGAAGAATTGACGGCGGCCTATGCAGCCGCGCGGGCGGACGAAAGTTTTCAAGCTGAGCTTGATGTGCTGCTGCAGGATTTCGCCGGAAGACCGACTCCGCTGTTCTTCGCTCAACGTTTGACCGAGCACGCGGGCGGCGCGCGGATCTATCTTAAGCGTGAAGATCTGCTGCATACTGGCGCACACAAAATAAACAACACGCTGGGCCAGATTCTGCTAGCGCGCCGAATGGGCAAGCAGCGCATCATTGCCGAAACCGGCGCTGGCCAGCATGGCGTAGCCACCGCGACGGTCTGCGCACTGTTTGGTCTGCAGTGTGTCGTCTACATGGGCTCGGAGGATATGCGGCGGCAGGAATTGAATGTCTTTCGCATGCAACTCCTGGGCGCTGAAGTGCGCGCAGTTGATTCCGGATCCCGCACCCTGAAAGATGCGATCAATGAAGCCCTGCGTGATTGGGTCACGAATGTTGCGGACACCTACTATCTGTTGGGAAGCGCCCTCGGGCCGCATCCTTATCCCTTGATGGTGCGCGATTTTCAGAGCGTAATCGGGACTGAAGCCCGTGCGCAGATCCTGCGGCAGAAGGATCGGCTGCCCGATTGCCTCGTAGCCTGTGTGGGTGGCGGTTCTAATTCCATTGGACTGTTCTATCCGTTTCTCGGTGACGAATCGGTGCGCATGATTGGCGTTGAAGCCGGCGGCTCCGGGAACGCCCTGGGCCAACACGCGGCCCGATTTAATACTGAAGGCGGCGGGCGTCCGGGCGTCTTGCAGGGGACGATGAGCTACGTACTGCAGGACGAGCGCGGACAAATTGCGGCGACGCATTCGATTTCTGCTGGGCTCGATTATCCTTCGATCGGTCCCGAGCATGCTTTTCTCCACGACCAGGGCCGGGTGGAATACACTTCCGTCTTCGATACCGAAGCTCTGGACGCCTTCCAGATGTTGTCCAGCCTGGAAGGCATTATTCCCGCGTTGGAGTCCGCGCACGCGGTCGCCCATGGTCTGAAAATAGCCGGCGAGATGAAGAGCGATCAGATCGTAATTATTAATCTGTCCGGCCGCGGCGATAAAGATATCGATACGGTGCGGGGAAGTTTGCAGCCCCGCTAGGGGCGGAATATTTATAGACCATTGCCTTCTTTTGATTGGGCCAGCCCCCTGGGGGCAAACACAATGTGCCGCTCCTTGTATCTACGGAGCTCGACTGCTGATTAAGTTGGGAGCTATAGACATTTGGCTCCTGCGGAGCCTTAATGTCACGTATCGCTGAAAGTTTCGCCGTCCTGAGACGCGACCATCGTCGCGGGTTCATTCCCTTTATCACTGCCGGCGATCCCGATCTCAAAACTACGCTGCGTTTGATTATTGAGTTAGCCCAGGCCGGCGCAACTTTGATTGAGCTGGGCGTGCCTTTCACCGATCCAATGGCCGACGGACCGGTGATTCAGAGGGCTTCGGAACGCGCACTGAAACACGCTTTTGGAATCACCGAGATCCTGCAAACCGTCGCCGAGGCACGTCAACACACCGATGTGCCGATAATTCTCTTCAGCTATTTCAATCCGTTGATGCAATTTGCTGTGACCGAAGCGGACAAGACGTCCGCGCTCCCGGCATTTGAGCGCCTTGCGCGGGAAGCTAAAGCGGCCGGCATCGACGGCATGCTGGTCACGGATCTGGTTCCCGAAGAAGCCGGCGAGTTTGCGTCCGTGCTGCGAGCGCACGAACTCGACTTAATCTTTCTGGTTGCTCCGACCTCAACGGATGAGCGGCTGCGGCTGGTCTCTGCGCGGGCCAGCGGCTTTATTTATGCCGTCTCGCGTGCGGGCATCACCGGCGCTCAGACAGAAATGAGTGTCGAAGCCGAAAGGCTCGTTAGTCGCATGCGGCGGTTTTCGGATTTGCCGATAGCCGTGGGGTTCGGCATTTCAAAACCCGAGCAGGTGGCTGACGTCTGGCGATATGCCGATGCGGCCGTGGTGGGATCAGCAATCGTCAGTGAGATCGAAAGATCTCGGGATGGAAATTCGGCCGTTTCGCGAGTCGGCGAGTTCGTGCGGGAATTGATTGGCAGCCATTAAGGCTCAAAAGGCTTCCGAAGTAACAGTCCGCGAATTCACACTTGGGGTGGGTTTGAGGATCGTATTTGCTTTGGACGACAGCTCCGCTACTCTCTGCTCGATTATTGCAACCGACGATAACTTCATGGCTGATTGAGTTTTGGAATCGGAATTCAAACCTCTCGACGGAGACCGCATCTTGGGTTATTCTTACGCGTGATTTACTAGTCTGAGCTACCGTGCCGCTATCGCAGAGAGGGCTGATGAAGCGCAGAAGGCCAGGTAGAGATAAAAGACCCTCCCCGATAATAAACTACTGTTTCATGTGTGAAACTCTGTTCCATTCTCGCTTGAGTTGTGTTATGCTCACCCTCGATAAAGTGGGATGCCCCGAGACACGACTAAGCAAAAGAGGAGCAGAAGAAAGAGATGCCCGTTATGCCTGAAGACCGAATTGCAGACCGCAGTCGCGCGATCGAAGCCGCGCTGCTCAATATTGAAAAGAGATTTGGCAAAGGATCGATCATGCGCTTAGGCGAGCGCGAGATCTCCGATATTCCGGCGATCTCCACGACCTCTCTGTCGCTGGACGCGGCGGTCGGTGTCGGCGGCGTGCCACGCGGCCGGATTTGCGAAATTTATGGGCCGGAAAGCTCCGGCAAGACCACGCTAGCGTTGCACGTCGTGGCCGAAGCTCAGAAAGCCGGCGGCGTCGCAGCTTACATTGACGCAGAACATGCCATGGACGCGGATTATGCCGGCAAGCTGGGTGTGAACATCGATGAGCTGCTGATTTCTCAGCCGGATTCAGGCGAGCAGGCCCTGGAAATCGCCGAGGCTCTGGTGCGCTCCAACGGCGTCGACGTGATTGTGGTTGATTCGGTGGCCGCACTCGTTCCGCGCGCTGAATTGGACGGTGAGATGGGCGACTCACTCCCGGGTTTGCAGGCACGCCTGATGTCCCAGGCTCTGCGCAAGCTGACCGCGATTGTGGCCCAGTCGAATACCTGCTTTATCTTTATCAATCAGATTCGCGAAAAAATCGGGGTGATGTTCGGCAGTCCGGAAACCACCACCGGCGGCCGGGCGCTGAAGTTTTATTCGTCACTGCGGCTCGACATCCGGCGCATTGGCGCCATCAAGGATGGTGATCGGATTGTGGGCAACCGCACTAAAGTCAAAGTCGCCAAGAACAAAGTAGCGCCGCCGTTCCGCGAGGCTGAGTTCGACATCATGTATGGCGAAGGAATCTCGCGCGAAGGCGATCTGCTCGACCTGGCCGCAAACAATCGCGTGGTTGATAAGAGTGGCGCGTGGTTCTCTTACAAAGGCGAGCGCCTGGGCCAGGGCCGCGAAAACTCAAAGCAGACTTTGAAAGACAATCCTGAAGTGCTGAAGCGCATTGAGAATGATGTGCGACGCGCGCTGGGTATGCCGGTGCACGGGGAAGTTCCCGTCGCGGCAGCGCCGGCGGAACAGAAGAAGGCTGCGGCAGCTACGGGAGCGGATAAGAAATAGTTAGTGGCCCCGGCATCCTGAGTTATCGCGCAGCATTGGTCCGGGCGGCTGTGCCGTAGCACATAGCAGTCGAGCTCTGACTTACCGACCCGTTCATTAAATGTTCGAGGTTATGCCTACCATCGTCGAGGCATAGCCTCGATGCATGTAAGGAGGCTGGCCGGCACGGTAAGGCATAACCTTACCGCCCTGTGTGGCGGCGAAGCCGCAACCTTATTTTCGCGGGATCGGTTCGATCATATCCTTTCCCGCCGCTGGATATGCCATAATTCGCGCGGCCTGAATTCCGATTTATGAGTGAATCAATTCTGATCAAAGGCGGCACGATCGTAACGATGGACGAGCGGAGTTCCATCGTTCACGGTGATTTATTGATTCGCGATGGTCGGATTGCCGAGATCGCCAATCGTATCGAGGTTGGTGCGAGCGAAACTATTGATGCGGCGGATTGTGCGGTGCTGCCGGGTTTTGTACAGACACATATCCATCTTTGTCAGACTTTGTTCCGGGGTTCAGCCGATGATTTGTCCTTGATCGATTGGTTGAAGAAGCGCGTCTGGCCGATGGAAGCGGCGCACACTGAAAGCTCGATTCGGGCTTCAGCGCGTCTGGGTGTGGCCGAAATGATTAAGGGCGGGACGACCTGTGCGCTAACCATGGAAACCGTCCGGCATACGGATGCGGTGCTGCAGGTGGTTGAGGAGAGTGGTTTCCGCGCGACCGTCGGTAAATGCATGATGGATCAGGGTGAGGGTGTCCCCGCGGAGCTGAATGAAGACACTAAGCAATCGATTCGCGAATCCGTTGAGCTGATCGAAAAATGGCACGGACGCGGCGGTGGGCGGGTGCGTTGTTGCTTTGCTCCGCGCTTCGCGATCAGCTGCACCCTTGAACTGCTTAGCGAAGTTTCCGAATTAGCGAAGCAGCATCAGGTGATCATTCACACGCATGCTTCCGAGAACAAGAAAGAATGCGAGATCGTCGAAGCCGAAACAGGCCGCCGCAATGTCGCTTATCTTGATTCATTGGGAATCTCGGGCCCGCATGTGGTGCTGGCGCACTGTGTCCACCTCGACACCGAGGAGATGGAAATCCTCGCGCTCACAAAGACCAACGTGGCCCACTGTCCTTCGTCGAATTTGAAACTTGGATCGGGCCTGGCGCGAGTAGCGGAAATGCTTTCACGTGGGATTCCGGTTTCGCTCGGCGCGGACGGCGCGGCCTGCAACAACCGGCTGGATATGTTCACTGAGATGCGGACGGCAGCGTTACTACAGAAGCTCGCGCATGGTCCGGAGGTTCTGCCAGCGGCGTGGGTACTGCGTTTGGCGACCATCGACGGCGCTCGCGCGTTGGGATTGGAGAAGGAAATTGGCAGCCTCGAAACCGGCAAGCGAGCCGATGTGATCGTTGTCAGGCTCGATCAACTCCACTCCAGCCCGCAACGCGACGTGGTTTCGTCCCTCGTGTATTCAGCTGTCCCCTCGGATGTTCGCACCACGATAATTGACGGGCAACTGTTGATGCGCGACGGTGAGCTGTTGACGCTGGATGAAGCGAGCGTACTAGCTGAAGCTAATCGGGAGGCGAACGCCCTGGTTGAACGCGCGCGGGTCGGTTAGAAACGATTAAACGCAGAGGTCGCAAAGGGTTTCGAAAAGGAGCCAGGAAGTCCCTTTGCGTTAAGATTCTTGTTGAGCATGTCTCAGCTGACGCTAACCTTACCGGCCTTTGCCAAGATCAACCTGGGCCTGCGGGTCCTGGGAAAGCGGCCTGACGGCTATCACGAAATCGATACTATCCTGCAAACGATCAACCTGCACGACACGATTCGACTGACGGTCACTGATAATTCCCAGATTGTCTTCTCATGCAACGATCGAAGCTTGCCTCAGGGTGCTGACAATCTGGTCTATCGCGCCGCGCACGCTCTGCAGGTTCGTTATTCCCAGGGGCAGGGCGCCTGCATATATTTGGAGAAGCGAATTCCCGTGCAGGGGGGGTTGGGTGGCGGATCGTCAGACGCGGCAGTCACTCTATTTGCTCTGGCGCGCCTTTGGAATATCGATGCAGCAATGCGCGAACTGGTGGAGATCGCGGGTCAGCTGGGGGCAGACGTACCTTTCTTTCTTTACGGAGGTACGGCGCGAGCTACCGGCGCCGGAACCGATCTAAGACCACTCGAGGACGCCGCCGATGCCTATCTGATTGTGATCAAACCTAACCCGGGTATATCGACTTCAGACGCCTACGGATCGTTGGAAGCTCGTTCCTTGACAAGCGTGGAAGCCAAAACTATTCTTTCTAGTTCGGGGCAGGGCGAGAATTTCAACAGTTTTGATTATCGAGCTCTTCAGAACGATTTCGAACGGGTTGCATTTCAACTTGAACCAGAAATCGAGAGGGCGAAAATTGCTCTTCTGAAGGCTGGCGCGGCGGCTGTTCTGCTGGCGGGCAGCGGCTCGGCTCTGGTTGGGTTTTTTGATAATGGGGATGCGCAGGCACGCGCCATTCAGATGATTGAACTCGAGGCTGGTTGGCGGGTCTTTCCTTGTAGAACGGTGGGCCGCGACTCCTATCGAAGCGCGATGGGCAAAGGCGCGAAATCTCCGCAGATGTTTCCGGCTGATGTTGAGAGCCGATAATGTTGGGGCGTCGCCAAGTGGTAAGGCACCGGTCTTTGGATCCGGCATTCGTAGGTTCGAATCCTTCCGCCCCAGCCAATTTTCAGTGTACGGCAATTCGGTTTGTCGTGAACGTGTTGGTCGTCTTACTGAGTTCGACAAGTCAAGAGTTTCAGGCTCGATTTGCAGGATAACGACAGGCTCAGCTTGTCGTACATTTAATGGGAACGACCGGCGGCATCAAAATCTTTTCGGGCACAGCCCATCGCGCCATGGCCGAAGAGATTTGTCATGAACTGAGTTGCGATCTGGGCAAGGCAACAGCCGCCCGCTTTTCCGACGGCGAGTTCAATTTTCAGATCGAAGAAAATGTTCGCGGCGCAGATGTTTTCATTATTCAACCGACTTGCCCGCCGACTGACGCGTATTTGATGGAGCTGCTGGTGATGCTCGATGCGTTTCGTCGCTCATCAGCAGGACGCCTGACCGCAGTGGTGCCATATTACGGTTACGGCCGTTCGGATAAGAAAGATCGTCCGCGAGTACCAATTGCGGCCAAAATGGTGGCGAACCTTTTGACGACTGCAGGCGCCGACCGAATTCTGACGATCGATCTGCACGCCGCACAGATTCAGGGGTTCTTTGATATTCCGGTGGATCACTTGTACGCGGCGCCGGTCTTTATTCGTTATTACCAGGAACGACCGCTACCCAATCTGACTGTGGTGGCGCCGGACACAGGTGGGGCGGAACGAGCTCGTGCTTATGCCAAACGGCTGGACGCGGAACTCGCCCTGTGCGACAAGCGTCGCGATAAGCCCAACGTGGCCGAAGTCATGAACGTGGTCGGGGATGTCCAGGGACGGAACTGCCTGATTGTTGATGATATGTGCGATACCGGTGGATCTTTGACCAAGGTTTCATTGGCTTTGCAGCAGGCGGGCGCGGCCCGTGTTGACGCATGCTTCACGCATCCGGTACTGTCAGGTCGTGCCGCACAGCATCTGGGGACCTCGGGAATTGAGCAGATCGTTGTGACGAACACCATTCCGCTGAACGCAAAAGCAGCGGAATTAAAGAAGATCAGAGTTTTAAGTATTGCGCCTCTTTTGGCGAACGCGATCAAGTCGATCCATGAAGAGACCAGCGTCTCTTCGCTCTTTGTGTAAGGAACTGGCCTCGGATGGCGCAGTCAAAACGAAGGGCAAACACTGAAAGCTAAGTAGCCGTCGCCCTCAGCTTTCAGCAACAACAATTTGTCGGGTTTAGAAGCGGGCTGATGCCCGCTGCTCGGGCGTTAGCCCGACCTTAAACGAGTGCGCGAGTTTTCTATTTACCAGGGAGAGTGATTTATGGCGGAGAGAAAAGACATTGTGGTGCGCGCCGTGCCGCGCGAAGGCCGGGGCAAGAATGATTCGCGTCGGGCGCGCCGTAACGGACAGGTGCCGGTGACGATGTACGGGGGCGCGGGCGAACCGGTCGCGGCTCTGGCGGAGTTGCGCGACCTGGCGGCCATCCTGCGATCGGACACGGGCAGGAACACAATCTTCACCCTCGATATCGAGGGCGTCGAAGCCAGTGAGGTGATGTTTACCGATCGGCAAATTCATCCGGTGAAAATGCGCCTGATTCACGCCGATTTCAGACGGTTGGTGAAGGGTGAAAAGATCGAAGCGACGGTGTCGCTGCGTTTGATTGGCGATCCAATTGGCGTCCTCGAACAGTCAGGCATGCTGGAGCAGATCGTGCGTGAAGTGGAAATCCGTTGTGAACCGCGCAACATTCCCGAGCACATCGACGTCGACGTTACGAACCTGGAAGTTCATCAGGTCCTGCACGTCTCTGACATACCCACCGCCGAGGGCATCGAGATTCTCGCGGCCCCGGACACCGTAATTGCCACGGTCGGCGTGGTCAAGGAAGAGGAAGTAGCGGTCCCAGTTGAGGGTGAAGCGACAGCTGAGCCGGAAGTCATTGGCAAGGGCAAGAAGGAAGACGAAGAAGGCGGCGGCGAAGAGAAGAAGTAGGGCTGTTGCCGATTTGCGATTGCCGATTGCCAATTGGTTCAGGATGGTGGTTGGCCCCTTCAATTGGCAATCGGCACCTGGCAATCGGCAATGTATCTAATCGTGGGACTCGGCAATCCCGGCAGCGAATACGAGTGGACCCGGCACAACGTCGGCTTTCTGCTCGTCGATAAATTAGCCGCTGATTCCGGGGTGACCGTAAAGCGACGTGAATGTCGGTCGCTGGCAGGAAATGGAGTTCTTGAGGGCCGGCGAGTGAAGCTCGTCAAGCCGCAGACCTTCATGAATTTAAGCGGCGAGGCGATTGGTTGTCTGATCGCAAAGGACGAGGGGGCTGAGGTCGACAAATCACTGATTGTGATTAGTGATGATTTGGCCCTGCCGTTTGGAACCATTCGCTTGCGCGCTCGTGGCAGCGCGGGGGGGCACAACGGTCTGAAATCGATTATTGCATCGCTGGGGACAAACGAATTCATGCGGCTGCGAATCGGAATTCAGCCGGAGCATCCGGTAAGCGATACCAGGAAGTTTGTTCTCGACGAATTCGCGTCAGCCGAGAGACGCGCCTTAAAAGAGATTCTGGAGCGCGGCGCCGATGCGGTGCGCTCAGCTTTGCGGGACGGCATCGCGAAGTCGATGTCGCTGTATAACTAGGAGGTTGAAGTTGGCAGAAAAAAGAATTTACGAAGTGGTTTTCATCATCGACCCGACCGTGGGCGACGATGAAGTGATGCGGCTCAGCGAAGCGGTGCAGAAAATCATCACCGGCCAGGGCGGCACTATTACCAAGACCGAAGTCATGGGCAAGCGGCAGCTCGCCTATGAGATCAATCACAAGAAAGACGGCACCTACGTGCTGCTGGAAGTCGAAGGTTCGGGCGCGGAAATCGCCGAGTTGGAACGCCGCATGCGGGTCAACGATCAGATTCTCAGGTACATGACCATACGGGTGGACGAGGATCGCCGCCGGGCTGACAAGCTCAGGGATCGACGCGCGCGCAAAGCTGCCCGCCGCACCGGGGCCAAGAATAAGGCAAGTGGCGCAGGCACTGCTGCGGTTGAGGCTGACGACGCCGAGGCCTAGCCGGACTTTGGTCGCGGACCAGTCGCCGTTTCATTTGGTGAAGGTTTAGAGAAGGGAAAGAATATGTCATCACACTATGAAGACCGTGAGAACTCTTACGGATTTGAGCGCGAATATGAGAGAGCCATGCCCGGTCGCGGTGGACGACGCATGCAGCGCCGAAAGATTTGCCGCTTCTGCATGGAAAAGGTCGATCTGATCGATTTTAAAGACGTGAAGCTGCTGCAGTCTTATATTCCTGAGCGCGGCAAAATCCTGCCGCGACGTATTTCCGGGGCCTGCGCCGCGCACCAGCGCATGCTGGCTGAAGCGATCAAGCGCGCACGCAATATCGCGCTGCTGCCTTACGCAGCAGACTGAGTTTAGAGTTCAGCTTCAGCCTGTTAGTTTGCGAGGCCGCAACCTAGAGGTTGAACTCTGAACTGATTGAAAGGGAGTTCATTCAAGATGGGACACAAACAGGTTTTGTTACGCGAAGATATCGACAATCTGGGCGCCCGCGGCGAGATCGTGCGGGTGAAGGCGGGTTACGCGCGCAATTATTTACTACCCCGAAAGTTGGCAGTTGAGGCCACGGTAAACAACGTTCGGCAGATTGATGGCGAACGCGCGGCACTGGCCAAGCGCGAAGCTAAGGATCGCTCGTCGGCGGAACTGCAAGCCACTGCTCTGCGAAGTTTGAACTTGAAGTTCGAGCGCCGGGTTGGCGAGGCAGGTGTGCTCTACGGGTCGGTGACTTCGATGGATATCGCCCACGAGTTGAAGGAACAGGGCTTTGAAATCGATCGCCGCAAGATTGTTTTGCGCGAACCAATCAAGCGCTTCGGCAGCTACGAAGTGCCGGTGCGTCTGCATCGCGAAGTGACCGTGCAATTGCCCGTCAGCGTGCTTGGCGAAGGCGGAATTGAGATTGATGTGACCGCGCTGGATGAAGAAGGTGGCGGTGAGGTCGCAGCCAAAGCCAAGACCTCCGCAGCCGCCGAGACAACAGCCGAGTCCAACGAATAAGAGCCGGCGAAGCTGGCAACAGAATAAAGCCCGGGGCGTAAGCCCCCGGATAAAGCAAGAAAATAAATTCGGGCCCGCTGCAGCGGGCGACAGAGCCGATTTAAGGAAAGAATCTGTCGTCAACTAAAGCGGGTTTTTGTCTTAGCTTGGTTTAACGGCTTTTCGTCGCGACAGAACGATCCACGAAATCACACGAACCGGATGAGCAACAAAATTAATTCTGCTTCGTGTATTTCGTGGATCATTTTACTCAGCCGATCGGAGCGGAGTTTGTCGAAGTTTTTTTGCGATCAAATATAACCGAGAATCTTGCTTGAACGTTCTGTGGTTATCTTCTCCCTGTAGTATAGTCCGCAGTTCAAATTCAAATTCGAACCGATCGCCATCATCGCGATGAAGTTCCACTTTTTATCTAATGGCTACACCAGAACCGATTCGCGATTCCAACCTCGAGCGGCCTCTTCCCAGCAGTCCTGAAACTGAGCGCGCCATTCTCGGCGCGATTATCTTAGACAATTCGCTGGTCGCGCAGGCGATTGAGCTGTTGAAGCCCGCGGACTTTTACGTGCCCTCGCACCGGCGCGTGTTCATGGCTATGATCGCTCTGTTCGAACGCGGCTCTGAAATCAATCCCATCCTGATTGCTGAGGAGTTGCGTCGCGATAGCTCTCTGGAATCTTCCGGCGGGGTGCTGTTCCTGACCAACCTGACCTACGGTTTGCCGCACGTCACCAGCGTGGTGCAGTTTGCCAAAGTCGTGCGCGGAAAATCTCTCCTTCGCCAGCTCGTCAAAGTCGCCCACAAGATCAGCGCCGAGGCTTTGGAAGAGGAAGACGAGCCGCAGGACATCCTGGATCACGCGGAGCACGCCATCTTTGCCCTCGCCG
>JBBRMS010000025.1:0-48564 GCA_038230715.1 Pyrinomonadales bacterium
ACGTTCATTACGCTGCTGGTGATGCCTACGCTGGCTTTGCAACTGGAGGCGTTGGGCAAGCGCAAACTTTTTTCCCGACTGAAATTCGACAAAAGGGAAGTAGAGACATGAGAAGTACCGTTAAGGCGCAGGCGTCACTGCCAGAGTGCTGACGTTTCAGATGAATCGAGTGGCAGGTTCCGCACCTGGCCGCTGATCCCGCCGCAGTGACGAGCATGTTCGCCTGGGGGGTCCAGGTGCCGGGTCTTCCTGGCGTCCTTCCTCATACTCGGATCATAGTCCTATGCTCGACTCAGTTCGCACTCGATTGACACTCTGGTCTGCCACCGTGCTGGCCTTATCTCTGATTGCGTTCGCGGTGCTGGTCTATTACGCCGCGGCGAATATTTTCAATGCGCGTCAGGACGAATTGTTGCGCTCGACCGCCGAAACTGTGGCGAGCGCATACGTGCAGGAGCTGGAAGAAGAGAATTCCGTGGCCCAGGCCAACGAGGTGGTTTTGGCGGAAATGGTTTTTCCGAATCGCTACGTCGAAGTGTCAGATCCGGCCGGCCACGTGGTCGCCTGGTCGGGCAATCTCGCTGGTCATCAGTTTACGATTCCGGCAGCCACCCTTACCGCAGCACGCCAGCGCGGCACCTTCGTGGTGCTGAATGATTTGCGAGTTGCGGTGGTTCCGTTGTCTCCGGGTAAAGAGCTCGGCTTTGCGATAGTGGCCGAGCCGCTAAGCGTGGTTGAGGAAGGGCTGCGTCGTCTGCGACGAGATTTTCTCTTAGGCGTTCCCTTGATCCTGATCCTCGCTTCCCTCGGCGGCTATTTTCTAGCTCGAAAAAGCCTTTCGCCGATCGCGCTGATGAATCAACAGACTCACCGTATAAGCGCTGAGAATCTGGCAGCCAGACTGGATGTGACCAACCCGCGAGACGAGGTGGGACATCTGGCGCTGACGATCAATGCGCTGCTGACGCGCGTCGACGGCGCCTTTCAGGAGCAAAGACGTTTTATCGCGGATGCTTCACACGAGTTGCGGACTCCGCTCGCGGTCCTGCGCGGCGAAACGGAGGTTGCGCTGCAACAGGAGCGCGTCATCACGGAATACAAGCAATCGCTGGCGTTGATTAAGGACGAAGCAGAACGGCTGTCGCGGATAGTCGAGGATCTCTTTCTGCTGGCTCGGCAACCTGTCGATGCGCCTTCGATTACGAGAGAAACAGTTCGCCTTGATCAGCTGGTGGCGGACTGTGCCAGGGCGGCGTCGGTTTTGGCGGTCCAAAAAGGATTGCGACTTGGGCTCAACGGGAACCCGCCGGCGCTTACCGTCATGGGTGACGATGAGATGCTGAAACGAATGCTGCTTAACCTGCTCGACAACGCAGTGAAATATACCCCCGCGGGTGGCGAAGTTAATATCGATCTGGGATCAGAAAACGGCCATGCGCGAATCGTGGTGACGGATACCGGTATAGGTATTCCCGCCGTGGACCAGCCGCGCATCTTCGATCGTTTCTATCGGGTCGACAAGGCGCGCTCGCGGGCGTTGGGCGGGGCGGGTTTGGGGCTCTCGATTGCCCGGTGGATTGTGGAGGGGCATGGCGGAACTCTGTCGGTTGAGAGCGCGCCGGGACAGGGAAGTGCGTTTCGAGTAGAGCTGCCTTTGAATAGATCCTGAATGACCCTCGATTTGTTTTGAGCACGAACGAGGCAGAACACCAACATTAACCTCCCTGCATCTTGCGCAGAGTTTCAATAAATTTCCCGTCACTGAACTTCGCCGCGCCTGCCCTGGTAAGCTGCTTGAGCTCCCTGAACAACTTCTCATCCACCTGTTTGAAGTTAAAGCATGATTTGCCCTGCATCCGCTTCTTCAATTCGGGCGACATGTCTTTCAACAGATCCGGGCTGGCGTAAACCGACATCAGATAAAAACTGATATAGGCTTTGCCGCGCCGCACACCGCCAAAGCAGAGCGGCTGTTTGTTCTTCATGATGTGTCGCGTGTTCAGCAGATAACAGACGTCGCTGTCCTGAGCGATATCCATCTTTTTGGCGTAGGGTTGGAAAATCTTTTTGAGCTTATCGAAGACGTTGTCGAAGTCTTTGTTGTCGGGCATTTGTTTTCCTCGTTGCGTGATATTAGCAAAGAGCGGGAGAGTGGCAAATGATCTCCAGCCCCAAGCCCGCCAGGATTTCCATTCCCGTCTTCTTAGCGCCTTCCGTATTTGTTTGCGCCTTTGCGTGAAACTCGAATTGGTTTTCGCGCCAAGGCGCAGAGTCGGATCGAAGGCGCAAAGGAATTACGATCCCACAGATCCCCCCTCTCTAAACCTAGCTAGCAGAGTTCTGGCGATTCGCCGCAAGTTTCTTGCAAGGCATTGCAAAGTTCTGGCGAGCTTCGTTATGCTGTGCGCACTCTTGTGCTTGAAAACGTAGAGAACTCTTCGGCTCCAGTCTCCCGCCTCTAGCCTCAGGGGGGCTTGCCATGAAACGCACATACGCATTTGTAGTACTAATCCTGGTAGCGACAACCCTGTTTGCCACCGGAGATCAAAAACCGGCTGACCGGACCAACGTACCCATCAAGCTGTCAGCATTGGTGGCTGGTGCACCTTTTTTAACGCCGCCTTGTGCTGACGAGATTGCCTCTCTGGACGATTGTCCCGTTACTGGTTGTGGCGAACTGGGAGATGCTGCCTTGAATATGGCCAAGAACCGCATCGAGATTCCGACGGTGGTTAAGCGGGTGACGCTCGACGACATCCGCCGGATACCTCAGCCTGAGAGCTGGAACACCGGCGCCGACCGATCTTCGATTCAGGGACCAGGTCTAGAGGGTTCGGCGGTTTCGATGACCGGCTTTCTGCTGAAGGCCAAGGCCGAGGGCAAGGAATCGTGTAATTGCGGATTGAGCCATCGTGCTGATACCGACGTGCATATGGTTCTGGTCTCAAAGCTGCCGGACTCAGAATCCATAGAGGCCATAGCTGAAAGTGAAAAGGATTCGGTGACCGCCGAGATTACGCCCCGCGTTCGCGGCCACAACGAAAAGTGGCTCTACCGGAACGTCAATGACCTGGAAGGGTCCTACCTCCGGGTGACGGGATATCTCATGCTCGACTCGAAACATTTTCCGCAGGCGCAGGTGCTGCAGGGCGAGCGGGTCAATAAAGGCCTGAGCCGGGCGACGAACTGGGAAGTGCATCCAATCACGAAACTAGAGGTCTGCACCAGGACTCCCAAGACCTGCGATCGCGGCAAGGGCTGGAAAACTTACTAGACCCTTGTGGTATACGTTTATTTCAAAACTGGAAGTGGACTCGGGTAACTCTGCGCTGAGACCTGGACTATCATGTCAGCTCCCCTCAATCTTCAGGAATGGTTTGGCGGCCTCGACATTTATTTGTTCGATCAACTGCTAAAGGGACGGATCGTGCCGGGGATGAGAATTCTCGATGCGGGTTGCGGCTCGGGCCGGAATCTTGTCTACCTTCTCAAGAGCGGTTTTGAAGTTTTCGGGGTAGATGAATCAAGCTCAGCATTGGCTCAAACCCGATGGCTGGCAACGAACCTTTCGCCGCATTTGCCGGTCGATAATTTTCGGGTCGAACCCGTCGAGCGGATGTCATTCGATGATGCCAGCTTTGATGTGGTCTTAAGCAGCGCTGTCCTGCATTTCGCGCGCGACGAAGAACAGTGGCATCGAGTGTTGACTGAAATGTGGCGCGTGCTGAAGCCCGACGGGATTTTCTTTGCCCGTCTGGCTTCGAGCATCGGAATTGAAGACAAGATCACGTTGATCGACGGGCGGCGATATCACCTTCCCGACGGCAGCGAACGATTTCTGGTAAACGATGAGATGTTGCTCAGGGTGACGGCGGGATTGGACGGTGAGTTTCTTGAGCCAATCAAAACCACTGTGGTGCAGAACCTGCGCTCGATGACGACCTGGTGTTTGCGAAAGCGATAACCGACCGGGTTCGCGGATCATCTGCGGTGCCGGAAGAAGTTGAGCCACTAATTCACACGAGAAATAACTAAGATCCAAATCCATTGTTGCTTCAACGGAGAAGATGAAATGTTTGGAAAAATAAAGGCTTCAAGGGCCCTGGCATTCACCCTGGGATTATATTTGATGATGTTCGCGACGGCGTGCTCGTCGGCAAAGCAGTCTGGGGCAGACAAGCCACCGAATACATCGACAATCAAAGTTGAGAACCCCAACTTGGCGATCGCGCCCGAGAGTGCTGTCCGCGCCGGCGAAGTCAGCGGCAGTTATACCGCGAACGGTGAGACGGTCACTTTGAAGTACGCTTATGCCGGCCGGGCGCAGAGGTTCGGCGAGGAAAGCATTGTTGTCCTGCTCACCGATCAACCGATTCCGCCCGCCGCAGTAGCCGAAGAGATCAAATCGCAGCCAATGTTACTCGACAAGAAGATCCGTGGTCTCGAGTATGCAATTGGGAAAGACGGTTACTGGGTCAGATTCCATCCCGGCCAGTACCAGGAAAGCAAATCCAAACCGCTGAGTGATTACTCGCTCGAGAACGGTGTGGTGAAGGGTTCTGACGAGGACGCGGGCGATCTAACTAATGGAAAGTATAAACGCTCGGTGAAATTTACCGCGCCGCTTTTAAAGTGAATGGTCACAGTCTTCAGCCTGTGATGGCGTGTAGATCAAATCACACACTGCCGGAGATCAAGTCATAGAAATAGAATACCCCAACGGGTTGCGTCGCTTGTTCCGCAACCCCGTTAAGGCCGTTGTGGAAGAGGTTTTGTTACCCGGGGTCGCCGCGAAGAGCGGCAATCCTGGAAGATCGATAACCGCTTCGCCGTATCAATTCGCGGATCCCGTTTGATCAATTTGCCAAAGGGCTCTGCCCGAGTCAGCCGGCGGATATCCGTTCCAAGCCACCCATGTAAGGTCGCAACGCCTCAGGAATAATCACCGAGCCATCCGCCCGCTGATAATTTTCCAGCACCGCAATCCAGGTGCGGCCCACGGCCAGGCCGGAACCGTTGAGGGTGTGCACGAATTCCGGCTTGGCGCCGCCCGCGCGGCGAAAGCGGATGTTGGCGCGGCGGGCCTGAAACGCTTCGTAGTTCGAACAGGAAGAAATCTCACGGAAAGCATTCTGCGACGGGAGCCAGACTTCGATGTCGTAGGTCTTGGCGTTGCTAAAACCAATGTCTCCGGTTGCAAGAACCACCACGCGATAGTGAATCCCCAGTCGCTGTAAAATCGCTTCCGCGTTCTTGGTCAGTGCTTCGAGTTCGTCATAGGAGTTTTCCGGCAGCGAGTACTTCACCAGTTCGACTTTTTCAAACTGGTGCTGGCGGATTACTCCGCGAGTGTCTTTGCCATAGCTGCCGGCCTCGGAACGAAAGCAGGGTGTGTACGCCGCCCATTTCATCGGCAATTGCGTCGCGTCGAGGATTTCTTCGCGGTAGTAATTGGTCACCGGGACTTCGGCGGTCGGGATTAGATAGAAGCCGCGCTCGTCTTCCAGCTTGAAAAGATCTTCTTCGAACTTGGGCAGTTGACCCGTGCCGAACAAAGAATCGCGGTTGACGATGAAGGGGGGCAGAGTTTCCAGATAGCCATGTTCGCGGGTGTGGAGATCGAGCATGAAATCGATCAGCGCGCGACTGAGCCGGGCGCCCGCGCCGTTGAGGATTGCAAAGCGCGCGCCGGTGATTTTGGTGGCGCGCTCGAGATCCAGAATGCCGAGCAAGTTACCCAGGTCAACGTGATCCTTCGGCTCGAAATCAAACTCAGGCTTAGTTCCCCAGCGCCGGACCTCGACGTTCGCTGATTCGTCTTTTCCCACCGGAACGCTTTCGTGCGGGATGTTAGGCAAGGTTGAGAGCAGTTCGCGGATGCGCGTTTCGGCCTGATCGCGCTGCTTATCCAACTCGGCCATGCGCTCTTTCAACTCGTTGACAGCCTTGCGGCGAGAGCCGGCTTCTTCGCGCTTGCCGTCCTTCATCAATGCGCCGATCTCGCGGCTGGCCGTGTTGCGTTCGGCGTTGAGTTGGTCGGATTCAGAAATCAGGCGACGCCGTTCAGCGTCAGCTTGAGCAAAGTCGTCTAAAGCGGCGCTGGACGCGCCACGCTTAGTCAGTGCCGCGCGCACCGCGTCTAGATTCTCGCGCACATAGTTCAGATCGAGCATTCCCAACTCCCTGTGTTTCTGAGTGTTTCAGTGATCGCGAGAGCCAATCTTTTCGCGGTTTATGGCCTGAGAGTGTACCTGAGTCTTGGCCGTGATGAACAGCCGACGCACAATTCCGTCGTGCTTAATTTGCGGAGACGGACGGCAGACGCCATGAAGACAGTAACGGGAGCGGTAGCGACGGGGCTTGGTCCACGGCCACTCGCTGATCCACAGATTGTGTTGCTGGCCCTGCATCACAGTCGGGCTGCTGACAAGCTCTCCTAACGCCGGGGGCATGGGAACTCAAACCGAATCCCTCCTTTTAGACGCAAGTACCAGTCGCCGGGCGCGTTCCTCTACCGTCGCGATGGATAGTCTCGCGGCAGGCCGGCTGTCGGTAAAAGGAGTAAACTGTGCAGCACGCATTCGCTGACAAGACACTGAATCTGCCGGAGCGTCGGCTCGAAGACTTGAATCCATGAACATGAAAATCATCATCTCGAAACTGCGGAATATTCTCTCCTTTGCGTTGACGATCGCCGCGATAGGCCTGCTGGGCCTGCTGCTTCAGGTCACTCACCTACGAACTCAAACCGCCGCAGCACAGCAACCTGACTATGCGCAGTTGAAAGCTAAAGCCGAGCAGGAATATGCAGCGGGCTCTTATGCTCGCGCTTATGAAATCTATGCCAGGCTGAGCAAGACAGGCATGCCGCTGGCGGAAGTTCGTTGGATCGATTTTCGTGTAGCCGACACCTTGTGGCGTGCCCAGGCTGGAACCCAGACGTCGGACCCGACCAAATTTGAGCAGGCGCAAAAGGAACTCGAAGAATTGATTCGAGTGGGTGATAAGGAAGACCCGCATGATCTGGTGTGGGTTGAAGCCCATGAGTCTTTGGCCGATTTCTTTTGGACCCGGCGAGATCAGATGAACTGGGGAATGGGCTGGCCTCATTATCAACGGGCGCTTGACTGGTGGGCGGGTCAGGCTGATATCGATCGCGCACGCGAGCATTACCTCAAGATCGTATTCAAAGCGGCGGAGCCGCCGCACGCAAACGAATATTACTTCTACACTTATTATGGCAACTATATTCCGCTCGACATTCTCGAGAACGCGCTCAAGATCAGCACGCTGGAAAACGATCGGACGCATTTGCATTTTCTAATCGCGATGACGATGCGGGCCAACGCCTCGGACTGGGAAACACGAGAACGCGTGCCCGATGAATTTGAAGCCGCGCTCAAGGGTGGCAAGAAAACAGATTGGTACGATGACGCTCTTTACTATTACGCCGAATGGATAACGAATAATGGCGTCGTCACCCAGACGGCCGCGGGTCAATGGCAACAGGAACCCGATTATGTGAAAGCGCTCGATCTTTATCGCCGCTTCACCCGCGAATTCGTCAAAGGCGAGTCGCGCTATTACGACCAGGCCGTTCAGCAAATCAAAAACATCACCGAAGCCAGCCTGAGCATCGGCATTTCAAATATCTTTCTGCCCGATTCAGAACTGCAGTACGCCTTCAACGCGCGCAATCTCAACCGGGTTAATTTCGCCCTCTACAAAGTCGATCTTACTCAAGATGTGCGGTTCACCAGGATTGCCAGCGAAGACGAGGGCGAAGGAGATGGCGATAACAACTGGATTCAAAAGATCCAGGTTGCCGGTCGCCCGCCCGTGAAAACCTGGGCGAAGGATCTAAAGAGCCGCGAGGATCACAAACCAGTCAGCGAAGAGCTGCGTATCGAAGGCAAACTGCCCGTCGGCGCGTATCTGCTGGAGGCGCGGAGTGGGTCGCTCGCAGCTCGTGACCTGGTCCTGGTTACCGACACGTCGATTGTCCTCAAGTCTTCGGCGAAACAGGCGCTCGTCTACTTTTGTAATGCCGTCACGGGCGCGCCGATTGCGAATGCGGCAGTCGCGCTTTGGGAAAGTTACTACGTGGGTGAGAAATGGCGCTGGCGCAAACAAATCCAGACTACCAACAAGGATGGCCTGGCGCCGTTCGCGATGAAGGGCACGGACAACTCACACAGTCTTTTTGCGTCCGCGGCCAGCGGTGATCGGCAGGCCTTCTCGAGCGGATATGCCAACGGCTATGAGCGGCAGGATCAGGCCTGGAAAATTTACGCTTTCACCGATCGGCCGGCTTACCGGCCAAAAGAAACAGTGCAGTTCAAGTTCATCGCGCGCCGGTTCGCGGGCGGAGTCTATTCGACGCCGGCCAATCAGGTGGTTGAATACCAAATCAATAATCCCCAGGGCGCGAAGGTCGGAGAAGGTAAGGCGACCCTGAATGCTTTCGGCACCGCCTGGAGTTCTTTGGAGTTGACCGATCAATTGCCGCTCGGTGAGTACCAGATACAGTTTTGGGATCAAGGCCGGGCCAACAGCATTGGCGATGCGAAGCTATTTCGGCTGGAAGAATACAAGCTGCCGGAATTCAAAGTCGCGGTGAAGACTCCGGAAGAAAATGGTCGTAAGAAATCGTTTCGGTTGGGCGAGAAAGTTGAAGTGAATATCCAGGCCGACTACTACTTTGGCGGACCCGTGAGCAACGCTGCAGTTGAAGTAGTGGTCTATCAGAATCCTTTCTATCACTACTGGTACCCGCGTCATGATTACTCCTGGTACTACGACGATATCGAGCAACAACTGCGCCCTTACTACTATGGCGGCCCGGGGCAAATCATCAAGCGTGAAACGATTAAGACCGACGCCACCGGCAAAGCCACGATCACTTTCGACACCCCCCGCGAGAATTACAACCAGGACTTTCAGTATCGCATCGAGGCCCGCGTCACCGATTCTTCCCGACGCGAAATCATTGCCAGCGACACGGTCCGCGTCACGCGGCAGCGCTACTATGTTTATCCGCGTCCGGAGCGAAATATCTATCGACCAAAAGACAAGGTGACTGTCGACATCAAAGCCCTGGACGCGAACGAGCAGCCCGTAGTTACCGAAGGCAAAGTGAAAATTACGCGCGACTTTTGGTATGAAGTCTGGCTCGATCCAACCGGGCGCGAAGTGAAAGGCGAAGAGCTGCGGGTGCTGCGCGAGAAATCTTTTCCGCCGGCCGTGGCCAAAGGTCAGAAGCCCTGGCAGCTCAAGTCCAGTGGCTATCAACACGAGGATGTGCTCACGCAAACTGTGAAGACTGATGCCAACGGTTCGGTCCAGCTCAACTTTGTTCCTGAGCGCGATGGCTACTATCGCATCGCCTGGGAAAGTAGTCAGGGGACAGGCAAACGGGGACGCTTTCTGCCCTTAGTCACCGCTGAAACAACGGTTTTTGTCGCGACCAACGCGTCGACAGAACTGGGCTATCGCCCCGGCGGTGTCGAGATCGTCGTCGACAAAGACACTTTCCGCGCCGGCCAGACGGCGCCGGTAATGATCTCTGTGCCGACTAACGATCGTTATGTGCTGTTCAGCGTCGAAGGCGAAGATCTTTTCAGTTATCAAATCGTGCACGTAACCGGCACAGCGAAACTGATCGAACTGCCGATTGAAGAGAAGCATGTTCCGAATATCTTTCTCAGCGCGGCCATGGTCAGCGAAGCACAACTGTTCGTCGACACCAAGCAAGTGATTGTTCCCCCGGTGCAGCAATTTCTTTCCGTGGAAGTAAAAGCCGATCGCGAACAATACCAACCGCGCGACGAAGGATCGCTTTCGATCACGGCCAAAGACGCCAACGGCCGACCGGTCGCGGCTGAGATCGCGCTGGGCCTGATTGATGAATCGGTCAAATACATTCAGCAGGATTACGCCGGTGACCCGCGGCAGTTTTATTACGGCCAGAAGCGTGCGCATACAGTTCAAACACATAGCACGTTCGACCAAAAATCTTATGCGACGCTGATCCAGGGGAAGGCCGGCACTCTGATCGATCGCAAAGACATCGGTGCTGAGGATGACGAGGTCACGCGCATCGGAGTTGGCACTGGCGAAGGCGCTGGTGGTGGTGGCAGGCGCGCAGGTAAGACGGCGTCCGGTGGTCTTCGCGAAAGCTCAAACGTTGCTATTGATGGTCTCGCGCAGTCGCAGCTAACCATTAATGGCAGGATGAGGGATGCGACGACGCCGGCTGCGTCGCCAGTAGCCGCAGATAAAGCGGCGCCCAGTCAGGAGCCCGCAGTCCAGGTCCGCAGCGATTTTCGCTCGACCATTTTCTGGCAGCCGGACATTCGCACAGACGAAAACGGCAACGCTACGGTCAAGGTGAAATACCCGGACTCGTTGACGACCTGGTCGGCGACGGCTCGAGTAGTGACCGCCGCGAATCAATTCGGCATCGGCGGCACGTCGACACGGACCAAGCAGCCGCTGATCGTACGACTGGAAGCGCCGCGCTTCTTTGTGGTCGGAGATCAGGTCACAGTCTCCGGCGTAATCAATAACAATACAGATCAGCCGATGCGGGTCGCCTCTGCTCTGGCCGCCGACGGACTTACCGTCACTGGCCTGGTCGTTGATGGCAAGCCGGTCAAGGGCGAACCAGGACCGATCGAGGTCAAAGCCAACAGCGAAGCCCGGGTCGATTGGCTGGTGTCTGTCACCAAAGCCGGCGATGCGAAATTGAAAGTCGAAGCGCGCGGTGAGAAATACGCCGACGCGATGGAAAAGACCTACACGGTCTATGAACATGGCATCGAGAAATTCCTGTCACGCTCAGGCAAGATGCGCGGCGACAGCGTGACCGTCAAACTCGATATTCCCCGTGAACGGAAGGCGGATTCGACGACTCTGACCGTGCAGGTTGCGCCCAGCATGGCCACGACGATGCTTGATGCTTTGCCCTATCTCATCGACTATCCGTACGGATGTACCGAACAGACGATGAGCCGTTTTCTACCGGCAGCGATTACGGCAAAGACTCTGCGTGATCTCGGGCTCAAACCGGAAACCGCGATGAACAAAATTTTCGGCGGGATTGAACAGTCGACCGCCGCGGCCACTCATCCAAAGGGCAAGCACGACCTGAGTGAGCTCGATGCGATCACCAAACAGAGTTTGGATCGGCTCTACAACTTCCAGCACACTGACGGTGGTTGGGGCTGGTGGAAGGAAGGCAGCAGCGATCACTTTATGACGGCTTATGTCGTCTGGGGCATGACCCTGGCGCAACAGGCCGGCATTAATGTGAAGTCTGAAGCGATGGCGAATGCAGCCGGTTATCTGGACAAGGAACTGGTCGAAGAAGAGACCAGTTATGACGTACAGGCCTGGATGCTGTACGCACTCGCTTCGTACCACACCCAGCAGAAGTCGGGGGAAGTCGGCAAGTTTCAGGCAAAGGCTTTCAATAATCTTTGGACCAATCGGGACAAACTGAACGCGTACACGCGTGCCTTGCTGGCGCTGTCGGCGCACGGTTTTGGTTACAACGATCAAGCGAAGACGCTGATACAGAACCTGGAAAACGGAGTGAAGGTCGATAACACGCCTGACGTTTCCATCGTTCAGACGGGCGGGCAATCGTCCGATCCGTCGGTGATCGGCACGGCACATTGGGGCGAAGATGGGGTCTACTGGCGCTGGTCCGATGGTGGCATCGAGGCTACTTCATTTGCTCTGCGCGCGATGCTGGAGATCGATCCGGGTAATAAGCTGATTGAACCGGTCACGAACTGGCTGATCAAGAACCGCCGCGGGGCGCAGTGGAGCAACACTCGCGATACAGCCATCGTGGTGATGACTTTGGATGAGTACCTGCGCACCACCAGAGAAATTCAGTCTCAGATGGGTTACGAGTTGGTGGTGAATGGAAAATCAATCGCCACCAAACAGGTCAGCGCGGACGATGCGCTGAGTGCGCCGACCCAGTTTGAGATTCCGCGCGAAGTCATTCGTGACGGCAGCAATGAGGTCGCGATCCGCCGTCAGAGCGGTACTGGTCCAATCTATTTCTCAGCCCAGGCGAAATTCTTCAGCCTGGAAGAACCGATCACGCCCGCAGGCAACGAGATCTTCGTGCGGCGGCAGTACTTCAAGCTCGTCAATCATCAGACGCTGCTGAAGGGTTATGTTTCCGAACGCGTGCCGCTGAACGATGGCGAGACGGTGAAGAGTGGCGAGCGGGTCGAAACTGTTTTGACTATCGAGGCCAAGAATAACTACGACTACCTGCTCTTCGAAGATCTAAAACCGTCCGGACTCGAAGCCGTGGAACTGCGCAGCGGCGAAAATGTCTACGCTAAAGAACTGAAGTCCGGCGCCTTGAAGAGCAAGAACTCGACGTTGATGAACTTCGTCTCAGGCGCAAACTTTACCGGCCGCGAGCAATGGGTTTACCAGGAACTGCGCGATCGCAAAGTGGCTCTGTTCATCGATCACCTGCCGGAAGGCGTCTGGCAGATTAGTTATGAAATGCGCGCCGAAAGTCCGGGGGCCTTCCATGCGCTGCCGGTGCTGGGTCATGCGATGTACGTTCCTGAGATTCGTACTAATGGCGCCGAGGTGCGCATCAGGGTTCTGGAGTAGAAAACAGGTCGCGGACATACTGTCCGCCTGAGCGCCTAGGGAACTCTCCAATGACCAGGTCTCCGGGAGAGGCTGATCGGACTTTGCCCGCTGGCGGACAAGATGTTCGCGATCCGACTTTTTATCGGGTGCCCTGATTTCGACGGTTCCTCGAACCCACCATTCAGCAGTCAGCCCGTTTGTCTCTATCCGTGGCACTATGGTATGAGAGTCACTTACTTTTATGCCAAAGCAAGTACGCAAAGCAGTCTTTCCCGCAGCCGGACTGGGCACGCGGTTCTTACCGGCGACCAAAGCATCCCCCAAAGAGATGCTGCCTTTGGTCGACAAGCCTTTGATTCAATATGGCGTTGAAGAGGCGGTCGCTTCGGGGATCGAATCGGTCATCATCGTCACGGGCCGGGGTAAGAGCGCCATCGAAGATCATTTCGACATTTCCTTTGAACTCGAGGCGCTGCTCCGCGAACGCGGTAGGCACGACGACCATCGTTTGGTGCGCACGATTTCCGACATGGTGCGCATCAGTTATGTGCGCCAGCGCGAGGCGCTCGGCCTCGGTCACGCGATTTTGCAAGCACGCGACATGGTTGGCGATGAGCCGTTTGCCGTGGTCCTGAGCGACGACGTTATCGATTCCAAAACTCCTGTCCTTCGTCAACTGATGGATGTTTATGAGAAGTATGACGCGCCGGTAGTGGCGACAATGGAAGTCGACGGCGAAGCAATTTCGCGGTTTGGCGTAATCGATGGGGAAGAGATTGCAGACGGCGTCTATCGCATCAAGGACATGGTCGAGAAGCCCATCCTGGCCGAAGCGCCTTCGAACCTGGCGATTATCGGCCGTTATATTTTGACGCCGGATATCTTTGCGGAAATTGAAGGAACGAAAGCCGGAGCTGTCGGCGAGATTCAGATCACCGACGCGATGCGAGGCCTTTTGAAAAAGCGTGAGTTTTACGCGGTGCGTTTTGAAGGCACTCGTTACGATGCCGGGGACAAGCTGGGCTTTTTGATGGCTACGGTCGACTTCGGCCTGAAGCATGATGATCTGGCGCCGGCGTTTAGAGAGTTTTTGAGAGCGCTCAAATTCTAGCCCGCCTCTGTGTCCGGGGCCCGACTGTAAGGGAGGGTCGGGTCGCCAGAGAACACAAACGGGGACCTCCCATATGGTCGGGCTTCTGACACTTCTGGTTGGAAAATTATGTCTGATCAAAAACAATTTACTGGGCGCAGCGCAATTGTGACCGGCGCCACTCGCGGCATTGGACGTGCCATCGCTCTGGAACTGGCGCGGCGCGGCGCGGATGTCGCGTTCAACTATGCGAAGAGTGCCGAAGCTGCCGAGACGCTGAAAGCAGAAATTGAGGCGCTGGGTGTGCGGGTCCTCGCGTCACCGGTCGACGTGGCTAATACCGAAGCCGCCGCGGAAATGGTCAAGCAAACAAAGGACGCTTTCGGCCGCATTGATTTCCTGGTGAACAATGCCGGCATCGTCCGCGACACTTTGATTCTGAGAATGAAGGAAGAGGACTGGGACGCGGTCATCGATACGAATCTGAAGGGGGCCTGGAACTTTGCCAAGGCGGCCCTGCGAGTGATGCTGAGACAGGATGGTGGCGGTTCGGTTCTCAACATAACTTCTATCAGCGGCGTGATCGGGATGGCCGGACAGTCGAATTATTCGGCTTCGAAAGCCGGCATGATTGGATTGACGAAGTCACTGGCCCGCGAAGTTGCCAGCCGCAAAGTCACCGTCAATGCCCTCGCGCTCGGCATGGTGGCGACTGATATGTCGTCGACTCTTAACGAGGAGTATCGGGAGAAGATTTTGGCCCAGATTCCCCTCGGCCGCTTTGGCGAGGTTGACGAAGTCGCGCGCATCGCCGCTTTCCTGTTGTCCGATGATGCCCGGTACATTACCGGTCAGGTCGTGCAGGTCGATGGCGGATTAGCGATGTAGCTGATTGCGGCTTTGGGATCCCAGGCGATGAGGTCTGGACCGGGGTGCGGTAGCGACCGGGCCTCTACTCAGACAATCGTTCAGTTGGCTGCAGAAACACCCGGTCGCTAACCGGCACTGACTTTCCACCGAGTCGCAGACCCAACCACCAGGCGCATGAATCAAATCGGCAATTGGAAATAAAAAGAGAAGCGCCCCGTCATTCTTGCGAAGGGCGGGGCGCAAACATCAGGGTAGGTTCGGGTAATACAGGGGGTTGGCAAAGACTTGAGAATCGTCACTTATGGCCGATTCCGTACTTCAAGGGTGGTACTTTCTATTGACGGCGGTATAAAGTCAGCGGCGAAAATATGAAGTGCTTGCCGCACAGCTCCTGAGTCCCGTCTCTGAAGTCGACTGCCTTGAGCAACCCTTCAAACAGCTATCTACTTGCAAGCTCGAAATTATACTCAGATGTCGCGGCCCGTCAAGGTGAATTTGACGAATTCGTGACAGCTCTGTGACAGAACTCGAGCGGAGCGATCTTGTCACCGGGCTACATCAGCTGTTCGGTGTTCTCATCTCAGAAAGGCGGTAAGCCTGTCGTCTTACGGCCTCAGAAACATTGCGGCTGAGCCCAATAGCTTTCAAGTCCTTCGTCCGAATGTGCGGCAGAATGTGAACGGCGGTGGCCAAGGGACAACGCGGGTTCCGGACCAGGTTGTGAATGATTGGATACGAGCGCACCCACTGACGATTCATCCCGATCAACCGCAGCACCTCTTCGGCGATTGTCCGCATGGCCGAGATGCCTTCGACTTCATGATCAGTCAGCCGCGGATTGTGAATTACTGCGGTTGCGACGATCTTATTCGCGTCGCGGACCAGAATTCCCCGCGCCTCGCGGTCTCCCTTGATAGCCAGCTTCACTCGATCCTTGACAGTCATGAACATGATGCGTTTGATTAGTGAAATGCGTTCGGGCGAAGCGTTGCCATCCAGACGTTCGGCATTAATTACCGCTTGGGCGTTGGCGGCAATCTGCTCAGGCGTTTCGATTAGCATCTCTTCGATGAACTCGCGCGCCAGCCACGAGTCGTCGATATCGGCGTCCGACACTTCGATGTGCTGGGCGATCAGCCAGGCATCATCCACCGTCAGCCCACCCGAGACGCCTGCCAGTTCAGCGGATTCAAAGAACTCGGCCGCGGCGCTGTTTCCGCGGGCGCGCAGCTCCTGGGCGATCTGGCGCGCACCTCTCTCCTTCTCGAAAAACTCTCGCTGTGTTTCCTTCACGCGGCGTTCGGCTTCGGCCGTGCGCGCCGGATTCAGCAGAATGGCATCGATGATTTCCGGGGCCCGAATCAGGCGCTGCTGATTCAGGGTAAAAAACTCAATCAAGGAAGAGTCAGCCGTCAGGCGGGCCATCATGGCTATGGCTTCGTCTGGGGTATTGACGTTTGAGGCCACGGCTTCGTGCAAGTCACCGCCGGCATCGGGAAAGGAAGCGAGATAGCCCAGGACAGCCGGCGCGGCTTCATTTGATTTGGCAACGCTCAGAAGATCGTCCGGCTGTTGTGACTGCAGCGTGGCCTGGGCCGCGCCGGCCACATTCGAGTCGTTGTCGTTGCTCAGATGAACCAGGGCCTCGAGCAGATCGGCCTGCGGCAGCGGCAGCAAACCCCGCGCAGCAGCGAGTCGCGCAGCTGGCGGTGCTTTACCCGAAATGATTGATCGAACGACTGGATTGGTTGATGTGGGTGTGCTGCTCACGCGAAGAGTTTAACTCAAGTGAGTATGAGAAGGAGATCGCGGGTCTGGTAAAGATTGAAATCGGATTGAAGTTCTCTGAACAACCGCCCGACCGTCCTTCGCGGCTGGCGTCGCGTCGCGCACTGTATTCAGATCAAACTGACCCTCGCCCTTACGGGCCCCGGGTCTTTAGCGCCAGACCCAGGTAATGCCAGGCAGTCACGTCGTTTTCGTTTTGCTTCGCCGCCAGACGTAAAGCAACTATCGCGCCTTTAACGTCGCCCGCTTTGTAGAGTTGAATCCCGCGACCGCGATCATTGAGTGTAGCGAGTTGCTGGATTGCGGCACTGGTTCTCTCGGTGGGTTGCAGCATGCAGATGCTGAAGCTTGCCAGGAGAGCGATCACGCTGATGAGATGTCGTGGTTGGGTCACTGTGAGATCCTCTCGACGACGAAACCACTAAAAATAAAACTCAGGGTTCGGATGATAAGGCTTGAGACCTTTCCCTTTCCTGAACTCGTATGAAAGAGTTTCGAACTGCGAGACAGGTTTGCCCTCGCGAACGGCGGGCGTGAATTTGATTTGGCGCGCCGCGTTCATCGCAGCTTCGGCCAATCCATGCGGCAGCCCTTTGATCGGAAAGATATTCTTCACTGTACCGTCCGCGGCCAGCACCAGCCGCAGGCGCACTTCACCATCGGTTTTGGCCTTGCTGGCCGCGGCTGGATAATCAGCCGGCGGCGCGTCAATCAGTTTCGCCTTCTTTTGCACTTCACCTGAGCCGAACACGTCGCGAGTTTTGGCCGGGCTGGTGGGCCGAGAATAGAGGGACATCGTCTCCCGCAGTTCGCGCCAGCCCGCTTCATCAGATGGATCCAGTTTGAGAATTTCGTCCACCGTGGCGCCAGCCCGCGCAAAGCTTTCCGCGAGTTCCTGCTGCCACTGAATTCGACGTTGGCGAGGGTCGGGCGGAAAGACTTTCTTTGCCGGCCCGTGCTCGAAGAGATATTCAATCGCCTGATACTCTTTCTGAAACCTCGCCTGGAGTTGTCCCAGATTGTCCGTTGGAGTTGAGGTAGCCTGGCCGTGAGTCGCCGTCGATAAGGCGAGGCTGATGGCTGACAGCACGATTAAAGAAAACAAAAGTCTGGTTGGGTTGAGAGCAGACGATACTTGCATATAAACCTCCGAAACAAGTTTCGTTGAGGGGCCAACTAACTTCGGGGGCGCACGATTCGCGATTGGTGCTGATCCGTATGGTTTCGTGAAGCGTCAAACTATTCGCCGGCCGCCACCGCCGGCGATTCTGACCTAAGCGACTCCGTGGCACTTCTTATACTTCTTCCCTGAACCGCAGGGACAGGGATCGTTGCGGCCGACCTTGGGCTCGGCGCGCGTGACGGTCTTGACCTTTCCTGCTTCTTCGCCCGCCGGCGCTGCGCCCTGGTTCGGTCCCGTAAAGTTCATCGAGCGCGGGCGCGCGGCCCGGCGCCGGGCCAGTTCATCAGGCGCCTGCTCGGAAACTACCTGCAGGTTGAAGAGCGATCTGATCGTAGTTGTGTCGATCCGATCGAGCATCAACTGGAACATGTCAAAGCTTTCTTTCTTGTACTCAACCAGGGGGTCTTTCTGGCCATAACCCACCAGGCCGATACCCTGCTTCAAATGATCGAGCGCGAGGAGGTGGTCCTTCCACTGCGCGTCGATGATGTTGAGCATGATGATGCGCTCGTAAGTGCGCATCGCCTCCTCGCCGATCTGTTTTTCCTTCTCGGCGTATTTGACCTTGAGCTTCCCCCAGATCTCTTCGTCGATCTCGTCCGAACTCGCGTGCTGGAAATCGACGCCCTCGGCATCCGGGTCGAACGCGTAGATCGAGTGGATCTTGACCTTGTAATTCTCGATGTCCCAGGTGTCTTCAGACGCGTCCGGATTCAGATACTGCTTGGTGGTATCGGCGAGCAGATCACGCGCGACCCCAGTATCGCCAACCAGGTATTCGCGCTGGTCGGGTTCTTCCATTAATTGGCGGCGCAGGCCATAGATGGTCTCGCGCTGCTTGTTCATGACGTCGTCGTATTCGAGGAGGTGCTTGCGCGTTTCAAAGTTGCGGCCTTCAACCGACTTTTGCGCGGCCGCGATGCGCTTCGAAACCATCTTGGATTCGATTGCCACGCCTTTCTCCATGCCCAGCCGTTGCATCAGGGCCTTGACCTTGTCACCCGCAAAGATGCGCATCAGATCGTCTTCGAGAGAAAGAATGAATCTTGACGACCCCGGATCGCCCTGACGGCCGGCACGTCCACGCAACTGATTATCGATGCGTCGCGATTCGTGACGTTCGGTGCCGAGGATGTGCAGCCCACCCCGCGCGACCACTTCCTTATGCTCTGATTCGACGATGTGCTTGGCTTTGGCCACAGCGTCCTGCCACTGTTCGTCGGTAGCCTCGTCCGGATCGATCTCTTCTTCTTTCAAAAACTCGCGCGCCATGAATTCCGAATTGCCGCCGAGCAGAATATCTGTGCCGCGGCCCGCCATGTTGGTGGCGATCGTGATGGCTCCTTTGCGTCCGGCCTGGGCGATGATCTCGGCTTCGCGCTCGTGATACTTGGCGTTGAGCACGTTGTGCGGTACACCCACGCGCTGCAAACGGCGCGCGATCAGTTCGGAGTTTTCCACCGACACGGTACCGACCAGGACCGGCTGCCCGTGTTCGTAGCGCTCTTGAATCTCTTCGACCACCGCGTCCCATTTTTCAGGGAGGGTGCGATAGATCATGTCCGGATTGTCTTTGCGCACCATCGGCATGTGCGTCGGAATCACGATCACTTCGAGTTTGTAAGTCGAGTGAAATTCGCCGGCTTCGGTCTCAGCCGTACCAGTCATGCCGGAGAGCTTTTCGTAAAGCCGAAAATAATTCTGCAAAGTGATGGTCGCAAGGGTCTGGTTCTCGCGTTCGATTTTCACCTGTTCTTTGGCTTCGACTGCCTGGTGCAAACCATCCGACCAGCGGCGACCTTTCATCAAGCGACCGGTGAAGTCGTCGACGATAATGACTTCTCCTTCCTGCACCACGTACTGATGATCGAGACGGTAGAGCGTGTGCGCCTTGAGCGCCTGCTCGACACAGTGCAGCAGTTCCATGTTGCCCGGGTCATAAAGATTGCCCACACCCAGCAGCCGCTCGGCTTTGTCCACGCCGTCTTCCGTCAGCACGGCCGAATGATTTTTCTCGTCAACGACGTAGTCGCCGGTCTTCTTGTTTTCTTCGAGCTCTTCGCCGCGCGTAAGTTGCGGAATAATCGCGTTAGCCTGGTAATACTTGTCGGTAGATTCCTCGGATGGCCCGGAGATGATCAGAGGGGTGCGCGCTTCGTCGATCAGGATCGAATCGACTTCGTCGACCACTGCGTGATAGTGACCACGCTGGACGCATGTGCCCAGATCGAACTTCATGTTGTCGCGCAGATAGTCAAAGCCGAATTCGTTGTTGGTGCCGTAAGTAATGTCCGCGCCGTAAGCGGCCTGCCGCTCAAAGTCATCCATGTCGTTCTGGATGCAACCCACCTCGAGCCCGAGGAAGCGATAGATCTGACCCATCCATTCGGCGTCGCGGGCGGCGAGATAATCATTCACCGTGATCACATGCACGCCGCGCCCGGTGAGGGCGTTGAGATAAGTCGGCAGGGTCGCGACCAGGGTCTTGCCTTCGCCCGTGCGCATCTCGGAGATTTTTCCCTGATGCAAAACGATGCCGCCAATCATCTGCACGTCAAAGTGGCGCATGCCCGTGGTGCGTTTGCTGGCTTCGCGCACTACGGCAAAAGCCTCCGGCAGAATCTTGTCCAGGGCTTCGCGCTCCAGTCGCTGTCGCTCCAGCTTGTTGGACGCGTCCTTCACCGCATCGGCGACGAAGTCTTTGAATTTTTGGGTGCGCCCGCGTAACTCGTCGTCCGAAAGCGCCTGAACCTCAGGCTCCCAATCATTAATTTCAACAATGGCCGGCTTAATAGACTTTAAGAACCGTTCATTGCTGCTGCCAAAAACCTTAGTTAGTACTTTATCGAAACTCATAATGGTTGTTATTACTCTTCAAAAGCCGCCGTTGTTCCAATTTACCGCGTTTAGTCAATTGGAGATTGTACGAGAGGGGGAATTGGGGGGCAAGCGTCGACGCCTCACCATAGTCACGCTGTGATGCCTCGAGTTTAAGTCTGACCTGGGTCGGGCAAATCAAAACGAACCCATGGGTCATAGATCTTTCGCCTCTCCACGGCTCAACCGTGTTGTAAGTCTGGATATCCGACTTCTGCTCACCTGGTTTACGGGCTCCAGCTTGACAAAGATCGGGCCCGGCGGCTAGTTTCAGTTTTCGTTCTTTGCAAATCAGAATGTAGAGGCGCGGCTTTCAAGAGTAGTCGAGTTAAAGGAACTGGAAGGGTTCGATAATGACTCGGGCGAAAGGGAAAGTCGCCGAAGCTCGTCGTTGCGTCTTCAGGCACAAACGGGTTGGTTGCTGTGGCTAAATCCGCAGGACTGTCACTGGTAGCGCAAATTTAATTTTGCGGCAGGTTTTCGCAAACTTACGTTTGCGACAGGTGGAGAGCTACGACGTCGGGCGCCGGATGTTTTATGGCGCTAAAGTTTCTCGGGATTGAGGGGCCAGTCGTATGCTTTGCGATTGGCCTCTCTTTCTTTTTTGGAGTGCGGCGACTTGTCGCCGCTTTAGTATGTGGCGGCTCGACGCCGCAGAGGGGAAGACTGGTCGCGACCAGTCGCGACTAACCAAAGCTCTGACAAGTCAGCGCACTCCAAATGTTTTTATGAATCCGACGATTATGAAATTTGGCGGGACGTCCGTTGAGGACGCGAACGCTTACCGCAATGTGGCGGAGATCGTGAAGGCGGCGGTGCCTTCGCGGCCGGTGGTGATCGTGTCGGCAATCTGCGGGTTCACCAATGCTCTGCTCCGAAGCGTTCAGAAAGCGATGGGGGGTGATGCGCGGGCTGCGACCAGATCGCTGGACAATGATCTACGCCGGCACATCGCGATCGCCCGCGAGTTGCTCAACGCAGAATCCGCGGCAGCTTTTGAATTGACCGTTGCCGTGACGCGACGCGAGATCCGCCAGCTGCACAAGATCATCGCCGTGCATCCGGTAACCCATCCGCCGCTCCAGGATGAGATCGTCGCTTACGGCGAACAGCTTTCGTCGCAATTGCTGGCTGCGGTGCTGCGTGAGCAAACCGTCAATGCTCGTTATGTTGACGCGCGTCGGTGCGTCAAGACGGATGACAACTATGGCAGCGCTGCGCCGCTTCCGGAGACCACGACCGCGATTCAGACTGAACTCCGGCCATTGCTCGAATCTGCCCGGGTGCCGGTGCTGGGCGGCTTCATCGGCAGTTCTGAAAAGGGAGTTACCACCACGCTCGGTCGCGGTGGCTCGGATTATTCGGCGGCGATTGTGGGCGCCGCGCTCGACGCGCGCGAGATTCAGATCTGGACCGATGTCAGCGGCGTGCTGACGGCCGATCCGCGCATCGTCAAACGGGCCCGGACGATTCCAGTCCTGTCTTATCAGGAGGCTGCCGAGCTCGCCTACTTCGGCGCTAAAGTCCTGCACCCCAAGACGATTCAGCCGGCCATCGATCGGCGGATCCCGGTGCGCGTCTGTAATTCACGCGCCGCAAGGGAAGCGGGAACTTTGATCGTCGCGGAGTCTGAAGCAACGCCGCAAACAGTTAAAGCTATCGCGCACAAGAATGGGATCACGACGGTCCAGGTGAGTTCGGCACGCATGCTCGGCGCTTACGGGTTTTTGCGGGCACTCTTTGAAGTATTCGATCGACATCGCACCGCGGTCGACGTGGTCACAACTTCAGAGGTCAGCGTCTCGCTTTCGATTGACGACACGGGGGCTTTGCCTGAGCTGATTCCCGAACTCGAACAACTGGGTGCGGTGGAAGTCGAAGAACACCGCACAATCGTTTCGATCGTTGGCGAGGGTTTGCGCAGTACACCGGGCATTGCCGCCCTCGTGTTCTCGGAAATTAGCGATATCAATGTGTCGATGATTTCGGTGGGGGCTTCGAGCGTTAACCTGACTTTCATGATAGAGGAATCGCGCGCGGTTGAGGTTATCAAGCGACTTCACTATGTGTGTTTTGAAGCTGAAGGGGCCGGGCGGCCGGGTAAGGTTGAGGTGATTGAGGGAGCTGTTGCTTGAGGCATTTCCTCACAGAGGTCTCGACAGGGGCGGTGTAAAGTCGGTACCGGTACCGACTTTATGGCCCAGTTGATCTCTTCTCTCAAAATACTTTTGAGGCAAAGGCGCGAAAGGGTTTCTATTTGAGCGAGCTAATGGACCTATTTAAGTTGACGCGCGAGTTGATCGATATTCCGTCGGTCACGGGGGACGAGTTTCAGGTCGGCACTTCGCTCGCCGAATTGCTTAACCGCTTCGGCTTCAAAGTTGACCTGCAGGAGATCGGGTCGGATCGCGCGAACCTGATTGCAACCACAGGTGAGGAGCCGGTCGTCGTGTTGTCGACGCACATGGACACAGTGCCGCCCTACATCGCTTCAGGCGAAGACGACGAGTTCATCTATGGCCGCGGCTCGTGTGATGCGAAGGGCATTATCGCGGCGCAAATCGCCGCGGCTGAGAAGCTGCGGGCGGAGGGCATTCAAAACATCGGCCTCGTTTTCACCGTTGATGAAGAAACGACGAGCGCGGGCGCAAAAGCTTTGAATGAACTTTCACTTGCTGGTTCATGTCGCTATTTGATTAATGGGGAGCCGACGAACAATCGTCTGGCGATTGGAACCAAGGGCTCGCTCCAGGTAGCTATCAAAGCGGAAGGTCGCGCGGCCCATTCGGCTTATCCGGAGCAGGGTGATTCGGCGATTGAGAAATTGCTCGATGTGCTTGCCGACGTGCGCCGGATCGTCTGGCCGACGGACGAAACATTCGGCGACACGACCTGCAACATCGGCGTCATTTCCGGCGGGACGCGCGCGAATGTAGTGCCGGATGAGGCCCAGACATTTCTGCATATTCGTTTGGCGACCGGCGCCGGGGTGGTGAAGGATTTGTTGGAGCGAGCTGTGGGCGACCGGGCTGTACTCGATTACAAGTCCGTGCACGATCCGGTTAGGCTGCTGGCGCTCGATGGGTTTGAATCTTCAATCGTACGTTTCACCACGGACATTCCTTATCTGAGTAATTGGGGGACGCCGTTATTGATTGGGCCGGGATCGATTCTAGATGCGCACACGGATCATGAGCGAGTCTCGAAGCGTGAGTTAATAAAGGCGGTTGAGATTTATCACGACCTGGTAAAGAGGTTGTTAAAGAGAAATGAAGCCTCTGTGCAAAGTCTGTGATCCGGAGCCCACTGAGAGCACAAAGTGGGGTAGCCCACGGAGTTTCAATTTTGAAAGTCGCACTCATCGGATTTGGGGTCATGGGCCAACTCGTTGCCAGGCTGGCGCAGGAGCAGGGGCATGAGATTGGCCTAACAGTAACTTCGCGTGATGCGAATGGCGGGGTCGATGATCTAGCGGCCGAGTTGCGCGGCTGTGAGGTAGCAATCGATTTCTCTGTTGCTGCCGCCGTTAGGCGGAACGTTGAGGCATGTGCCCGGGCCGGGGTGCCTCTGGTCGAAGGAACCACTGGCTGGAATGATGAGGTGGATGTCATCAAAAGAATGGTCAAGGAACACGATGGGACTTTGATCTTTGGCGCGAACTTTTCCGTGGGCGTACAAGTGTTTTATCGCATCGCTGCGCGCGCGGCCGAGTTATTTCGCGGCCTTGAATCGTACGACGCTTTTATTGAGGAGGCGCATCACAAACGAAAGCGTGATGCTCCGTCGGGCACGGCCGCGCATTTGCGCGACCTCGTAGCCGGCAAGTTAGATCGCGAGGTTCCGGTGACCTCGACTCGAGCCGGTTATATCCCTGGTACGCACCGGCTGGGATTTGATTCCGCGGCGGACCAGATTAGTTTGACGCACACGGCCCGCTCGCGCGAAGGATTTGCGGCTGGGGCATTGGTCGCAGCGACGTGGATTGAGGGGCGCAAAGGTTTCTACGAATTCTCCGAGGTGTTCGACGAGATAGTAAAAAGATGAGCGACCCGATTAGAGGCGGCTTCCTCAGCGCGATTAAAAAGCAGGGCGGGCAGTAACCCGCCCCTAAAAAAGATCAGAAATGTTTCGGGAGATGGCAACATGACGATGAAGATTGATTGGATGGGCGGTTGTGCAACGGCTCTGGTGACGCCCTTCACAACTGAGGGAGCGATTGACGAGACTCGCCTGCGCGCGCTCGTCGACCGTCAAATCATTGGCGGCGTGCGACTGCTGGTGCCCTGTGGCACCACCGGCGAGAGCGCGACCATGACCGAAGCCGAAGATCAACGTGTAATCGCCATCACCGTTGAAGCAGCGCGTGGCAGCGCCCGGGTGATTGCCGGTACTGGCAGCAACTCGACCGCCGCGGCGATCGAATACTCGCAACGGGCGCGCGACCTCGGCGCCGATGCGATGCTGCAGGTCGCACCCTGGTACAACAAGCCTACGCAGGAAGGTCTTTACGCTCACTTTCGTGCTATTGCGGAAGCGATTCCCGACACGCCGATTATGCTTTACAACGTTCCGGGTCACACCTCTTCAAATATTTCTGCGCAGACAGTCCTGCGGCTGGCGCGCGATTGCGAGAATATTGTTGCTATTAAAGAAGCGTCAGGAGACCTGACGCAGATCATGCAGATTCTGCGCGAGCGTCCCGAGCACTTTTGCGTGCTATCTGGTGATGATGCTGTGACGCTGCCGCTGATCGCTTTGGGCGCGGAAGGCATCGTCTCAGTGGCGTCAAACGAAATCCCCGACTTGATGTCGCGCCTGACTAAGCTCGCACTCGAAGGGAATTGGACGGAAGCCCGGGCGCTGCATTACCGTTTGTTGCCTTTGATGGAAATCAATTTTATCGAATCGAGTCCGGGGCCGGTTAAGGCAGCCATGGCCATGATGGGTCTGTTGGAAGAGAATTTCCGTCTGCCTCTGGTGCCGATTACGGGACAAAGCCGCGCGCGCATTCGCGAAGTGATTGCCGAATTGGGTTTGCTTGAGAGTGCGCCGGCGGCAGCGTGAGGTCCGTACCGCCTGCGATAGCGGGCGGTTGTACTTTGCTCCACAGTTCAATTCTTTTAGGATCAACCGTCCGCCACCTCAGACGGTTCTGACTTTATGTCTTTACGTGAACAGATTGAATCATTAGCTGCGCGCACCGGCGCCGTATTTTCAGAAGAGGACTTTGCGGTCTTTAATGACTTCAAGGCGGCACTCAATCGCGGCGAGATTCGCGCGGCGCAAAGGGACGCGGCAGGTAAGTGGCAGACCAACGCCTGGGTCAAGCGCGGCATTCTGCTCGGCTTTCGCATGGGCTCGATCATCGAAATGACGTCCGCCGGTGCGGGTCTGCAATTCCTCGACAAGAATACTTATCCAATCAGAAGGTTCTCGCCCGGCGATGGAGTGCGAATTGTGCCGGGTGGATCGAGCATTCGTGACGGCGCCTACATAGCGCCGGGCGTGGTGTGCATGCCGCCGATGTTTGTTAACGCGGGGGCCTATGTCGACGAAGGCACCATGATTGACAGCCACGCTCTTGTCGGCTCATGTGCTCAGATTGGCAAGCGTGTACATCTCTCAGCTGCGGCTCAGATTGGCGGAGTGCTTGAGCCCGCTGGCGCGATGCCTGTGATTATCGAAGACGACGTGATCGTGGGCGGCAACTGTGGCGTTTATGAGGGCGCGATTGTGCGTGAGCGGGCCGTCCTGGCATCGGGGGTGATTATTACCGGCTCGACGCCGGTATTTGATTTGGCTCGCGACCAAATGTACCGGCGCACTGAGGGGGCGCCGATCGAGATTCCCGCGGGGGCCGTCGTGGTACCGGGCGCGCGCGCGGTGCAGACCGAGAAAGGCCGCGAGTGGGGCCTGTCGCTCTACACGCCCGTGATTGTGAAGTATCGCGATGAGAAGACGGATGCAGCCACGCAACTGGAGGATTTGCTGCGTTGAGGGAGTTGCAGACGCCGGACATGGACGCCAGGGACGTTGTTCAGCTTGAGACTTCATCGAAGAAACGCCTTCCTACTTCCGCCTCTTGGTCTCAACGTAACTAGGTGACTCATTTGAAACAATTCCAACCACCAGCCTTCCTGCGCGGAATCGAAAAAAGCATGATCCGGAAAATCTCGGATCGGGCCAAGCCGGGTAGCATCAGTCTCGGTCTGGGCGAGCCTGATCTGCCGACGCCGGAAGTTGTGCGACGCGAGGCCCTGCGGATCATTGCGGAAGAAAAAAGCGGGTACACCTTGCAGGCCGGGATCCTCCCATTGCGTGAGCGAATTGTCTCGGACTATCCGCACCTGGGTCTCTCAACGGATCAGGTGGTGGTGACCGCCGGATCGCAGGAAGCTCTTTACCTAATACTGATGACTTTGGTAGAGCCGGGCGATGAGGTACTGATGCCCAATCCGGGGTTCATTGCGTATCCGATGATTACGCGAATGACGGGCGGGCGCTCGGTGACGTATGCGCTGCCGGCAAAGAACGATTTCGCTTTTGACCTTGATGACTTCAAACGTCAACTGTCACCGCGAACGAAGGTGGTGATTTGCATCAGCCCCTCAAATCCGACGGGACGAGCGCTGAGCAGGGATGAGTTGCGCGCCATGGCCGACGCGGTTGCGGCGAGCGGGTCGGACGCTTTCGTTGTCAGCGACGAAATCTATCGCGAGCTTTATTACACGCCCGATCGGCCTGCTTCGATTTCGGAATTTTATCCAAGGACGATTGTGGTCAGCGGACTGTCAAAATCGATGCGGATGACTGGTTGGCGCATTGGTTGGCTGGCCGGCGAAGAAGCGGTGATGCGCGCAGCCCTGGTGTTGCACGGGTACGTTGTGACCTGTGCTTCCAGCATCTCGCAAAAAGCAGCCCTTGCCGCCTGGACGGATGAGGCGGCCGTGGCCCGCCAGGAGATGCGCGCGATATTCCATCGAAGGCGTGATCACCTTTTGGGACTGCTGCGGGATGAGCTCGGTTTGCGATGCGTGACGCCGGAAGGCGCTTTCTACACGATGGTCGATGTTGGCCGTTTCGGAGATTCACTGCGCGTGGCGGAAGCGGGCCTCGAAGCGGGCGTGGTGACAATTCCCGCAGCAGCGTTTGGCAGCGAAGGCGAAGGGTTCTTGCGCATTTCTTACTGCGCCGATGAGGAAAAGCTCTCGGAGGGCGTGCGGCGGTTGGGTCGGGCGTTGAAATCGCTGGGATGAAAAGGACGAGCTTAAACGCATGAGCCAAAAACTTCGCGTAGGTATTCTCGGTGCGACTGGCGTCGTTGGCCAGCGCTTTATTCAACTGCTCGCAGATCATCCGCAGTTTGAGGTAAGCGCCCTGGCTGCCTCTGATCGCTCGCAGGGAAAGACTTATGCCGAGGCTTGCAGCTGGCGTCTGCCGGGTGAAATGCCCAAGCTAGTCAAGGATATTGTCGTGCAACCGCCGGCCCCGCCGCTTGATTGCGATTTCGTTTTCTCGAGTCTGCCCGGTGAAATCGCGGGCGAGGCGGAGGACACTTTTGCGCGGGCCGGGTATCCGGTGATTACCAATTCATCTTCGCATCGAATGGACGCCGACGTGCCTTTGTTGATTCCGGAAGTTAATCCCGAGCACCTCGATCTGATACCCCTTCAGCGCCCGGCGCGCGGTTATGAACGCGGCTACCTGGTCACTAACCCGAACTGTTCGACGATCGTAATCGCGCTGGCGCTGGCTCCGTTGCAGCGGACCTTCGGCGTTGAGTCGTGTATCGCCACGACGATGCAGGCGATTTCCGGCGCAGGTTATCCAGGCGTAGCTTCAATGGATATCACCGACAACGTGCTGCCATTCATCGGTGGCGAAGAGGAAAAGATCGAGACCGAGACGGTGAAGATACTCGGACGTGTTGACGGTGCGTCAATTGTTCAAGCGGAGCTGAAGGTCAGTGCTCAATGCAATCGCGTGAATGTGATCGATGGTCACCTGGCGGCCATGCGGGTTAAGTTTTCGCGCCCCGCGTCCGTGGAACAGGTTCGCGAAGCGCTCGCTTCATTTTCTTCATTGCCGCAACAGCTGAAACTTCATTCAGCGCCGGAAAACCCGATCATCGTGCGTGACGAAATGGATCGCCCACAGCCACGTCTTGATCGCGATGCCGGGGCGGGAATGAGCATTACCGTGGGGCGCATCTCCCGGGATAACGTGCTCGATTACCGGCTGATGGCTCTGGGTCACAACACGATTCGCGGCGCCGCCGGAGCAGCGATCTTGAATGCCGAGTTGTTGCTGGCGCAGGGCTATTTGTGATGTGGCGTACGGTCAGTTGTTACCACTTTTTCAAGGCCGCGACGGGTCGCGGTCACCTGTGTACCGATGACTTGCGGCGACGAGTCGCCGCATACCAAAGCGCTGACGAGTCAGCGCACTCCAAATAGATCATGCCTTCAGTTGCTCTTATCTGCACCGCGAACAGATGCCGCAGTGTGATGGCTCACGCTATCTTTCTCGCCGAAGCAAAAAAGAGATCGCTGGCGGTTGAAGTCTATTCTGCCGGGGTCTTTGATTTCTCAGATGCGCCGGCTTTGGTTGAGACTACGACGACCTGCCTTAATCACAGCACGCCGCCACCCAAAGAAACACCCACTTATGCAGGTGAACTGCCGCTCGATTCAATCGATCGTTTTCTGGTGATGGAAGACGAGCACGCCCGTGTGCTCGAGAGTCAATTCGGGATTGAGCCCCAACGGATTAGCCTGCTCGGCATTTTTGATCCGCGGCAGCGAGGGCGGGAGATCGCCGATCCGTTTAGCCACAGCAGTCTGGTTTATGATCGCTCATACCAGTTGATTCAGGACTGTATTGTTGGGTATCTCGAGACGACTGATGAGATGGGCGGTTAATCAAAGTAACGAGCGAGCCCCAACCCATTCAGTAATGGCCCGCTTCAACTCGTCTAATTGATCGTCAAAGAAATGGCCCGCATCCTGGATCACTCGTAACTCTGCGGTTGGTATCTGTGCGGCCATTTCTCTCAGCGGTTCGACGCGGCCGAACTCGTCGCGGTCTCCCTGAACGAAAAGAATTGGCTGGCGACACTCTTTCAGAAAGCTGAAATCGTACTTATCCACGGGAGTCCCAATGCTGATCAGTCGCGCTACCCGCTGATCCGACATCCCAACTTCCATGCCGACGCGCGCGCCGAATGAAAAGCCGCAGAGGGTGATTTCCTCGCCCGGATAATGCTCGACCAGATAATCCAGGCCCGCGCGCGTATCGTCACGTTCCCCGCGACCCTCATCATGTTCGCCAGTGCTTTGCCCGACACCGCGAAAGTTCAGCCGCAGGGCCAGCAAGCCGGCATCGTTGAGCGCGGCGGCCGCTCGGAAAACGACTTTGTTGTGCATCGTTCCACCAAACAAAGGATGCGGATGCAATACCAAAGCGACTCCTTGGATGGGGCCCCGGGGCTCTTTCAGAATAGCCTCGAGTTGACCGTGCGGCGACGGAATGAAAAGGTTTCCTGCTGGATACATATGTTTTTGATCCGACCTGCAATTGTCGATTTTGCCGTTGGCGCTTGTCAAAGACGATTCCACTGCGTGTACTTGTTACCCTGGTGGGCTTAGCCTCGATAGTGTGCAAACGGAGGTCTCGACAGTTGCGGTGTGAAGTCGCTCCCGGTACCGACTTCATGGCCCAGTTGATCTCTTCTCTCAAAATACTTTTGAGGCAAAGGCGCGCTGGTGGCTGGGTCAGGGACGATCCACGAAATCACAGGAAGCCGTTTCGTGTGCCTTGTTGTTTTGGGTTTCAAGCAGCGCTCATCTCTGGATCGTCTCCCGCAAGTTCATAGTTATGATGAGAATTGCCCTCCCCGACGGTCGGGCTTCTGACACAGGCTCTTTCGAAGGACGGATTGACTCGCGGATAAAAATAGGATTAGCTTTCGATCATCATCATGTGCGAACCAGAGGCAGACAACCTCCAATCTCCCCTGACTGACCTGTATCAAGTTTCGCGCGTCATCGCCGACACCGCCTCAGATGCCATCCTTACCATCGACGAAAACAGCGTCATCGTTTTCGTTAACCGCGCCACGGAAAAAATCTTCGGGTACTCACAAGCGGAACTTCTGGGACAGTCTCTTACGATGTTGATGCCTGATTACCTCAGGCACGTTCACCGCGCCGGTCTGCAACGTTATGTCGAGACCGAAAAAAAGCATATCTCGTGGGAGTCGATACTCTTGCCGGGCCTGCATCGGAATGGCAAAGAGATTCCCCTGGAATTGTCTTTTGGTGAATTCACTGAGAACGGACGCCGTTTCTTTACCGGAATTGCCCGCGACATCAGCATGCGGCGACAGTTGGAGCGGCGGCTGGACGTGCAACTTCGAGTGGCCCGGATTCTGGCGGCAGCGGATTCACTTATGGTTGCCGCCCCAGACTTGTTGCAGGCAGTCGGCGAAAGCCTTGGTTGGCAGATGGGCCAAATGTGGGAGGTCGATCGCTCCCTCGATCAATTGCGCTGTCAGGCGACCTGGCACATACCACAAGTGCAGAGTGCGGAGCTGGAAGCGGCGAGTCGTAACGGGACGCTTGTTCGAGGCACGGGGTTGCCGGGACGGACATGGGCAGCAGGCACCTCGCAATGGATTTTCGACATCGCCAGCGATCCGAACCTGCCACGTGGCAAAGTTGCGAGTGCGGCGGGCTTCCGCACGGCCTTCGGTTTGCCGATTATGGTCGACCACGAAGTCTCAGGCGTAATGGAGTTCTTTGGCACAGAGCAGATGCCCGCCGATGAATCACTGCTGGCGATCATGGATTTAATTGGTCGTCAGGTGGGCCACTTCGTGGATCGCAGCCGCGCCGATGAAGAACGGACGCTTAATTACGGGCGCGAACAGCGTGCCCGGCATGAAGTTGAAACGGCCATAGGTCGAATGAAGCAGGTGCAGACCGTCACCGACGTCGCGCTTTCTCATCTTTCACTCGATGAATTGCTCGCCGAACTGCTGGGGCGGGTGAGAGAAGCGATGGTGGTCGATACGGTCGCGATCCTTTTGCTCGAGCCATCGGGCGACGAGTTGGTGGCCTGGGCCGCGAAGGGACTGGAGCAGGAAGTTGAACTGGGAGTGCGGATACCGGTGGGCCGTGGATTCGCGGGCAAGGTGGCGGCGACCAAGGCCCCTGTGAGAATCGATGATATCGACACGGCCGACGTGCTCAATCCGCTCCTGCGTGAGAAGGGCATTCGTTCGCTGCTGGGTGTGCCGTTGCTAGTCGAGGGACGCGTGATCGGAGTCATACACACCGGACGTTTCAACCGGTATCAGTTTACTGACGATGATACCCGCCTTTTGCAAATGGTCGCGGATCGGATCGCTCTGGCGATCGACAATGCGCGGCTGTTTGAAGAGGAACGGGCGGCGCGGCACGAAGCCGAGGCAGCGAGCGTGGCCAAAGATGAGTTCCTGACCACGATCTCTCACGAACTGCGGACTCCGCTAACTCCCATCATTGGTTGGATTCACATGATCCGGAACGGCATCCTGCCCGATAAGGAACAAGCCCACGGGCTTTCCGTGATCGAGAAGAACTCGCACGCCTTGAAACGGCTGATCAATGACTTGCTGGATATGTCGGCGATTCTCAGTGGCAAGATGCGAATGGAAGAACTGCCCGTTCCACTCGAACCCGTGATTCGCGAAGCTGTCGAAACTGTGCGCCCGATGGCTGCCGCGCGCAACATCGAGATCACGGTCAAGTTTCGTGACTGGCGGAATACAGTTGTGATTGGCGACCGCGCGCGTCTGCTGCAGATCTTCTGGAACCTCCTGCACAACGCTGTGAAGTTTTCGCCGTCGGATGGCAAAGTCGAAGTCGACGCGGCCGCTAATGAAATGGAAGCAACCGTGCGCATCCGAGACACGGGGCAGGGAATCACGCCCGAGTTTCTACCCTTCGTTTTTGATCGCTTTCGCCAGGCCGATGGATCAAAGACTCGCTTGCACGGAGGCCTGGGGTTGGGTCTGGCTTTGGTAAAGAGTTTTGTGGAGAGTCATAAGGGAACCTCTGTGGCTGAAAGCAACGGCCTCAACCAGGGCAGCAGCTTCACCGTCAGCCTCCCGCGCCAGCAACCGCAGCTTGAACCGCGGAATTCTAAATTAGAAAAAGTTCACGCCCCGGCCCGTCCGGAAGGTGTCCACCTCATGATCGTAGAAGATGATCCCGACACTCTGGAGATGTTGCGCGCGAACATGGAATCGCGCGGGTTTCGCGTGACCACGTGTGAGTCAGCCGCAGAGACGCTGGCGGCGGCGGCCCTGACGCGCGTCGACCTGATAATTTCAGACATCGGAATGCCGGAGGCGGACGGCTTCCATCTGATCAAGCAGCTGCGCGAGTTGGACGATTATCGAGCTATACCAGCGATTGCTTTGTCTGGCTATGCCTCGCAGAAGGAGGCGAAGACAGCGATTGCGGCGGGCTTTAACGCGCACATCTCCAAGCCTGTGGATCCGGCTGAACTGGTGCTTATGGTGAATGCGTTGCTGGCAAAGGCTGGGGAGGCAAAGAGCTGAACTGACACGATGAGGTCAGTACCGGAGCGGTAGCGACGGGGTCCGGATCAGGGTAGGTGAAGATTGGCCAGGTGAAGAGCGCGGTCGCTATCGCTTCCGGTACCGACTTCTAAGTTGTCTGCTAATCCACTACCACCGTTCCTCGCCAGGTCTTCGAACCTTTCAAACCGAACCACGCAACTCCCTCCTGCAGCATATCGAGTTCCAACAGATACTGGCCCGGCTGGTTGGGGACGTCGATGGCCCATTCCAGGTCCGCTACACTCGACGGTGCCATATCCGCGGGCAGCGGAGTTCTTCCTTCTTCTTTCGAGATAGCTTGCCCCGCAGGGTTAAGCCAACGGCCGCCGAGGGAAACCTGCATGGGGCCGGCATTGCGCTCGCAGCCACCCCAAACGACATTGCCACGATTCACCACGTGAACTTTGAGTCTCAACTTTTCGCCTCTGCGGGCGCTGGCCGGGAAATCGGGGACGCTGATCTCTGCACGCATTGCACTCTCGGGCAGTGGTGAGCGCGAACGCGGTTGCCGGTCGGCTATGTACAGCGTGTAGAGATCTGTTTGCGCCAGGACTCTTGGTCGATCGCAACCTGCTTCGGTCGAGATAACCACCGCGCCGAAGGGAGGCGACTGGTCAATTCTCAGCAGCGCGAAATCGTTTGCCCCGGCGCCGGACAGCACCGCATACCAGTACGATTGAATGTACGCGGTTGGTGCGGGATCGGCGATATAAATCGGACGCGCCGGTTGCGCCAGGGCCGGAGAAAGGATGACCCGCGAGAAACTCGCGTCAAACAAATGGAGCCGCCAGGGTGAACCGGCGCTGGCGTGATAACGCCATTGGAACGCACCGCCCTGGGCGAGGGTCATAATCGCGATCAGGGCCAGGACCGGCTTGCGCCATCGCTGCTTCTCGGGCGAAAATATTTTTTCGAGGGCCGGCACCATGAGCAGAATTAGAAAGACGAGCAGAGGGGCCAATCGCAGCATGTGAAAATAATCTATGGTCAGCGACGCCGGCACGATCGAGGCCAACAGTCCGAATAAGACGAAGCGCCACCACCGGTCTTTCCGGTGATGACGTGCAATCATCCAGACTCCGATCAACATCAGCAGAAATGTCACCAGCAGGAGAGCGGGAGTGTGCGCCACATGTGCCACCTGATAGATGTTAGGATCACCTGTCACGAGCAGGTACCAGGGGTTCAGGTTGGCTGCAAAGTGCTTAAGAAACTTCCACGCAACTTCGAAGATCGAGCTTTCAGGCTGCACATAACTAATCAACTTGAATCTGCCGGTCAGCGCGTCATCATGGTCACGTTGAAAAATAAATAAAGGGATCAGCGACAGCGCGTAAAGAATCCAGATGCACACCAGTCTTAGCCAACGCATGCGGGTGGCGAATAAGATCAGGCCGAGCGCCAATAGCGGAGCCAGCAAACGTCCAACCGAATACGTGTAAGTCAAAAGCACCAGCGTTGCGACCAGGCCCAGCACATGCAGCCAGGTCCACTTTGGTCTGGTTGAAGCCCGATGCGCCGCCAGGAGAAACAGAACCAGCATGAATGGGTAAAGTGCTACTTCCATCGAAACACGGCTTATCTCGAACAGCCACGGCGTCAGCAGCGCGGACAGGACTACAATGATGCCGACCTCGCAACGGCCCGAGATGCGGGCTGCGAGTATGCCGAGCAAGCCGGCAGCGGCGACGCCGGCGAGTGCGCCCAGCAGCCGAGCGGTAAGAATGCCTGGGCCGGTCGCTTTGAACAGCAATGCCAACAGGTACACGTAGACTGGATTCTTATAGTCGCCAAAGCCGCGAAAGTAGAGCGGCCATGAATTACCAAACTCATCCTGACCAGTTTGTGAGATTGTATAGGCGTTGTAAGCGATCGACGATTCGTCGACAAAGAAGCCGGCCGGATTGCGGGTGACGCGAGATGTGTAGACGATCGCACCGCAAATAAGCACGACGACGAAGATCGTTGGCAAGCGAAAGTGCCACGAGCCGCGCACTCTTTTCTGGTTCGTTATCCCGACGATTGGAGGCGGAGCGTTGTGATTCTTCATCCGGGTAATGTGCCACCAGCAAATCGGGAGGATACTAACAGTGCGGAGCGATTGATGCGAAGCGGAACGGACATCCTATCCACCTGAGCGCTCAGCGCGAACGGTTTCGACAATCCCTCCAACCCAAGATCTGAACGGGCTGCTCTTGCTGGCGCACAGGCTGTCCGTGTGCCATCTGCGTTCCAGCTTTCAACTTGAGGTTCAGTAAGCATTCGACCACTGTCATCGAAATCCGGAAAAGGAAATGAACGAGGCCCACGACCAGAACACGGTTAACCTGAGTCAACGCCGGCGGCTCGGCCCGACAGTTCGCCTCGAAGCCCTGCTTTTCCTCTGTCTGTGGCTCGGTTATGGAACAGCGATCAACTCCGACAATTTGATCAAGTTCAACCTGCAACAGATTGGCGTTGAGGCGCTGGTTGTGCGGCATCAGTTTTATCTGGAAGGCTCTTCAGTGCCGGAGTTGTGGCCCGGTGGCGATGTGTTCTTCTATCAGGGTCACAAGTTTGCTGCCAAGCAGCCCGGGCAGACGATGGCGGGTGCTTTGGTGTACTGGGTGCTGCGTGCTTTCGGTCTGCGGTATGAGAATAACTACCTGCTGACCTCAGCCCTGGTTACCTTCTTCACTACCTCGCTCATGTTGGCGGGGTCGGCGGTGGCCGTCTTCCGGATTTCACGACGGCTGACAAAGGCCCAGTCTTTGTTCTGGCCAATGTTAACGACGTTGTCATACGCGTTGGCGACTACTATCTTTGCTTACTCGGGCATCGCACACCATGACGCGCTCGCCACCGGATATCTGGTGCTGGCTTTCTATCTCATCTTTGATTTACCTCGCGCAGGATGGGATGGATGGAGCGAAATCGCGCGCGGCGCAGCGGTTGGATTATTGCTGGGTCTGGCCGTGACCACCTCAATGCTGGTTTCGTTCATGGTACTGGCCTGCGTCCTCTATTTCCTTTGGTTGCGGCGCTGGAAGTTGATCCCGTTATTTGCGGTCGCGCTCTTAATTGGCTTGCTGCCTCTGTTTATTTATGACGCACGCAGCTTTGGCAATCCGTTTCTGTTGCCGAACGTCGCCGGCGCCCATCTATTCGCCGATGCCTTCTTTCGTTTCAGCGCGAAGAACTTCGGAGACAAGATTGTCTGGTATACAACGATGGTCGTGGTTTACGCGCCCGTACTGTTACCAGGAATATTCGGTCTTTCGTATTACCCGCGCTCCTTGAAGCGCACACCGTTCTATCTATGCCTGGTCGCGATGGTGTTTGTTTTGGTGGCTTACATCACGAATATCCAGACCGGCGGAGACTGTCAGTTCGGGCCTCGCTATCTGATGCCCGCGATGCCGTTTGTGTGTTTAGGGATAGCCGGCTACAGCTATCTGTCGTCTGGGGCGGAGCGGCGCTGCGCCGGCTTGCTTGTGCTGCTGGTCGGACTGTGGTCGTTCGGGATCAACCTCGTAGGCGCCGTGCTGGGTGCGATGAACTGTCCCGACGGGAGGAATGCTCTGCACGATCAGTTGGGGCGGTTTGGTCGCGGGGAGATCGGCCATTACCCCTTCGCATTGTGGCTCCTGGCTCCGCTAGTGATTTGTTCGGCATGGTTTGTTTGGAGTCTGATGAAGGCGGATCGCGAACATTTTGTCCACCGGAGCGCGCGCGAACAATCGCTCGCAATTCCCAAATAGGATTTGAGCGGGCTTTGCCCCTCGCCGACAGGATGTCCACGTTCCAATTTCCACCTTCACGCTTATCTCATGCGGAACACATAAATTGTGTCGCCCAAAATTGCTTCGGGTTGACGCGTGCGATAGGCGGCGAGGTAGTTGACGCGTTGCTGTTCAGAAAACATCCTTCCATTTTCGTCAGCGTTGACATAGACGGTTGATCCGTTGAGGAAACTCGCGCCAATCGCGACGTAGCGAGTGTCTGGTGCCTTGACGCCGGGTTTCGGAAGAATCTCATGATAAGTAATGCCTTGCTGTAGCAGGGAGCCCCAGCCTCCCGAAAGCGCGCCAACAACTTCGGTCTCGCCGCGAGTGTGAAGATACTCGGCCAGGGCAGCGTTGTCCTCGCCCCACTCGACATTGGAATCCGAGAGGTACCACCAGTGCGGGTGAGCTGAGGCGAGTTGATTCATGTAAGGAAGGTAATTCGGATAAGCACGCAGAGCTTCGACCGACATCCAGCCGAAGCTGATCGCCAACATCGCAATTGCCAGATGACGCGGACGACGCGCCTTGAGCAGTCGTTCGAGCAAAGCCCCACCCGCGATGAAGAGGAATGGAAAGACCGGGAGAAAATGTCTGATACCGATATTGATATGACTGCTCATTGAAAGCGCCGCATAGATTGCGATTGGCCCCAGCAGCCAGAGCATGCGTTGGTCCTTTTTTCTGATCAACCGCCACAGTACCCAGACCAGCGCCGCCAGAGTGATGATTAAGAAGGGCAGCGACGTCTTCAGTGCAAAGGCGACTGGAAAGTAGTACCACCAACCCTGCGTGCCGTACTGGCCCAACAACGAAGTGTTATGTCCATCACGGTTGTGGAGCATGACATTGTATTGGCCGAACAGGTAATAGGTCGGTGCGATTCGCGAACCAAGATTGAAGAACGTCATCCAACCGTTGAATGCGTCAGGCGATTGCGCTTGCACCCACTGCACATCCCCCGGAACAACGTCAGGTCCCTGAAACCAGTACGCTGCGTTTACCATCACCCAAACGAGACATACAACGATGCCTGCGTGCAGCAGGATCCGCCGCCGGTTCTCTTTAAGACGTGGCGCGAAGAGTAGCCCTAATAGGGCCAGACCGGCGAGCACGGGCAAGAGTACGATCATCGAGAACTTTGTCAGCAACGCAAGTCCGCTGGCCAGTCCCAGCAGCAGAGCCTTCCGTGTCGTTCTCGCTTTCAAATAAATTCGCAGTACAAAGAAAAACAAGAGGAAGGCGAACGCGGCCGGCAGATCCGTATGAACCAGACGCCCGTGAGCGAGTACTGTCGGCTCAAGCGTGTACAGCGCGACCGCAATCACGCCTGCCCGCGGGCCGAAGAGCGAGTGCGCAAACGAAAAGATCAGAACGCCGAGACCGACCGTCAGCACGATCATCATTGCGCGGGTCCAAAACAGAATACTTCTGAACTGCGCGATGTTCGCTTGCCAAAAGCGATGCTCATAACTCCACGTAAGTCCGTTAAAGACTCCCTGCTTTTCTGCTTCGGTCGGCGGTGCTTCCTGTGGCTGAATAAGCAGCAAAGGCAGAGCTGCCCACATCTTGATCAGCGGCGGGTGTTCGTTGTTAAGCTGGTAATCGCCTGCGATCAGATGATAGTAGCCGGCGGGGATGTGCACGATCTCGTCGTTGGTGATTCCTTTGTGAGAGATGGCTGCGAACATGTTGACAGCCATCAGGAGGAGGAGAAAGCCGGCCGTGATCTCGAACCGGTGGGCAATCGCAGACTGCCTTAACGAGGTGAAGCCTTCGGTGATTGCACGGGCCGTTAGGCTGGCAGCGGCGTCCGGCGGATGCTTCAGTGATAACTCGTTCATGTCAGGCCGCGTTATTCGCTTTCGGTACTCGGCGTTGCGGCCAGGCCGCCGAACGCTGGTGAGGCATAGCCCTGCTCAAACACAATAGCTCCGCGACGTAAGGCAAAGCCTTACCGCACATCAAGCGGCGGATCCCTTCACATTTTTTCAACGCCGCAGGCGCAGACGCACGACGCCCAAAATCGCTTCGACGATAATGCCCCAGTCCATCTTTGAGCGTCCCAGACGCCGCTCAACAAAGATGATTGGAATCTCAGCCATGCGGAACTTCTTCTGGTAGGTGCGGTAGGACATCTCAACCTGAAACAGATAGCCGCCGGAGAAAATTCTATCGAGGTCAATGGCCTCAAGCACTTCACGCCTCCAGCACTTAAACCCGCTGGTCGCATCGGTCAAGGGCAGGCCGGTAATGAAACGCACATAGACGGTCGCGGCCCGGCTGAGTATCAAACGCTTCAGGTCCCAGTTGACCACACTGATTCCTTTGATGTAACGCGAGCCCAGCACCAGATCATGATTGCTAATCTGTTCGAGGAATTGGGGCAGGTAACTCGGGTCGTGTGAGAAGTCCGCGTCCATCTGCACGATCAACTCATAGTCGCGCGCGAGCGCAAACTTAAAACCGGCCACGTACGCACGGCCCAGCCCGTCCTTGCTCGGGCGGTGAATGACGAAAACTCTCCCCGGATGTTCCTGGCTCAGTTCGTCGGCGAGTGCGCCGGTGCCGTCCTCGGATTCGTCATCAACCACTACGATGTCGGCTGCGGGAGCGTGTTGCTGGATGCTCTCAACGATGCCGCGAAGGTTTTCCTGCTCGTTGTAGGTTGGAACAACGATCAGGCAGCGGCGCTCGGCTTTTTCGGGCGTTGACGACATAGAATTCTTCGGGAGAGCGCGTTCGTGGCCGCTGAACCGGCATGATTCACGAAACTACACGAAACCAAACCAAAGCCTGTATTCAACTCAAGTGATTTAGTGTGATTTCGTGGATGTGCGACACTGGCAGCCCGTCGTACGGCGCATCATCGCATACGAAACAGGTAAATGGAATTGCCGATAATTGCTTCGGGAGTGCGATGCCTGTACTCATCGAAATAATTGATGCGTTGTGATTCGGTCTCGCGGCCGCTGCCGGGCGGGCCGGGCGGCACCGTGGATCCATTGAGGAAGCTGGCCCCGATCGCTGTGTACCTTGTTTCGGGTTGATTAGCATTGCTGGGCTCCAAAGCGTCAACAAAGTCGATGCCGTAGCGGCCCAGGGGCCAGGCCCCGAGCATGGCTGCGCGGACTTTAGTTTCACCCCGATCGTGCAGATACTGAGCGAGTTCAGGCATGCTGTCTCCCCATTCAACGTTCGAGTCGGACAGATACCACCAGTGCGGACGCGAATACGCCAGTTCGTTCATGTAAGGAACGTAATTTGGATAACTCCTGACGATTTCGATCACGGACCAGCCAAGCACGAGCACGATCACTGCAGCGCCCAACAACCGGCGCTGGCGCAACAGCCGGTCAAGCAACGCGCCGGACATGATAAAAAGAAACGGGTAAGCCGGCAGATAGAAACGCACTCCAATATTAATTGTACTAACCATCACCAGCGCCGTGAACAGCACGAACGGAACAAGCACGAAAAGCGACCTCCTATCGCGTTGCCTAACGATTCGCCAGATACTCCAACCGAGCGCCGCGATCGATACGAGCAGAAACGGAATGGTCGTCTTCAAGACAAAGGCTAGCGGAAAGTAGTACCACCATCCGAACCTGCCCTGCTGGCCAAAGATAGATGCATCGTGACCGACCATGCTGTGCCAAATCTGCCAGTAAGTGCCCAGCAGAAAGTCCGTCGGGACGAGGTATCGCAACCCGTGCGCGCCGGTGAGGAAAAGACCCGTGCGCGAAGGAAACGATTTGATGATCCATTGGTTATCGGCTTCAGTAAACTGCCGATGATTAAAGAAGTAGCCGGCATTGATCACCAGAAGTGAGATGAACACAATCGCGACTGCGTGCTTGATCGCTGTGCGGCGGGTGAATTTTAGTCTTGAAGGAAAGATGAGGAGCATTGCGACGCCTAACACCACGATGGGTGCGACAGCGACCATGGAGAACTTCATCAATGGCGCCAGGCCAACCGCCGCGCCCAGAGACAACGCGCGCCGCAGGGAAGGGCCAGAGAGATAAACATAAACCGCGTAAGCCAGGAGTAGCAGGCCAAATGCCGAGGTCATGTCCGTGTGAACCAGCGGGCCGTGCGCCAGCACCGTCGGCTCGAGAGTGAACAACGCCACCGCGATCACGCCCGCGCGTTCATTAAACAGCCGCCTGGCGAAAAGAAAGATCAGGGTGCCGAAAAGCACCGTGAACCCAATCATTGGGATGCGCGTCCAGAACGATGCCTGGTGATAAAAAGCATCGTTGGGCATCCAAAAGCGCTGGCTGAGCACGAAAACAAACAAGTCATCACGAGGGATCTGCTGACGCGCGGCCTCAGACATCTCGCCCGGATGCATGAAGAGCAACGGCACGGCGCCAATCATCATCGACACGGGTGGATGTTGATTGAGGAATTGGAAGTCGCCAACAACGAGGTGATAATATCCGGCAGGTATATGAACGAGTTCGTCGGTGGTAATGCTTTTGCCTGAAATCGACGCCAACATCTGGACACTCATGATGCCGAGCAGCAAGGCACAAATCAGCCCGGCGCGGCGCGCGCACATCCAACTCCACACCGCAGTGGGCCTGGCCGCAGGGGCCGCCTGACTCAATGACTCGTCCATTCAACCCTCGCTGGAGGATAAAGACTGACTATCTTGCGGCGTTCACGGTAACCGTGACGCCGATCTTCTATTTTCTGCCGGCGCTACGAAACCACCTGGTACTGGGACCTGACGATGGCATGCTGTTCAATGTGCCGTTGCGCGTGGCCGCGGCGAACATGGTTCGGTCCGGGCATCTGCCACTCTGGAACCCATACATTTTCAGCGGCATGCCTTTGCTCGGCTCAGCTCAGGGAGGATTGCTGTTTCCGCTGAACTGGTTCTATCTGGTGTTCTCTCCGGTCGTCGCTACCGACCTGATGGTGATCTCAGCGTACATGGTGGCGGCGTCGGGCGCCTACTTTTTTGCACGTCGCACGGGAGCGTCGATAGCGGGCGCGATTACGACCAGCTTGATCTGGCAGTCGGGCGGCTTTCTCATCGGCCAGATCAGCCACATCAATATTGTTCACACCGCCGCGATGTTGCCCTGGGTGCTGTGGGCCCTCGATCGGTACGTCGTCGACCGCAATCGCTGGACTGGTTCGGTATTGGCCGGGTTGATCGCGCTCCAGACGTTTGCCGGTCATCAACAAACGCTTGCTTATGCGCTGATGCTGGTCGCGGCCTATGCGATCGTGTCGGCTTTTACCGATCGGCCGAACCGCAAACGCTATTTGTCTTCGCTTTGGTACCTCGCGGCCGGAGTGTTACTGGCCGCGGTGCAGATCGTACCGACGTTCGAGTTGCTGCGCAACAGCCCACGGGCCACAGCTAGTTATGATTTCTTCTCCTCATTCTCAATGCCACGCAGTTTTGTGACTACCTTCGTCGCGCCATACGTCATGGGAGGCGGCGATGGGCGCTTGTTTCGCGCGCCTTATATTGGGCAGGCGTATTACACCGAGTACGTTGCATACGCAGGCGTGCTGGCGATCATGCTGGCGCTGCTGGCACTGTTGCTCAAGCCAGACACGCGCACAAAGTTTTGGGCAATCGCCGCCGTCTGCGGTTTGGTGCTGGCGTTTGGCAGGGGCGCGCCGCTTTACCTCTACCGAATTATTTATTACGTGCCGGTGCTCAACCTTTTTCGCGTGCCCGCGCGCCACTTAATGGAAGTCAATTTTGCGATTGCGGTGTTAGCCGGTCGCGGGCTGACTGCGCTTGGCAATATGCGGGGAAGCAAGGCGGCGACGCGACGCGTGGCCCTGGTCGCGGGCTCGATCCTGCTGCTGACACTGCTGGTGGTGACCTGGTTGCGTCCTGCGGAGTTTCACCTGTTGCGTAAGGCGCCGGTTACCTTTTTGCGCGCGCCTGAGTTGTTTATTCCGGTCTTAATCGCTGGGTTGAGCGCGTGGGCACTTTGGTCCTTCGCGCGCGGTCGACGCCGAAGCACAGCGGTCCTGCTGGGTGTGCTGGCGGTCGATCTCTTTCTCTGGGGACAATCGAGCGGTTGGTACATGTCGAGCCGCAGGATCCCCGAGGACTTCTGGGCCGTACCTGAAACCGTCCAGCTGCTGCGCGCAAAAGCTCCGGCCGATCCGTCCAGCTATCGGATTTTGACGACGAGGGAAACGTTTGATCCGTTGGTTCCATCCGACCCAAGGAAGCCGAAGGATTGGGTGCTCTGGATCGAGCCTGATGTGTACATGATGTACGGTATTCAAAACGCAGCCGGCTATGATGGCTTCGGACTCGACCGTTACAGCGAGTTGGCGGGACAAATGAAGTTGTGGGGTGAACTGACTGATCCCAATTCCAGCCTGCGTGGCAGCAGCCGCGAGCTGGATATTCTAAACACGCGCTATCTATTGTCGATTCGAAAGTTTGACGGTAGCCAGAATGATTCGTCTGCCGGTGAAGTCGCCCCGCCAACGACGCCATCCTTTCCACCTGCCACCGAAAAATATGGCGACTTCATGTTTGCCCCGGACGAGCTGGCGCTGCCCAAGCTTGGAGCGAACCAGCGGCTGCGGTTTACGGTGCCGCCGGTTGAAGCAGATCGCGTCGCGCTCTTGACCAACCTCTCGTGGGCTGAGGATGTTCCCGACAAAACGATTGTGGGCCGAGTGCGGTTGCGCGCAAAAGATGGCCGTAGTTTCGAATTCGCTTTGCGCGCCGGGGTGGAAACATCCGACTGGGCCTACGATCGTCCCGATATCCGCGCGCGGATTAAGCACCAGCGCGCGGCGGTGGCAACCAGCTATGATCTCAGCGACGCGGACTACAAGTACAAGGGCCATACATATGTAACTTCATTCGCGCTGCCTGAGAAGACTGCGATCGAAAGTGGCGAGATTGAGTTGGAACCAAAGACTGCCTGGCCAAGTCTGAGCCTGACTGTTTTTCGCGTTTCGCTGGCGGATACGAGCCAGGGAAAGTCATACCCGCTCAGCCGCGATTTGGCTCGAGTCGAGAGCGCGTCCGCGGTAACGGCGCCGGCTCGCGAAGCGAAAGACGATCGTTGGAAGCTTTTGGCCCAGGCGCGGTATGTAGACATTTACGAGAATGCTCGCGCCTTGCCGCGCGCCTGGCTGACACCGGACGCCCGGGCGCTCGACGAGGGAACGATGTTGCAGGTAATTCGCACGGGCTTACTGCCTGATGGATCAAAGTGGGACCCGTTGCGTACTGCTCTCCTGGAAAGCGAACCACTGAATGCTGGAAACGGCGGCGCGCCGGATGGTCGGGTCGAGATTTCCCGGTACGAGCCCAACCGGGTGAGTCTGCAAACTCACTCCAGCGGGAGTTCAATTCTGGTGTTGAGTGACAATGATTATCCCGGCTGGGAAGTCTATGTGGACGGACAGTCGGCCGACGTTCTGCGAGTTAATTATGCGCAACGCGGGGTCCCGATTCCGGCAGGGGATCATCAAGTGATGTTTTTGTATCGACCGTGGTCGGTGATGGGCGGGTTTTTGGTTTCGCTGCTGACGCTGGTGGGCTTGATCGTGCAGGCAAGAAGGAAACGGAGCGCGGACACCCTGTCCGCCTGAGCGCGCGCGAACCAGTCGTGCGATATAGTCCATGCAACGGTGGAGCGGGCTGCGCCGCTGGCGGACAGGATGTCCGCGATCCGTTTGATTGCGATCGTTATGCAAGAAGTCGAAAATAGTTTGTCCGCGTTGCTGGTTACGCCTCGTCACGTCGACAGTCCGGCGGGCTGTTTCTTCTATCACACCATGGATCTGCCGGGCTTTGGCGAGGTGCGCGGGCATTGGGACCTTCGTGGCCGGTTCGAGGAATACATTGGCGGTGTCGATCTCGCGGGCAAGTCGGTGATTGACGTTGGCGCGGCGACGGGATTTCTCACTTTCGCAGCCGAGCAGCGCGGCGCGGCGCGAGTGCTCTCGTTTGATATAGCCGAGCCGCGACAACAAACATTTCTGCCATTCAAAGACAAACCTTATTCGCGTGATCCCGATCGCTGGGCGAAAGAGTATGGGGCTGAGATCGAGCAATGGAAAAATGCCTACTGGCTTAGTCACCGTCTGCTCGGTTCAAAGGCCGAGGTTTTTTACGGTGATATTTACGAGTTGCCAAGTGGCCTGGGCGAGTTCGACGTGGCGATAGTTGGTTCAGTGCTGGAACATCTGAGCGATCAAATCACGGCTTTGGCTTCGATCGCGCGGCTCACGAGAGAGACGATCGTAATCACCTCGCCCATGCTTGAAACCGCAGAGCGGATTGCCAGCTTCGGGGCCCTCGCGGCTCATCCCGAGAACGATTTCACCTGGTGGATTTACTCGGAAGGTGTGTACCGAGAAGTTTTGAAAATGCTGGGCTTCAGTATCGCTTCGATCACTAAGGCCGAGTACTACTATCACCACGGCGAGCGTTTCGAGACGCGATATACGATCGTGGCGAAGCGGGATTAGCTTTTTTGAAATCGGGATCGCGGGCATGCTGTTCCGTGAGCGCACAGCGCGAACAACTCTCACAATACTTTCCAGGGCAAAATCTGCCCGGGCTTGGCCCGCTGGCGTAGGGAATCCCCGCGATCCGTTGTCATTCAATTACTTCAAACCCAAGCGTGAACGCTGCTGAACCCATGTCTTCAAACCAACAGACATGCTGGGCGACCAGATCGAACTTGAGCGTGTAACGTCCCGGACGTTGCGGTGCCGCGTGTTCAATTTTCAATGAGACGATTTCACCGGGGGCGACGGCGCGGGGCAGCGGAGGCTCGCCATGAAACTCGCTCACCAGGATCCCGGCGGCGTCGCGGATCCGCACGCCCGGCATCACGATGCCGGTGCGAGTCTCGCGACCGGCCAGCCATAACGTGTCACCCATGTTTTGAATTTCCAACTTGAGATCCAGAGCTTCACCCGGGCCCAGGCGTTCTGGTCCACGCTCAACGAGCGCAATCCGCGCGCGTAGTAAGCCGGGCTGGCGGCTATCAGGCACAGTCCCAGCCGGTGCGCCGTCAACCACTTTCTTGCAAGCGAGATAATGGTAATTGAGCGGCACGTCTTTCAGCGGAAGCAAATCATCCTTGATCATCTCTCGCTCGAACAAGCCATTTACGCTGGCGTAATCACCGATGACCGCGAAACCGTGCTCATCCAGAATCTGCCGCAGATGACCATAGTCGAAGGGCGATTCAAGCGTGCCGTATTCCGTCATTACGCCATAGAGTTCTTCCTCTGTAGCCGATCCTGCCGGCGGGCGTTCGCCTTCCAGAATGAAAAGCACACCACCGATCGGAAGCATCGCACTGAGGTGACGCATCACTGCGTTTTCGTCTTCGAAGTGATGCAGCGAATCGTAGCAGAGGACTGCGTCAAACGTTTCCGGCAACGGCGCGGCTTCGATGTCCTGGACTGCAAATGTGCAGCGCAGAATCGTTTCGTGATCGACATCGAAAGGGACCCGGGCCAGGCGATCGCGCGACATCTCGATCAGGTCCGGACTGATGTCGATGCCGGTCACTTCGTAACCGAGGCGCGCGAAATACTCGCTCATCCAGCCCGAACCGCAACCGACATCCAGAATGCGACTGCCCGCAGGCAAGCCGAGCGTGACGGCGATGTTGGCAAAGTCACAAAAATGCCGATGGGTTTCCGCGTCCATGCCGTCGCCGTGGTGCTTGTCCGGCTTGTTCGCCAAATTGTAGAAGGGCTTGGTTCGCAGGTAATGATTGCGCTCGGCATCGAGGCGGGCTGGATACTCCACGGCCGCTCGTTTGTAATCGATGCCCGCAGGTTTTGCCATACGCCCCTGAGGTTCGTGACCGTTCGATGGCGCCATCTCAGGATTGCCGTTCGGGTTGAGGGCCTTTTCAAACCGCGAAGGCTTAGCCGGAAACAAGTTCGCGACTTCAACGGCAACCCCGGGAATGACCAATCCGTCCGCCGCATTGATATCGAGCAGAGAGAGTTCCCGCGAAACGCCGGCGACGAATTCGCGACGCGGCTTTTCTTCAATCACGTCAGAAACAAAATTGAGATAGTCGGTCGCTCGACTTTCGACGTCGAATTCCTTAAGTGCATAACGCCGGGCATTCTCACCGATGGCGGTGCGCAGCGGTTTGTCTTCGATGAGCCGCTCGAGATAGGCGAGCAGTAGTTCGTCAGCCAGAGAATCAAGCGGCACCTTTACTACCGCATCACCCGGCAGTTCTCCATACCAACCAGCATCAGCCACGAGGCTGCAAACCCCCGCAGCCATCAAGCGGCAAAGGCTGGCGCTGGTTTCGCCCACTGTGCGTTCGCGAATGTTGAGCGCGATGTCGGTTTCATCAATCCGCCGCTTGAACTCAGCCAGAGTGACGTGACCGGTAATCTCGACGCGGGCCTCCATCCCATAACGACGTACCATTTCCTTAACATCAAAGTATGCGTTGGTGTCGCCGACCAGGGAATAACGGAACCGGTGGGAGAGTTTAAGTGCGGCCAACGCGCGGATGCTCTGCTCGATGCCTTTGCCGGGCGTGATCAGGCCGAAGCTGGCGATCTTAATTTCCGAAGGGTTGGCCAAACTTAAGTCTGTCCCACTTTGGGTTGAGAACTTCACCGGCATTGAGATGTGAGCAATCGGAACACCGGGAGCGATCGCGGCGAACCGGGCGCGACTCCATTCTGAATGGACGATAATGCCTTCGGCTGAGTTCGCGATGCGGGCGTTCAGAGGGAAGTCGACGGGGCGAGCCAGCACCGCGGGCTGGGCGCCTCTGGCCAAACTCTCTGCTGCCTCTTCGCGGGCAGCTTTGCCATGACAAAACTCAAGCTCGTCGAGGTAGAGGCGAAAGTCGTCCCGTTCGCGTGCCAGGCCCAGGAAAAATTCCTGCAGAGCAAAGTCATGAAACACGACAATACCGCTGCGCTGTTGCATGGCTTCAAGAATGCCGCTGTGATAGCGATGGTCGTTGCCCATGTGGTAAACGACTGCATCGAAATCTTTGAGATCGCGCAGGCTCGACCTCTGCCTGCGATAATCGCGCACCGCGAAACGCGAGGTCAGTTCGCGATTCGCGGGATGAAGGCCATCAACGAACAGCGTGATCTCAGCCCCCGCAGCCAGATAAGGCAGCAGTTCTTCGCTATAGTCGCTGATCCCTGAGCGTTGCGGACCGAGCGGACTGAAGTATGCAAGCTTCATTTGTCAGAAGTCAGGAGTCAGAAGTCAGGAGAGGAGTCAGCAAATCGTTTGGCCTCTGACTCCTGTCCTCAGACCGCTTTTACTTTACGACCGTGACTTTGGCCTTCGTGGTGGGCGAGCCTTTATCAGCGAACCAGGCTACGGATTCCTGGACCATGTCCAACTCAATGGTGTATTCGCCGGGTTCTTTGGGGGCGGTAATCAGCAGGGGCACTTCAACCTCGTCGCCGGGTTTTAGATCTCTGGGAATGCCGTTGTGCCCTTCGGTGTCTGACGTGCGCTTCCCGCTCTTATCCAGCCAGCGATTGCCGAGGGCTATATAAAATTTGTTGTCGGTGCGGTCACTGGTTTCGCCGCCGCGCTGCCACCAGATGACATCGCTGGTGTTCTTGACCTTGATCGTGATGGTTTCCTTCTGGCCGGCGCGCAGCTTTAAAGCCGCGTCGGGCAGCGTGATCTGTGCCTTAAAACCTTTATCGGGTAAAGGTCCCGGTGTTTTTGAAGCCACCGGCGCGTTGCCGG
>JBBRMS010000026.1:0-48186 GCA_038230715.1 Pyrinomonadales bacterium
CAGGTAAGTAATGTTGGTCTGCAATCCAGGCTTGCCGTAGCGCACTGGTTCGGTCAAGAGCCGCGCGGCGATCGCGTTGACCGCGGCCATCCTGTCTGCGTCGTTTCCTGCAGCGCGCAATTTTGTTTGCGCTTCGCGAACACGCGTGACCAGTTTATTGACGCCGGTCACCAGGTCGCGCATGCGCAGGTTGTGTTCGAACTGCTCCTGCAATTCGGCGGCTGTAACGCCGTCAGCAGCAATGCGTGGATCGATGAGCAGGTTAAAACTTTCCGTCAGCGCGGCCCCGCCGATCTTCAGATGGGCCTGATACTGTCCCGGTGGCACGATCACTCCGGCCTGATTGCGCACGTCCCAAACGAAGTGATTCAGTCCGGGTATTTTAGATGGGATGGGGGGCGGCGTATTTCTTCGGCCTGTAGGCGCATCAGGATCCTCCTGCTCTGCTCCCCCTCCGCCAGCCCGTCCAACCCGGACCGGCGCCGATGGGTTGCTGGTGTAGGAATTGACTAGCGTCCCTTTGCTATCAAGAATCTCGATCACCAATGGTCCTTCCGGAACAGCCGGCAGATAATATTCAATCGTCGGGCTGAGAAGGGTTGGGTTTACTCTGGTGCGATAGCCGTCACGCGGATGAAACAAGTGCAGATCCGCCGCCGTCATCTGCGGCGTGATCTGATAAAGCGAACTCATGTTGTCAAGGATCCAAAATGATCGGCCCTGGGTCGAGACCACCAGGTCCTTCTGATTCACTTTGATGTCCGTCACCGGAACGTTGGGCAGGTTTAACTGGAAGGTCTGCCAGTGCGCGCCGTCGTCGAACGAAATGAACATGCCGAATTCGGTGCCCGCATAGAGCAGTCCTTCCCGGTTCGGATCTTCACGCACCACCCGCGTGGGCCAGTCTGCCGGAATTCCATTCTTACCGTCAGTCAGTCTCGTCCAGGTCCGGCCATAATTGTCAGTCCGATAAATGTAAGGTTGATAATCACCGAGCAGCCAGCGGTACACGGCGAAGTAAGCCGAGCCCTTGCGATGTGGTGACGGGTCGATGTATTGGACCCGGCCGCCGGTTGGAAGATCTTTCGGTGTGACGTTCGTCCAGGTCTTTCCGTCATCGCGCGTGACGTAAAAGGGACCATCATTTGAGCCGGTCCAGATCACGCCTTTTTCCAGCGGCGATTCAGCAATTGCATAGAGCGTGCTGTAGAACTCTTCCCCGGTGACGTCGCGGGTAATCGGCTCGCCACTCGCGCCCTGACAACAAGCCGGCTTCGCAGTTAGATCGGGTGAAATCTTCTCCCACGTTACGCCTTTGTCGCGGGTGCGGTGCAGGTACTGCGATCCGTAATAGAGCACTTCAGGATCGTGTGGCGAGGTGGCCATGGGTGAAACTCTCTGGAAGCGTAGGATCAAATCGCTGGCCGGATTGCCGTATAGCGACTGGGCTCCGATCCAGTAGTTCTTCTCCTGTCCGGTCCTGAGATTCATCACGCCGTACTGGCCTTTGCATGCTCCATAGACGATGTCCGGGTTCCTCGGGTAGGGCATGATTGGTCCCGTCTCACAACCGGGGCCGGGTCGCCAATCTTCGCGACCGCCGGCGTCGGGCTGGCTCGACATGATGACGGTCGTGTTGTCCTGCTGCGCCCCGTAGAGTTTGTAAGGAAACTGTTTGTCCAACCAGACGCCGTAGATCTCGGCAGTCGGCTGATTCAATTGAGTGGACCACGTACGGCCGCCATCAGTTGAGATATTAGCCCCGCCGTCGTTTGACTGGATCATGATCTGGCCGTCTTTGGGATTGATCCAGATGTCATGGTTGTCGCCATGCGGTGTGCGAAAAATCGCGAATGTCCTGCCACCGTCAGTCGATTTGTAGAAATTCTCTGCGCCCGCATAAACGACATCGGCATCAGTCGGATCGGCACCCAGCACCACATAATAAAACGGACGCTGGATTAAACCAGACTGTGAATTTATCAGCGCCCACGTCGCTCCCGCATCGTTCGAACGGTAGAGTCCACCGCCGGGCTTTGCTTCCACTAACACGTAAATCCTCTTGGGACTTGCAGCCGTGACGGCCAGGTTCGCTTTGCCGATTAATTCGTTCGGCAGTCCCGTGCTGATCTTCGTAAAGTGTTCGCCGCCGTCAGTGCTCCGGTAAAAGCCACCATCGCGAGAACCGCTGATGATGGTCCAGGGTTTGCGCTCGAGCCGGGACATCCAGGCATAGACGACCATGGGGTCGCCCGGCTGCAGCTCAATGTCCATGGATCCGACTTCATCTGAGAGGAACAGGACCTTGCGCCAGGTCTGCCCGCCATCGACTGTCTTGAAGACACCTCGTTCGGAGTTGGCTTTGAAAGCATCGCCCTGCGCCGCGACCCAGACGATATTCGGATTAGTCGGATGGATCCGGACTGATCCAATCTGGCCGGCGTTGTAAAGACCGGTGAACTTCCAGGTCTGGCCGCCGTCGATTGATTTGTACATGCCACGCCCGGTTGAAACGTTACTGCGGACGTCATCAGATCCGGTGCCGAGATAGATGACGTTTGGATCAGAGTCGGCCACCGCTACACAGCCGGTTGAACCCAGCGGCATTTTCCCGTCAGTAATTGGAGCCCAGGTCGCGCCGCCGTCCACCGTGCGAAACAGTCCGCCGCTGGCCACGCCCATATAAAAAGTTTTTGGTTGAGAAGGAACTCCGGTCACGGTGGTAACGCGTCCGCCGCGAGATGGTCCCACCAGGCGATAGCGCAGTCCCTTCAGCAGCGCGGGATCGACACTGGGCATCATCGGTGCCGCGATGCGCGGCTGAGCATTAACGCGGGGTAGATTGAGCGACGCCAGCGTTAGAATTGAAAGTGTCAGGCAAAGGAAGAAAGTCCGTCTCGGCATTTATCGTCTCCAGTGATGTACGCGCGTTCAGATCTGAGTGGGCGTGTTAACACAACAGTTCGGGAATATACAAGCAGAACCAAAATATCAGCCCAGCCGCGGGGAGGCACTAGCTCCGCGTTTGCCAGCCGGCTAGAATCCTGGGCGCCGAAAAGTAGATCGCCTTACTTGGCAGGGGATTTAAAAATGGGGGACCACTTTTCTTCAACCTGCTTTTCTTATCGGTGTAATCTGCGTAATCTGTGGAGCGACTAGTATGAGTCAGGATCTTTCAGCCGGCACCAAACTCGGCCGCTATGAAAATTCGCTCAAAGATTGGCAAAGGCGGCATGGGCGAAGTGTATCGGGCCCTCGATACAGAACTGGACCGCATCGTGGCGATTAAGATTCTGCGAGAAGCTGAAGTGAGGCCGCTTGCAACGCACTATTTAAAGCGACAGGGTTGGCACTGCAACCTACACCCTGTATGGTCGTGCTTTAACTGGACGGCACAGTTCAAAAAGAACTTGGGCCATTGATTCATGGGGTCGCTTTTCAAGCAGGAGAACGAATGGCACTGACAAACAGTTTAGCAGGCAGAAATCTGGGGATGCTTTTACTTGGCCTCTGGTTGATCCTTACCGGGCTCTTGCCCTTGCTCAACATGAAACTCTCTCCAACCGTCACGACTGGCTTGGCGGTGCTGGGCATCGTCGCAGGCATATTGATTCTGATCAGACGGTAATGAACCGTCCCAGGCTTAACCACGGGCTGCAGGTAATCGAGCTTGACCCGCGCGACTATTGACGAGCGCGTTCGCCTTACTGTCGGCTGGGTACGACAAGAGTTGTGCGAGTTCGTTGAGAGATGTGGCGCGACAGGTAGCTTTCGACTATAATCCGTTCTCCCTGAAATTCATCGTTCGTTTTCAGTCGTAACTCTTGTTCTAAAAATGTCCGAACCGGAGGGTGGTATGGCAGAAGCTAAATGTCGAATCCTGTGCGTGGACGATCATGAGGATACGCCTGAGATGCTCAGGCTCCTGCTGTCAGGCGAGCACGAGGTTCATCCCGCCCATAGTGTGGAAGAGGCGATGCAAATGGCCAGGACGCATAAATTCGATCTCTACGTACTGGATAAGCGGCTACCGGACGGCACCGGAATGGAGCTTTGTGCAAAACTCAACGAGCTTTCTCCTGGCGTCCCATGCATCTTTTATACGGGTGACGCCTACGAGGTTCATCGACTTGAGGCCATGGCCGCCGGCGCTGATGCTTACGTGCCGAAGCCGGATGTGGACGCCCTCATCGAAACCGTTCATAAAATACTTTCAGAGCACCATTGCGCCGCAGCCGGTTAGCTCACCGGCGTGGGATAGTACGGGCTCAAAGTGGTATCTGAGAGTGCGCCACGACTCAACTTTCAATAATAAGATCTCAGAACAGAACCGTCGTCAGTAAGGCAACAGCTCTGTCGAAAATCACCGCCTGAGTCAATTAAAAAAAAGAGTCATAGGAGACTATTCCTGATGTTCCCCTGCACCCGTTCGCTCGCGAATTCGACCCGCGTCGTCCTGCTGGCATCATTCATATTTGTGCTGTCCCCTGCGGTCTTTGGCCAGGGAGATCAGACGCCCGCCAGACCAAGAGGCGAAGATGCTCCGAGGCAACAGCCCTCGCCCGAACCCGCCAAACCCGAGCCAACAAAAACACCGGAGCAGGCTGGGGCCGGGGATGAAAATCGGCCGCGGGATCCGATGTCGACACCTACCTTCAACGGACTCAGATTTCGGTCGCTCGGGCCGGCCTTCACTTCCGGGCGAGTAATTGGTTTTGCGGTCGACCCAAATAATTCCGCGCACTACTTTGTCGCCGCCGCTTCGGGGGGAGTTTGGAAGACGGTCAACAACGGGACGACCTGGACGCCGGTGTTTGACCGCGAAGGCTCGTACTCAATTGGCTGTATCGCCCTCGATCCTAAAAATCCTTTGACCGTTTGGGTGGGCACCGGGGAGAACAACAGCCAACGCAGCGTCTCGTACGGTAACGGGCTCTATCGTTCGGATGACGGCGGTAAGACATGGCGCAATATCGGACTCAAAACTTCCGAGCACATTGGCCGCATCGCAATCGATCCAAAGGATTCGAACGTCGTCTATGTCGCCGCGCAGGGACCCCTGTGGGGCCCCGGTGGAGATCGCGGCCTCTTTAAGACCACCGATAACGGCAAGACCTGGAAGAACATTCTCAACCTCAGCGAGAACACCGGGGTCACCGACGTTGTGATAGATCCGCAGAACCCGGAAACGATCTATGCAGCTTCATATCAACGCCGGCGACACATGTTTACCCTGATCGACGGCGGGCCTGAAAGTGCGATCTACAAATCCACTGATGCCGGCGTCACCTGGAACAAAGTGCGCGCCGGTCTGCCGACCGGAGACCTGGGCAGGATCGGGCTGGCCGTCTCGCCCGTCGACTCGAACGTGGTCTATGCGACAGTCGAAGCCGGCGATCGCAAGGGCGGCGTCTTTCGCTCGAACGATCGCGGTGGCAGCTGGGAAAGACGCAACGAGTTCGATGCCGGCGCAATGTACTACTCTCGTGTCGTCGCCGATCCGAAGGACGTCGATCGAATTTACGTGATGAATGTTTTCCTGATGGTCTCTGACGACGGGGGCCGGACTCTGCGCCGGCTGGGTGAGAAATCAAAGCACGTCGACAATCATGACATCTGGATCGACCCCGCCAATACTGAGCACTATCTGGTGGGTTGCGATGGCGGCATCTATGAAAGTCATGACCGCGGTGCGAACTGGGAATTCAAGCGCAACCTGCCGGTGACCCAGTTCTACGAGATCACGACCGATAACGCCAAGCCTTTCTATAATGTCTATGGCGGCGCTCAGGACAACTTTGCTTTCGGTGGGCCGTCGCGTACTCGCAACGTGTCCGGGGTCGTCAGCAGCGATTGGTTTGTGACGCAGGGTGGCGACGGTTTCCGCACGCAGGTGGATCCGGAAGATCCCAACACGGTTTATGCTGAACTACAACACGGCGTTTTGGTCCGCGACGACCGAGCCACGGGCGAGCGCTTGGGCATTCAACCCGCAATCGGCCGCAACGAAGATCCGCTCCGCTGGAATTGGGATTCGCCCTTCATCATCAGTCCGCATTCGCATACGCGTCTTTATTTTGCCGCTGACAAACTGTTCCGCAGCGATGATCGCGGCGACAGTTGGAAGGTAATTAGCGGGCAGCTGTCTCGGGCACTTGACCGCGATAAGTTGCCGGTAATGGGCAAGATTTGGAGCATGGATGCCGTCGCCAAGAACCAGTCGACCGCGTTCTTTGGCAATGCCTCAGCACTCGCTGAATCGCCGAAGAAGGAAGGGCTTATCTATGTCGGTACGGATGATGGCTTGCTGCAGATTACTGAAGACGGAGGGAAGAACTGGCGCAAAGTTGAGAGGCTGCCCGAGGTTCCCGAGCTGGCGTACGTCAGCCGCATCGTCGCTTCCGAGCACGACGCCAACACGGTCTATGTAGCGATTGAGAATCATCAGAGCGCCGACTTCAAGCCTTATCTGTTTAAGAGTGTCGATGCGGGGCGCACCTGGATTTCAATCAAGAGCAACCTGCCCGCGAATGGTCCCGTTTGGTCCATCGCCGAGGATCAGGTCAATCCGAATCTGCTTTTCGTCGGCAACGAGTTTGGTCTCTACTTCACGATCGATGGTGGACAGAAATGGATTCAACTGAGAAGTGGTCTACCGACGATTGCAGTGCGCGATCTTAATATTCAGAGACGCGAGAACGATCTGGTGCTCGGCACTTTCGGTCGCGGAATCTACATTCTGGATAACTACACACCCCTGCGTTTGCTGAAACCTGAAATGCTCAAGCAGGATGGCTTGTTGTTTCCGGTCAAGGACGCGCTGATGTACATCCAGGCGCAACCTTTGGGAGGACGTGGCAAGAGTTTTCAGGGCGAATCTTTTTTTACGGCTGAGAATCCACCCTTCGGCGCGGTCTTCACTTACTATCTCAAGGAAGAGTTGAAGACAAAGAAAGCGAGGCGTCAGGAATCTGAACGAGATGCGCAGAGACGAAACGCACCCGTCGGTTTGCCGAACTCGGGAGATTTCCGCGCCGAAGATGAAGAGGAATCCCCGGCGGTTATCTTCACGATCAGCGACTCTTCAGGCCGGGTGGTGCGGCGTTTGACTGGTCCCGTGACCGCAGGCATGCAGCGAGTCGCGTGGGACCTGCGTTACCCTTCGCCGACGCTGCCGCCGCCACCAAATCCCGACGGCGAAGATCCTTTCAACGAAGGGCCGGCTGGTCCATTGGTAATGCCGGGCACTTATAAAGTCAGCCTGTCGAAACGAGTTGACGGCGTCATCACTTCCCTGGGTCAGGCGCAGGAATTCCAGGTCGTAGTCGATGGACAAGATCGCATGACTCCGGCCGACCGCGCTAACCTGGTTGAATTCCAGCAGAAGGTAGCGAGGCTACAACGTGCGGTGCAGGGAGCGACGGCGACTGCCAGTGCTTTGAAGCCGCGGATGGTAGCAATTAGAAGGGCCCTCCTCGAAACGCCGGCCGCTCCGGAAAAACTGCTGAGCGATGCGGCGGCGCTGGACAAACGCACCAACGAGATTTTGCGCGCACTGACTGGCGATCAGGTTTTGCGCCAGCGCAACATGAACACGCCACCGTCGATCAGTGATCGAGTCGGCGATATTGTCGGCTCGCAACGAATGTCGACGTCCCGGCCGACACAGACACAAATCGATCAGTACGCGCACGCGGCAGCGGAATTTGAAACTGCGCTGAATGCCTTGCGGCAGTTAATCGAAGGCGATCTGACCCGTTTGGAAAAACAGATGGAAGCTGCCGGCGCCCCCTGGACGCCAGGCCGCATTCCGGAATGGAAGGATCAGTAGAGAGAGTGGCGCGGGTGTCTCGCCCGTGAATCACACGCGGGTGCGTGCTACGGACCGCCGCTCAGGCTAGCTGAGCTTCAATTTATCGACGATAGAGGTCGCGTCGTCAGCCCAAATGCCTGCGGGTTCTCACCGATGATGGCAGCGGCCAGGAAACGCGGCACATAGTAAACGCTCTCTTTCTGAAAGCTCTTATCCAGCTTGTCTCGCTGCTCGGTCAAGGCACAGATGCTACAGGCGCGGTTTTGATCTGTGATGAGGGCCGCGAGGTCACGCTCGACAGCCTTCCCGCCGCGATTGTAGGCCAGCAGTGCCAAAGCCTCTTTCATTCGATCCGAGCTGAATTGATTCATGCCGTCGGTGATCATCCGCGCGGCGGCATCCGCAGATTTCTCAACGTCGATCAAATCCTCAGCGCTTAGACCATAGTGCTGTCCCGTTTGGGGCAGGAACTGAAACATCCCTACTGCGCCCATTGAGTTGGGCGATTGAATGTTGGTGTACTCCGATTCAACCAGCGGCACGTAAAGACCGATCAGCGGCGAGACGTTGTTCGTCCTGAAGATCTTGATCAGAGTTGGTGCTACTGTCTGGCCCCGCTCAAAAACAAAGCGCGCATCGCCTCGCCCGGGCGTATCGCCGGCGTTATTTCCAATTCGTTGCGCGTAAGAGTCGACTGCCTTCTGAATCTCTGTCTCGAATCCGCGGGTAAATGCATAGTCGCTACCGGACATGCGGCGAGCGATCTCGCGCGCCTTCTCAGCTACGAAGGCCTGGCGTTGATTGAGCGACATGTCCCGATAAGGCTGGCCAGATTGCGCGGACATGCTGGTTGAAAATGCAGCGGACATCGCCAGGCACATGATTAGAGTTAGCGTAACAAGCAGGATAGTTTTTGATTTCATCTTAGTTTGCTCTCAATCTTTGTTGGTTTATCGAGCCAATCGAGTTGGCCCGTTACCTGTATAAGCGAGAAAAGATCGTAGAAGTGTTCAGGGTGCCGCGGGAGGCAAGCGAGAAATTGTGGCAAAAGTGTTCATCGGTCAGGTGAGATTGACTGGAAAAGTTCAAACTGTTTTCAGTCGTGCGCTCGGTCAATTCGCAGCCTCAGAATGATGTTAGAATCTCAGCAGCGGGTGATTAGTTTGGTCAAGAGTTTAGCCTTCAGGTTGTCGTTTTCCGAGACGCAAGCTAAAGCGTGAACTCAAAACTGGATTCTCTCCTGCAGGAAGTCAAGGTGATAGGAAGAGGCGGAATGACCACGCTCACCGCAGACAACTTAACGGGATTGCTGATCGAGTGGCGAGCAGGTAGCAAAGCCGCTCTCAGACAGTTGACGCCGCTTGTCTATGACGAGTTGCGGCGGATCGCGCATCGTTATGTGCAGCGAGAGCGGAACGGGCACACCCTCGGAACAACGGCGCTGGTGAATGAAGCGTATCTGCGCCTTGCCGGGCAAAAGAAAATCGATTGGCAGAATCGATCGCACTTCTTTGCCGTGACTGCTCAGGTGATGCGGCACATTCTGATCGATCACGCGCGGCGCCGTCATTTTGCCAAACACGGGGGGGGCGCGCAACAGGTTTCGCTGGCCGAGGCCGAGGCGATGTCGCAGGAGCGGGCCGGGGAATTAGTCGCCATGGACGAGGCGCTGGATGAGCTGGCCCAGCTCGACTTAAGGAAGAGCCGGGTGGTGGAACTGCGTTACTTTGGCGGTTTGGGACTGGAAGAGACCGCCGAGGTCCTGGAAGTTTCCGTCATGACCGTGCGACGCGATTGGCGCGCGGCAAAGGCCTGGCTGTATCGGCGGCTAAAGGATGACGCGAGTTGATGCCGGGAGCGCGGACGTCCCATCAGCTATTACTCCGGACCTTAGCTCGCTAAAGAAGAGACTTTCGCGCTTCGCGCTCAGTGCGGACGGGATGTCCGCGCTCCGGCCGCGCGAATAGGCAATGCTTATGACTCCTGAACGTTGGCAACAGGTAGAAGAAGTTTTCCAGGCGGCGCTGGATCGCGCGCCGGGCGAGCGGGCCGCGTTTCTGCAGCAGGCCTGCGGCGGAGATGCCGAGTTGCAGACTGAAGCAGGCTCCCTGGTAGACGCCCACGAGTCAGCATCTGACTTTATCGAAGTGCCGGCCATGGCCCACGACGCGCGCGTTATTCTGGCTGACTGCAAAGGCCATGTCGGCGACGAGATTGGACCCTATCAAGTCATTCAGCAACTCGGCAGCGGCGGTATGGGTGAGGTCTATCTGGCCCAGGATACACGACTCGACCGTCAGGTAGCGTTAAAGATTCTACCTGCTTATTTTGTTTCGCATGACGATCGGTTGCGTCGCTTTCAGAGGGAGGCGCGCGCAGTCTCAGCTCTGAACCACCCGAATATTTTGACGATTCATGAAGTTGGAGAGATCAAGGGCGTTCACTTTATCGCCACCGAATTTATCGACGGGCCCACGCTTCGCGAATTGATGGCCGCCGGCTCTTTGTCGCTTACCGAGGTGCTCGAGGTTTCGGCCCAGGTTGCAACGGCTCTGTCCGCAGCGCACGCCGCGGGGATTGTGCACCGTGATATCAAACCAGAAAACATTATGCGCCGCAGTGATGGACTGGGTAAGGTCCTCGATTTCGGCATCGCCCAACTTTTAGAGCAAACGCCGGCCGGCCTGTCTGCGATAACCGGAACTCAGACGGAAATGGGTGCGGTATTGGGGACGGTCGGGTACATGTCGCCCGAGCAGGCGCGCGGTCTGGAGGTTGACGAGCGCACAGACATCTGGAGCCTGGGAGTGGTGCTGTATGAAATGTTGGCCCAACGTCCGCCATTTAGTGGGGCGACTCGGATGGATACGATGGTCGCGGTCCTTGAACGGGCGCCTGCGCCACTGTCTGCGCTGAGTGAAGACCCGGGTCTGCAAACGCTGCGGGGTGTCGTTAACCAAACTTTGCGCAAAGAAGCTGCAGAGCGGTATCAGACGGCGGCGGATCTGCTTTCAGATATAACGACGGCAAAGCAGCAACTCGCGACGGTTGATATTGCAAAGCAACAGCGCGTTCTCGGCCTTCTGCGTGAGCCCTCGCTCTTTGAACACAACGCTGTGTCCTCTTCGTCGATTAGAGAAGTCACAAGTTCGTTGCCTTTGGCGCCTGGTGCATCGCGTGGCTATCGTCGTTATGGTTTGTTGGTTCTGGGCCTTGTGATGCTCGCAGCAATCGCGCTGGGCGGCGTCTCGCTCTACCGGCGCCTTAGATCGCCAACCGGAAGTTCCAGCACGGGCACGGTTCCTGCTTCGACAACGGCGAACAAACTCTATTCGCAAATGAGTTCGGCTGAGCAGTTTCAGTTCGTCGACGAACAGGAGCAACGCATCTCGGCGATGATGGGCGATCGTCCGGCTAAACTTAACGAGGAAGCTGTGCGTGCGATCAAAACGCACGTCGACCGCTATAGTGCGCGACAAACCAGCGTCTCAAACAAACCGGGTGAGGAAAGCCTGAGCGTAATTTACGCGCGCGCAGTGCCGCTGGTGCCCTTGATTGCGAAGACCTTTGCGGCGCGAAAGATTCCAATTGTTGTCGGCCTTTATCTGCCCATGATCGAATCGGGCTATCAGCCGTGTTCAGAAAACAGTTGGGGTGCGAAGGGTCTGTTTCAGTTTTTACCGGCGACCGCAAAAAGTTATGGCGTGGCGCCTGAGGAAATGTGTGATGTCGACAAGATGACACCTGCGGCCGCCCACTATATCGCCGATCGCATGGCTGAACTTGGCGAAGATTCCGAAGCCATGACCCTCGTCCTGCTCAGCTACAATCGCGGCCCGCAGTGGGTGGTGGATACGCTGCGGCAGTTGAGAGAGACTGATAACTACGAGCGGAATTTCTGGACGCTGTATGCTCATCGCGAACAGCTCGATGATCAGTTCAGGAACGAAAACGCAGCCTATGTCCCCGCATTTTTTGCGGCTGCGATTGTGGGAGAGAATCCGCGAAACTTTGGTCTCGGCACCCCGCCGCTTTCCACGTTGGCTCCTCGGTAGCCCGGCGTCGGTTCCGTTCTGAACTTGTACTAGTCTCTGCGGCCGTTGGGGTTTATGTTCATGGCTCCAGAGTCGAACACTAGCTTCACCTGCACCAACTCGGCTAGAATCCCCCTGCATTCGCAAGACCCCGGAACCACCAAACATCATGACTATCGCTCCCGGCGTAAGCTTCGGTCGCTATGAAGTCCGCTCGCAGATTGGCGAGGGCGGAATGGGAGAGGTCTATCTGGCGCTGGACACGCAATTGGATCGGCAGATTGCGCTCAAGATCCTGACGGCCGAGGTGGCCCGCGATCAGCAGAGACTTCATCGTTTTCTGCAGGAAGCCCGCGCGGCTTCGGCACTTTCGCATCCCAACGTCGCGCACATCTACGAAATCGGCGAAGCGAATGGGACACACTTCATCGCCATGGAGTATGTCGAAGGCGAGGGTTTGGATAAGCGGATTGGCGGCCAGCCACTGGCTGTTATAGACATTCTCGACATTGCCATTCAGATCGCCGACGCGCTGGACGAAGCGCACGCAAAAGGCATCACGCATCGTGACATCAAGTCAGCGAATGTCATGATCGGAGCCCGGGGCCGGGTGAAGGTGCTCGACTTTGGTCTGGCGAAACTCTCGCTGGCGTCCGGAGTTGGTGATCGCACTTCTGACAGCCAGCTGGCGACGCGGGTGAAGACCAGCCCAGGCATTGTCATGGGCACGGTCAACTATATGTCGCCTGAGCAGGCGATGGGGCGTGAAGTCGATCACCGCACTGACGTGTTTTCGTTTGGCGTGGTGCTGTACGAGATGGTTACGGGCCGCCTGCCCTTTACCGGGGAGACGATTACCGAAACGATCGATCGCATCACGCATAGTCAACCCGAGGCGATCGCTCGTTTTAATTACAGTGTGCCGCCTGAGTTGGAAGTCATTATTAAGAAAGCGCTGCGCAAGGATCGCGACGAGCGCTATCAGACAATTCATGACGTCCTGGTTGATCTGAAGGATCTCAAACGCGAAGTAGAGTTAGCGGCCGGCCTGGAACGTTCGACGCCTCCGACCTCGCGCAGCACAGAGATTTCCACGCAGACGATTTCCCGCACCATCGTGGACGCGACCAGCCCGCCAGCAAGTCCGGCAGAAGTTACCCACGCTTCCAGCGCTGAATATGTAGCCGGCGAGATCAAACGTCACAAGAGCGCCGCAGTTCTCATCGGGGCGGTGGTTCTAGTGGCGGCCGTGATCGCTTTGAGCCTGGCGGGTTTTGGGATCTACAAGTATGTAACGCAAAACCGCGCGCCTAAGACGCCGAGTTCAGCGAACCTGAAAATCACCCGACTCACTGTAAATGGGAAAACTCAGAACGCGGCGATCTCGCCGGACGGAAAGACCGTGGTCTATGTGCTGAAAGACGGCCCTCTGCACAGCTTGTGGATTCGTCAGGTTGCGACCAACAGCAACGTTCAGATCGTGGCGCCCTCGGAAATGGTTATTGGCAGAGAGACGTTCTCGCCCGATGGGAACTATGTCTACTATCAGTCCCAGAATAAAGAGAACCCTACTGGCGCACTATTTCAAGTGGCTGCTTTTGGCGGAACACCGCGAAAGCTTCTTACCAATATTGGCAGTCCAATTGGTTTTTCCCCCGACGGAAGCCAGATAACTTTTGTCCGTAATGACAACGCTGCCACTGGTGAAGATCAACTGATGGTGGCAAATGCCGATGGGAGTGGGGAGCGCAAGCTCGCAGTTCGCAAGGGCGATAGGTTCTTTGGTTACGGCGGGCCTGCCTGGTCCCCGGACGGGAAGACCATTGCCAGTAGTATGGGCGATTACACGGGTGGTTTCCATCTTGGTATCGTCGCCGTCAATGTCCAGTCCGGCGAGCAAAAGGATCTGACCGCCAGGAAATTTTCGGACACTGGCAGGGTTTCGTGGCTAGCGGACGGCAGCGGAATCATAATCAATGCCGCCGAACTGGGCGCTATTCAAGATCAAATCTGGGAAATTTCGTATCCGGCGGGCGAGGCGCGGACGGTTACGCATGACTTGAGTGATTATGGCGGGACCAGTCTCACGGCCGACTCGAATTCTCTGGTCACGGTTCAATTCGATTCAACCTCGAATATTTGGATTGCGCCGGTCGACGATATGATGCACGGCAAGCAGATAACATCAGGTAAGCGCGAAGGCGAGGGGCTGGTTTGGACGGCCGATAACAAGATTGTTTTTGCGTCGCTGGCGAGCGGCAATTGGGATCTCTGGATCATGAATGCCGACGGCACGAATCAAAGACAGCTGACTACAGACCCTGAGGCGGATAACCGCCCGGTGGTTTCGCCGGATGGTCAAATCGTCGTTTTTGAATCGCTGCGCGGCGGGCTGCCGAGTATCTGGCGCATGAATATCGATGGCAGCAATCTCAAGCAGTTGACTGATAAGGAAGATTATCCTTCCGTGATTACTCCTGACGGGCGCTCGATAGTGTTTTCTTCCTGGCGCACCGGCAGATATACGCTTTGGAAGATCGGGATTGACGGTGGGGAGCCCACGCAGATTTCCGACAAGTTCATTCCGTTCGCCGGAATCTCACCTGACGGAAGACTGCTCGCCTGTTTCTATATCGACGAAAAACCGAACACGCCACATAAGCTGATCATTCTTCCATTCGAGGGTGGAGAACCGATAAAAACCTTCGAAGTTACCGCCACCGCCGCGGGGTCCCCAAAGTGGACCCGGGATGGCAAAGGGGTCACCTATTATGACTCGCGCAATGGTATGGCCAATCTTTGGCTGCAGCCTTTGGATGGCGGGCCGGCCAAACCAGTGACCGGCTTTACGACAGAATTCGTGGTGGCCCGCAGTCCCTCTCCAGATGGCAAGTTGATCGCGTTGACGCGCGGCACGGTGACCAGCGATGTGATTTTGATCAGTGGCTTCAGGTGAGGAGTTCGAATGAGATTTGAGTATTACCATGACGGTCTGGTTGAGACACCAAAGCTGTCAGTCGACGGCACCGTCGACAATGCAGTTCACTTTTCTCATTGGAAAGGGAACCAAACCCCGGCTTCGGTAAAGGCCGACACCTCGACTGAGATTGCTCTTAATCTGGTAGGTGCGCCCGACCGTGACGAACTGACCCACGGAATCGAACTGGTCACGAACAATCACTTTGACACCGACGGCGTACTGTCCATTTGGAGTGTGCTGAACGGCGAGCGGGCGCTGGAATTGCGGGACAAGTTAATAGCCGCCGCCGAAGCGGGCGATTTTTCCGAGTTGAGTACGCAGGAAGGCGTACGCGCCAGTATCGTCATACAGGGTTCAGAATCGAGTCTCGATGATGAGGGTGGTTCGCCGTTGGCGGATCAACTCGCAGGCGCCGCCGTGAAGAATAATGCGCGCGCTTATGAACTGGTCCTGCCCCAGGTCGAGCAGGTCCTGACCCACACTAACGACTACGCCTCACTTTGGTGTGACCCCTGGAACCGGATTGCGGCGGCTCTGGATAGTTTTGCGAAAGGCAAATCGAGAGTTGATGAGGACAGAGAAGCAAAGATTTCAGTAGTCACCCTGGCGCCTGCAACTTTCAGTTCGGTGGGTTTCAAGCCGACCCGCCATTGCGCGCCGTTCACGGCCATCTCGCATCACGCGCACGGCGAGATCTTTCTGATCGCAACGCCGCTCGATGGCGGCTGGGCGTATCGACTCGATTATCCCTACTACTCCTGGGCAGAAACGATAGTGCGACCAACTATCAGGCGGCATGATTTGGCTTCGCTCGTCGAGCGACTTAATGAAATGGAACAGAGCGCTCGCGGACGTTGGCAACTCGATTCGTCTGAGCTGACTTCGGCGCTGAAGTTTTCGGATCCGAATGGCAAGTTGGCGGGTTCGAGCCTCGGGCTGGATAGGGTGGCGTCTGAGCTTCGCAGCGATTTGCTTAAGTCACAATCTGCTGGCTCGCATTCTGTATCAAGTCGTTAGCGGGGTACACATTCTCGGCTTCAGTTTGTCGCCGATCCATACAACAACTACAGACTGAGGTCTGTCATACAACAGAGAACGGCGAGTCTACGCAGAGACGTCCTCGGTTTTACCGGATCTTGGGCGAGACGGCCGTGCCACATTTTGACTAACCCAACTACTTCGCCAGCGGAAAGATCGGTTCGACATCGACGGGCACGTTGGTTAGCTTATCGAACGCGCTCTTCATCTGAGGCCGAATCATCGCGTACTTATCCAGGAGCGCCTTTGCTTTCCGGTAAGACCCTTCCGCTTCAATGGTCAACAGCTCGTGGGTGAGTTTGGCTACGGCCGCTCTAATCTTTGACTCGTCGACACTGAATGTTCCGTTGCGTTCATTGAACTTGATGGCGCCTTCGTCGGTCAGATAGTTGAACTGCATTGCTACGCCGCGGCCGTGCGCTTCAGTGATGCCGAATCGGACTGAGCGAAACATGCTGGCCAGATTCGTTGTGTACAACGTGCGCTGCATCGACTTGTCGATCACACCTTTGTCGATCAGATACTGCAGCGCCCAAAGCCCGGTCATGTCCGCCTTGGCTTCCTCGATCGCCGAGTACTGGTCCTTGAGCTGCAACCGGACGGTGGTCGCGTGACCGTCGACGTTAATGTTGTGCGGACCCAGCCCGTGCATCAGCTCGTGCATCAGTATGTGGGTAAAGAACGCATCGAACGCCAGATCCTTTTGTTGGGTCGGATCGAGCACCACCCGCGAGATTGGGATCAAAGTCTTGTTGAACTTTGCGTCCTGCACGTTCTTCAACATGATCCGTTTCGAGCCTTTTTCTTTCACCACGCGCTCATCGTTTGGCAGATTGAACGCCGCGGTTTGCACCCCGCTATTGCCCTCGCCGGCGCTGAACACCTCGTTCACTACGCGCATCGGCGATCCGGCGCCCAGCGTTGGATTGCGATACTTCGCCTCGATCGGAAGATGATCCTCGAGTTCCTGCAGGTACTGGCTGAACTTCGTAAGCTTGGCGGATTCTGCTTCGTCGCGCAGGGTCACATAGGCTTCAAACGCGGCCTTATAACCAAACAATTCGTCTTCGTAAGTTTCGTAGGGCCCGATAGTGACATCGATGGGAGCATCCAGATCCATCCATGCTACATCGCTGTCGTAATAGTCGTTTGACATGAATGCAGCCGCCCGCTTATTCAAAAAATCACGCAGGGTCGGGTTGGTCGTGAGCGCCGCGGCTTCTCGCAGCAGCTTCGCGGCGGGTTCGAGAAATTCGCGATACTCTTCACTGTAAGGCACGGATTTCAGCTTGCCGTTTGGGGCGCGGCGAATGACATAGAAGTATCCCGTGGCCTTTTCTTTCTCTGCCGGCGACAGCGTGCCGAGCCAGGCATTGAATTCATCCTTGGTGATGTCGTCGGGATAAAAGTTGGCATACGGCGGTCGCGCCGGAACGCCTTGGATAAATGGTTCGTTGCTGTCGAGCTGCGACCATGGTCCTTTATTGATCATGAAATAGTGGAGCCGTTCGCCGCCCGCCAGGGTCTTGTCGCCCTGAAGCTTCTTCAAAAGCGCTTCGTTGCCACTCCAGATCTGGCGGAGATAAAGCTGATCGTACAGCTTCGCTGCCGCGATGATCTTGACCAGGGCTTTTCGATCGTTCGGCGTTAGCCGCGAGATGTTGTCGGTTAGAGTCGTCGGCGCAAAGCGGCGGATTTTCGCGCCCAGTGCAGAGTCGGCCTGTGAGCGGCTGGTCTGCTGCGCAATGATCATCGTCGTCAGGTTCAATACCAGGGCTGAGCAAATTAATGTCTTCCACATTTTCATAATCGGTCTCGTCTCAAGTGTTGTTTTCAACAGAGTGTCAGTTGTCCGGTCGGGTTCACACGAAGAGCTAAGTCCTGTTCTTAAGAATCTTCACGAACGAGCCGGATTGCAATTCTTCCAGGGTCAGCCCAGACAGACGCAAGGCTTCCTCTTTTGTGATCGCGCCGCAATTAATCGCGCGCAGGAAGTAGTTGAGCAGCCCCTGCCCGGTGGCCGCGTCGTCGAACACATCGCCAACCAGGGTGGCCTTGGCGGCCTTCTCGACAAAGTTGCGCAATCGTTCGGAAGCAGCGTCCAGACTCTCGAGGAAGAATGAATAGACAGCGGCATAGCGCGTCGGCAATTGGGCCGGATGAAGATCCCAGCCCTGATAAAATCCGCCGACGAGCGAATGCTGAACATGGTCATAATGCAGTTTCCAGGCGCGATGAATCACCGCGCGGTTCTCTTGAACCTGATCCTGGGTCAAAAACGTGCCTTCGGCGGCGCGGTGCGGTCCCACCGGCATGATGTTCGTGGCCCCATCCGAAAGCCACACGCCGGTGCCTGCGAAAGAGACTTGCATCATGTGCTTCGCAAAGTCACACGCGGGATGCATCATGTGCTGGTACGCGGCGGTAATGCTGCAGCTGGCGGTGTAATCGTAAGTACCGAAGTGGGCCGCCGTGCAACGCCCGCGAGCGGCGGTAAGCAGCATGGGAAGATTGATCCGCCCCTCGCTATTGATGATCGACTGGGTTGTCTCGATCATCATTTCCATCTTCAGGCTGCCGGCCGCAAGGCCGGTGCGCTGTTCCAGCAGCTCAAATAAATCTGCGAGAGCCGTCACCTGTTCGGGAATGGTGATTTTTGGCAAAGTGACGACGAAATTATCGGGTAGCCGGCCGCCGCTTTCGGCCAGCACGGTCGAGACAAAAATATCCAGCGTCCGCATGCTGCGGGCGCGCAACTCTTCGTTAAAAGGCTTAATGCGAATGCCGATGAAGGGCGGCAGGGTTTCGGTCGCGAGTCCGCGGACGACTTCACGCGCCGCGGATTCAGCGTGGCCGTCCTCTTCTGCGTCGGTCCGGTTGCCATAGCCATCTTCAAAGTCGATCCGGAAATCTTCAACCGGTTCGCGCTTTAGTTTTTCCTGCACGCGAGCGTGGATTGTGTGCGCCAGCCACGCGGCCTTGTTTTCTTCGCGGACTGAATCGGGCTCGTCTTTGAGGCGTTGAGTCAGCGCGGTGGCGTAGCCCAGTACGTCCGGTAACTCGTTCGCGCGCGGCAGGCCGAGTGCGCGCGCAAAGACTACGAAGTCTGAAGCGTTTTCGGCAAACGACCGTTCCGCCACTTGCCCCAGCCGCTGCGCCGTGTCAGCGCGAAACAGGTGCGCCCCGCCATAAACCGTGTGCACAGGTTGTCGGCGATCGTTTTCGCCGGGATATTTTTCGACGAACGCGTTGTTGGACGCTTGCAGGTTTTTATCAATACTTTGAAGTGCGTTTTCCGACAGAGAGATTTTCATTAGCCCTGTTTTGACTGAAACTGTTGTTTTGAGTAGTCGCTGACTTTATTACCAAAGTCAGTGGTGTGGCAACTCGGGCCATGGGGTTACTGGCGGAGCTGCGGTTTGCGGCTATATTCCGCACCATTGGTTGGCGGAAAAAAACGTGTTGACCGGAGTGTCTGTCAGCACCTACAATTCCAAGTGTTTCGCAGCCCTGTTCCCGAGGGCTCAGTTTCTCCTCAATCACGGCAAGTTAGTTCCACCAGAAAAACATTTGATTATGGAAACGCCCTTGCACTCAACCCAGATCGCTGCGTTCCGCATCAATCAAAGCGAGTTTCATAATCGTCGAAGCGCGCGCCCTCGGCTCAGAACTTATCTTACGATGATTCTGACTTTGGTTGCAGTGGCGTTACTCGCGGGCCCCGGATCGTATTCCCGGCGGGCCGGAGCGCAGTCCGGACATTCCCGGTTCGAGCAGGATATTGGTCTCACCTTCACCCGGCATGAAAACCTGACCCTCGACCCGCAGGCAGCGTTAGCGCGGGTAAGGGAATCCGGACGACTTTCCCTGGTAACCGACACGCGCGATTTTGAGCTGCAACTGAGACCAAACGATTTGCGCGCGCCGAACTATAGGGCCGAAGAAGTTTCAGCGGATGGCGTGACGCGACCTGTACCGATGCCCGCGATTACGACTTACAAGGGAAGCGTTGAGGGCATTGCGGGAACGGATGCGAGATTCACGCTCGATGGCGATCATGTCGAAGGGATGATCATTACTCCGACCGATTCGTACTTTGTCGAATCCGCGGGCAAGTATTCGGGAGCCGCGGGCGCGAATGACTACATGCTTTACACAGCCACCGATGTGCGGCCGGACGTCACTCGTTCCTGCGGTACTCTGGACGAGGAAATAGCTCAAGGCGCAAAGGAAATTGCGCCCAGCATCGCAGCGGGTACCGTGTCCCCGGCTGTCTTTTCACCAATGAAAGTGGTTGAAATAGCGACTGAGACGGACGGCGAATACACAGCTGCGCTGGGCGGATCAGCCAACGCCAACAGCGACATCCTCAGCGTCATGAATGGGGTTCAGGCTATTTATCAGCGCGATATCGGTCTCACTTTCAGCGTCGTCTTTCAGCATAACTGGACCGATGCGGCCACGGATCCTTACACAGCCAGCGGCAATGCCGGCACGATCCTTAATGAGTTTACGAACTATTGGAACGCAAACTTTACCGGCAATCCTCGGGACGTGGCACATCTGTGGACGGGACGGCCTTTGGGGGGACCGTCAGGCGTGGCCTGGACCGGCGTTGTTTGTTTGGATGGGGCGCACTCGTACGGACTTTCCGATCGCGAGACAACCGCACCATTCCGTTTTGGCATTCCAGCGCACGAGATCGGACATAACTTTAGTGCATCTCACTGCGACAATCAGGCGGGTTGTAGTAACACGATCATGGTGGCCACGTCTGACCCGTCAAACACGTCCACTTTCTGTCAATTCTCAATCAACGAGATAACCGCTTTCGTTAATGCCAACTCAGGTTGCCTCAGCAATGCTCCGGTCGGCAATCAGATCGATCAGGCGGACTTTTTCGTCAGGCAGCAGTACGCGGACTTTCTTAACCGGCCCGCCGACGCGAGCGGCCTGGCCTTCTGGACTAACGAGATTACTTCCTGCGGCACGAATCAATCCTGCATCGACAGCAAACGGCTCAACGTGTCGGCGGCCTTCTTTCTTTCGATTGAATTTCAACAGACCGGCTACTTGGTCGAACGTTTGTATAAGACTGCCTTCAGCGATGTGAATGGCAACTCGACCTTCCCCGCGGCTCATACGCTCAAGGTTCCGATCGTTCGCTTTGCGGAGTTTCTGCCGGACACGCAGCAGATTGGTAATGGAGTGGTCGTCGGACAAGCCGGTTGGGAAGCCGTGCTGGAACGAAACAAAGTCGCCTTCTGCGATCAGTTTGTTACCCGGGCCGGATTTATCGCAGCGCATCCGACGGCGCAACCACCAGCCACTTTTGTGACAGACCTTAATAACAACGCTGGTAATCCACTCGCTACCGCTGAGTTGGTCACCCTAATCGCCGAGCATACTGCCGGAGCAAAATCTCGTGCGGTGGTCCTGCGGCAGATTGCCGAACACCAGAACCTGGTCAACTCTGAATTCAACAAAGCCTTTGTGTTAATGCAGTTCTTTGGTTACCTGCGTCGCAATCCGAACGATGCGCCGGATATTGACCACACCGGTTATGACTTCTGGCTGTCAAAGCTCAATAGTTTCACCCAATCCGGCGATGACGTTTTGGTACGGGCGCAGAAAGCCGATATGGTCAAGGCCTTCATCGTCTCGGTTGAATATCGAAAGCGGTTCGGGACGCCATAGTTAGTCAGCACATCGACTGATCACTGCAGCATCGCGAACAAAAAAAGACGGCCACCATTTCGGTGGCCGTTTTTCACGTACATTCTCAGCTGGAGCTTAGGACTGCTTTCGTTTGCGCTGGCGTACCTTCGCAGCAATCGCAGTCAATCCTGACCCCAGTAGAAACAGCGTGGCCGGTTCCGGGACAGGTTGAGTCTGCATTTGCCCAGTCAAACCTGCAGTCAGATTAACGGATTGTCCTGATTGTAAGAATACATCCGGAAGTTGGATGCTGAAGGTCCCGCTGCCGCTCGAATTGCTAAAGACAAAGAACTCCGGCTGGTTAAAGAAATGAATTTTCAAGCCGCCCTGATTAATATCGGGCGAGACTGTGCCGCTAACATTCGAGATGTATATCGGGCTGCCTTGAAAACCGGTTGGGGTGGTGAAGGTGATGTGTAGGCGAAAGTCGCCGAATTGAAACTTTTTTTCCGGACCAGTGGCGAGGAAGAGGGTCCCCAGATGATTGGCTCCACTCAGTGCGCCTACACCCAGAAAAGTTGTGGCGGTAAAACTGTTGCCAACGAAACTGAATTGGGGCGGGAGGTCGAAAGCCGCGGTGGTGAAACCAGTTATGGTGATTTCGTCGGCTTTGGCCTGGCCTTGGGCGAACGCCAGGATGCCGGCAAATGTCAGAACGATTGAAAGCGACTTGAGTACGATCTTTAGTTGGGATTTCATGAGCCTCTGATTTATCTGGGAAGAGCTGTAAGCCAGATCAGTTTGAAAGCGACCCTGGTCCGAATAGGCAATCTACTGGAACCCAGTCGGAATATGAAAGCGGTGTTTCGGATGCGAACCCTGAGCTACGGTCGACGCTTCCGGGTCGATGAGCCACCGAATCGGCGACCATGAAACCAATGCAAAGAGCCGGCGGCACCCTGCCCGCCAGCCCTAATAAATTCAACTTCGGGAAATACTAAACCTCAGCGTCCTCTCGAGATTGCTTTCGCCTGTTGCGAACCCTTCGTACCTTCGCAGCGATGCCAGTTAATCCTGAACCCAGCAGTAACAAAGTCGCCGGTTCCGGAACCGGTTGTGTCTGCATCTGCCCAGTCAATCCGGCAGTCAGATTAACGGCCTGTCCGGTTTGGACGAATACGTCTGCCACTTGCATGCTGAAGGAACCGGTACCGTTGGCATTACTGAAGCTAAAGACCAGCGGCGTGTTATTGAAATCAATGTTGATTCCACCCTGATTCACGTTGGGCGAGACCGTACCGCTAATGGCTGCGGTGTAGGTGGTTCCCTGTCCGCCATTAATGCCGGTTGGGCCTAAGAACGTAACGTTGAGAGTGAATGCCCCGGCAAGCACCTGTCCCTGATCGGTGCTCAGGAAGAAGGTGCCCAGGTTATTGGAACCACTCAACGAGGTAGTGCCCAGAAAAGTCGTGGTGGTAAAGTTGCTGTTGCCCTGGAAACTTAACTGGGGCACGCCGGTAATCGATCCGGTCGTGAAACCGGTGATGGTGACTTCGTCCGCACGGGCCTGGCCCTGCGCCAGGGCCAGAACGCCGGCAAGTGTTAGAACGAATAAAAGTGACTTAAGCAGAGTTGTTGTTCGAGATTTCATAATTTCCTCATCCATCTGGACAAAAATACAGACCGCTGAAAGCTAGATCAGGAGCGGGGCAAGTGCTGACTCTGAACTACCTCACGTTATTTGAGCCTTGTAGGGGGAGAAAAGTGGCAATCCGAATCAGATTCCAGAATCATCGGGGCATTCAGGAGTAAATAGCCCCATAAAGGGACGGCGAGGGAAAGTGGTGGCCCAGGATGAGGTGATTCGGGGCTCGTACCCAAAGAAAAACGGCCACCCGGTTGGGTGGCCGCTTTCGCTTTACGATCGTTGGATCGTCAGTTTGTGATCAGGCTGGCCCCGGGATAGCCTTCGCCCAGCTTGGCGGGATCGCCTTCAGCCAGAGTATTCACCAGTTCCTGATGAAAGTAGTCATGACGCGCCGCCACCGGGGGTGCCACGCGCTTATCGTACATTTGGCGCGAACGATCGATGTCCTCTCTCAGTCGATCGTAGATGTCGCTGCGGCTGCGTCCCTCTTTGACCTTGGGTTCATTGTAGAGTTTGATTTCAGAAACCAGCAGGCGAGCAAATCGGCGCGCATCGTTGTGTAGACGGCGTTCTTCTTCGCCAACTTCGATCGGCAACTCCGGTTCACTCACCCCATACCGGCGAGAGCCACCGAGAGGAGCCGCATACTGCGATGCAAAGTTGGGCACGGCCGGCGCCGGCTCAGGCGTGGGTTCGGGAGCAGGTAGAGGCGTGTGTTCCGCGACAGCCACATAAGGCTCAACCTGGATCGGAATCTCGGCGACCGGCGGTCCACTTCTTTCTTCGACCCCTCGCTCGGCCTCGACCGCGACCGGGTTTTCCTCGTCCGGAACGTCGCTGACTCTTTCATAAACCTTTTCCGCCTCCGCCACAATCGCAACTTCATGGGCGACGGTCTCGGGCGCGGATTGGATTGGCTGTGGTTCAACTTCTGGGGTGTAAACCGTTTCGGGCTCCACCGCCGCCTCCGGCGCTGTTTCCGGAACTGGTACTGCAGCGACCGCTTCGGGCTCGGCTGGTTTCTCTGGCACAGCTCGCGGCGCTGAAGCCAGATTGACCGCCATCGCGGCAACGCGAGCAAGCAGTTCGAGGGCGTCGAAGTTCAACGCGTTCGGCTCGCTTGAGACTGAATCAGCGTAGAGAATCGCGACGACTTTGTTGCGGACCACCAAAGGAACCGCCGCAACTGTCTGCGGGTTGCCGCCGAGCTGATCAATCAAAAGACTATTGTCTGAATTCGTCCCAGGTGCACCGGTCCAGCTTTGCCGGCTCCGGGCGGCGCTGCCCAACAGAGTGTCCGCGCTCAACGGCAGCGAAACGCCGCCAATCATTTCCAGGTTCGTAGGATCGCTCGCCTCGCATTCACGCCAGCCGATTGCCTGTTCGTTTCTGATGACGAAAAGCGCGGCGCGCTCGGCGAACTGGGCGGCGGCCGTCAACAGTGCGCCCAGAATATCGGCATGCTTCTGTTGTCGCTCGATCTCCTCGACCGCCCGCTTGATCGTGGCTATCTCACCTGAGGCCAGGGCGCGATCGGGCACCGCACCACTAAGTTTTTGCGCTCTCGCCGACTGCAAATGGGCGAAGATCGCAGCTGAAAGCGGTGAAGCGTCGAGGGATTCGCCCGCTGTGCTTTCGCGCAGGCCCTTTAATGCTTCGCTGAAATCGCTCTGCAGACGCGATAACTGTTCATCAATTGCGGCCAGACGCTTGCCGAGATAGCTCTCGATGGCTTGCTGCAAACTGTGTTCTAATTCTTCACTCAAAGGGCTTGATGTCCTCTCTTGCGGTTCGATTCGGGAAAAGTGGCACAGACTTTAGCCTGTGATTCGGGTGGAATTGTCACAGACGAAAGTCTGTGCCACTGGATTTTGATTATGGCGGGCGCTGTGAAAGCTAGTCAAGAACTCTTTTCCTGTCCCACCTTTTTGCGCACTGTGGCAACGCCATGGGATCGCGAGATAAGGGTGTGTGCATGGGTGGGAGGCTTCGATTCTCTAACGGCTGACGATGCGCGTGGTGCGACCCTGCTCCAATCAAGCGAAAGCGCCGTCCCCCCGGTCTGAGAACGGCGCCCGCTGTTGTTCAATTTCGCTGTCTTACATTCAAGAAAGCAAGGTTCTCAACGACTCTTGGGCTCCAGGATGATCTCGCGGGCCAATCGGTCGCCCATCACTTCACGAATCTCGAGACGGTCGCGGTAGCCCTGCATCTGCTTTTCGTCGTTGCCGATCACTTTCTGCGCCACCGCATCGGATTTATCCTCATTGGCCTCCATCGTGGCCAGGTTCTTGTACTCGGTTAGCAGCATGAGATTAAATTCGCCCGGGGTGTGACCCTCGACCGACATCACCTTAAACGAAACAATGTTGCCGTCTTTCTTCTGGGCTTCCTGCTCGGCCTTCCAACTTCCGGCCAGGTAATTCATGTAAGCAGAATCCATTCCCGGTTTGATCCGGATGAAAGCGATATTCCACACCGAGCCGTTGTGATATGGACGACGCACCTGAGCATAGACTGAGATCGCGGCAATTAGCAGCAGCAGGGCAAAGGAACCCGTAGCGATCTTCCTGATGTTCATCTTTTTATTCTCCTACCCATACAAGAATGGGGCTCTTGGGGAGGCGAGGTACGGGGCTCGCCTCTGAAGCCATAGTTGCGGCAGGTGGGTAGGTTGCCGAAAGAAGTTTTGAAGTCTTAATGCGTGTGCAATCTACGGGAAGGGTCAGGTGAAGTCAACAGTAAAGCTCTAAGCCGGCAATCCTTCGCGGCCGATTCTAGCTATTACTTCGCAGAATCGATCGAGCTCTTTCAAGGTTGTGCACAGATTGGGGGTGATGCGCAGACCTCCATTTCCTCGTGAGCAATTGGCGGCGTGTAGATGCGGTGCTGGAGCAAATGGGCGCCATCGCCGACGTGCGAATCGATGGTCTTGATTCCGCCAAAATCGGAGTCACCTTTTTGCCGGCATCTCAACTTCGTAACCAGCCTCAATCCACGCCCGCGTACCGCCCGTGACATTCAGTAGATCCTTGAAACCCAACTGCTGCAGGATGCTGCTGGCCGCCGAAGAGCGATAGCCACCGGCGCAGATAACGGCAGTTCGCGCGTCTGGTTGCAGATCCAGGTGAGGTAGAACCTCGCGCAGTTTCGCCAGTGGCGCACTCGTGGCTCGCGGCGCGTGTCCACTTTCGAACTCAGGCGGGCGCCGCACGTCGATGATCTGAAGACCGGGCCGCGCAGCGATCAGGTCTCTCAATTCAGACACACTAATTTGCGGAATCATGCCCACGTCAGATCCGGCTTCCACCCCGGCGCTCCGGCCGCCGCTGAGATAACCCCGCAGATTTTCCAACCCCACGCGCGCCAGCCGCAGTTGGGCTTCGGCAACATGGTCGTCCGAGTCAGCGACGATCACAATTGGTGACTCGATCGGAATTAACGAGCCGGCCCAGGAAGCAAACTGTCCACCCAGCCCGATGTTGAGCGAGCCGGGAATATGACCCGCGCCGAACTCGGCCGCATCACGCACATCGAGAATCACTGCCCCCTGTTCCTGCAGTCTGCGGAGTTCCGCAATCGTGAGCGGAACGGCCGGTGGCAAGGCGGTCAGCGGCTCCGCGCCACTGCGATTAATTTCAGCGTCGCGCGAAAAGTAATCGGGCGCTTCCGGTAGGTCGGTAGTCATCAACTTGATGAACTCGTCTTTGCTCATCGGCTGCAGAGCATAATTAAGCTTGCGCTGCTCGCCGATGGTCGAGGACGTTTCAGTCGAGAGATTTCGCCCACACATCGAACCGGCGCCATGGGCCGGAAAAACTTCGACCGCATCGTCCAATCTGAGCAGCTTTTCGTGCAGGCTGTCGTACATCATTCCGGCCATCATCTGCGGTGTGTAGCCCTTGCCCCCGGCCAGATCGGGCCGGCCAACGTCTCCGATGAACAGTGTGTCCCCGGTCAGAATTTTTTCCGGCTGGTCCGAAATCTCTGTATCAGTCACGAGCACACAGATGCCTTCCGGGGTGTGGCCAGGGGTTTCGAGAAACCGCAATCTGACTCGTCCCATTTGCAGCTCTTCACCGTTTTGAACCGGGTGGTGCGGGATGCTGACCCTTGCCTGCTCGCCGAAAACAATTTGCGCGCCCGAACGCGCCGCGAGTTCGCGATGCCCGCTGACAAAATCGGCGTGCAGGTGAGTTTCAATCACGTATTTTATTTTGAGATCCTGCGCGGCTGCCTCGTCAAGATATTGATCGACATCACGCTGCGGATCGACGACGGCGGCTTCGCCGTCCGAACCGATCAGGTAAGACGCATGCGCGAGACAGTTAAGATAGAACTGTTTGAAATACATTCTCGTCTAATCGCACCGATCAGCTGCTTTGCAAGATATCAAGGCCCGGATGGGGAGGTTTGTTGCAGCTGACTATAGCTCATATCAAAGATCGCCGGCTCGAAGCAAATACAAAATAGTTCCGGCGCGACTTTGACTTGGAAGTCCGAATTTCCGTTGACGACTCAGATGAGTTCTCAGTGATGCCCCAAAGGGGCAACGGCCTTCCGCCCAGGGTGGCCGCTTCGGCTGCGCCGAGTGATGATCGAAAAGGGTGCCGTTTACTGGCCTCTTAATTACTTTCCCCTTTGGATGGTTCGATGGTTTGCTGCACAATCGCCAGGTACACCTGCAACCGAACGTCAAGAAGCCGGATCCGTTCGGCGGTGGCTTTGGCCCGATCGAAATTGACCAGAGCCATAGCGCTCAGGGTCGCGGCGATCTGGTTCCCGGCTTCGCTCACCACGTTACCGTTACTCATAATCACTTCACCATCCTGAAAATACTTTTGACCAAAACCATTGAGGACGAGCGCTGCCGCGCTTATCTCATTAAATTGATCCACCAAAGGCTCGACGATTTCGAAGGCCCGGGTTGAATCATATCGGGAAAAGGTGCGGCCGATGGCCAGCAGCGCGTACATTTCATTTTGATCTTCCGCCTGTGCCGACGGTCCCAGAATATTTCGCGCCTGTTCGAGATACTGCAGGGCCTGCGCCCGCTTGAGACCGGAACCGATCTGCGTCACCAACTGACTGAGCATCTGCGCCCGCTCACTCATGGGGCGCATGCTGTTCAGGGCCCGCAGCGCCTCGTCGATCTTCCCGCGGGCCATGGCGCCGGGAATCGTCATCTGATCGAGTTGCTTGAGCGCCTGCTCCCGCGCCGCCGGATTGGTTATGTGATCAGAGATAACCTGCCTGGCTCGGGTCACGTCTCCCGCGAGCGCGAGCCGGCCGGCAATCTGCCGGTAGAGCTGATCTCTGATTTCTTTCGGCGCCTGTTCGACTGATTCAATGGCAGCGTCCGGTGTGCTGTTATTAATGGCCGCTTGATAGCGTTCCCATTGTGCACCCTGGCCGTCGCCCAGGTTGTTCAGCTCGCTCCATTTCTTTTCCAGGGCCGCCGCCCGGTCGGGTGCATAACTCGCCATTTCAGTACTCATCTGCTTGAGTGTGCTAAGCAGATTCTGCGCGGCGTTTCTCTCGGGAGTGTAGACGTTTAGACTGGGCGGTGAATAAGCGAGCACCTCGGACAGTACTTTTTGAAACAGTTCTCGAAACTCATTCTCAGAAAGTAGATTCGTGCTCGTTCCTTCGTCGCCGCCACCAGTTTGTGCTTTGCCCACCGGCCGCATCATGTGAAGAAAGCTACCCGCCAGATACGCTCCCTCCATATTTCTCAGCAGCCGCTGACTCATTATTTTCGCGGCAATATCGTGGGCCAGCTTGGCTGCCAGCGCTGGGTCCTTGCTCCGCAATCGCACTAGAGTTTCAAGCAGACCCGTGGAAGTTCCTGTCTTAAGCGAATCTTCCGCCATCTGAAATGCGCGTTTGGGATCTGTCGCTGTGATCTGACTGGCCAGTGAGAGTTCGAGTTGGAGTTCCTGATTGCCCATCGGTCCGGCCGTGGTACTGGGAGATGTTCGAGTTGAGCGAAGAAAGTTCAGCGCCATTTCCGGATCGTGTGGCGCGAGCGCCTCCACGATCTGACGCCTGAGCTGGATCGCCGCTTGAGCTCCTTCGGAATACTCCTGATCGCTATTGTCGAGATTGGCGATGAATTCCTTGACGCTTTCGATTGCCTGCTGCATTAATTTCAAGGCCCGCTTTTCATCGGAGTTCCATAAAAGTTGCGCCGCCTGAACCTGGAACCCCGCGCGCCGGTACGGTTGATGCAATGTCAGCAGCTCTTGTGTGACTTCGATCAGCAGGGCCATGCCCCTGGTCTTGAGTTTCTCCTGATCTCTCTGCCCTTGTAGCTCCTGCCCGGTGGCCTTTCGCAATTCGACAATCTTAATTTCGTACCGGCCTGGCCGGAGACTGTCAGGCTGCGACAGCGGCGCTACTTCAATGCGGTAGACACCCGCCTCGTCGGCAATCACCGTTACCTCTTCCGGACCCTCTGCTCCGTTCGGAGTATCGAACTCGCCGAGCTTCCGGCCGGCCGGCGAGACCACGCGCACGACTACATCGATGCCGTGCTGATCGACTACTAGCTGCAGAAACTGATTCTGTTCCAGGTCGACACCGTAGGTGTGAGATTGTCCCGGAGCGAAGGTGCGCTCGACTGGCGTGCCAGTCTGCAACATGGTGAGATCGTTTTGCGCATTTGCGGCTTGAGCTGCCGACAGAAGAACGAAAAGCAGCAGCCAGAGCGTGGGGCACCGAAGCTCGCGCATGTAAAACTCCTTCCTAATGGCGCGCGGGCTGAGAGCCTGCGCCAGCCTGCGCTACTTCAAATCATAGAACTCGCGCGCCGGCTTCAAAGGCCGCAACATCCAGTAAGGGCGGCGAGTGCCGTCGGGTGAATGCTGATCGGCGGGGCGGGTCATTTGCAACCATTTGTGATAAACCGCGCGCGACTTTTCCGTGTCGACGTGAATATCGCCATACGTATCGCCGCGCTCGGCCTTGCGGACGCGGACGGCCTGATGCCAGCAGTGCATGCCCGAAATTGGATCGGGATGCACCGGGAAAGTCAGATTCTGATGGACGCCAACATCGCTCCACCAGATGCGCAAAGAGTCAGCATCAGTTGATTCGTACGGACCCGTCCCCCGCTCACGCTTCATTCCCCAGGCATCGCCCTCGTGATCCAATCTGACCGTGGCCGTTAATTGTTTCTGACCGCTCTCGTGCGTCTTCCAACGTCCCATGTGATGGCTGCAGGCGACGATGCCGGGCTTGATGCCCTCAGTGACCCAGGCCTTTACCACAAAGTAACCAATCTCGGTTTCGACGCGAACCAGATCGCCAGTGCGAATGCCGAGTGTCGTCGCGTGTGAAGGATGCAGCCAGAGCGGATTCGTGTGGGCAATTTCATTCAACCATTTCGCATTGGCGCTGCGAGTGTGAATTTGAATCGGCAATCGAAAGGTCGAGATCAAAATAGTCTGACCGGGTTCCAGATTGTCGGGGTGGACATGACTTTTGATATAAGTGGGAATCGCATACTCAGGCCATCCCCATTTGGCGAGCGTGGTGGAAAAGAACTCAAGCCGGCCGCTCGGCGTCGGGAAGCCACGCCGGATTTCGCCGTCGACTTTTACCCCGACCAGGCGTCGCCCATCGGCGTCGCCATCCGGACTCGGCACCGGAACGACATTCGACGATGCCGGCTTCGATGTGCGAGTGAATACGCGCCCCAGCCCGTCCTGGCGAATATCTTCCAGTTCCTCACTCGCCACGGTTTCTTCGTAAAGCGCGCCAACCTTGCTGCTGATCTCAAACGAACCATAGCGGCGCATGAACTGCAACGGCGTCAATCCCTCCGCGGCAGCTTTCTCAGGCAAACCCGGCACTGAATTCTCAAAGATCCAGCCGTAGTATTCGTCAACACTAAGCCTCGTGCCCGGGTTCTTTTTGGATTCCACAAACTGGCGAATGCCAAGCGAGCCATCGCGATCGATGCGCCAGGTCAGCTCCATCCAGAACTCGTTCTCCTCCCAGACCTCTCCGGGATTTACTTGACGCGTGTCGGTAATATCTTCGCCGTCGCGCTCGCGGGCCGCGCGCATCACCGGCTGGCGGAAGCCGAGCCATTGCGAATCGTGGGTTTCGTAACTATGGATGTCGTGACGCTCAGGCCCCAGACCCATCGGCAGAATGTAATCCGCGAAGTACGTCGTCTCGTTCCAAACCGGGGTCAAAGCGACGTGACAACCGATCAGGTTTTCATCGGTCAGGGCTTCAATCCACGAGAAGCCGTCCGGGTTGGTCCACACCGGGTTGTAGACCCTCGTGAAATAAGTGTCGAGGCGCGCGCGTCCTTCTTTGAGAAAATGCGGGAGCAGAAACGACATCTCGTGCATGGCGAGAGGGAACTCGCGCGGCCAGGTTGTTTCGTTCCACATCTTCGGATGCGGCGGCGAGTAAATCGGCTTGGGCACAAACTTATTCCAGGCATTTGGGAATACACCGCCCTCGGTCGCGACCGCGCCGAGCAGGCAGTTGAGCATGAACAGCGCCCGCGCCACGGACCAACCGTGGCTTATGCCGGACGTAGCGCTACGCCAGTTGTGACTCGAGAAGCGAGTGCCGGCAGTGGCCACCAGTTTCGCGATCTCTTCCAGCACCTTCGCGTCCACGCCGGATTCACTGGCAGCGAACTCAAACGTGTATTCGGCGTAAAGTTGTTTTAGGATGTGCTCGAAGTCCACGAATCGCTCGTCTTCTTCGCGCCGTAAGCGCGACATGTCTACAGACTCGCCGTTCTCACTTGAATTTGTTTCGCGAGCAGCGAAATGCTCTTCTTTGTCTGACCACTGACCGCTGACTTCTGTTGTAAAAACTCTTCCCAATTCCACCAGCGCCGCACGAACTCGCGGTCATAAAGATTGTTTTGAATCAGGTAATTCGCGACAGCCAACAGAATGGCGGCTTCTGAGCCGGGATACGGAGAGATGTAGTGATCGGCATGCGTGGCCGTATTCGAAAGCCGCGTGTCAAAGACGATGAGTTTTGCGCCGCTGGTCTTTCCGTCCATCACGCGCTGGGCGTGCGGATTGAAATAATGACCCGACTCGAGGTGGGCGCTGATCAGCAGGATCACTTTTGCGTTAGCGTGATCGGGGCTGGGACGATCCAGACCCATCCATAGCTGATAGCCTTCGCGCGCACCGGAAGAACAGATGTTCGTGTGCGAGTTGTGTCCGTCGACACCCCACGCCGCCAGGATACGTTCGGTGAATCCATCTTCGCCCGGACGACCGACGTGATACATGATTTCTTTGCGCCGGTCCTCGACGATCGCTTTGCGAATCCGCGCGGCGATCGTGTCGAGCACTTCTTCCCAACCAACGCGTTCCCATTTACCTTCGCCGCGTTTGCCGGTCCGTTTCAGCGGATAAAGAATCCGGTCGGGATCAGTTACCTGGTTCAAGGTCGCCGGACCCTTGGCGCAGTTGCGCCCGCGGCTGCCCGGGTTCTCTGGATTGCCTTCGAACTTCTGAATCTGGTGCGTGTCCTTGTCGATGTAAGCGAGCAAGCCACAGGCCGACTCGCAATTAAAACAAGTGGTCGGCACGAGCGAGTACCGCCGCTCTTTGCGTCGCGGCCAGGCCTGGGAATCCAGCTCAGTCCAATCATCCCAGCGTTCCTTCGGCGGGAATGCGGCGAGATGAATGCGGGAAGGGCCGGGGTAGAAAGTTTCAGACATATTCTATTTAGGGAATCGGACCTCCAGCGAGCAAAGAACGACGCTGGCTCAACTCAATCAAGACTCAACAACCAACAACCGGCGGCGCGCCCAACTTCATTTGATGAGTTACGCGCGTCCGCCAGGCTGATTGTTCCCGCTAATTCTTGAACATGTCCGGGTTGTCTTTTTCCATTTTGGTCGCCTGGGTGGCCAGGTCGTCGGCTTCCTTGCTGAGTTTGTCGACCTTTTCGTTATTGGCCTTGGCCCGCGTGATGAAAGCGTCTTTGCTCTCGCTGTCGATCAAAGCCTGGGGCGTGCCTTTTGCCGTCTCGACCACTTCAGCGCGCTTGTCGTACTCCTTCACCTTGATGCCCAGGTACTCCTTAAACTTGTCGCTGATCTTGAGTTTGCTGGCCTCTTCATATTTCCGGGCCGCTGCCTTGCACTTCTCTTCGGCCTTGTCGTAAGCGGCGATCGCTTCTTTGGCGAGCGTGCGCGCCTCGGCCAACTGTGCGACGGGAGTCTCGAGCATTTTGGACTTTTTCTCTTCGGCTTCGGTCACGAACTTCTTGCCGTCATTGACCGCAGTGTTACCTTCGTCGACCAGTTTGTTGGCTTTCTCGGTTTCGTTTCCTCCGCTACTGCAAGCCAAAACCGCCGCGACTAAAAAGAGCAGCGCCAGAAAAGTGCTCGAGTGACGCCGGCTAATCATTTTGATGTTCATCTTTTGGGGTCTCCTATTCTCAATCAGTCTCCGAAAAACGTTTACCAGAACTTTCTTGTTGTTTCGTGGATCTCTGGTGGCGAGCAAAGCCTCGATCCACGAAATCCACGAAATGATTTCTAAATACCTTAAGCCAAAGGCACCGACTGTCCTGCCTGCACGTACGCGTGCTCAAATAACATCAGGCCAATCAAAGCCAATGGCGCTCCGCCGATCCCGATCGACGCGCTCACGTAGCCGAAAACAGCGAGCCAGGGTAGAAGCCCGCCCAGCAGCGATAATGCAATTCCCATCCAGAACCCGCTCTGGTAACGCCCGCGCACCATTTCCCAGATCGCGAGCCGCGCATGCGCGGTAGGATGCGTCAGCGAAACTTCGCCCCAAATCATCAGAAGGTGCAACAGGCTGGTGACCGCAAGGATCCAGAGTAAGACGGTAATGATGGCAGGCACGGTATTGATGAAGGTTAGATTTGTCCGTGTTCCTTCCAGCCACGCCGCCACCGGCAGCAGCACGGCCGAGCCGAGTAGTAACGATTGCGTTAACAAATGCGGCGGCAATAAAGGATTCTGCCAGAGGTCACGGGCCTTTGCCTGGGCGAACAGATACGCAGTGTAGATCGCCGTCAACCCCGCCAGCGGAATCCCCGGAAGCGTCAGCCAGTTCAGTACCACAAACTTCAGTTTGCCGCTTATCAACACGCTCGTCAGAAAATGCGCGGCCAGCACCGCCGAATACCCGGCAATGATAAACGCGCCTTTCACCAGCCAACTCTTCCACTGCGGCCGGGTGAAGATCATGTAGAAACGGGCCGGGTGTTCCAGGTCCCAGATCAAGAGCATGCCAGTGATGCCCAGGAATGCTCCTGAGACAATCGGCGTCGCCCACAACCACAACACACTGTCGGCTCGTAAGCTTCCGGACAGAACCAGCAGCGCGGCCACCAGATAAACTCCCGCGGCAATCCCTTTCGTCCACGTGTACAAACTCACGCGCCAGTCCCAGGGAATCGAATGCGCCACGTCATAACTCAAAAGGGCCGCGGCGGAACTATTATTGAAAGTCGGATTGCCTGAGACGACGTGCTCGCTGTCCTGTCTTTGCTCGCTCCACATGAACAGACCGGCTTCGGGGCGTTGGGCCGCGAGCGGATCGAGCGTGGCCTGATGAGCACCTTTGTAAAAAAGCTTGGGCAGCGTTTCCTTTTCGGGCCGGCGCACGTTCACTGCCTCGCGATTGATGATCTGTCCGACGTAAGACGTGGGGTCGTTCATGTCGCCGATCAGGATTGCCTGGGTCGGACAGACGACTACGCAGGCGGGCTCGAGGCCAACGTCGATGCGATGCGCGCAGAAGTTACATTTTTCCGCGGAGTGATCTTCCGGATTGATAAAAATCGCGTCATACGGGCAGGCGGCCATGCAGGCTTTGCAGCCGATGCAAATTGATTTATCAAAGTCGACAATGCCGTCCGGACGTTTGAACATCGCGGTGGTCGGACAAGCAGTCACGCACGGCGCGTGCGCGCACTGATTGCAGCGCGTTACTTGATGAGCCCGGCGCGTTTGGGGGAACACACCCACGTCGACGTGTTTGACGTAGGTTCTGGTGACGCCAATCGGCACGACGTTTTCAGACTTGCAGGCCGTGGTGCACGCGTGACAGCCGATGCAACGCGTGTGGTCGATTACTTTGGCCCACTGAACACGGTCCGGGCGGGTTTGTTCTGACTCAATCATCTAAAAGTTTTATGCGGGGCGATGAATTTACGCGGCGGAATATATCACGGAATGAGCGTTAGCGCGCTGAAGACATCGAAGATCCCTTTGCGCCTTCGTTGTGCCCGGGCGCCTTTGCGCCAACTATCCGGCTGCTTTCACGCAGGAGCAAGGTGTTATCCACAAGACGCAAAGAAGATTGGGCATGGCGACTATTGTTCTGGAAGTGGCCTATGCAATAGTACGTTCTCAGTGTAAGGGAAGAGAGAAATTCGTTTGAAGGAACGACTGCTACAGTACCTGTCATGTCCAGCGTGCGCCGGCGCGATCACACTGGCGTCCGCAGACAAACGCGAAGAAGCCGAGATCCTCGAGGGGCAACTCGCGTGCGGCTCATGCGCCCGCACCTGGCCCATCACTCGCGGCGTGCCGCGCTTTGCTTCCCTCTCAACGGTGGAAGAGGACAAGGCTGCTACCGCGGCCGGCTTCGGCTGGCAATGGCAACACTTCACTCAGACGGACGCGAAATACGAGCAACAGTTTCTCGGCTGGATCGCGCCGGTGACGCCTGAGTTTTTTACCGGCAAGGTTGTGCTCGAAGGCGGGTGCGGTAAAGGACGTCACACTCAATTGGCGGCACAGTGGGGAGCGCAAGACGTAATCGGAATCGATCTGAGCGCCGCAGTTGAGACCGCCTTCGCGGCTACGCGGCATCTGGATAACGCGCACATCGTCCAGGCCGACATCTACAATCTGCCTCTCGCCCGCGCTTTTGATTACGCATTTTCTGTGGGTGTGCTGCATCACCTGCCTGACCCGCGAGGCGGTTTCAAATCACTGGCGGCGAAGGTAAAAGCCGGTGGACACATTTCAGCCTGGGTTTATGGCGCCGAGAACAATGAATGGATCACACGCTGGGTGAATCCGCTGCGCCACCGGCTGACTTCACGAATGAGCCCCAGAGTGCTGGCGCAGCTTTCCAAGTTCCCGGCGGCGGCGGTGTTCGCAGCCACCAAACTGGTCTATGGACCACTTAATCGGTCGTCGCATGGTGCTTCGCTGGCGCGTCATCTCTTCTACAACGACTATCTGAATGCGATTGCTCCCTTTGGCTGGAGAGAACAGCATACGATTGTCTTTGACCACCTGGTCGCTCCGACCGCCTTCTATATCGCGCACGACGATTTCGCCGATTGGTGGCACGAAATCGGCGCCGGCGAGGTCAAGATCAGCTGGCATAACAGCAATAGTTGGCGTGGATTTGGGCGGGTTTGATGTGCAGTGGCAGGGGCGTCACGCACGTGAATCAGGCGCAAGATGCACGTGCCACCCCAACTTCGTTGACGGGCCTTCGGCCCAACCGTTATGATGCTTGCGGGTCTTTCCGGCGCTCGTGCCCAACCACAGCCGACGCTTTTGACCTCTCTCGGTTTCTTGCCCCTTAAACCTCTCAAATTTATTTTTAAAGAAACCCGAACGGATTTCCCTCGAGTATTTTTATGCCTGTTAAAATTGACGACCTGCTGATTACAGCTATCGCGCACCTTGCCTCAGATCTGCATCTGAAAGTCGGTTCGTTCCCCGTGATGCGCATCGGCGGCGAGCTGCATCCGATTCTCGAAGCGCCCAGACTTTCACCCGAAGACACCCTCGACATGGCTTTTTCGATGATGTCGAACCGGCAGAAGCAGAAGCTGAAGGAAGTCTCGGAAGTGGATATCGCCTACAGCGTCAGCGGGCTCGGCCGTTTTCGCGCGAATATCTTTCAGCAGCGAGGATCGGTGAGCCTGGTCCTGCGCGTGATTCCCGATCAAAGCCGGAGCACGGCGGCCCTCGGCCTGCCGCCGACCATCGACAAGATTTCAGAAGAGCGGCGCGGTCTGATCCTGGTAACCGGCGCGACCGGGTCAGGGAAGTCGACCACTCTGGCGGCGATGATCGATCGCATCAACTCGACGCGCTCGGGGCACATCGTCACGATTGAAGATCCGATCGAGTTTTTACATCGCGATAAAAAAGCTTTCGTCACCCAACGCGAAGTCGACGTCGATACTCGTTCGTTCGCCGAAGCGCTGCGCGGCGCTTTGCGACAGGACCCGGACGTGATTCTGGTCGGCGAGATGCGCGATCTCGAAACAATCGAAACTGCTTTGACGGCGGCTGAGACCGGGCATCTGGTGTTGTCTACTTTGCATACGCTCGACGCCACCGAGACCATTACGCGCATTGTTTCGTCTTTTCCTTCACATCAGCAGAAGTCTGTGCGCATTCAATTAGCGGGAATTCTGAAGGCGGTGATCTCGATGCGCCTCGTGCGCGCGGCGAAGGGCGCGGGCCGCGTTCCGGCAATCGAGATAATGGTTTCGACGGGATTGATTCGCGATTACATCATTAACGAGGAAAAGACCTACTTGATTCGCGAGGCGATCGCCAACGGCGGGTCTCAGTACTCCATGCAGACTTTCGATCAGTCGTTGTTCAGGCTTTTGCAATCCCGCCGGATCAGCTTTGAAGAGGCCGTGCACAATGCTACTAATCCGGATGAGTTCAAGATGCGCGTCTCTGGAATTCTGTCGACTGAGCACGCAATCGATCAGACCGGCGCCAGCGACCGGGAAGGCTCTGACTCGCAGAGGGAACTAGAGTCGATGATCGTGAAACTTTAGCGATGTGAGAATAACGCCACGAGACCGCACAAGAAGCCCAAAAATGAGACCGGTGCGGGTGGTTAATTAGTGTCGGCTATTGCGCTTTTTGTGCCTTTTTGTGGCCCCACCTCTTCAGCCTTAACTTTCTGCCAAAGCTCTTCCAGCTCTGCCAGCGTAGTCCCTTCAAACTTGCGGTTCTGCTCGCGCAGCAGCTTTTCAATGTGAGCGAAGCGACGCCGGAACTTGCGGTTGCTGAGCTTCAGCGCGGCTTCGGGTTCGACATTCAAATGCCGCGCGATGTTGGTGATCACGAACAGCAAGTCTCCGATCTCTTCACGAACGTGCGCATGGTCGGCCTCGTCATTGGAGCCGGCGTGAATGTCGATCGCTTCGCGTAACTCTTCGACTTCTTCCTGTAATTTTTCAAAGATGTCTTTGATTTGGGTCCAGTCAAAACCGACCCGCGCAACCTTGGTCGAAATTTGATGAGCTTCCATCAGCGCCGGGGCCCTGGTCGAGACGCCATCGAGGATCGATTGTGCGTCTGATCCGGCTTTCCCTTTGGTGCGTTTTTCTTCAGCTTTGATCGCTTCCCAGTTGCGTAGTACTTCGGCCGTGTCTCCGGCTATGGTGTCGCCAAAGACGTGCGGATGCCGGCGCACCATTTTTGTGTGCACTTCTTCGATGACGTCGTCGATGTTGAATTCGCCGCGCTCGCTGGCGACGCGCGCGAAGAAAGTTATCTGGAAGAGCAGGTCCCCTAGCTCTTCGCGCAAAGCAGCGGGCCGTCCTTCCCGTGCCTCTTCCAGAGCGTCGAACGCTTCATAAGCTTCTTCGAGCAGCATCGGCGCGAGGGTGGCGTAGGTTTGTTCGCGGTCCCATGGACAACCGCCCGGAGATCGCAGGCGATCCATCAGGGCAACCAGATCAGCAAATGTTTTCGACATCGGATTGATTGTGCGGAATCCGGTAGATTGGTTCAAGTAACGGACGAGGGCCTGCTGATGCCGCGAGCGCGCACGTCCCGTCCGCTGTGGTGGCAACAGCGCAAACATGGCGCGAACACAATTGCATTTCCGAGGGTGGACGGGACATCCGCGCTCCCGGCATTAAGCGGCGCTATGTAAGGTCCAGGCCATGACTATCCAGTCGTCTTTGCGATCAAGTCGGCCGCGATGCTAACATCGCTAACGTCCCAATAATCTATTTCATCTGCGCGCGGCGAGGTCGTTCCAGTCCGGATCGCGCTGAAGGTTTTTCATGAGTGACGAGCAACCAATTCTAAAAGTAGTCGATCGCCGGCCGTTCAATCCTGATGGCACGCCGCGTGAGCTTTCTTCCGAAGAACAGGAAGCCTCAGACCGCGCGGCCTCTGACTTTTCCAAGGCCGTCGCGGCTGAAAGCGCGCCCGCAAAACCCGCCCCGGCGGAGGAAGCCGCTGCGCCCCGCCAGCGTGAGCCGAAACCGGCCCCGCCCGCTAAGCAAGCTGATCCCGAGCCCGCGCATGCCGGTCATGATCCGCTCGATGATCCGGCGAGTTTCCTGAGTTTGATTATGTCTTTGGCTTCCAACGCCGCGGCCAGTCTGGGCATGATGCCTCACCCGGTGACGGGAGAAACGGGGGTGGATCTAAAGACCGCGAAACACTGGATTGATGTGCTCGGGATGTTGGAACAAAAGACCCGTGGCAATCTCGATCCCCAGGAAGATCAGGTCATGGAGAGTTTGCTGGCGGACCTGCGCATGCAATACGTTTCATTCACCAGCTCGCCGCCGCCGGCGAAGTTCAGCGCCAGCGATATCACTGGAGGCAAATAAGGGGTCTGTTCTGCCGCCGTTGTGAAAGTGATTTTCCCTTTTCCATTTGCTATTTTAGCCGCTGCGTTTCCGCGTCACCGGTGACCCGCAAATGAAAGATGACAAATCAAAAATGGAAAATGGAACATGCTCTCAGCCTGACAACCCACGCCCATGAAGCTAACCTTCCTCGGCACCGGCACGTCCACCGGAGTTCCCTCGATCGCCTGCGACTGCGAGACCTGCACCTCTGATGACCCGCGTGACCGACGCCTCCGCGTATCGGTTCTGGTCGAGCATGCAGGCCAAACCATCATTGTTGACACCTCGACGGATTTTCGTCAGCAGGCCCTGCGACAGAAACTGAAGCACCTCGATGCGGTGCTGGTAACGCACTGTCATGCCGATCACATTTTCGGCCTCGACGACATTCGGCCGCTGAATTTTCGTCATGGCGCGCTGGGCCTCTATGCGAATGAGCGAGCCTGGGTCGACATTCGCCGCATCTTCCAATACGTCTTTGAGCCTTCGCATTTTGGCGGCGGCCTGCCACAGATCGTTCCGCATACGGTCATTAGCGGCGCCCCTTTCTGTCTCGCTCCCGATCTGCAGATAACGCCTTTGGAAGTAATTCACGGCCGCCTGCCGGTGATCGCTTATCGCTTCAACAACTTTGCCTACGCGACTGACCTGAGCGAGATTCCCCCGGACACCATTGCGGGACTGCGTGGTTTGAAGGTGCTAGTGCTCGATTGTCTGCGGATCCGTCCGCACCCAACACATCTGTGGCTGGAACGCGCGCTCGAATATGTTGAAGTGTTGAAGCCGGAACGGACTTACCTGACGCACATTACGCATGATGTAAAGCATGGGCGCGACTCGGCGCTTTTGCCGGCGGGCGTGGAGTGGGCGTATGACGGATTAGTGATTAGTGATGAGTAGGCCCGGTCGAAAAACCGTTTTTCATTTCTCATTGTCCATTGGAGGGTCTCGCCGCGCGATCTTTAGAGGCGGTACCGCCCAGATTTTGCAGGGTCCGGCACGCAGTAGCCGGCCTCTAAACAAGTTGAAATGAAAACGACAAATGGAAAATGGCCTTCGACTCGCGCTAATAATTAACGAAGCGGAATGAGACTCTTTCACGGCACCGACAACGCCAAAATCGCCCGCCCAACGGTTCTGACCCTGGGTGTCTTCGACGGGCTGCATCTCGGGCATCAGTTGATTATGCAGACGGTGGTCGAACGCGCCGGAGCGATCGGCGCCGTGCCGACGGTCATTACTTTCGATCCTCATCCGCGCGCGCTGCTGCATCCTGAATCGGCGCCACCGCTGCTGCAGACTTTCGATCAAAAAATCGAAGCACTCGGCGTCCTCGGTATCGAACAGACCATCGTTATTCGTTTTGACAAGGAGTTTTCGCAGGTGCGCGCCGAAGAGTTTCTGCGCACCGTGATTGCCGACCGGCTGCATGCGAAAGAAGTTTACCTCGGCTGCGGTTTTGCTTTCGGTCATAACCGCGAAGGCAACATCGAGCTGTTGCGTGCGGTCAGTCAGAAACTTGGCTTCCTGGCCGGCGAGGTCCCGGAACTTCGTCTCCGGGGCCGTCGCGTCAGCTCCAGCCGCATTCGCGAACTACTGCAGCAGGGTCGAGTTAATTTAGCGCGGCGCATGCTGGGCCGGCCGTATGGAGTGGAAGGAATGGTCGTGCGCGGCGACGAACGCGGCGCCAAACTTGGCTTCCCGACCGCCAATCTTCATCCGCAGAATCGAGTAATACCGCGCAGCGGGGTTTATGTCACGGCCACTTTGATCGATGGTCAGTGGCGACGCAGCATAACCAACATCGGCACGCGGCCCACCTTCGGCTCAGACAACCAGAGCTCGGTCGAGACGTTCGTGATGAACTGGTCCGGCGATCTTTATGGCGACGTGTTGCGGGTGCGCTTTCTGCACCGGCTGCGCAATGAGCAGAAGTTTGGCTCTGTTGATGAGTTAAAAGCACAGATCGAACGGGACATGAAGCGCGCGCGCGATTACTTCGGACGCCGTGGCGTCAGGAAAGATTTGACGGTGGTCTGACTCTATCCGCAGATTTCACAGACACAAGAAACAGTTGAAAAGGGTTTTCGCTTATTCTTATTCTGCGAAGTCCGCGAAATCTGTGAATGTGTTCGTCAAGACAATGACCGAAACCGGGATTAATAGTGGGCCGCTGCGCTGGCGCTGGGGGGTTGGCGCGGCGGTGGCCCTGATGCTGGTGGCGCTTTTTCCGCAGGCCCACTTCATGGCCCATCGCGGTCGCGATTGGCATGGCGCAAACGCGATCTCGCATCCCGACGAAGTCGCTTACTCGGCTTATCTCGCCGCATTGATACGCGGCAACCCGCGCCGCTACGATCCCTTCACCGGTCGCGAGCAGGGTCCCGAGTCCCTCTTCTCCGTCCAGTTTGTTCCGGCGTATGCGGCGGCGTTGCCAGCGCGCGTTTTCGGGTTGCGAGCCCCTTTAGCGTTCATGATTCTCACGCCGCTCTGTGCGTTGGCGTCGTCGCTGGCGATCTTCTGGTTGCTCTTGTTGCTCACGCGCGATGAACGACTCAGCGCGGCCGCGGTCGTGATTGTCCTGGGGATGGGCACTGTGATGGCTGGGCAGGGAATAGCTCGCCATATTCCGAATTTGCCTTATCTGATCCCCCAGTGGATCGCGAACAACGTCGCGCCCACATCTCTCTATCATCTTCCTTTTCTGCGTCTGTACCAGCCTGCCGTAGCCTTTCCGTTCTTCTTCGTTTTATGTGCGATTGTGTGGCTGGCTTTGATGAGTTCGAGTCGGCGTCGCGCGATACTCCTCGCCCCCTTTGCCGGTTTGCTGTTTGCGGCCCTGATCTTTTCGTACTTCTATCTTTGGACAGCCGCACTTGGCTTTCTTACGTGTGTGTGCGCGCTGTGGTTGCTGTTGAGAAAATCGGAGCGCCGGCGGGCGACCTTCGTCTTTGCGATAGTCTTTGCATTTGGCGCTGCGGCGCTCCTTCCGTATTTTCGAATGCTCGCTCGGCGGGCGGTCACCGTTGATGCCGCGCAGGCACTGGCGGCAACCCATCAGCCAGATCTGTTTAGGCTTCCTGAGATGATCGCACTGTTGGTGCTGCTCCTACTCGTTTTGGGAATAGCCCGAGCGCGGTTTTGCGCGAGTGATCCAGTGGCAGTTTTCGGCGCAGCCTTTGCTCTCACAGTGTTGGCTGTTTTCAACCAACAGATCATCACGGGGAGATCTCTGCAGCCAGTGCACTATCAGTGGTTCATCGCAAACTACTGCGCCCTGGTCGCGTTGGTTCTGACGGCTGCGATTTGGCGACGCAATGGAGGACTCCGGATTCTCACGAAGAATCGCCTTGCGGTGATTGCCATCGCGGTCTTGCTATTGGCCTTCGGCGAAGTGTGGCTGGCGGCAAGCGTCAGCTTTGATTACAACCGTGGGGTTGATGACTCGATCCAAGTGGGTAATCGTCTGACAGAGTTGGCGCGGGCTGAAAGCACCGGGGCTGCAGATCAGTTAGTCCTGATGGCTGATCTAAAATTAGCTGATCGCCTCCCCACCGACGCGCCACAGGCAGTCTTATGGGCGCCGCGCATGCTCGTTTTTCCCGGTGTGTCCGAGACCGAGAACCGCGAACGCTTTCTGCAGCAGCTTTATTATCTTGGCTATGACGAAAAGAAATTCTGGGCGGAGTTGAATCAGTCGGACTGGAATTTCCTGGCTGGGATGTTCTCTTATAATCGGCTGAGCCCTCCAGTTACCGGCAGCCAGACTCCCATCACTCTCGCAGAGTTGCGCGCCCAACTGGCAACCTATCTTGATTACAGCCGATCATTCGATCGCAACCGGGCCCGGACACCGCAACTATCCTATTTGGTAGTTCGCGCCGACAGTCAGCCTGATTATGCCAACCTGGATCGCTGGTACCAGCGCGATGCGGGTGAGCGCATCGGCGGGTTTGTTTTGTATCGACTGAAATTGCTCGAGTGAGCAAAGCCCGATCCGTTACCTCGCGCGCCATCCTACTTATCGCCATTCGCGGGCGGTAGATTCATCTGGTTGCGGAACAGATTTAGCAGCAGTAGCGTCCCAATGCCGCCGCCTCCACTGCCATCTGTGCCGCCGCCTGAAGCCATAATATCCGGCGTGATGCGGACACCCTTCTCGCCGATGACCTTCAGCACCTCGACCAGTGCGACTCCTTGTGCGCCGAGTGCGTTGACCTGCTCGTGATAGGCGACGCCCTGCGCCTCACCCATCAGACGAACTTTCTCAGCTTCAGCCCGACCTGTTTGGGAGATGTAGTGCGCTTCACCCTCGCCCTCAGCCTTGCGCTGCTCGGCGCGCTTGCCGGCGATTTCAACGCCGACAGTTGCAGCCATCAGGTCTCTCTGGTTGTCGGCCTGCGACTTGGTGCGCTCGAGCTGGATCCGTTTCTCTTCCGCTTCGCGCTGAGCGTTGTACATGTTCTGCCGTTGCTCAGCCAGAATCTTTTCGGTCTGCGTCTTCATTAACTCTTCCGGCAGATGAATGTGACAGATCAGCACGTTGACGACGTCGACGTGGTACTTCAGCAGGTGCGCGCGCACGCGAGCTTCAGCACGTTCCTGTTCTTCATGCCGGTTCTGCAGGTAGGCCATGGCCGAGGATTCCGAGGCCTGGTTGCGGAAGATCGAATCGATCAACGGATGCATCACGTTCTGAATCAAACGCTCGATGCCGCCGATTTTTGCGACCATGAACGGTGCGTCTTCCGGCTTAACGCGGAATACGACGCGCACTTCCAACTGCATCGTGAAACCGTCCTTGGAAATTACTTCGAACGGATTGAAGGTATTGACGACTTCACCTGAAGTCCATTCAACAGTTTGATTCGTCGTCGGAATTACGATCGGCGTGATCGCCAGGGTGTTGACGTAATAGCGCCCCGGGCCCACCACCGTCTCCTGTATGCCCCGATACCCTTCGGGTACTACGTACGCTTCGTGCGCGCCCTCGTCGAGTCGCCGGTCAGCCGGGTCGCCGGTCATCAATTCATTCTTGATCTCTGCGGCCGTGCGGCCGTCATCGATCTTGTCCAGCCGCGCGGCGGTATGCTCAGCCTGTTCTTTTTCTTCGCGCTCCATGCGCGTGCGCACCTTCGCGGCCATCTGGCGGCGAATCTCATCGGAAGGATCTTTGCCGGTGTTTGAAACGATCACCGCGACTTCGCCCGGCTTAACTTCTTTCGCGGATTCGCGGATTACCTTAAAGAGCAGAGGATTGATGTAGTAGGTGCCGGGCAGCAGAATGTCCTTCTGCGGTCCACGCTGTCCGTTCTTGTTGATGAACTCGTGACCGTCCTGGAAGTTGTCGTGGCCTTCGAAGGATTCGGCGACATAGTCTTTGGGATTCAAAGGCGCGCCATCCAAAGCCTCGACCAGGCCGATGATGTTCTCGTCGATCACTGTGGCGTCGAACAGGCGCACATAAAACAGACCAGGCTTGCTTGCAGCCCCACCCTCGAGCGGCACCGACTCGGTGAGAATGCGATAAGTGCCGGGAGTGAGAATGTCGACCTGTGGGCCACGCTGTCCGCCTGAGGAGACAAACAACTCCGCATTCTGAAAACTGAGGTGTCCCGTGATCGCTTTGGCCAGCAGCCGGCCCGGATCCAGTGGATCGCCATCCGCCGCGGTCACGACCCCGACCCTGCCTTGCGGAATAACGGTCGTCTTGGCGACGGAAACGCGGAAAAGATAAGGATGAATGGGCCACAGTCCCGGTGGCAGAGTTCGCAGCTGAATACCTTTCACGCCGCCCTGAGTGATAAAAGCGATCGGGTCCTGAAAGTTGTTGTGCGCATTCTGGGCCCGGTCGGGCGCGAAGATGCGGCCCGGCAACATTGGCTCGCCGTCTACTGCTTCGACGATGCCCATTTCGTCAGCGCCGATTTCGATCAGCGGTACCTTCCGGACGATGCTCTCAAACGGAAACTTGATCAAATGCAGCCCCGGTTTCAGGACGTCGGCCTGAATACCGACTTCGCCTTCGGTCGCGACCACTCGCCCGGGAGGCATGCGCCGCCCGAAGTAGCGCCTTTCCTTAATCGCAATCTCTCTCGCGCCGACATTCACAAAGATTTTGCGGAGAATCACCAGCAAAATAATCAGGATGACAAAGCCCAAAATAAGGGCCGGGAGGATAGAAAAGATGTCGATGTTATTCATGGGTTACCTCTATTTCCTGGTAGTTCGATTTGGACTGGAACGTTGATTCATTGCCTGGCGCCGGCGGCTTCCAGTTCGCGGCGGGCGTCATCGAGGGTGCGCTTTAAGACAAAGCCGGCGCCTGAGCTTCTTGAGCGGGAAGAGAGTACCCAAAACTCTCCATCAAATAAAGCCCGCAACTCGACGCCGGACACGTCGCCGAGTTTTAACTCCCGCCACATCTGCAGGGCAGTTTCGACCGCGCTCCGATAAAGGTCGGCGTCGTCGCTCAGCGCGGCACAGTGCAGGGCCCTGGCAGTGCCGTTGCGATCCGGTGATCTTCTCCAGGAGGCGAGCGCAGCCTGGGCCAGACCTGTGGTCACCGGCAACTCGTTTTGACTGACATAAGATAGCAACGAGAGAAGCTTCGGATCGGAATCAGAAAGCCGGATCAGTCCGTTGAGTACTCGTTCGTATAAATCAGAGTCACCCAACTTCCGGGCTTCGAGCAGCACCGACCGATCGGCCTTTCCTGCCTCCCGGATCAAATCTTCGCGCCGCTGGGCGGCCAGCGTCAGCCGTTCTGCCTCAGCATGCGCTGCCGCAGCCTCTTCGCCGAATAAACTACGAGCATTGGGTGGCGGCGGCAGGGCTTTGGCAGAGTAATCGGTCGCGGGTTTTTGCCAGAAATAAGCGCCAACTGCAAACAGAACCAGAAGTGTGACTGCGGTTATGAGAAGCGTGACCATTTCGGCCCGAAGGCAAAGCGTTTTCTTCTTGCTGACTTCGTCTTTCGGTTGTTGGATTATACGCCCAAGGTGTTCGAAAAGTTCAAGCAAGCCGGATCGCGACATCCGGTCCGCCGGCAGGGTTGAAAGTGAGGTCAGTACCACCCGTGAGCGGGTGGGTCCGTCAGATACTTGAGATGTTCAGTGTTGGATCCACCGCTCACGCGGGTAGTACTGACCTGGTGGCAGCGATGCGGCTGGTCGCGATAATCGGACGGAATTCTGAACTGATAGTCATAAAAATCGGCAAGCGAGCTCAAATCCCATGCAACCGCAACCGGAACTCATCATTAAAAGCTACGATCTCCGGCAGGCGGTTTGAAAAGGTTCTGGCTTCACGAAGGAGACTGGGTAGCCCGCCCGTTGGCAACGACAAACCATAAGCAGGGCTGGTGAACATTGCGACAATCTGAGGGCTCAAGCGTTGGGGCACGCCGTAACGAATCGCTTTCAGGGCGGCCGGCGCAAATCCGGCGCTGCGTCGAGGGTTGGCAATCTCAATCGAGCGGTCGAAGATGTGCAGCCTGGTGGTGACATCGCGCAGGGCCAGATCCCGATGCGTTAAAGCGTTGGCCAAGGCCTCGGCCACCACGCCCCGATGATAGTTCGCGCGGGCGGGCACTGGATCTTTGTCCGCTACAACATTAGCCACGCGGCCCGGTCGCGTGTTCAGCAAATCCGCGTAACGAGAAGTAAAACGCAAAGCTGTTTCAAAAAGTGTTGCCAGGTTACCGCGCAACTCGACCCGCTCTATCACTGGCGACTGCGTGGTATCGCCGCCAAATCTGGTCGCGATCACTGAAGCGCGTGGCAGCAACTTCGCGACGCTTTCATCCCGGCCGAATAACAAGAGGCTGCCCACCGTCGGCGCCAGCTGGTCGCCGCTGTTGATAGCGAGCAGCAGATGTCGTTCAAGAATTTCGGCGGTGGGATAGTCTTTTACTCTCGCTTCGTCGAAAACGCCGCCTTCAAAGCCACGCATGAAACTCCACAGGTGCGCCTCGTCTATGTCGGCCAGCGTGCCTCGCAACGCCGGCACACTTTCATAAAGCAGGGGCAGGGAAGTGTCGAGCAGCGTTGATAGTTCTTCGGGAGTGGCTTCGCGCTTCTCGGCGCCGATACGAATGTAGAAGCGGCCGTCGCGAGTGCGATAGGGACGGCGCTTCCCGTTGACGTCGAGGGCAATGATCCGGCGGCCGTTATCGAAAGCAATTCGATCGATGAAGGGAATTATCGCCGGGGCCACCTCTTCGCGACAGATACGCACCAGTTCATCCTGAACGTTCTCGCCATCTTCGATGCCTTCGACCCGCATCTGGTCGTTGACGCCAAACACGATTACGCCGCCGCCGGTGTTTGCCAGCGCCACAATCTCCTGGGCGATTCTTTCAGGATTGGAAAGTTTTACCTTGAGTTCGAGG
>JBBRMS010000027.1:0-47532 GCA_038230715.1 Pyrinomonadales bacterium
CACGCCGTTCCAGTAAAGGACTTCCACGCCGGATTCGAAACAATCCACTTCACGACCGCAGTTGGGAACGCGTTGCAGGTATTCCGATACCACCCGCGAGACCAGGAACTTCTCGACCTTACCGTTCTGCTCGAAGTACTGTTCAATCAGAAAAGGCAGAAACGCGACCTGATCGCGGAAGGGCGCGGGCAGCAGATAAATCGTGTGCAGGTCGCGGGTAGAGGCGAAGATTTCCAGCATCCGCCGGTGGAAGAGCATGCCATTCTGCAGGTCTGCGTCCTTCGCTTCCATCAAGCGAAAGTTGAGCAGCCGAAGTCTCTGAATTGGATCGATGGCGTGCATGGCCCGCTTGAGCGGCAGGTGTACATAATTCATTTCCAGCAGCAGTAGTGCCTGCCGGACTATGCGCAGGCGATCCCGCCTGGATAAGTCGCACTTCTTATCGATCGTTGCAAAGAATTTTGAAAGCAGCATCGTGACGGCTGAACTCCCGACTTCCTGCAACCTGGCTCTGCCGCCGGTTTCTTTTTCAGCCATCAAGGCCTCCCCGAAAAACGAAGGGTATCCGCAAGAGCATTTCCCGTTTTATTAAATCCTGAATTGTGGGTAGGTAGCGTGACATGGGTAAAGATATGCCCGCGCCATGGGCTGTTGGTGCACTGCCCATGGGCGCGGTGATTTCGACGAATCGGATCCGCCTCTGTCTTAACAGGCGGGGTTGCGTGCTTAAATGCAGTCACCGTCTGGTCGTCGATTCACCAGAACACCGACTCCACGGTCAACCGCGGTAGGCCGCCTATTTTTTCTTCTTCGACTTGGGCGGTGCCTTCTTGGTGGTCTTTGCCTTGGATTTTCCGCTGCCGCCCGCTCGACCGCCGCCCGGATCACCACCCGCGGTACCAAAGCATATGGTTGAAGGAAATTGAGTATAGGACATCATTGTCGTCGTCTCCTTGTGATTTGTTTGTTTGCTGAGTTTCAGGGTTAGAACACTGTAAAGAGACTCGTTATTGCGGAATTCAGTGTCCCGACTTTCTAGCTTCGCTGTCATACCGGCCCGATCGTCGGGCTAGCGCTTGACCTTCTTCTTGCCGCCAGTCTTCTTCTTTGCCAGGCCTCTTACCGCCGCCGGCTTTACCGCCCCGGGGTCGCCGCCCTGCTTGCCAGCCTGGCCGTCAAACAGTAGCGCCCAGGGCAATTCAAAGTTTAGAGATCTGAGTGTAGGGCTTCATTTTAGTCGTCTCCTGTGTGAGGCTAACTTCATTTGTTCAGCTTCAGGATTTGCGCCAGTTGATTGCGATAGTTCTGAATATCGGGCCGGCGCAAGTATCCAGTGTACGCGTCCTTGCCCCATTTCTGCTCAAGTCCGGCGCACGCGCTATCAGCCTGCGAGCCGAAGTCCCGGGCAGCGGATTTGTCTCCAGCTAATTCGCTGGCGCGCGCGGCGATCAGGAGCGCTCGCCATTCTGAGTCCTCCTGCCCGGATCGTGCGAAGAGATTTTTCGCTTCCAGAGAATTGGCCAAAGCACCTTTCGCGTCATTCCCAAACAGCATAACCTCGGCGAGCGCCAGCAGCGCCCCCGAGATCAATTGCGGCGACTTGGATTTTTTCGCCAGCTCAACTGCTTCCTCGCAAGACTTGCGCCCTGGTTGCGCGGCGCCCGAAAAAGCCTCTGCCCGGCCCAGGCAGGATTTCGCCTGGAGCATCACGTCGGAAAACTGTGCCGCCGACCCGTCGAGCGCGAGTTGGCTTTCCTTTCTGGCATCATCGTACCGGCCCTCGCTCAAAGCAATCTGACTATTCGTCAGGTGCACCCAGGCGAGTACGGCCTTGTAGTTGGCTTCCGGCCGGCTGGCTATTTCAAAAGCCGAGTCGAGGGCCTTGCGGGCATCAGGGTACTGTCCCAGTCGCCAGAGAAAAGCGCCGCGGTTCATTTGACCGAAACTCATTGCACTCATCGCGTGCCGGGCTTCATCAATCTTGTACCTCTCGTCCAGATGAGCCAGTGCCTCAGGATACATTTCCTGATTGAAGCCGCGCAGCAGGGCCAGGTTCATATGCGAATCCGACACGCCCGATTGATCGCCGGAATCACGCGCCAGCTCGCGCGAGAGCTGCAACTGCTCCTCGAAGAGTTTGAGAGCCTGCGCGTCATCGCCTTTCTCCTGATAGGCGCGCCCCAGCACAGTCAAAGCAATCGAAGTCTCTTTGCGATAACCTCGGGGCTTGTAGAAGGCCAGAGCTTCCTGCAACTGCGCTATCGCCTCGTCGTTCTTGCCCAGCTGTTGATTAAGCCGGCCCAGTCCCATGATGGCCCGCTTTTCGCTGCTGGTCGATGCGTCCCGGCGCGCGAGATCAAGGGCCTGCCCGAGGTACTTACCTGCTTCATCGAAATTTCCCCTGGCGATAAAAGCCAAACCCAGATCGATCAAACCATTTGCAGCAATGTTGTTGAGGTTATTGGATTGGGCCAACTGAATCGCGTCGGCGGCGAGGGCTTTAGCGCCTTCGATGTTTCCTTCATCTCGCGCGACCAGACTCAATTGCAACTGGGCCTTCACCAATTGAGATTTGTTGTCGATCTGAGACTTGTTATCGCCCTTCTTCAGAATCTCCAGCACCTGTTCCAACTGGGCCCGCGCTTCCGGGAGTCTGCCGCTGCGGGCGAGCAGGGCGCCGCGTTGGTAGAGGACCTCAACCCACCCTTCATTATTCGACATCGCCTGATAGAGACCCTCAGCTTTTTTGAAGGCGTCTTCCGCTTCCTTCGTAGCCTGGCGCCGGCTATAGAGAATTGCCAACCGCAGGAATCCTGCCGGGGATTGAGGGGCACGTTGGACGGCTTCAAGATAAGACTCAGTCGCTTTGTCGAGATTCTCGTTCTTCTCATAAGCGCGGCCCAGGTCGAGGTAAGCCCCAGCCTGATCCGCGGACGGAGCCAGCTCCAGCAACTTACGATACGATTGGATCGCAGAGGGAAATTCTCGTCTCACCGTCGCGCCCACAGCGTCCAGATACAAAGCGTCCGTGGTCGCCAGGCTGGAACGGTCTGGTACCAGCGCCATGGCGCCCAACAACTCCCGCTGGGCCCTTTCCGTGTCATTTATTTCAAAATACGTTTCAGCCAAATGCGCGTGCGAGAAGGCGTACGCATCATCCAAACCAATCGAGCGTTCCAACATCTTGCTGGCTTGATAGTAAGTCCCTTGCCGCATCGCCATTAGTCCCTGGTCGTACCAGGTCTGAGCGTCAGCAGAGGGTTGGTGCGAAGGCGAACGCCACAACCGCAGGCCCAACACCAGCGCGATGATCAGCAGCGGCAATACGATCGCTGCGATCTTGACCGGCTTGCGGCTCCATATTCGCGTCACGGGAGAAGGCCCGGGCACCGGGCGATGCTCCAGTGTCAGTGGTCGCGTCAACATCTCACTACTGCCTGAAACCGAGCCGCGCAACTTGTATAGATCTTCGAGCATGGCGCCGGCCGTTTGATAACGATCGTCGACCTCCTTGGCCATGGCTTTGAGGATCACGCTCTCGAGTTCCGACGGAATTCCCGGCTTAACCTGAGAAGGCCTGGGAGGCTCAACGTGAAGAATCTGCGAAGAGATCTCAATCGCGCTGTTGCCGGTGAAAGCAGGAGAGCCGGTCGCGCATTCATACAGGGTTACACCCAGCGAAAAAAGATCGCTGCGGGCGTCCATTTCATATCCCCTTAACTGCTCGGGAGACATGTACCCGACGGTCCCGACGATTTGACCTTCCTCAGTCAGCAGGGTTTCGGTCGTTCCCAGGGAGCCGCTGGATGGCTCGGGCAGGATTTGCTTGGCCAAACCGAAATCGAGAATCTTGACCTGGCCGCGCGCAGTAATCATCAAGTTCTGCGGCTTAATGTCCCGGTGAATCACGCCCCGAGAATGTGCTTCAGCGAGAGCTTCGCCCGCCTGGACTCCAATGTTGACGACCTCAGCCGGAGCCATTGGATTGTTTCGGACTTTGTTCCAGAGCGTGACGCCGTCAATGAACTGCATGACGATGAACGGCGAATCTGACTCTTCGTTGACTTCGTGAATGATACAGATGTTGGGATGGTCCAGAGTAGCAGCAGCTTTTGCTTCGCGGAGCAACCTCTTCTTGGCCTGCTCGTTCTCGATCGATTTCAGTGGCAGGATCTTGATAGCGACTTTTCGATCGAGCTTTAAGTCCTGTGCGAGGAACACTTCACCCATACCGCCGGCGCCGAGTTTTTCAATAAGTCGGTAATGAGAGAGCTCTTGTGATACCAAAACCGGGTTACCTCGCAACAATTTAGGGCGATAAGGAGAGGCGCGATTATGTCAGCGGATTATGGTGCTTTGGAAAATTTTGAGGTTCGGATCACCATTGCGATTCACGCTTACTTTGGTGAGTGTTCTACTCTGAAGCATGCCAATTGTCAACGAGTCTTTTGCGATGAGTTCGCCCTCAATTCGAGCCGTACAGGTCCGCGATTACCTTGCCATATCGTTCATCGATAACGTTGCGCTTTACTTTCAAGGTGGGCGTGAGTTCTCCACTATCGACGGAGAATTCTTCGGGCAACAAAGCTACGCGACGGACGCGTTCATAGTCAGCCAGGTGCGCCGTGATCATGGTCACGTCGCGCTGGACCAGTTTGATGACGCTCGGTTGGGTGCTCAATTCGGCATGCGTGCCGGTGGCCGGTTCGCCTGCCGATCGCAACGAACTTTTCAGCGCTTCCCAGTCAGGCACAATCAAAGCCACCGGATATTTCCGGCTGGCGCCGACAACGACAACCTGGTTCACGAACTCGCTCTGCTTCAGGAGACTTTCGATCAGTTGGGGCGCGATATACTTTCCGTTCGAGAGCTTGAAAAGATCTTTCTTGCGATCGGTGAGAAACAGATGGCCATCCTCGTCGATATGGCCTACGTCGCCGGTCGCAAACCAACCGTCGCGCATAACACTCACGGTCGCGTCAGGGTGACCATAGTACCCACGCATCACGTTTGGCCCGCGCACCAGCATTTCCCCGTCGGCGGCGATCACGACTTCGATGCCGGTGAAGGGTTTGCCGATTGAGCCCACCTTATTATCGTCGGGCCGGTTGGCTGAAACGACGCAGGTTTCAGTCATGCCATAGCCCTGCAGGATATGGATGCCTGCCCCCAGAAACGAATACGAAAGCGCCGGCGACAGTGGCGCGCCGCCCGAAACAAAGTAGCGCAAACGCCCGCCGATGCCTTGGCGCCACTTGGTAAACACCAACCGATCCGCGACTGCGTGACGTAACTGAAGCGAAAGCGGCACCCGTTGACCATTGTCTTTCAACCTGGCGTAACGCTGTCCGATCTGAAGCGAGCGGGCGAAAATTTTGCTCTTGAGGCCACCCGCTGACATGCCTTTCTTGATAATGCGGTGATAGACCTTTTCGAAGAGCCGCGGCACGGCCGTCATGATCGTAGGGCAAACTTCCCGCAGGTATTCGCCCACCTGATCGAATGAAGCGGCATAGTTGACTGAGACGCCAACGTAGCAGAAGACATAAAACACCGTGCGTTCGAAGATATGTGAGAGCGGCAGGACCGAGAGCGAAACATCTTTGGTTGAGATCGGCAGGCCAGTCGTGATCGACAGTACATTGGAAACAAAGTTGTCGTGGGTAAGCATCACGCCCTTGGGCTCGCCGGTTGTGCCCGAGGTGTAAATGATTGTGGCCAGATCCTCGCCACGACCACGACCCAGCAAATTATCAAAGGCAGCGGCGTCCGCCCGCTCGACCGTCGCGCCCCGCTCTTCAATACCGGCGAGAGTCACCGCGCCGTCCAGAGTCGCAGCCGCTCCCGGGTCGAATACAACCACCTGCTCGAGCTGCGGCACGCCTTCAAATCCCTTCCGTGCGTGTTTGAGGACACGCCCACCGGAAATCATCAGGGCGCGAGTGCCTGAATCTTCGAGGATGAACCTGATTTGTTCGACCGATTGGGTGGTGTAAATCGGGACCGTGACAGCGCCGAGACTGAGAATGGCGAGATCCGCGAGGGACCACTCGGGTCGATTTTCGGAAAGCAGCGCCACCCGATCTCCGGGTTGAATACCCAGGTCGGCAAGGCCCAGCGCGATGCAACGCACACGGCGGACAAACTCCACGGCCGAGATGCTGACCCACTGGCCGTCGCGTTTCTCGCTGACCGAATCGGGCTTGTCATGACGGGCTATGGCCTGCAGGCACAGTCCTGGAAGGGTTAACGGGACGCTCGATTCTTCTTCGCCGGGTGAGACCTTGGCGGCTGCTGCCGAAGACACTGGAAAACGATCTCCTTCGATGGGCCGGGGGCTAGTTCTTAAAACACAGCGGAAACAGCAGTTCACAGACTACATCCTACTCCCGGAAAGATACAACTGAGGCGGAACATCCGACGCGACCAGATTGAGTCGAAGCGCGAAAGCATTTTCAATCGGAGTGCGTGAACGGTGTGAAGGTTTGCGCGAGTATGAGCACGCTTGCGGGGGAGGTCGCCAGCGTTTCCGGTAAGGAGTTACCCGGCTCAATTAGAGGCCTCGGCACTTTCGATGACGGGCCGTTCGAGAAACTCAAGTTTGTCGTACCTCACTCGCGGCCAGGGCCGGACTTTCATCTTCCCCTTCCGGCAACTCAGCACTTCGCGAGCGGCGGCGGCGGCGCTGTCCGTGCCGGGGCGAGCCCTGGTCAACTCGGCTGTCCTGTGTGGCCAGCGCCGCCAGAATCAAAAACAGCAGAGCATTCGAGGTGGTGTGCAAGGTGAAGTCGAAAAAGCTGTGAATCAGCACCGCGAAGCAACCGGCCAGCGCTCCGGTAACTACGCCCCGCCGGAACTTATCCTCCGTTTCGCGGATCGCGAATCCCCTTCCAAAAAGAAAGACGAGAAAGCCAAGTCCCAGGAGGCCGCCTATGATGCCGCCGTCGGCCAGCGTCTGCAGATAATCGTTGTGAGCCTGCTCAAGCCGATAGAACCCGTTGCGCGAATCATATTTTGTATAAATGACACTGAACGAGCCCAGCCCCGAACCGACCACCGGATAAGCCTTGATGACGTCGAGGGTCACACTCCAAAAATGCGCGCGGCCGGTAGTTGGATCGGCTGCATTGGCCGTACCCAGAAAACGTGTGAACACGTCTGCACCACCAACCAGCACCGTGCCCCCGATCAAAACTGCGATTAAGCCAAAGGCCAGTCCGGCGCGCAGTAACGCGGAACGGATGCGTTGGGCTCGCGGCCGTCGTTCTCCTTTGAGCAGCCCAGGTCCGGCCACCACCGCCAAAAATACAATCTCGGCAGCCAGACTAATAATGCCACCGCGCGAGTTCGTTAAGATCAGGGCCACGCCCATCATCATCGCTACAAACGCATAGATGGGACGCTTGTAACTTTCAATTGATCCCGAGAACAACATGCCGAGCGGCAAGGCTATGGCCAGTTCCATGTATCCCGCGAAGTGATGGCGATTGATGAACGGCCCAAACGCTGTACTTTGAGTCAACTGTCGGAACCAATACACCTTCGTGCCGTCAGTAGTGAATGACTGGGTGAGACCAAACATCGCCAACAGAAATCCAAAGATGGTAATTGTCCTGACGATCGCTCGCAACCGCCGCGGTGTATCGGTGAAGATCAAAGTGGCTACAAAGTAAACGAGCAGGGCCGCGACCTGCACCAGGACCAGGCGGGTCGAGTAAGGATCCAGCGACAGCGTGCGCTCGGGGGACAGCGGTAAACCAGCATTATCAAAGCTGCGCAAAGGCAGGAGCTGAATCAGGCCGAGCAAAATCATTCCCAACAGCGGCCACTGCAAAGCATTACGGCTAAACTGCACCGAGCGCAGCACCAGACCATCAACACACCAGAGGCAAACGACGCCCGCAGCGCTCGAGGCAAAGATGGCCATGGCCCAGTAGTGCACGGTCCCATACGCCAGTGTCGTCAAAACGATGGCGACACAGATCGTCAGGAACGCCAGGCGGCTGGCGAGCGTATGCCGGCGTTTCGTGACCGCCGGTCCAGCGGGCTTAGCGCTTTGCGTTACCTGCGTCTCGTCGCGGCGAACCGGGACCGTCGTTGCGTTTGATATTGAAGTCGTCATACCAGATAGTGCCGAAGATTGGACAAATCTGCCCATCGGCACACGGAGCGCGATAGAAGCCAACGGTTATGCCGTCGTGTTGCGGCTTGGTTGTGAAATCCAACGTAACTAATTGCCAGGGACTGCTGCCGGATGGTATCGGGGTCGAGGTGCCCAACACACTGCCATCAATAGCGTCGGTGACCTGTATCGAGGGCGTGCTCGAACTGATCAAATCGTCCACCCTGACATAGCATTCAAGTCGATAAGAGGTTCCCGGCTGGACCACCACGGTTTGGGAAATTGGAATCTTGTCGAGGCCGCGTGCAGCCCTGAAGGTCACTCGCAAGCTCCTTTGGCCGCTGTGCGCTTGCGAATCAAGTGCCGCCTGCACTGTCGCTCGCCCTTCAATCACCCAATTGAAAGTGTTGGGCCCCGCTTGCGTTAGCTCGCTCTCGAACCCTCCGTTTTGGAACTGCTCTGGTTGGGCCGCAGCCGCTTGCGGTTCAAGCTCGCGCATCACGGTCAGCACCGCGTGAAACTGTTTGCCGTCAATGAGCGCCTGCTCGAACTCCTTAACCAGTTCGGTTTGCTTAGCTCGATCCGCGGCCCCCACAGCAGTCCACAGGCGCATGGCGTCGTCGGTTCTCTGGACCGTAACCAGATAATTGGCAAACTGCATCCGGGCGGCTGGCGACACAGATGCTACCTTGTCGATTTCGTTTACGTCCCCATCAAAGACGTGCATCGCCAAATCAAAAACCTGGCGGCGCATTTCATTGTCAGACTCGACGGCGTGACCCAGTTGCTCGAACGCTTCGTGGTACTTGCCCTGGCGCACGAGCAGGTTGCCAAAGTGCCAACGCGGATGAGAGTAAGCCGGAGCTAATTCAACCGCGCGACGCAAAGCTTTTTCGCCACTCTCTCGGTCACCACTGGATTCGAGCGCGCGCCCGAACTCCATCCAATAACGATAGTCGTTGGGAGAAAGTCTGACCGCAGTCTGATATTCACCGACAGCCGCGGCGATGTTCTCGGCACTGAAGGCTTTTTCCTCGAGCGAGCCCAGCCGCCAGTGCGCCAGCGGATCTCCCGGCGCCCAACGAACCGCCATCCGCGCCATATCAAGCCCGCCCTCGGTAACATCGGGAGCATATTCGGCAATGGTATTGCCGACATACCAACGCACAGTCAGCCAGCCGCCCAGGATTGCGATCAGCGCCGGGACCAGAAGCAGCCAGCGCAGGCTTGTACCCAGGTTAAGAGTCACGATGGATGCTGTTCTGGACTTTGTCATTGGCTGGATTCATCCCAGGAATCTTCGTCTATGTCGGGGCGCGCAATCGACTTCAGCGGACTATCGCTTATGCTCTCAATGCGGATCGACATTCGCTTCAACTCAATATTGCGGGCTTCGCATTCGCGGGAGATCTCAGCCAATCGCTCTTCAGAAATACGCGGAGTGGAAATCACCAGTTGCTCGATCTTCTGATCGCCCACGATCTTGCCCAGCATGCCGTTCCCGCCGAAAACGCGAAAGCCGTGAATTACTTTGCCCTGCTTCTTGGGATCGTCGTCGATGAAACCCACTGGGGTATAACTCAGCTCACGATTGTTGAGCAGTTCCCGGAGCAACAACTCGCCGGCGTCGCCAGCCCCATAAATCAAACAGCGCTGGCTCTTCTCACCATTGGCCGCCGGCAGAACCTGGCGAAAGAATCGGAAAGCAACCCGGCTACCCGCCAAAAGCATTAACATCACCAGGGCGTCAATTACGAAGATGGTGCGCGAGAAACCCTGAAAACGAAACTTAAACAGGACGATTACCAGACTGACGGCCGAACCAGCCGCGATCGCTTTCGCAAAGGCCATCAAATCGTCGATGCTCGTGTAGCGCCAAATGCCCCGGTAAACCCCGAACAATAGAAATGCTGCCAGCCGCACTACGACCAGCACGGGCAAGGTGCGCAGAAAAAGGTTCCAGGCCGGACTATCCGAAAAGGGCTCGAACTTGATCGCATAGGCCGACCAGTAAGCGAGCACAATCAGAACCACGTCGAGCAATACTTCAAAGATGCGGCGCTTATAAGAGAAGTCGACCAGAAAAGCGAACAGCGGCTTGTCCCGCGCCGCCCGCACGTCTGCTTCTTCGTCATAGCCTTTGACCCCGGCGAGATAAACGCCCAGGAGAGTTAGCACGAGGGTAAAGCCCGCGATCAGCGCCAGACTGACATCGGCCTTCGCTCGGCTGACCATGATGGCCATAAATCCTGAAAGACCGGCCAGGCCATAGAGCATCCAGACCGCCCGGCGTTCTGACATTCCCAGCGCTACCAACCGATGCGAAGTATGATCGCGCCCGCCCTGAGAGGCCGCGCGACCGGATAGCTTTCGCAGGATCGTGACAAACGTCGTGTCGAAAATTGGAATAAACAAAACCAGGATCGGCACCGCGAGCACCGGCACGAAACTGCGCGAACGGCCCCCGGTAACATTAACCAGGGCCGTGCCGGCCAGAAAGAACCCGATGAACATCGATCCGCTATCGCCCATGAAAATCGAGGCAGGGTTCGCATTGTAAATCAGGAACCCCAGCAGCGCCGCGGCGAACACGCCGGTCATCACGGCCTCAGTCATCTGGTGACCGTTTAAAAAGTTAAAGGTGAGAAAGCACGATGCGATGGCGGCGATTCCGGTCGCCAAACCATCCATGTTGTCGAGCAGATTGATCGCGTTCGTGATGCCAATCAACCAGAAGATCGTGATCAGCATGTTAACCGGCAGGAAACGGGTCCAGGGCAGGAGCAGTCCGTAGTTCACGACGATAGCAGCGCCGATAATCTGGCCGATCAATTTCTGGTATGGCTTAACATGCAACCAGTCATCAACCAATCCGACCAGGAACAAAAATGAGGCGGCGCCGACCACCACCCAGTTCTGCCCGGTGTGTGGCACCAGCACCAAATAAGTGCAAACCACCGCCAGCCAGATTCCGACACCGCCCATCATCGCCGTCGGAGTTTTGTGCCAGCGATCGATTTTCGGCTTGGCGACAAAGCCCCAGCGCCGCGCCAACGTGCGCACTAACGGCGTCAGGGCCAGTGCCAGCCCAAACGACACTGCAGGGGGAATCAGGTTAGAGACGGTCAAATCGAACATGTCTAAAGGATTTTTGGAACGACGAAGTAAAAAGCTATTAGATTAAGGCGGTAAAGGCAAGTTATCGAGTTTGTTAGAGAGTCATTTTCGATATTGAACATTCGCCGGCTACTCGATACGTTCTCGCTTCGCTAATAGTCGCTTTACTTGCTCGTAAGCCGCGATCCACTCGGGCGAATCCTTCAACACTTCGCCAGACGAGTCGCGCTCGTCAACCCGATTACTCAATGAGATTGTCTCCTCACATTGATGCAGTTGCTTCAATCTCGCGAGAAGTCGGTTTGTGCTTAGCTTTTCGAGCTGGGCGAGAGGCATTAGCTTGACGGGCTGACGCTTCAGGGATTTTGAACCTGGCCGATCTAGCCGGTCAACAACACCGTCTCGCTTCAAAGGCGGGAATTGTCCCTCCCGGCGTCGGCATAAGTACTGACCCTAAACGTCTCAGAGCGGATCAGGCTGTAGTGGATGAATGGGCCGGCTCCATTCGTCCGCTTTGGAACTCGATCACTGTTTTGAGAATCCCGTCGAGATCCAACTTCGGTTTAAAGCCAACCAGCGCATTTACTTTCGTGATATCCGGCACGCGCCGCGGCATGTCCTCAAAGCCTTCCTCGTAAGCCTCGTCATAAGGAATCAAAACAATCTCAGAACCAGAGTTCGTCAACTCTTTGACCTTGTGAGCCAGATCAGAAATATTTATCTCCTGATTCGATCCTACATTGAACACTTCGCCCACGGCCTTTTCGTCGTCCATCAATTTCATCAAGGCGCCGACGACATCACCTACATAGCAGAAGCAACGCGACTGTTTGCCGCTGCCGTAGACAGTGATCGGCCGCCCAGCCAGGGCCTGTTTGACGAACGTCGGAATTACCATTCCGTACTGTCCCGTCTGGCGCGGGCCGACGGTGTTAAAGAGCCTGACCACCACGGTGGGCAGCTTCTTTTCGCGCCAGTATGCAAGGGCGAGAAACTCGTCGATGGCTTTTGAGCAAGCATAACTCCAGCGGCCTTTCGTGGTCGCCCCCATGACTAAATTGCCGTCTTCGCGGAAAGGGACTTCAGAACTCAGCCCGTAAACTTCCGAAGTCGAAGCGATCAGGACCTTCTTCTTTTTCTTGTTCGCTAAAGCCAAAACAGTCTCGGTGCCGCGCACGTTGGTTTCGATCGTGCGCACCGGACTTTCGACAATCAGCTTGACCCCGACGGCCGCCGCCAGGTGAAAGATCACATCGCACTGATCGACCAACTCGGCCGTCACCGGCTGGTTATGGACACTCTCAATGGTGTAATGAAAGCGGGGGTGCTCCTTCAAGTGCCGGATGTTTTCGATGCTGCCCGTGGACAGATCGTCGATGATGAACACCTCGTCGCCGCGTTGCAGGCATGCGTCAGCAAGATGAGAACCGATGAACCCTGCCCCGCCCGTAATCAGAATTCGCAAATGAAAAACACCTTTCAGCTCTTGAAGATTTCGATGCAGAGTCTAGCACAATGTGGGGTGCGGCGACTTGTCGCCGCTTTGACAGGCCGCGACTTGTCGCGGCCATCTGGTAGAGCCTGGCCCGCGGCGACAAGTCGCCGCTTGGCAAAGCGCTGACAAGTCAGCGCACTCCAAATTCAGGCGCCAACTCCCGGTACAAACTGGCAATATCAGCAAGCAAACGCTGTTTGGAATAGTTTCGGTTAACGAACTCGAGGCCACGCTGTCCCAGTTCGTCGCGCAATTCCTGCCTGTCAATCAATAGTTTTAGTCCGCCAGCGAAGCCTTCGGCGTCGCGGCTCGCAACCAGGACGCCCCGCTCACACAACTGGTAACCCGGTTCACCCGGCGCGCCGGCCCTGGCCGGATCACCCAACAGATCGATTACACCACCCACCGCAGTAGCGATCACCGGACGGGCATTCGCCATCGCTTCGATCAAAGTCAGCGGCGTCCCTTCATTCAGACTGGTCAACGCGACGATGTCCAGCGCAGGATAAAAATCCTCTGGATCGTTCCGCGTTCCCAGGAAGGAAACGACATTCTCCAAACCAAGCGCTCTCGCTTGCTCCTGCAAATCACCCAACAGATTGCCATCCCCAATAACGGCGAAATGAACCTTCGCGGTTGTCATTTCTCGTAGACGGGCAGCAGCCTCCAGAAACACCTGGTGGTTTTTGATTTCAGTCACCCGGCCCACGATGCCAATCAAAATATCGGCGTCATTAAGGTTGAGTTCCCCGCGCACGGAGGCACGTCTGCCGGCCCACGAAGCGTACACACCGAGATCGATGCCGAGGGGAATTACCGCGAACTGTTCGCGCCGGCCAACCCGAAATACTTCGTTTATCTCGCGGCATTGTTGTTGGCTGATGACTACGATCCGGTCCGTGGCAAAGCGACCAAGAAATCGTTCGATAGCCAGAAACAAACTGGTCTTGAATTTTCCGTAGTAGCTGTGAAAGACGTGACCGTGATAAGTGTGCACAAAACGACAACGGCGATTTTCTCCGGGCAACGCGCGATACATCATCCCGGCTACACGTCCGACCGTGCCGGCTTTCGCGGTGTGAGTGTGCACGATGTCGGGTCGCTCGCGACGCATCAGCTGAAACAGTTTCCAGATCGTCAGCACGTCCTTCACTGAGATCTCGCGGCTCATCTGCGCCAGTGTCACCGGCTGTACACCAGAGGCTGCTGCGACATAACTCATGTCGTCTTCGCCCGGCGGGACGACCCCGGCCACGAGGACGGTTTCAAAACCATCCGCCTTCAGCCCGTCAGTCAGCCAGACCACATGACGGGCCGGGCCTCCGACGTTAAGACGCGCGATGATGCGAAGAATTTTCATTGATGGTGCGCGCACCCAACCCAAGTAACGTCGTGGCGATGAGGCGGGTGGGTCGATCACTCTAAACGGGAGCGCGCTTTGTCCCCGCTGGCGGACAGGATGTCCGCGCTCGGTTCTAGTTCATTCTGAAGATTGTTTCCGGATCGTCTTCGTGACGAATCTCGTCGACCTGCTCGTGGCGATCCTGGCCCATGTAAAGCCGGTTGGGACAGTTGATTACGATGCCGTCAATGTCGCCCACATTCTGATAAGCATGAACTACACCCTTCGGCACGACTACGGCCTTCGGAGCGTCGGCGCCGACAATCATCGTCATCATGTTTTTGTATGTCGGCGAATCCGGACGATTGTCCCACATGCGAAATTTGAAGTTCGAAGGGCCGAGGAAACAAAAGAGATCAGCCTGGTCGAGGTGTTCGTGCGGTCCGCGCGCGACGCCCGGGGTGGTCGATGAGATATAGGACATCGCCGGAAAGAATTCTGTCGCCAGTTCGTCGTGCCGGAAAAGCTCGACCAGCCATCCGCGCCGGTCGTTGAACTTGCGCAGGTCTCGCACGACCACGTCCCTGATGTTGCCTACCTGGAAAGAATCAGCCATTGGCGCCCGCCTCGGCCACGGATTTCGGCTCCTGATGGTTGGCGCCGGTTTCAGCAACCAGGTTCGAGGCGTGCAGCAGACTTTCGAAAGTGCCTGCGTCACTCCACCAGCCCTCGAGTTCATCCCAGGTCATTTCGCCGCGCTCGATGTAAGCATTGTTGACGTCGGTAATCTCGAGTTCACCGCGACCCGACGGTTTGAGGGTGCGAATGATCTCGAACACACCCGCGTCATACATGTAAATCCCGATGACGGCGTATTCAGACTTTGGCTCGCGCGGCTTCTCTTCGATTTGCACCACCCGTTTGCCGTCCAACTGCGGGACGCCGAAGCGCTGTGGATCAGTAACGCTCTTGAGCAAAATCTTTGCGCCGCGCTCCTGTTGCCGATAAGCGTCAGCGGCGGCGCGAATATTTCCCTGGATGATATTGTCCCCGAGCACAACGCAAATCGCTTCATTGCCGGCGAAGTGTTCAACCAGTGAGAGTGCCGCCGCGATCCCGCCCTCGCCTTCCTGATAGGTATAGTTAAGATGTTTCAGGCCGAACGCTTTTCCATTACCCAGCAATTTCAAAAAGTCACCCGCCGAATTTCCGCCGGTAACAATCATGATATCGGTGATACCCGCATTCACGAGGGTCTGAATCGGATAATAAATCATCGGCTGATCATAAACGGGCAGCAGATGCTTATTCGTAACCGACGTCAACGGCCTCAAGCGCGATCCCAAACCACCGGCCAGCACAACACCTTTCACAGGGTAACCTCCATCTCTTGGTTTAGAGTCATGGACGACACGGCACAAGGGCCGCGGCTAAACGAAACTCTTGATTTCATATCTAAGATTAAAGACGTCCGGCTTTAAAATTCCCGATCTTGAATTTAAGATCTCAAATTTGAAATTTGGAATCTTAGATCAACCACATGACCCTGCTTCAGTCAATAAACCTCTGATACCAAAGCTCGAGCATCAACAGCGACCAAAGCCTGTGCGAGTGATCGGCTTTAACCGCGACATGGGTTTCGATCAGTTGCCGCACCATCTCAGGCCGGAACAATCCGCGCCCCAGGGCCTTTTCAGAAAGCAGCGTTTCACGCAGAAACGGTTGCATCGCCCCGCGGAACCAATGACCGATGGGAACTCCAAAACCCATCTTACTGCGGTTCAGGTTCTCTGCGGGCACAAGCTTCTTCAACACTCGCTTGAGCAAGTATTTTGTAGTCAGCCGCCGCAGCTTCAACTTTTCAGGTAAGCCGGCGGCGAATTCCATCAGGTGATGATCGAGAAAAGGTGAGCGCGCTTCAAGCGAAACGGTCATCGCGGCGATATCCATCTTCACCAGCAAGTCGTTGGGCAGATAAGTCATGGTGTCAGTAAGTAACGAAGCATCCACGATTCCGGCGCCATTGGCTTTAGCGAACCAGGGCTCGAGAATCGAAGCGGTCCGAAACGCGGCTGTCTCATGCCGGAAGGCATCGGAGTAAAGACCCTGTTTAGCGGCATCATCGAACGCGCTCACCCAACGCAAATACCTTTCGACCGGAGGTAGTGACGCGGCGGCGATAAACCGCTTGGCTTTCCGCAGAGGATTCTGGCGCGCGTCGAATCCCGGCAGCGCCCTGACGACATTTGAGATCACTGAATCGCGCAGTGGCGCGGGCAGGTTGCGATACTTCTGCGCGATGCTCATTGCCGCGTAACGTTGATAGCCCGCAAAGCACTCGTCGCCGCCATCGCCGTTCAGCGCCACCGTCACATATGCCCGAGTCTCTTTCGAAACGTAGTAGCTGGGGATCGCAGAGGAATCGGCAAACGGCTCGCCGTAATGTTCGACGAGGGTGGGCAGAATCTCCATTGCATCTGGTCGCACGATGAATTCGTGGTGATCCGCGCCCACGTGTTCGGCCACGCGACGAGCGTGATGCAACTCGCTAAAATCCTGCTCGTCAAAACCAATCGAAAAGGTCTTAATCTTTTCCGAAGATTCCTGGGCCATCAAAGCCACTACCGCGCTGGAATCGATTCCACCCGAAAGGAACGCACCCAGCGGGACTTCGGACATCAGCCGCACGCGCACGGCCTCGCGCAGCAGCTCAACCGTGCGCTCGCCGGCCTCTTCCTCGCTGATTTTTTGTTTCTTCGAAAAGTCGAGCTGCCAGTATCGTTCGGTTTTGATCTCGCCGTCGCGCCAGAGGAGCCAATGTCCGGGCTCGAGCTTGCGAATCGCGCGATATGCAGTCAGCGGCGCGGGCACGCAGATGAAGGAGAGGTAGTGATGAATCGCTTCGAAATCCACGTCGCGGCTGACGCGTGGATGTTCAAGCAGCGCCGTGAACTCAGAACCGAAAACCAACTCGCCTTCGAGCTGGGCGTACAGCAAAGGCTTCTTACCCACCCGGTCGCGCGCCAGAAAAAGCGATTTCGTGCGCTCATCCCAGATAGCAAACGCAAACATACCCCGCAGATAGTTGGGGCAGTCGGTGCCGTATTGATCGTAGGCGTGAATGATAGCTTCGGTGTCGCTGTCGGTGTAGAACCTGTGCCCGAGCTTTTCCAGTTGATCGCGCAGTTCGCGGTAGTTATAAATCTCACCGTTGAAAACGATCCAGGCGGTGCTGTTCTGATTATGAATCGGCTGTTGGCCACTCTTCAGATCGATAATCGCCAGCCGCCGCATTGCCAGGCCCACGCCGGCGCTGAAATAGAACCCATCCTCATCGGGACCCCGATGACGAATGGCTTCATTCATGCGCTCCAGCAGCTCGCGGTCAACCGGAGCGCCGTCACTGCGAACAATGCCTGCTATGCCACACACTTTGTTTCGGCGTTTCGGAAAGTAGGGACCGGATGAGTTCGGCGAACAAGACCAGTTACCTTCTCTGTACTATCTTTCTCAGAATGACTTTTCTATCGTGCTGGTCTTAATATTAGCGGACGCTCGCACCCATGTCCAAAGCAGTGGTCAGAGGAATGTACGGCGAACTACTTTTCACGGATAGACTCTGATCCTGGATAGAACCTAAAGTCTTTCAGTCCCGTCTAATTGGTTCTGATCCGTGTTCATCTGTTGCTGATATTGTGCCGGGTCGTCATAGGAAAATGGGAACTAACTCATTCACCGCGAGTAGGCCACGACCCGGCAACCGCCGGGCGCGATTGCTTTTGATCCTGGCCGCCGCCCTATTGCACGTGTCGGTAACGACTGGAGTGTTCATCTTTGGCAGGGTCGATATGTTTCCCGGACAGTTCGATCAAAACGGCCTGGGCAATTTCGCCTCGGACGGGTTCACATATCAGACAGAAGTGCTCGAACTCGCAAATGTGCTGAAGAATCAGGGAATACACGACTGGGCTGGCTGGCCTTCGCAACTGCACGTAAGGCTCTATTCCCTGCCGGTGACTGCGATTAACGGCGGCAGCAAGTTCAATATTCTCACCATCGAACCGCTCAACCTGATCTACTATCTGATCATCCTTGTTCTGGTCTTCAAAATTGCCGCGATCGTTTTTGATGATCGAACTGGACTGATGGCGGCCACGGCTGTAGCTATCTGGCCGACGTTTCTGCTGCACACGACCCAGTTGTTGCGCGACCCTTTATTGATTGCCTCGTTCCTGCTCTTGATTCTGAGCATCACGCTATGCCTGAAAAAGAATTATGGCTGGGTAAAAGGAATTCTAGCCGGAGTGTGCGGCACATTGGCGCTGGGACTGATCAGGATCTTAAGGCTGCCCATGTGGAGCTTGCTTTGGCCGGTGATTTTGGTAGCGGTTTTGCTTCTGGCGGTCGAGGTCGCCCGGCGGCACCGCCTCTCCAACGGCAAACTAGGCTTCGCGATCATGATGATCGCGGCGATGTTGATTCTTCCTCGCTTTCAAAATCAATTTCACAATCAGCAGATGGTCAAAGGAGCACGGACGATAGTGCCCGAAGAAGTTCAGCAGCTGCCGGTCAGTGATCAAATTGCAGCCCGGCGCCAGGGTTTTGAGTTAAGCCTCGACTCGTCCGGCCAACCGGTCCCTTCGGAGGCCGGATCGGATATTGATCACGGCGTCAGGTTTAGCGGGCCCGGCGACATTCTGCGCCACGTTCCCCGTGCGCTCGCGGTGGGATTCTTCGCGCCGTTTCCGAACATGTGGCTCGCCGCGGGTAAACAGGTTGGCGGCGGCGGCAGGCTGCTTTCTGGATTTGAAACGCTGCTGAGTTACATGGTTGAATGCCTCGCGCTGGTTGGTCTTTGGCGCGAGCGAAAACAGGTGTCAGCCTGGTTTCTGGCTCTGGTGGTCACGCTTGGCGCCGTCGCCCTGGGACTCGTGGTCGCGAACATCGGCGCGCTTTTCCGATTACGTTATCCTTTCTGGATCCTGCTAATCATATGCGGCGCGGGCGGCGCCGATTATCTGCTTCGCCGCCGCAGCCAGGGTGTAAGTGCAAATCACGATCGAACCTTCGAAACATCCGCAGGTACAATTCATAGTTGATCAGGTTAAGTCTCATCCTTGGCGCGCTGGCGATTTGCAACGCCGTGCTGGCGATTCTGATGCCCTGGTACGTGGTGACACATCTGGGTGTCGGGTTTCAGACGGATGCTTTTTTTGCCTCCGGCGCTTTGCCGCAATTGATCTTCCTGATCGCCAGTTTCTCACTTACCCAGGTGCTGGTGCCGCTGCTGGCCACCGAAGATGAAGAAACCTTTCGTCGCGATGCCTGGGGGTTTTTCCTGGGTGTCACCGGGTTTTTTAGTCTCCTGGCAGCGGTGCTGTTTTTGCTCGCGGGATTCTGGGTGCCGCTGCTGGTGCCGGGATTCTCAGATGAAGCCAAGCAATTGACCATCACTCTGAGCCGCATTCAATTGCTGGGAATGGTCGGGAACGCTTCGGTCGCTGTCCTTTGGTCGGTTTACTATGCCCGCCAAAAATTCATCTGGGCGGAACTCTCACCCGTCTTTGCCAACGTGTTGTCTTTGCTTTTCCTTTTCTGGACACTGCCTCAGTACGGAATCGCCGCGGCCGCCTGGGCCACCGTCCTGAATCTTGGCCTAAAGATCGCTTTTCTAATGCCGATGTTGGGCCGCTGGCAAAAACCGCAGTGGGATTCATATGCGATGCGCGAGGCGTGGCGAAGAGTGAAGCCATTTCTATGGGGCCAGGCTTATTCAAAGTCGGATCCCTTGATCGATCGCTTTCTGACGTCGATGACGGTCGCCGGAAACCTGTCGTTGCTCTACATTGGTCAGCAGGTCTATTCGGCCATTAACCTGATCCTCACCAAAGCGATTTCGTCGCCCACCGTTCCGCGCCTTGCACTAGCGGCAAAGTCCAGCCAGTGGCAGAGGTTCCGCCGCATTTATCGCCAAAGATTATTATGGATGGCGGGTATCGGGACCGCAGCCTGCATCATCCTGCTGATCTTTGGAGAGCCACTGCTGCATTTGATGATCGGGCACGGCGGGATCACAGCCACAAACGTAAAGCTGTTGTGGTGGATCATGCTGGCGCTGAATGGGCTGCTGATTGGTGGCACGGCCGGCCAGGTCACTGCTGTGGCTTTTTATGCGATGGGTGACACGAAGACTCCGACCATGGTGTTTGTTTTCACCTTCACAATTTATGTCCCCGTCAAGGTGCTGGTCTTTCTTCACTATGGATTGCTGGGACTGGCGATCATTACCAGCGTGCATCTGATCATAAATTTCCTGCTGCAGCTGGTGATTTTGGAAAGGGTCACCGGGCGCAATCAACTGGCCACGGCATGAACGCCCTGGTCCAGTCTAGTTGATGAGGATGGCTTTCTCTGGTGGTGGCATTCGATCCGTAACCTCCGGCCCCCACTGCAAACGTCGCTGCGCTGCCTTTTTCTCCTCTGACCGGCGCCGACCCTTCTCTTCACGCTTCTCTTTGATCAGGACAAAGCCAATGCCGACGAAGATAAAATAAAACACCAGCAATTGAGCCCGCTGTCGATAGGCAGTGCCGACATTACCCATCAGGATCGAATAGGTGAGTGTGAGCAGGGTTGTAAAAATCAGGATTGGGGCTACTTCTCGCAACCGGTGCTTCAGTGCGAACCACATGCCCAGCACCAGCAGCGGGATAGATGACCACCAGATTACCATCTCAGGCAGGGTAATCATCTGGCGCAGCGAAGTGAGTTGCCATGGAAACGGCGCCAGGATCAGATAAGTCAATCCTACCGGGATGGCAGTCAGCGCGCCCCCTGCCGTCGAGACATCAACGTCCTCGTTAAAGCCTGAGTTAGCAGACTGAGAAGCGTCCAAGTGCATCATTTGCAACTGCTTCATGCTGCCATACGCATCAAATTGCTGGCCGGCATAACGAGTGACCCCGAAGTAAGCGAGGGCCACGCCAATCACACCCATGATGATAAGTTGACGCGCAAACGACTGGGCCGTGAGACGGCGTCTCCCCATAATAAAAGCCACCGCGATCGAAAGTACGATGATATAAAAGACATAGAAACGCAGGGTGATTAGCCCACAGAGAGCGAGCGCGAGCGCAGTCAGGTATTTGGGACTAAACCTGGTTCCCAGCTTGAGCGTGGCGAGCATCGCCAGGGTCAGCAGGAAAATGATCGGGCCATCTTTCAAACCCTGCGAAGTCCACAACACCAGCGACGGAAAGAAAGTCGTAAGCAGGGCGCAGATGCGCGCAACCCTCTTGTTGGGAAACAACTCCATCGAGATCATGTACGCTAGCGGGGCCGTGGCCGCTCCCAGCACCGAGTTGATGTATTGGGTGGCCAGCATGTTCCGCCCGATGATCTTGTAAATCACCCCCACGACATAGAGCATGCCCCAGCCGCTGGCAGAACCGCCGCCCGAAAAGAGGTCCACTAAATATTGATAGGACTTGTCGCCGTCCCAGGTTTTCATCAAGGCAAAACCGAACAAATCGTAGGTCAGGGCGTCACCCCCGAAAAAAGTCTGCCACTGAAAAACGTAAATCAAGGTGCCCACGAAGATGCGCACCAATAGCCCGGCAGCGAACAGGCGAATCAAAAACCGCTGATCGATTTTGGGCTTGTAAATACCCCAGGCCGCCAGCGCGGCCACCGGCAGCGCAATCAAAGTTGCGCCAGCGCCGTCCGCCGGTGCCATCAGCATGACGCTACCCAACATGACCAACGCGATGGCTAATAAGAGGCCGTTCATATCTGCTTAATTCTCAGTCCCAGCCGTCGAAAGGCTTTTGAGAAACTATACATCATCAGGAAGATCAGGCCGGGTCTTTCGCTCGATCAAAAACTGGTCTTCCTCACTCAACTGTTTGATTGGCTTAGCCGGTACGCCGGCAATCAGGTATCCCTCGCAATCGATCTTCTTGCTGACCACGGCGCCAATTCCCACCACGCAACGCGAGGGGAGGGTGCTGCCGGGCGCCATGCGAATCTCGGAACCGACATAGGCAAACTCGCCGATTTCGATGGGCAGAGTGCGTTGCCGGTTGTGCGTCCAGATCGAGGAGTTACGGCCGCCGATAATTGTGCGCCGGCCGATCTCAACTCGATCGGTAAAATCAATTTTGTGACCGGTAGTAATGATGCTTCCGTTCCCCAGAATAAACCTTGGGTCCACCGGGTTGACCGCATCAGGTTCAGGAATCGAGTTAATCTCGTTCATCCTCATCAACTCGGCATAGCGACCGAGAGAGACTTCTTCCCCGCCGCGAATAATATTCAAATGACCTATCTTTACGTGATCACCGAGTTTTAGATTCGTTACGCCGATGATTACGTTTAGATGCCCAATGCGGCAGTCGTCGGCAATCTCGCAAGTGCGCGCATCAATGATACTGAAACCCACCCGCACCCGCCGGCCGATGCGATATCCGAACCCCAGCCGATAACATGGACGCTTGAGGAACGACGGCAACACCGCGATACACGCGAGCACGGCCAGCCGGAATTTACTTGTTCGATGCATCCATGTCCTCGACCGTTCATACTCGCCGCTCAGGCTTCCCAGTTCATGCTCTTTGAGCAGCTTCGCGCAAGGCCTGGCTGAGCTTATCGGCCTGGGCTGGCAATCCGTAATTCTCTACTGCGTGACGGCGTGCGGCGGCGCCCATTTGCCGGCGTTTGGTCGCGTCCGTGACCAGCGTTTCCAAAGCACCATACCACTCGTCCTGCGTCGAAGCGAAAAGATGAGTTACCCCCTCGACACCAATTTCTGCGGAAGCGCCCACCGGAGTAGCCACATAAGGAACCCCCACGCTCATGTACTGAATCGCCTTGAAGCCGGACTTCCCAGCAGCCCAGCCGGCATACATAGACGCGTCAAGGGGGTAAAGCCCCACGTCGATGAATTGAAAATCTTCAACCTCACGTTCCATTTTCCACGCAGCATTCTCAATCGTAACACCTGCCAGGCTGATCTTATCCCGGCCGGCACCAACCACCTTAAGCCTGAAATCATGCTGCTCGGCGAGGCGGCTCAACGCGGGAAAAATCGATTCCAGGTAAGCAAAGGTCGAATGGGTTCCGATCCATCCCAGCACCACCGGACCACTTGAAGCCGCGCGCGCCGCGGGTCGAAAAATGCCGGTGTCGACCACAGTTGGAATGATGCGCGCCTCGACTCCTTTGCTGGAAACGTATTCGGCGATGGAGCTGTTGCCGCACGTGACGATCGAGGCCCACTTAATCAAATCGTCAGTCTTGCTGAACCATTTCAGGTATTTCCCCAGTCCACCATAGGTCGGGCTAGTATATGAGACGTAGGTTGCGTCGTCCAAATCCAGCACCATTGGCCGTTTCAGCGCGTGTGTGGCCAGCCACTCGATTAGCGGTGGCCCGATCATCATGGCTTCGCGCTGAACCAGAATCACATCCGCCTGACGCGCGGCCACCAGGTCCCCAAGCCGCAGGATCGAGGACTTAAGAAATCCCAGCGCGGTCCGCGGAAGTGACCCCTGGTGATAAAGGTTCTCGAACTGTCGCGAGTCAAGAAAGGGATGGATTGTAAGCGTGATATCCCGTTCGGCGAGAGGTCCGACGAATTGTTGAAGTCGAAACCGCGTGGCCGCCGCTTCGATCGGATAAGACGCTAGAGCCAGAACTTTCATGCGATATTACATTATGCCTACCGGGTGGGTCTCGGACATCCTGTGCGCCGGCGGCGAAGCCGCTCATGAAGCTGTCTTGCCACGAACTCAGGCAGACAAGATGTCCGCCATCCGTTGGCAGGCAGGCCTCAAAGTCTCAGGGCAACGCGGCGGCCTTACGTCCCGTCCCCACCCAGCCATAAGCCGCGTTGACTTCGGGGCGCTCCAGGTTTGCCCGTTGCAGCCAATCGGCCACTTGCTGTTTGGTGTAGCGATTCTCAATCGGCGCCGAAAAGCGATCGAGCTGATCGTTAATACAGACGCGAAACGGAAAGTGCGCATATTGCTTCATGGGCAGCTTTTCGGCCAGAGATTTCCAGCCGATTTTTTTCAGCAAACGATAAGGCCACACAAATAGACCGAAGGCCGCCACCGCGGCCGGAAACGCCAGCGCGTACACAGCTTGGTGCGGCAGACGCGTGGTGACTGCGCGGGCGGCACTGACCATTGCCAGCAGGACCCGCTTAACCGGCTGTCCTTCCGGCTCCCAATACAAATAGATTTGAATCTCGCCGGCTGGTTTCAAATAGCGCACCAGGTTCTGAAAAGCCGGTTCAGGATCGGGGAGATGATGGAGCACACCAATCGAATAAATGAAGTCGAAACTCTCCAAAGCAAAAGGTGGCCGGTGCAGATCGGCCTGGACCACCTGAACCACTCCGGCTTGTTCCGTATTGTGACGCGCCACCTCGACCGCCGGCCCCAGATCGATCGCCCAAACCTCAGCGCCGTATTTGGCGGCGTAGTAAGCGAAGCGGCCATTACCGCAGCCCGCGTCCAGGACCTTCTTGCCGCGAAAAAACTCCGGACCGTGGGGTTGCATGTAATCCAGAAAGCTCTGGTTCCATTCTTCGTACATTTCCGGAAAACGCGTCCACTCGAATCCAAAACTCAGGGCCGTCTTAACCTGTGGTTCTTCATCCCCCGTGATCTCTTTGTTACCCAGCAGGGCTTCGCGCAAAGGTGACAACAACACCCGCGGTACGCCGCCAACGACGGGAAACTTTTCTGCACAGTTCGTGCACACCAGCTCGAGGTCGCCGTTGTTCCGGACGTGCTCATGGTTCTGGCTGAGGACGCCGAAGCACGCCGGACAGCGAAGTGTGGTAAGCAGTTCTTCGGTTGAGAGCAACATTAAACTTAGGAACCTCTGGTCAAGTCTCTTTGACGCGTAGCGTCGGCATGAGTTTGGGCCGGCGTTTCAACGCCGGTCGGTCACGGTTCTCGTCGCGTAGCGACAATTGAATTCACATAGGTTTCAGCCGTCGCGACTCGAAGGCTTCGTCTGTCTTCTCCCGCCTCTGAAGGGCGGGCCAAACCCAGATTGACGCTGTGCCTCGACGGTATTAGTTCAGAGCCTCACCCTATTCGACCCTTCCAATACGTTTTGGTACAGGCGAGCATAGCGCTCAACGCCCAGAGTGCGCACATCGAAAAACTCCTCAGCCGCCCGGCGTGCTCGACCGTCACTTTTTTCACCGATCAAATCATCAATCTCCAGCAAAGCTTTTCTGTAGTGCTGGCTGTTGAAATCTTCAACCACGGCTCCAAGTTTGTGTTCGCGAATAAAGCTGTCCGAATCACCCACGCCTGCGTTGATGATCACAAACAATCCACACGCCAGATATTCAGCCAGCTTCACGGGTGAAGTGGCGAGCCGGGAAAGGGTAGGCTTATAGAACGCGATGCCCGCATCCGCGGCGCACAAGTATCGCGGCACCTCGTTGGGCGCTACCTTGTGAACGCTAAACTGGTTCGCTTTCACGCCCCGGGTTGTCATAATCCGTTCAATAAATTCCCGAGAGCCCCCGGTGAGCCACAGAAAATGACTATCAGCTTTAATTTTCACCAGCTCGATAAAGAGATCAGCCATCTGTTCAGTGAGATACCAGCCGCCCACTGAACCGCTATACACCAGCACAAATTCATCTTGCAGGTTGAGTTCCGTCCGGACCTGACCACGATCCTCCCCATGGCAACGAAACCGATCCAAATCCGTGCAACAGGGAATTACTTCGTGTTGAATCTGGCGCGAACGCAGACCCTTCCAACTCTGAATCGGCGGCCAAATCTTTTCGGTCAAGGTAACGATCCCATCGGACGCAGCGAAGGCCCGGCTTTCCATTCCCTTGGTCAGGCGATACGGCAGACCTCCCTCAACCCAGTGTTGCGCATCGACGTACTCTTCGGCCATCAAGCCTCTCAGATCAAAAATCATCTTAAGATCAAATCGCTTCTTTAGCGCCCAGGCGATCGTCGCCGCGATATGACTGCGCGCATGTACCAGTTCAATCTGGTTACGGCGCACCAGCCGGGACGCCAGGCGCACGCCATTCGCCACATCATAAACTGTGGCCGGCAACGAAGGCCGGCTGTGATAGCGAAGCCAATGCCATTGAATCCCGGATGCAGCGAGATCCCTTCGTAACGCTTCACATCGCGCCGCGCCCTCGCCGGCAAAGGCGGCCGGGCGCTCAAAACTTAAAAGGGTGAACTGCACCCCGCGCTGACTTAGTTCGCGCAGGTAAGGGATCACCTGGCTTTGGCCCAGAGGATCAAGCATCCCGTTGTACGAGATGTACAGCACCTTTCTATTCGCGAGAGTCATCTTGTCCTCTCGATCCATGTCCCCCAAGGTAATCGCCAAACAGCCAGTTGATCGTGCCCATAAAAGCCGCGGCATCCAACACTGCGAGGACGGGGACCAGCAAACTTAACCGCGCCAGATTCCGCCCCAGCCCTGCCGGGTAGCCCCTACGATTCCGGTACAGCGACTTCACTCCGCGCGTTGTCAGTAGCAGCAACCAAAGGATCGGGGGAACGATGACGAGCGATCGCCAACCGAAGCTAAACGCCTTAACCGTCGACATTCCGAGCAAAGCGTAATAAATAAAGATCGTGCCCTGCCATTCGCCAAACAAACCTGCGCGAATGTTATGGCGCGAGTACTCAACGAAACGCTGGTAAGTGCGCCAAAGACTCGGTTGAATGTTCCAGTAAACGACCGCATCCGCCGTGCGCACGATCTTAAACTTAGCCTGCTCAACCCGGCGCATGAAAAGTAAGTCTTCAGCTGAACGCAAATCTTCCGGAAAGCCGCCCACAGTTTCCCAAACCTTGCGCCGCATCAGCGCCGACACGATCGAACGTGGACGAACCAGCCCACCCTCGCTCTCAAACGCCGGTGGGACATAGGCAATCGCCGCGCACTCTTTGAAAAAGCTGTCTATCACCGGCTCGTAGGTTCCGTAAACCACATCGACCTCAGAACCATCGCCAAGCTTTTCGCTCAGCGCTGCCAGCCAATTTGGATCCTGCCGGTTGCCCGCGTCCGTAAAAGCGATCCAATCACAACGCGAATTGGCCACCGCCAGGTTGCGACCGCGTCCGGGCAAACCCGATTGCGCGCGCACCAGCTTCACCGGCTCGCCCCGATCAATGAACTCTTCGATAATTCTTCGCGTGTCGTCGATGGAACCGGTATCAGTCAGAACGATTTCGGCCGGCGGCTGAGTTTGATTAAGCAGGCCCTCGAGCAGGACTCGAACTGAATCTTCTTCATCCCGGACCGGGACTACGACGCTGATTTCTATGCTCTTTAAGCGAGCCGGAGTGTCAGAGTGTTTCACTGCTCGAGATGCTAGCAGAGTTTCTCACGGAAAATATAAAGAACGCAGGGTAATCATTGTTGAGTACCCTGCGTTCGGAAATACCCTGCCTTTAGAACCAATCCACGGACGAAGCCGTCGCGGCGTTCAGGCGGCTGACATCACGGCCGGAACCGGCTGCTTCTTCAGCTCACCTTCGATCCATCGATAGGTCTTGGCCAGGCCGTCTTCGAGCGAGATTTGCGGCTCCCACTTCAGGACTTCACGCAGCCGTGAGTTGTCGCTGTTGCGGCCGCGCACTCCCTGGGGCTTGGTGACGTCATAGCGTTTGCCGATCCGTTTGCCGGCAATCCCCGCCACGATGTCGACCAACTCGTTGATCGAGATCATCCGGTCCTGTCCCAGATTGATCGGCTCGCGATGATCGCTCTGCATCAGGCGGTAAATACCTTCGACACAGTCGTCGATGTAGCAATACGATCGGGTCTGTCCGCCGTCGCCCCAAACTTCAATATCGTCGCCGTCGTTGGCCAGAGCGATCTTGCGACAAATGGCCGCGGGCGATTTTTCACGGCCACCATCGTAGGTGCCGAGAGGTCCAAAGATGTTATGGAAACGGACGACCCGCGTGTCCAGGCCAAAGTCTTCAGTGTAATGACGACAGACGCGTTCCATGTAAAGCTTTTCCCAACCGTAGCCGTCTTCCGCGTCGGCCGGATAGGCGTCTTCTTCTTTCAAAGGAGTGACATCGGCATCCTTCTGTTTAAAGCCGGGGTAGATGCAGGCGCTCGAGGTGTAGAAGTAGCGCTTCACGCCGTTCTCCCGAGCCGCCTCGATCGAGTGCAGATTCATCAGCGAGCTATCGCGAACAATCTCAGCCTTGTGAGTCTCGATAAAACCGATTCCACCCATGTTCGCGGCCAGGCCGTAAACCTGGTCGATGCCGCGCGTAGCCTCGAGGCAATTTTCCCGTCTGGTCAAATCCAGCAATTCAAATTCATGCGCGCAGGTCGGCTCGTATTCCGGCTCTTTGATGTCCACGCCACGCACCCAATAACCGCGATTAATTAAGTACTTTGTTAAATGGTGACCAATGAAACCACCGGCACCCGTCACCAGTACCCTAACTTGTTCTGCCATAGTTGTCGTTTCTTCCTTGTGTGAAAAAGTGATTAGGTTTTGAGAGGATAATTTAAGCTGGTGAGCGGTAGAAAAGCAACCGGGGCGGGTTAGGGGCTTAAGCTGCTAACGCGGGATGAGCTTAACCCTGTCATAAATGGAATATCAGTCCCCAATCAATCCAGCTTAAACTCGCTCCGCCAATCCGTCTTCTCACCGAACTCCGGCTGGTCTCTCTTATCCAGCACGCAGGTTTCGAGCACCAGATAATCCATCTCCGTCCGCATGAAGCAACGATAGCTGTCCTCCGGCGTGCACACAATTGGTTCACCACGCACGTTGAAACTGGTGTTGACGACCACCGGGCAGCCGGTTCTTTGGCGAAATGCCTCGATGATGTCCCAGTAGAGCGGGTTCGTTTCGCGACTCACTGTTTGAATCCGCGCAGAGTAGTCGACGTGCGTCACCGCGGGTATCTCTGAACGCTTGATGTTTAGTTTGCTGATCCCGAAAAGTGCTTTCTCGTCCTGGCTCATCTCACGGCGACGCTCCGGTACAACGTCGGCCACGAGCATCATGTAAGGGCTGTCGTCATCCAGCTCGAACCACTTGTCGACGTGTTCGCGCAGGACGCTGGGCGCAAACGGCCGGAAACTCTCCCGGTACTTGATCTTCAAATTCATCGCTGACTGCATCTCGGTCGAGCGCGGGTCGCCGATAATGCTGCGCGCTCCCAGCGCGCGCGGACCGAACTCCATCCGGCCCTGATGCAGGCCGATGATTTTCCCTGCAGCCAGGAGGTCCGCCACCACCTCGGGCAATTGCTCGCGTGAATATTTCTTGTAAGGCGCGTTCCGCGACTTCAAAAATTCTTCGATCTCAGGAACTGAATCCTGCGGCCCAAGATACGAGCCCTTCATCCCGTCGGTAGCACGGGCACCCTCCCCGCGCGGCTCGGGCAAGCTGACCGAGCCACTTCGGGGCTTCGCCAGATAACGGTGCCAAATTGCCAACGCAATCCCCAGCGCGCCGCCCGCATCGCCCGCCGCAGGTTGAATCCACAGATCATCAAACGGGCCTTCGCGCAGCAGCCGCCCGTTGGCTACGCAATTCAGCGCCACCCCGCCGGCCAGGCACAGTTTCGTCATCCCGGTTTCTTTGTGAGCATAGGCTGCCATCTTCAACATTGCTTCCTCGGTGATCACCTGAATACTGCGAGCGAGATCCATCTCGCGCTGGGTGATTTGCGATTCAGCCTGCCGCGGCCGACCTGCAAAAATTCGATCAAACGCGCGATTGGTCATCCGCAGACCCTGCGAGTAACTAAAGTACTCGTGGTTCATCCGGATGCTCCCGTCGTCGCAAATCTCCGCCACTTTGTCTTTGATCAACTGAACGTACTTCGGCTCGCCATAGGGCGCCAGGCCCATGACTTTGTATTCGCCGCTGTTGACTTTGAAACCGGTGTAGTAAGTAAAAGCGCTGTAGAGCAGGCCCAGGCTGTTGGGAAAGCGCAGCTCTTTCAGCAACGTGATTTCGTTTCCCTGCCCCACGCCGATCGAGCTGGTGGCCCACTCACCCACGCCGTCCACAGTGAGAATTGCAGCCTCCTCAAAAGGAGATGGATAGAAGGCACTGGCCGCATGACTCTCGTGGTGATCACCGAAGAGAAGCTTCCAAGCAAACTTTTTCCCGGCCTTCTTTGCAGCTCGTTCGTCATCGACGCCATTGGCTTTGGCCATCTCAGTCCGAATCAGATCGGGCATCCATAACTTCTCTTTCATCCACAGGGGCATCGCCTTGAGAAACGATCGAAACCCGAAGGGCGCGTAATCCAGATAAGTTTCGAGCAGACGATCGAATTTCAGCAGGGGCTTGTCATAGAAGCCGACAAAGTCGAGCTGGTCGGCGGTGATACCGGCTTCTCTAAGGCAATAGCCGGCCGCGTTCACGGGAAAGTTATGATCGTGTTTGAGGCGGGTGAAACGTTCTTCCTGCGCGGCAGCAATAATCTCGCCGTCCCTGACCAGACAGGCAGCAGAGTCGTGATAGAAAGCCGAGATGCCGAGGATGGTGGTCACTGGTAATTGTGAGGTCAGTACCGGGATCGGTAGCGACTGGATTCTTGGCCGGACTGTTGACGACCGGACCCGGTCGCTACCGCTCCCGGTGCTGACCTCATGCCCGCAAAGGACCCGACATTAGAACAGCGTGTAAATGAAAGGCGCGATGGCCGAGCCTTTGGCCAGAACCAGCAGCACACCAAACAGCACCAGGGTGATCACGATTGGAGCCAGCCAATACTTCTTATTCTGTCGCATGAACTGCCAGAGTTCGCTGACTACCTGTGCTTTTGACATCCTGTCTCCTTAAAACATCTTTTCGTAATGGCGCGGATCTCTCTGACGCTCTGAGTAGGGCTTCCAGTAAGACTCGCCGGGGGCCGCGCGTCTTTCCAGCGGGTCCCAACCGAACCAGCGCTTGACCACGCCGATGGGCGTGACGATGCCGAAGAAGACCACCCCCAGGATGATGCGCGTAGAGACGAATGCCAGGACCTCAGCCAAAGCCATCCATGCTTTGTTGGGCCATACCAGCGCCCGTGGCAGCAAAAGCCCAAGCAGGATCAGCACCGCACCCAGGGACAGAGTGAACGGCGCCACGGCGGGAAACTTTCCACGGTAAACCCACCACAAACTGAGGAGGGTGAAAACGCCACCCACGAGCAGCCCGAACTCCCGCTCAGTTCTAAACAATCGCTTCGTAAGTGCGGTGACCGCCATCGCTTCAATTTGCCTCGACGGAGGTGTTGCTGCCGCGAGCCAGTTTTTTCAAACAGCCCCAGAAATTTCTCTGCACCAGGCCTTCGGGATAAGTCACCAGGGCCCGCACCAACCAACGCGCTCCGGCTTTTCTATCCCCGGTTTCGCTGGCCGCATACGAGCGGCGCAGGAACCTGGTTGACCGGCACCAGCGCCGGTCGGCGCCTTCCAGGTCATCCTCGTAGACTTCAGCGCTGCGTTCGAACTCGGCGATCTGGTGATGCCCCTCTGCGACTGTCTTACTGACGGCGTGCAAACGATAAGCGGCAAAGGGCAGTGGGAGGTGTTCGCAAGTATGCCCCGCCAACAGCAGACGCACGTAGAGATCGTGATCAAAATCGTAGGGCCAGCCTTCATCAAACCCGCCCGCGATCAATTCCCGCTTCCAAAAATGACCGGGTTGTGCGGCGGTGTAGGCCCAGGACAAACAGTGGGCGGCTGATTTCGGCACCACCGACTGTATCAACTCCGTCGAATGTCCATCGCCGAACATGATTGTATCTCCGCAAACCCATTCACTTTGCGGAGAAGCTTCAAAGTAGTCCGCCACCGCCGTAAACGCTCCCGGCAAGTAGACATCGTCGCTGTTGAGGAAAGCGAATATGTCCCCGGTCGCTTTCTCGATCCCGTTGTTGATGGCGTGCACCTGCCCGCGATCTTTCTCGCTGGTCCAGTAGGTCAACCGATCTTCGTAGCGACGAATGACCTCAACTGTCTCATCAGTGCTGCCGCCATCGATAATGATGTATTCGAGGTTGGGATAGTTCTGATTGAGGACTGACAGAATCGTCTCTTCCAGGAAGGGGCCCTGGTTAAAAGATGGCGTGACAATGCTGATCTTTGGCGGCATCTCAGACATCAATCAAGCCCCTCGCGCCATAAATGTCATTTCGTACCAGTCAATTGTTTGCCGCAGTCCTTCTTCGAGCGATGTCTGCGCCTGGAAGCCAAACTTTTCCCGAGCCCGACTCGTGTCCAGTTGACGGCGCGGCTGACCATCCGGCTTGTCAGATTGCCATTTGATACCGCCTTCAAATTCTGACAGACGGACGATCAATTCAACCAGGTCCTTGATGACAACTTCACGGCCGTTACCGAGATTGACCGGATCGCGCTCGTCATAAAGGGCCGCCGCCTTGACGATACCCTCGGCGCAATCTTCACCGTACAGGAACTCGCGCGAAGCGGTGCCTGAACCCCAGACTTCGATGAAGTCAGCGCCACTGTGACGGGCTTCAACGCATTTTCGGATCAGCGCAGGAATGACATGCGACTGTTCGAGATCGAAGTTGTCACCCGGCCCGTAGAGGTTTGCCGGCAACACAAAGATTGAGTTGAAGCCGTATTGATCGCGATAAGCCTGGGACTGGACCATCATCATCTTCTTGGCCAGGCCATACGGCGCGTTGGTTTCTTCGGGATAGCCGTCCCAAAGATCGTCTTCCTTGAAAGGCACTGGGGTAAATTTCGGATAGGCGCACACGGTGCCGGCGGCCAGGAACTTTTTCACTCCATATAACCGTGACTGCTCGATGAGCTGCGTGCCCATCATCAGGTTATCGTAGAAAAACCTTCCCGGGTTCTTTTGATTGTGCCCGATGCCGCCCACGACTGCCGCCAGGTGAATCACCAAATCCGGTCGCGAGTCGTGCAACATCCGGATGATGCCTTCCTTTTCGATCAGATTGTATTCACTGCTGCGCGGGACAAACACTTCGACGCCGTCACAGGCCTGAAGCCTTTCGATCACAAAGCGGCCGAGAAAACCTGCTCCGCCCGTCACTGTTACGCGTTGGTAAGGGAATGTATTAGTCAATATCGAAGTCACACTCAGGTTTAGAGTACCAGCTTCCGTTTCGATTTCCACTATCGCTCAGAACCTGCGTCGGTACTCTAAACGCCGTTATCCAAAATTATTTAGTCTCGGCTGGCAGCTTGCCCAAATGCCCCAAGGTTGGCTATGTTATCAAAAACTTTTGCGCCGCTGAAATGCTCTCGCACTGACTGTCCGCTCAGGGTCAACCGAAACGCTTCTCGGCATTACCGATAAAAATTCGTTCAGGACTAATAATGGCAAAGACCGCTTTAATCTCAGGTATCACGGGGCAAGACGGCTCATTTTTGGCCGAGGTGCTGCTGGAAAAAGGCTACGACGTTTATGGCATTATTCGTCGTTCGTCTTCATTCAACACCGACCGCATCGACCATCTTTATCAGGATCCACACGAGAAAGGAACGCGTTTGCGTTTGGTTTACGGCGATCTTAACGACTCGAGCTCGCTCAACACTATTCTGCGTCAGGTGCAACCGGACGAAATCTACAATCTGGGGGCCCAGTCGCACGTGCGCGTGAGTTTCGACATCCCCGAATACACCGGCGAAGTGACCGGGCTCGGCACCGTCCGCCTGCTCGAGGCAATTCGCGAAACCGGCATGAACCCGAAGTTTTATCAGGCCTCGTCGTCGGAACTGTACGGCAAAGTATTCGAGTCGCCTCAGTCCGAAACGACTCCGTTTTATCCGCGCTCACCCTATGCCTGTGCCAAAGCTTACGCCTACTACATCACGGTCAACTACCGCGAGTCGTATGGCCTCTTTGCCACCAATGGAATTCTGTTCAACCATGAATCAGAGCGCCGCGGCGAAACTTTCGTCTCGCGCAAGATCACCCGCGCGGCAACCCGCATCAAGCTGGGTTTGCAGGACAAACTCTACATGGGCAACCTCGATGCGCGACGCGACTGGGGTTACGCGCGTGATTATGTCGAAGCAATGTGGATGATCATGAATGCCGACGAGCCGGATGATTATGTGGTGGCCACTGGGGAGACCCATTCGGTCCGCGAATTCCTCGAGAAGACGTTCAGCCATCTGGATCTGGACTGGGAGAAGTATGTCGAGATCGATCCACGTTATTTTCGTCCCGCTGAAGTCGATCTGCTCCTGGGAGACGCGAGCAAAGTGCGTGACAAGCTCGGCTGGGAACCGAAAGTGACCTTCGATGATCTGGTGAAGCTGATGACCGACTATGATCTGAATCTGGCCCAACAGGAAGCAGAGGCCCGCGAGCTTAAACACACCACCGCCAGCAATCACGCGCGTTGGGGTGCGAGTTAGGCCACACTTGTAGCATAATCGTAGCCGCTGAGATTTATCCCCCCGCCCGCCCCATTTCTCCGCCTTCGAATCCGTGATTATGAACTCTGCTGTGCAATTGTTAGTTGTCTCCGACGTCGGCGGACCAGGAACCCGACACATAGGCGATGAAGCGATGCTGGAAGCAAATCTGGCTCGCTTCCGCCGGTTAATTCCAGGTGTCGCCTTCACCGTCGTCTCTCCCGACCCGGTGTGGACGGCGGCACACTTTGGCGTTGACGCGGTCGGAACATTTGAATTCCCCGGCGATCCCGGTGCGGGCATAGCGCGCAATGAAATTCTCGATAGCCTGCTCGCTGATGCCGCGAATTCCCGGCTCGAACACCCGACGACAGCTGCGCTAGCGCGCGCGGACGGTCTGGTCTTATCAGGGGGAGGAAATCTCTCGTCTACCTGGCCGGATCTTCTTTATCGCCGCGTGGCGCTCATGCAGGTCGCCCGCATCTTAGGTAAGCCCGCCGTGGTCCTGGGTCAAACGATCGGGCCGAGACTGCGTGGAGACGAGCGGCGCCTGCTTGGCGAAGCTCTCTCATCAGCTCGGTTCGTCGGCGTGCGCGAACTGCCATCGGCATTGCTCGCGCTTGATCTGGGCGTACCAATCGAACGACTCTGGTACCAATGCGACGACGCGCTCTTTCTGGATGGAGCGCGCAATCCTGATGAGGCTTCCGACCCTTCGCGCCCACCGACCATCGCGGTTACGATTGATTCGCAGATCCGTGCCAATAGGGGAAAACTCTTCGGGGCCCTGGTCAGACAGCTCCGCGAGCTCGCTGAAGTCACCGGGGCGCAGCTCATCCTGGTTCCACATTTGCACGGCAACGAGTCAACGCCTGGCTCGGATCTGACTGAAGCGCGAATGCTCGCCGCACGGCTGGGTCTCCCGCACACAGTCATCGCCACCGGACTGGAACCCGCTCAGGTGCGGGAATTGACCGCGCAGTCCTCGCTTGTGATTAGCAGCCGTTATCACCCAATCGTGTTTGCGCTGGACGCAGGCGTTCCGTCCATCGGAATCTACGGCGATGAGTATTGCCGGATTAAGCTGCAGGGCGGACTGGCGCACGCCGGACTCGAGCAATGGACGCTAACCTATGATGATGTGGTTCAGGGACGGTTGTTGAATAGATCCCTCGACCTCTGGCGCGCGCGTGACCAGGTGCGTCAGCGGATCGAAGCCGGCCGCGTGAGCTGGCGTGCTGAATCCTGTGAGCGATGGACCGCGATTATGCGCGCGCTTGATCCCGCCGCGAACGTCCCGTCGGCCGATGCCTTCAAATTGTTCGGCCGTCCGGTGCAGGAGGTAACTCCGGCGCTGGCCTCGGCGTTAGCTGCCAGAGGCCGAGCTTGGGAGTCGGAACTGCTTGCATTCGAGTTGTCCTTGAAGGAGGCGCACCGCAAGCTGAACGTTCTGGAAAGAAAACTCAAACCACTAATCGCGGTGAAGCGGTACGCCCTCGCCCTCCGATCGAGGCTCGAAAGCCTCGGACTGTGGAACAGGATTGCCAAACAGGGTCCCGATCAAACTGTGAACCTGCTCCACCAACGCCGCCACCGACCAGTCGAGTAATAATCGTGCATTGGCGTAGTGTCACCCGGTGGCCACATCGTGCTCACCGATCCTGGATGATAAAAAGTTGCGGTCAGGCTGCGCCGCGATCTGTTACAAGTCTTCACCACCGGAGACACCGCGTGCCAGGAGCTCTCCGAACGAACAAGTATGGCGGATGCACCCACAACGGGCGATATGATTTTGGCGATCTCCTGCGGATTCGCCGAGCGAAGAATGTTGAGACAGCCGCCGTCGCTATCGTTCCACTCCCGATTGAAAAAAAGAACATGCGTGGCGATCTTGTCGGCCAGATCCGGGTGCGGCCCGAGCACGCCTCCCGGAGGATAGTGGAACAGGTTGACTTCCAGAAGTGCGTCGCTCAGGTCGCAGTTAGTAACCAGAGACATGGCGGCACAGTAAGCGGGTGACAGTAGATCCATGGCCAACTCACTCCACGCTCCGCTCAATTCCTCGGGGTGGGAAACCTTTTGGGCGCCCATGCCAATCAGCGCCCGGGCTTCGTACTCAGAGTCTTTATCACCGCCGTAGTGCGACAACCGCTTAAAGTGATCGCGCGGGAAAGCGCCGGCCAGAGCTTTAGCATCGGCCGGTGAGAAGAGTCCTTCGATCAGAGCCCATCGATATGGTTCGACTTCGATTTTCGATTGCGAGATTCGGTCCAGATCGATCATGGGTTTAGTGAGACAATCATACGCGCAAAACATCACGCCCGGGAGTAAGCAACGCTCGCAGGGATGTCGACAGCCTTCTCTCTCCTCCAACAGCGGGGACCGGTGCCTGAAAGTAAAGATACCGATCGAGCACCGGGTCTGGTGGCCCCCGCTTCAGCTACCCAGTGAACGCCCCGGACAAAGATTGACCGGCCTTGAAGACCTCGCCACAATAGCGGAACTGCTGTCCGGGTCAGGCGTTTTATGGTCGAACATTCAGAAAAGAGGTCCAACCCCAAATGACCAGGCAAGTAACATACTCTCTGATCCTCTTCGCCACGGTAATACTTTTTTGCGCGCCATCATTTGCCCAGAGCTCAGGGCGTATTCAAACAAGGCCCAACTCTGAAGCTAAGGAGCAATTGCAAAACCCCGCGAATGCCAGCTCAACTGAATCGGTGGCAACCGAGATCGCTTTGCTGCGTAAATCTCTGCAAACTCTGAACACCAGATTGCGCGAGATCAGCGACAAAGTTCTAACTGATTCAAACCAGGGCGCCGCGAACGCCAAAAATACGCTCGTGGTTAACCTCGATCTACTGGCCCACGCCGAACAACGCGCCGAAATCATGCGCAGGCAGTTGCTGGAATTGATCGAAAAAGAGACTGCCCTGAAAATCCGTCAGGCTCAAATCGAAGAAGATATGCGTCCGGAAAACATCGAGCGGGCCATGAGTGGTATTGGTTCGACGCGCACGGTTGAGTTACGAGACACCCGGCGTCGGGTACTGGAAACTGACCGCCGCGGAGTTGAAAACCTGCTAATCCTAACCACCCAGGGACGCGTCAAGCTCGAGGAAGATCTGCGGCAGGCCGATGCGCTGGTCGCCAAACTCAGACAGCGACTATTGCCCCTGATTGATAAAGAGATTGATAAGATTATTCCGTGATGTAAGACAAACTTCAGTTTGGCGATATGAGCTTCAGCCCAACGTGCCGCACGGCGGCCAGGTTGAGTCTCAAGGGACACCATCTGACTCAAACCCTCGGAATTGAAGCAGATTTTGTAACCCGACGCCCATCAACCCCTCAGAAATTCAGCAATCGAACCCACCACGTAATCCTGTTGTTCGTCGGTCAACTCGGGATAGACCGGCAACGCGAGTGTTTCTTTCGCTGCCAGCTCGGCCACTGGTAAATCGCCTTCCTGGTAATCCAGAAACGAAAAACATTTCTGCAAGTGCAGCGGCACTGGATAATAAATATCCGTGCCCACGCCACGCGCGCGCAGATGATCTCGCAAGGCGTCGCGCCGGCCATCGCGGACGCGAATAACAAACTGATGGAAGATGTGGCGCGCCCTCGCTCTCACGAAAGGCACTTCGATCTGTTCCGACAATCCCGCATCGATAAACATCAATTCATATTGCTGGGCCTTGCGCTGTCGCGCTGTGGTCCATTCTTCGAGATGGGGCAGCTTAACCCGCAGCACCGCGGCCTGCAGCGCGTCCAGACGGCTGTTAATGCCAACGACCTGATGATGATATTTCGTTTCTTCGCCGTGCACTCTGAGCATATGCAAGCGGCGCGCGTGCTCGAGCTGGTTTGTGACCAGCATGCCCCCATCGCCGGCGCCGCCCAGATTCTTTGACGGGTAGAAACTGAAACAACCAATCGTCCCCATCGAACCCGCACGCCGCCTCGCGTCTTCCGCGCCGATCGCCTGGGCCGCGTCTTCAATGATCGGAATCGGAGCGCCCGCATTCTCGCCACCGGTTTGCCGCCAGCCCTGGCGACTTACTTCTAAAATTGGATCCATCTCGGCGCATTGGCCATACAGGTGCACGGGGATGATCGCCCTGGTTCGCTCAGTCACGGCGTCACTCACCAAAGCCGGATTGAGATTGAAAGTTCGTTCGTCAATATCGACAAACACGGGTTTCGCACCGAGCCGGGTAATCGCTCCCGCGGTCGCAAAAAAACTGAACGGGGTGGTGATGACTTCATCGCCGGCGCCCACGTCGCACGACATCAGCGCCAGCAAAAGCGCGTCCGAGCCTGAGGCGCATCCGATCGCAAACTTCGTCTGCGAATAGCGCGCAATCTCTTCCTCCAGCATCTGCACTTCACCACCCAAAACAAAGTGCTGCGAGTCAAAGACGCGGTCGACAGCCACGCGCATTTCATCGCGAATCGTTTCGTACTGGGCCCGGAGATCGAGGAGGGGAACGTTTTTGACTTGGGTTGGACTGGTCATGACGCGTGTACGGTTCTCGGCGAAACCTAATAACAACGGCAGATGTGGTCTAAGGCCCGAAGGGCCGCCAACTCATCTGCGCGCATAGCAATCACTTCTCTACGCAACATTGCCGACCGTCTGAATCTGGCCCCCATTTTTGATCGATTGTTGCGCGGCTTCCAGCAGGCGCACCACCCGCAGACCCGCCTGGCCATCGGTCAATGGCGGACGGCCCTCCCGTATCGCACCGAGGAATTCCGCTACCACATGACGCAGAGCTTCAGTTGAATCGAGCTTGGGCGCCCAAACGTCGCCGGTCCGGTAACTCACCAGGGTTTGATAATCGGCCTCACGGTCAGGCCCCACGCGGTTTGTGGTTACGCCCTTGTCATAGATGCGAACTTTCTCAGTCGGCTCGATGTCGTCGTAGAGAATCATCTTGCTTGACCCGGCGATCATGGTGCGGCGGATCTTCACCGGCGCCAGCCAGTTGAAGTGGAAATGCGCGATGAAGTCCCCGGCAAAATGCAGGATCAGGTAAGCGATGTTTTCGATCCCGCGTTCGATATGGCAACTGCCAATCGCGCTCAATCCGTCGGGCTGCCGATCAATCAGGTAATCCATGACCGAGAGATCGTGCGGCGCGAGGTCCCAAAGCACATTGATGTCTTTCTGGAACAACCCGAGATTGATGCGCACCGAATCAAAGTAGAGCAGCTCGCCCAACTCTCCACTGGCCACGATCTCTTTCATCTTGCGCACCGCTCCGGTGTAAACGAAAGTGTGGTCGACCATCAGCGTGCGTTGGGTGCGTTCGGCGAGCTCGTTCAGCTCCTCAGCCTGACGCGCCGTAGCGGTAAAGGGCTTTTCCACCAGCACATGCTTTCCGGCCAGGAGCGCTGCCCGGGCGATTTCAAAGTGTGTGGCTACCGGAGTGACTACGGCGACCGCATCCAGCTTTGGATCCGCCAGAAGTTTCTGGTAATCCGTGGTAGTTTGCGCCGCCGGATAACGACGGCCCATCGCCCCGAGACGGGATGAGTCGCCATCACAAATCCAGCGCAGCTCGGCCGACTCGTTCTCGGAAAAGTTGCGCAGCAAATTCGGCCCCCAATAGCCCAGGCCGATTACACCGACGGTAATCGCAGTCATGGATTGAGAGCATAGCGGGCATTTGACGAAAAGTGAATTTAGAGCATTGTTGATGGATCGCGGACATCCCATCCGCCTGGGCGCGAAGCCCGAACAACCGCTGATCCTGGGACTAGATACGACTGAGCGTGCTACCCGCACTCGCGAATAGGATGTCCGCGGTTCACCTCCGCACCTCGTCCCGACTTCACAACCATTATTAGACGTCCACTCAAATTAGTGGGTATTATGCCTTTGACACACCCAAGCGACCAAAGTGATAGTCTGGATCAGCGTGACAGGCTGGAAAGCTCGGTTTAGGGCTTTAGGTTTCTGGGTAGGCCCACCCGCATGAAGTATCGGGCAAATGCCTGAGCAAGGTGTTCGCGGTAAGGTGGCAGAAGTCGAACGCGAGATTGCTGACTACCGACAAAAGCCAAAACAAAGTCCTTTGGTAGAGTGAACACCGTCTTGAAGTCCACAATCTGTTGACCAAAGTTGTGTTCGTTAAGCTCACACTCTTCGATCATGTGAAGCCCAGGACGATGCTCTTTCCTTACAGAGGTCTTTACATCTTGCGATTGATCCTTGGCGGGAATAAGTTCGCAAAGCAATATTTGCTCAATATCCCTTTTACGAAGATCGCAACTCTGAGTCAAGATAATCAGATCCGGATAGTGAACCTCATAGGTAAACTCAAAGGCTTCGCCCTCTTTCGCCCTCATCAAAGCGCCGGAGAGTTCCTTTGTGGGAATGGGGACGGGACAGTTAAGCAGCAGATCGCCCTGCTCTAACGTGTCCCAAGATCCAGTTGTGTACCAATGAAAATCGTTATATGAGGATTCCGATTCGTTATTCATCTAAGTAAGCAAATTCATCTTCATCCAAAATGCGAGGGGCCGTTCGGCCTACTACTTTGAAAAGTCCCCTTACCGTGATTATGCGCCTGCTGCGAACCAAGACTATCTCATCAACGTCATTAGCAACCTTGCCGTTGGACTTAGCGGGCACAGCGATCCGTTCTGCTCGCGTTACAGTGCGAGCAGGCGCAACACCCATCGCAGGGGCGCACATTAACGGACCTGAGTTGTCACGAGCCATTGAAATCTCCTTCTTACCGCTGAACACATGAACAACGCGGCTTATAGCAAAACTGGCTAGTCCTGCTAACGACAAGCTAATTCCCCAAATGAGGGCGCTCGTTGTATCACGTTTATTCGTAAATTGCACGGTCTTTTCTCTCCTAGCTTTACAAACAGCCAACTGGAATGGAATGCAAGTGGCGAGCCGATAGGGGCTGCGGAGGTGGATTTTGGGGTTACCTTTGGCATAGCTTGGGGGCAATGCCGGTAAATGGCCTCTTCAGCATACCAGCCGCAATTCATCGAAAGCAAGCCCTTTCTTTCAAAAATCGACATCTTCCATACCGAAGCTTAGTACGCTTGGGTCGCCTGGATGTTGCAATATGAAACAAAGAAGCTTATCAGCCTCATATAATTTTCTGATATTCGATTTTGGCTGAAATGGGTGTCAAAACCGACAAAAAGGGGGAGGGTTCAATTACCGCCTACCGAAAAGGAATCGACCGCTAGCGCTTCTTACTCGCTCGTTTTGTTGTAGGTTTCTTGGTGGGTTTGCTCTCGGGCTTAGGCTCTGGCGTAGCCTTGAGAATCTTCTTCAGTGCATCCTCGAACGAGTACGGGGCAAGGCTAATTGGTTTGCCACCTCGTCCGGCTGGATTAGGCTTCCGTTGTTTCTTCATATTGCATGTACTCAGTGACGATTGAGACGAGTTGCTTCACAGTGTCATTGCAGGACTTGAACGCTACCCTACTTAGAACACCTGGGCCAAAGTCCCGAATCAATTCGCTTATTAGAGCATGAACAAAAGATTGTGTCGTTGAGCTTACGCCTGAGAAGTCGAGGATGACTCGCTTGTTATCGCGCAAGGCAGGAACTATCTGTTCCAGGCGGATCTTCCGCGCTAAGTCCTTGTTCTCCGCAAAAGACCCCACAGACCACGACATCTTAATAGCTATTTCACTTGATTGTTTCACGTAATAAAAATGGGCCTCTTAAATTTCTTGTACTTTTCTTTTCTTCTGTCTTTGACGCTTTGAAAGTAGAACTCTTTGACGATGGCTAACACATTGCCAAATTCCTGGGTGTTATCCAGTCCGATGTCGATACCAACCACCACGCCTTTCCAATAAGGCAACTCCGTTTCCGTGGAATGCCTGTCAGAAAACGGGTTCCCTTTCAGGATCACGCGACCGTTGCCAATGTTTCTCTTTAGAAGTTTGTACATCGCACGACCCGTATAGATTACAAAAGGATCACGATTGTAATAAGCGATTGTCTTAATGAAGAAAAGTCCCGCTCCTGCGTTTTGTTCGGTGCCGCCGATTTTTCGTGTTGTGCCCGTTATGCCCGGAGTAAGAGCCAATTTTATGGCCTCTAGGTCGTCGGTAGCCGGGTAAGAGTCGCTGATACTTTCTCTGACACCAATTCCTGTGTCGACAATTCCTATCCTGATCTTGTTCCCTTTTTTGTGGTACTGCGCACAAACCACAGCCCCTTCCGGCGAGTACGCGTGTTCAAGGACGTTTCGCACTAGTTCGCTGATTGTGTACTGGATGGGCTCGACGTAACTAGGTTCAAGGTGAAGAAGCGGAACCATCTCAGTTAGAAAATGGGTCAAATCCTCTGAGGTCTTTACCTGGGTTAGCGGAATGAAACGCCCCGCTGCCTCATGTTCCTCGATGTTCACTCCAGATTCGATTCCGAGAAACCTATACAGCCCCATGCGTTTAAGATAGCCACCCGTCTTTGCTTGAATGTCGCAAGTTATGTTCTCAGGCTTAACTGGTTTGCCAATTGCGGCTATCATGCACAAAACCACCGGATGGACATAGAACCACCTCGGATCAGAGGTTATGTCCAATCTGTCAGGATCGTCAGGGTTAAACCGAGCGAGAAAGTGGTTTATATTCCCCAAAAAGGCGCTAGTGGGTATGTAAAACCTCATGTGCGCAATTTACCAGGATTCCTGGTAAGAATCAAACTTTCACCGGAAGCCAGGATTCCTGGTAAAAACGGGAAGCGGGCCGTTGCGACCCGCTCTGGTCGGCGAAGTTGAGCTACTTCTTAGTTTTGCCAGTCAGGCATTCGATAGGTGAGCCGCTTACCTTCGAAGCCTTTAAGGGCCTGCGTGGCCCGCTCACCGTCTGTTATTTCCCGACCGTTGTATCTAAAATCAAACTCTGCCAAATAGCGGTGAAGGTGCTTGCGGCCTACGTGATGGTACACGCCATTGATGCCGCGCTTGAGAAGGGCGAAGTAACCCTCAACGGTGTTCGTTGTCACGCACACGCCTTCATCGTAGCGGACATATTCATCTGCTAGGTGGTTAACCAACGAGTGCTTGCGATCCTCGCCCGTGTTCCTGTTCCGCAGTACGCCAGTGTCAGTCATTAAGTGAGCATCAGCCGCGACTACCTCATTGATTACAACTGATAGGGTTTTCGCGGTTACCTTCTCAACGTGGCGTGAACGCACCTTGCCGCCGCGCTGTAGAACTGAGACCACAGCCGCCTTGTCCGCAACCGGGCCCATATAATCCCGCGCTCTAACTCCCGCCTTTGGGACGGTGTTGTGCCGCTGACTTCTATGCTTATTGGTTCGTTTGCCACCAATATAGACTTCGTCCGCCTCAACGATACCTGTCATCAACTCGGGTAGCTCGCCAGTCATTGCATAGCGGATTCTGTGAGCCATGAACCAAGCTGACTTGTACTGGCGAATATCCAACATTCTCATTAGCTGGTGCGCGCTCAGGCCCTTCTTGCTTGAGCAGAGAAGATGGATCGCCAGCAGCCATTTGTGGAGCGGGATATGTGAGTCCTCAAAAATAGTTTTAACAGTTACGGTAAACTGTTTCCGGCAACCAGCGCATTTCCAGAGACCTTTGCGCGGTTTGCGGACACGCTGTTTCTTAATCTCGTCTTTGGTTTGATATTCGATTTCGACCGGAGGCTTAACCTTCGGAGTTAGCTTGTAGGCTTCGCCAATGAGACCACAATGCGGACAGATAGCACCATCAGGCCAGCGCGAAGCCTCTAGGTATTCGCGGGCCTTATCTTCATCAGTGAAATGTGGCTCAAGTATTGAACCTTTTTCCCGTTTCGCTGGTTTCTTAAATGTCGGCTTCATGGTGAAGCCATTCTCTCAAACTAAGTCTGGGTTTGTCAAGTGCATAATTCCCAAATTAGTTGTAGACAACAGGCCTGTCGCTGTGTCTATACTTTAGCCGCTGGCCTCAAGCCACGCAGAGTTCCAGGTTGACGAACCACCCCGGATTCAGTCGTCGACGAATCAACACATAACCCGAGACTTTCAGGAACCGACGGGCCATTGCTCGTTTACCACCCTCGAGGGTCAGAAGATCCCATCTTTGAATGCCGAACCAGAAGTAACTCTGCTGTTTTCTGGTTCCAGCCTACGTCAAACACGCTTGCCGGCAGAGATTGCCCCTCGGCTGCGCAAGCAATAACCGCATGAGTGTCGCCATCTCGCGCAAGCTGTATCAACCGATAACCATCGCCGTGGCGTTGGTATTCGTCTATTTCACCGTGCTCATGAAGTTGGGTAGTGACTGGTGGAATGATGAAAACTATTCGCACGGCCTGCTGATTCCCTTCGTCGTTGGCTACATCCTCTGGCTGGAGCGTGAACGCTTCGCCGAAGTGTCGACCAGGAACGCTGCTGTTTGGGGAGCGGCCGGCGTCGGAGTGTCTTTGGTAACGTTATGGGCCGGCGTAGCCGGAGCGGAGCTATTCGTACAGCGGCTCTCACTCGTCCTGATGATCACGAGCGTGGTGATCTACTTCTGGGGCTTCCGCCTGTTGCGACTGCTGGTCGTGCCGCTGGCGCTCTTGCTGCTCTCGATCCCGATTCCTCAGATCGTCTTTAACCGGATCGCTTTTCCTTTGCAGCTCTTCGCATCACGGTGTGCTGTCGCGGCGATGTCTCTCTTCAACATTCCCGTGCTGCGCCAGGGAAACATCATTGAACTGATGCCTCTCGGGGCCACCGAACCGAAGAAGCTTGCCGTGGTGGAAGCGTGCAGCGGTATCCGCTCGCTGATGACCCTGGTTACCCTGGCAGTTGTTTACGCATATTTCACTAACCCCAAAGATGATGGGAATAATTTCGATGGACCCGACGGAGAGCGAACGAGCCGTCCGCACTCCCAGCATAAGGTTGTCGTATTTCTTAAGAGCTTCACTTTCTGGCGATCGTTGATTCTGGTACTGGCAGCCGTGCCTATCGCGATTTTGACAAACGCTTTGCGTGTCAGCGGCACCGGCGTGTTGGCCCATTACTATGGCACCCGCGTGGCCGATGGCTTCTTTCACACTTTCTCAGGCTGGGTAATCTACATCGCCGCCGCGGCACTGCTGTTTGCCACCGGATGGGTTACGGATCGCTTCGCTCGATTTGGGAAAAGAGACTCCGACCGGATTTACAAGATGAACAAGATCTCAATCCAATCTCCTGTCTAGTTCATGATGACTAACAACCGCGACACAATGCGTTTCTGGGGCTTGCTGGCCGTGCTTCTGCTTGGCGGCGGGATAATCAGTATTTGGGAGCGCGCCGGAGAGGCGCATGTCGAGCGAAATTCTCTGAAGGACTTTCCGGCCCACGTTGGTTCATGGCAGCAAACCGGAAGTGACATTCGCTTTGATGACGAAACTGAAAAGGTCCTGCGCGCAGACGATTATCTTTCGCGGAATTTTATTTCCGGCAGCCGGACAGCTTCTCTCTATGTTGGCTACTACGCTACGCAACGAAACGGCGCCACTTATCACAGTCCCCTGAACTGCCTGCCGGGCTCTGGTTGGGTCATGACCGATCCCGCTCGAATCATGGTCACACCCGCAGGCGGCGGCGCATCATTTGAAGCCAACCGATTTGTGATCGCCAATGGCCGTGACCGGGCCCTCATGATTTATTGGTACCAGGGACGTGGCCGCGCGGTGGCCAGCGAATACTGGGGCAAGATTTATACAGTGCTTGATAGTGTGCGCCGTCGTCGCTCAGACGGGGCGATGGTTCGCGTGATGGTACCGATGGGCAATTCGCCGGAAGAAGCCCAGAAAACCGCACTTGAAATGGCCTCTCAGGCCTCAGCCGAGCTCTCGGCCTTTGTTCCTAATTGAACTTTAGCCGGCTGGTTACTGCCGGCGATTCCGTGATCTTTCCTGGGAAAGCCCCTGGATTAACCCTTTCTTACCTGTAGCTCGCCGGGTGCTCCCCGCACCGGAACGAGGTTGGAAGCAAGCTTTTTGACACTAGAAACTTCGCCCAAACGACCTCCAAGCGACTTTGCCCGTTGCTGGAGATAATCGCGAACGCGAACTAACCAGAGCGCTCCGGCTTTGCTGTTTGCCCAGCACGAAGCGCTCACGGAGACGTAATGAAAAATCGAGAGTGCCGCCGAAACTTCTATACCCTTCCCCTGTTCACTATCGTGGTTGCAGCCATCCTGTTGATGGCCGCGTGCACCACTCCCGAAAAAGCCAAAGCCCAACACGTAGCGCGCGGCCAGGCGCTCCTGAAAGATAAGAAGTTTCAGGAAGCCTCGCTCGAATTTCGCAACGCCCTGCAAATCGACGAGAAGCTCGCCGACGCGCACTGGGGTTTGGCCAATGCCTATGAAGGCCTGCAGCGGTATCAGGAAGCCTTCGAAGAGATGAAGCAGGTGGTCGCGCTCGATGCTAACAACCTCGAGGCGCGCGTGCGTCTGGGAAATTACTACCTGATGGGCAGCAAGCAATCAGCCGCGGGTATCGCCGAAGCAGAACGTCTGGCAAAAGAGGTGCTGCAGAAAGACGCGAACCACATCGAAGGTCACATCCTGATGGGCAGCGTGCTGTTCGCCCAGGACCATAAAACGGAAGCCTTCGCCGAACTGAACCGGGCCATCGAGATCGATCCCAGGCGGGTTGAATCGTATTTGAGCCTCGCGCGCTTTCATGCAGAGACAAACGATTTGGCTACTGCCGAATCAATCTATCAGCGAGCCATCTCAGTCAACGGATCTTCGGCCCTGGCGCATTACGAATACGGAAAGTTCCTGGTCCAGATCAAGCGTCTGGATAACGCTGAAGCTGAGTTCCAAAAGGCAGTTCAGGTCGACAGTACCAACCGCGACGCCCGGTTCATTCTGGCCAGTTTCTATCTTGTCAACCATCAAGTGGCGAAGGCGGAAGAAGCGTACAAAGCCCTTGCCGAACTCGACAAAGACAAGCCCGAAGGCCGCTCAGTTCTGGCCGATTTCTATTCGTCAACTAATCGCCTGGACGAGGCCATTGCAATCTACAAGGAAGTTGTCGCCAAGTCTCCCGACTATA
>JBBRMS010000028.1:0-45202 GCA_038230715.1 Pyrinomonadales bacterium
AGCTGCTCGGGATTCATCTCACCCAGACCTTTGTAACGCTGTATGGACAAATCCTTCTTCGCCGCAGCCAGCACTCGCTCCAGCAGTTCTTCCCGCGTGAGAATTTCTTCGCTGGTTCCATTCGTGCCGGTCAGGAACGGTGGCGCCAGCTCGTCTTCCAGAGTCATGTAGAGATCGACTGCTTTTTGAAACTCAACATAGCTGGCAAAGTTCCAGTCAATCGAAACGGTCACGCCTGAGGTGGTCGTCGCTTCTATCTCCCACAGACCGTGCTCTTCATCAGTCGAAAGATCGGTTTTGAAACCTGCATTGTGCAGGGCCTTCTCTACCGACGCCATCAGATCGCCGTCCTGGAAAATGCCGCGCAGAGTAACGTCCGCTTTGCGCCAGACACCCTTCTTGCCCGCGAAGGCTTCGAGCAGAGTATTCAGTAAACGCGTATCCCCAGCCAGACGGCGGGCAGTGCGTTCGGTATAGCGTTTCAGATCGACCAGCTTTTCCAACGAAGCAGCGAGTTCCTTCCCTTCGATGTCATGGTTGGCGCCGACCGACTTCACAGTCATGTCCGCGGTCGCCATGCGCATCAGGTACTGCGTCATCAGCCCTTCGTCTTTGATGTACTCTTCCTTCTTGCCGCGCTTAACTTTAAAGAGAGGTGGTTGGGCAATGTAGACATAACCATTCTCAATCAGCGCCGCCATCTGACGATAGAAAAAGGTTAGCAGCAGCGTCCTGATGTGCGAGCCGTCGACGTCGGCGTCGGTCATCAGAATAATCTTGTGATAACGAAGCTTGCTGGCGTCAAAGTCTTCCTTGCCGATGCCGGTGCCCAGCGCAGTGATCAAGGATTTGATTTCGCTGTGGCCGAGCATCTTGTCGAAACGCGCTTTTTCGACGTTCAGGATCTTTCCCTTGAGCGGCAGAATCGCCTGGTTCTTCCGATCACGACCCTGCTTGGCTGAGCCGCCGGCCGAATCACCCTCGACGATATAGATTTCCGAAAGGGCCGGATCGCGCTCCTGGCAGTCAGCCAGCTTGCCGGGCAACATCGTCGAACCCATAGCGCCCTTGCGGACAATTTCGCGAGCCTTGCGGGCTGCATCGCGCGCGCGGGCAGCGTCCAGCGACTTGCCTACAATGCGTCGGGCGACCGTCGGGTTCTGCTCGAGGTACTCAGTCAATCGTTCGTTCAGAAACGATTCGACTGCGCCCTTCACGTCGGAATTGAGCTTACCCTTCGTCTGCCCTTCGAACTGCGGTTGGGGTAGCTTGACCGAAATCACTGCGACCAGGCCTTCGCGGACGTCATCACCTGTCAGCGAGGTTTTGAAATTCTTCGCCAGTCCGGATGACTGCGCATACGCATTGATCGTGCGGGTGAACGCTGAACGAAAACCCGAGAGGTGGGTACCCCCGTCAACCGTGTTGATGTTGTTGGCGAACGAATAGACTTTCTCGTCATAGGCGTCGTTGTATTGAATGGCCACTTCGATCGCCAGGATGTCACTCTCTCTCTCAAAATAGATCGGTTTGTCATGTAGCACGCTCTTGTTCTTGTTCAGGTGCTTAACAAACTCTGCGATACCGCCGCGGTAGTAGAACTCGTGAGATTTTTCCGGCTCTTCGCGTTCGTCCTTGATGGTGATGCGAATGCCCTTGTTGAGGAAGGCCTTCTCGCGCAGACGTTCAGAGAGCTTGTCAAAAACAAACTCCACCGTATCGAAGATCTGCGAATCCGGCTTAAAGGTGATTTTGGTTCCGCGTCTGCGAGTTTTGCCGGTCTGCTTGAGTGGGTCGACCGGGATCCCACGCGCATATTCCTGTTCGTAAGTCAGACCGTCGCGCCAGATTTCGAGATGCAAAGTCTCGGAAAGGAAGTTCACGCAAGAGACGCCAACGCCGTGCAGGCCACCCGAAACCTTATAAGCATTTGAATCGAATTTTCCGCCCGCGTGTAGCTTGGTCATGACGACCTCAGCCGCAGAGCGTTTCTCCTTCTTCATCATGTCCACCGGAATGCCCCGACCGTTGTCGATTACCGTAATCGAGTTGTCCAGGTGGATGTTAACTTCCACCGTGTCGCAGTATCCGGCTAATGCTTCATCAATTGAATTGTCGACTACTTCATAGACCAGGTGATGCAGACCTAACTCGCCAGTTGATCCAATGTACATGGCCGGCCGCTTGCGGACCGCATCGCGTCCTTCGAGTACTGCAATCGATGATGAATCGTAGGTTTCTTTTTTGTTCTTCAGGTTGGATGATGGAGTTGCCAATTCGTGCTTACCTTTCACTGCCGTTTCTCTTACTCACTTTATTCTGATTTATCCAATTGCGGCTTTCAAAGCCACATCTCCCCTCGCTTGACCGGCGCTCACTTCGTAAAAATGAGCTCGCTGGCTGAACCGCTCAAAGTGGTTTTTCTTTGACGTCGTGACGAACGTCTGAGTGCGTCCATCAAGGTATTCAAGCAGCCGTTCAATGCGGATTCCGTCGAGTTCAGCGTCCACGTCATCAATGAGGAAAATTGGATAATCCTGATGCGCTGAATGATACACTGAAATCGCCGCTAAATCAAGCGTTATCAATGCGCTACGCTGTTGTCCCGAGCTGCCAAAACTACGCAGATTGCGGTCACCGAAAAGGACACTTAAATCATCTCGATGGGGTCCTATCAAACAGGCTCCGGCAAACACTTCGGCTGGCATTCGGATTTGCAGACGTTGCTCCATCAGTTCCTCGTAATTCTCCAAATCGCCCTTGCCCTCTAGCGAAGAAACGTAACGAATGGAGAGGGTGTCACCGAAGAGGCTGTGCTCAAGCGCGTCGTTCAGGAGTTCGACATAGGCTGTGCGTGACCTGTGGATCTGCGCGCTCAATTGGACAAGCTGTTCGTTCCAGGGAGCGAGGAGTTCTACTACCTCCTCAAACCGCAAACGGCCATCGGCAGACTGCTGCAACAGACTCTTCTTTTGTTTGATGACCTTGTGATAGCTGCCCAGGGCCTGAGCATAGGAAGGATGTAGGGAAATGGCGCCGCGATCGATGAAGCTGCGACGGGCTTCTGGACCACCGCGGACTACTTCTAACTCGTCAGCCGTGAACCAGACGGCGTGCAACTGGGCCGCGTAATTAGTCAGGGACTCGCGCTTCTGGTTAACAAACGTCTGGCGTGTGTTGGCCCTGACATCGACCTGCAGGTCGCGTTCCGTTTCGTTGCCCAAGGCTACCTGACCCCGGACTGAAGCGGAGGATTTTCCAAACGTTATCGCTTCATGCAGGTGGCGGGTACGAAATGATTTTGCATGAGCCAGGAGATGGATAGCTTCCAGCCAATTCGTTTTCCCCTGGCCATTATTTCCATAGATAACGTTGATGCCTCTGCCCCAGTGAATCTCCCCAGTCAGATTTCGGAAGTCTTGTGCCCGGGTCGATCTAAGGAACATGAGTGAAATTCTAACATAACCCTTCGATGGTGAGGTTGGCTTGATTAGAGAGGTTTGAAAACAAAAACGAGCACCAGCTTTTCTGGCGCTCGTCTTGCGAGAGTAAATCGATCTTCCGCTGGTTTGGTTTCTTTACAACCTCATCGGCATGATGATGTAACGGTAGTCGTGCTTGTCGTCGTCAACCGGTCGCAACTGGGCCTGTGAATTACCGTCTTTGAACTCGAAAGCTACTTTCTCAGTACCAACCACGTTGAGAAAATCCTGCAGGTATTGCGCGTTGAAACCAATCTCGGTTTCTTCACCGTCAAAATCCGTACCCAGGGTTTCGCGCGCTTCGCCTTCTTCCGCGTTCTGCGAGCTGATCAATAATTGCTCTTTGGTCAGATGAAATCGAATCGCATGCGAGCGATCGTCGGCCATCAAGGCGACTCGTCGAATCGCCTGGTTCAGACTCGTTGTATCGAACACGGCTGACCGATCATTATTCTTCGGCATGACCATTTCGTAATTAGGAAACTGTCCCGACAGCATCCTGGAGATCAGCAGCCTCGATCCTACCTGAAAATAAACGTGGTTATCATCAGCCCCGAGGTTAATGTCCCCATCAAAGTCAGCGGTTAGTTTCGTCAACTCGGCCAGCGTCTTGCGCGGAATCAAAACATCAAGGCCGGCATCCGGCGCATCCTTGCCAACTTCTGTGGTGGCCACAAAAGCCAACCGGTGACCGTCGGTCGTAACCATCTTGGCGCCCTGTTTATCGAGCTCAAACTTTGCGCCTGAGAGGGTGTACCTACCTTCTTCCTGAGTGATTGCGAAAATAGTTCGGTCAATCAAGAGCTTGAGCAACGACGCCGGCAATTTCAGCGGTGTCGACTTGAATCCCGGCAATTCAGGAAACGTCTCCTTCGAGATTCCCGGCAAACGAAACTTTGAACGATCGCACTCAACTGTTACCCATTCGTTTTCTTCTTTCCGAAAACTAACGGGCGCGTCGGGCAGCAGTCGCGCAATATCAAATAATTTTCGCGCCTGGACGCATATCGATCCCTGCGACTTTATTTCCTGCGCATCAGCATCACATCGAATAGTGACGTCCAAATCCGTGCCACTAATCCTGATCGCCTCTTCGCCCGCTGATTCGATCAGAATATTAGCCAGAACCGGGATGGTGTTCTTCCGTTCAACTACTCCCTGAACGAACGCTAGTTCCTTTTGTAGCGCTCCGCGCGCCATAACGAATTGCATTTAGCTGCTCCTGAGATTTGCTTTTTCTTATATCACAGTTCGAAAAATGTTTCCTATAGGTCTTAACTATTTCTAAGAAGAGAAACTTATCTTATATATCTTTTAGTAATAGTAGTATGTCATGTGGAACTGTGAAACTCTCTTGATTAATCGGAAAACAAAGGATTATCCGGCGAATACCTATTAGGAGTAAATTCTCTCTGAACGCCGGCGCGAACTGGAAATTATTTCTCCACAGTTGATTAGTGATCGTGCACAGTCAGTCTGTGGAAATTAATTTCGAAATAATCATGCGCCGATACTACTGATGATCCTCTTAACCAAAGCATCCATCTCTCGATCTGAATCAACTAGTTTGTTGATCTTCTCGACAGAGTGAATCACAGTCGTGTGATGCTTGCCACCGAATTGCCGCGCTATTTCTGGATAGCTCTTCTTGGTTAATCTCTTGCACAGGTACATCGCGATCTGTCTGGGAACCATGACATTTCCCGTGTTCGATCTGCTTCGTAGATTGTCAACGGTGAGTTTATAGTAATCAGCCACCGCCTTCTGGATCCTGGGAATGGAAACAAAGTTATCGTCGCTGATGCGCGATACGGTGCGCATCGCTTCCTGTGCCAGACCCTTTGTAAGCGGCAATCCCCGGAGGGAGGCCATAGCCAAAACTCGCACTAGCGAGCCCTCCAACTCTCGAATGTTATGCTTGCTGTTACCGGCCAGGAAAAGAGCCACATCATCAGGGAGTTCTACTCTTTGAAGTTCAGCTTTTCGCCTGAGTATTGCTACCTTGGTTTCCAGATCGGGAGGCTCGATGTCTGCTATCAAACCCCACTCAAAGCGCGAATGGAGCCGCTCTTCAATTTCCGGAATTTCTCTGGGAGGACAGTCCGACGTAAGCACGATCTGTTTTTGCCCATCATAAAGAGCATTGAAGGTATGAAAAAACTCTTCCTGGGTCCGCTCTTTGCCGGCGATAAACTGGACGTCATCGATTAACAGCACATCGATGGATCTGTATCGCTCGCGGAACACCTGAGTCTTATCGTATCCGTACCTGATGGCATTGATTAGTTCGTTCATGAAGCGCTCGAGCGAAAGATACGAGACCAGCAACTTTGGATTCGCCTTCTTAATCGCGTGACCCGTAGCTTGCACGAGATGGGTCTTACCCAGCCCGACACCGCCATATAAATAGAGCGGGTTATAAGTCTTCCCGGGAGCTTCTACTACAGCCAGGGCTGCGGCGTGCGCAAATCGATTGCAGGAGGCCACGACAAAACTCGAGAAAGTATACTTGTCGTTCAAAGGGGAGGAAGGAATTTCAGCCGGTTGGATAACTTCGGCCGGTTCCGTGCCAACGGCACTCTTCCCTATTAATCGATTAACACCGTCGGAAAGATCTGACTCCGGCATATCCCGGGTTCGCGGAGTGTTCTCCTCCTGAGGAGTTGCCCATTCTATCTTGCAGTCCTCCAACTCCAATTCCCGCAGAGATTCACTCAACGCACTCGAGTACTGCGAAACAATCCAGTCTCGAACCGCGGGATTTGGAACCGCAATCCGGAGCACTCCTTTGTCTCTCGATTTAGTAATCCGGAGGGGCCGGAACCAGGTTTCGAACGCCTGTTTGCTCAGCCGTCGTTCAAGCGCGGCAAAAAAGGATCGCGATTCAGTTTCGTCAGAATATATTAGCATTGAAAGGAAAATAACGCAGAGTATAATGTAAAGCAGCCCGGTTCAGTTGATGGAGAGCCTCCGTCTCGGGTTGAAAGTGCGACGCTAACATAACGGTCAGAATAGACGCAAGAAAAACAAGCCAGAAAATTCATTTGACTCTTACTTTGGACCCTAACTATTTTCTTCGCGGTCTTTGCCCTTATAATTGTAGTTAATAGAAAGACATGAACTACATACCGGAGGATGCAGATATTGCGTTCGGATCTTCGGTATCGCGAGATGAAATCAAAATTGAATACAGGCGATCAAGGTCCAGAGCGCTGTAGTATTGAATCTCAATTCTGCCGGGCACGCTTCCTTTGGCGGGTAGAATCTGAACTTGGGTTCCGAGGTGCCGGCGGAGTTTGGCTTCAGCGGCGCGAATGTTCGGATCCGATTGCGTGGACGCTTGTGGCTGGGTGGCTAGGGTCTCTTGCAATGCGTGTTTGATTCGGCGTTCGGTTTCGCGGACGGACCAGTTGTGCTTCACAATTTTCTGGGCGTAACGGCGCTGAAGAATAACGTCGGCGAGACCCAATAAGGCTCGCGCATGACCGAAGGTCAGTTTTTCGCTTTCGAGGAGTTGTTGGATCTCGGAAGGCAGCTTCAGAATGCGGAGATAATTAGTGACAAATGTGCGGTCCCGGCCGACTCTCTTTGCGACCTCTTCCTGGGTAAGGTTAAGGGACTCTATCAATCGCTTGTAAGCATTCGCTTCTTCAATCGGGTTGAGCTCTTGCCGCTGTATGTTCTCGATCAGTGCTAGCTCAAGGAGCTTGTCGTCTGCGATTTCTCTGATAATCGCTGGCACTCGAGACATCCCAGCCAACTGGGCTGCGCGCCACCTCCGCTCGCCCGCCACTAACTCGAACAGGCCACCGCGCGGCCTAACCAGCAAAGGCTGAATGATTCCACTGGTGCGGATCGACTGAGCTAGCTCTTCTAACTTCTCCGGGTCGAAACTTGTGCGCGGTTGCTGTTGACCCGGCCGGATCAGATCGATCTCGATATCGCGGATTTCGTCATTGTCCGTTAGCTGCGAATCTGTCGTTATCAGGGCGCTCAGGCCCCGGCCCAGTGGTCGCTTGGTCATTAGCAAGAACCTCCTCTGCAAGTTGAAAATAAGCCTCAGCGCCCCTCGATCGGGGGTCATAGTAAATGACGGGCTTGCCGTAACTGGGAGCTTCAGCGAGACGGACGTTTCTGGGAATGGTTGTTTGAAAAACCAGGCTGCTATAGAAACCCCTCAGATCCGCAGCCACGGCGCCCGAAAGTTTCGTGCTCGCGTCATACATTGTCAGCAGCAAACCCTCAATTCTAAGCTGTGGATTAAGCAGCCGGCGTATCCGTGAAAGCGTATTGAATAGTTCGGAAACACCCTCGAGCGCATAGTATTCACACTGAATCGGGACCAGAAGTGAGTCGGCCGCAGCTAGTCCGTTTAGCGTTATCAGGCTTAGAGCGGGAGGGCAATCAAGAAGGATGTAGTCGTACCGATCAAGTATCGGAGAAAGTGCGGTTCGTAGTAGGAGCTCCCGCGAAGGAAAGTCTACGATTTCAACCTCCGCGCCGGCCAGGTTTCTGTCTGAGGGGATTAGTTCAAATAAGAATTCAGTCGGCAGAATAACACTTTCTATTGGTTCATTTAGAACCATGACGTGATAGCTAGTGCGACGGGAGGAACTCCGCTCGACCCCGACGCCGGAGGTGGCATTAGCTTGGGGGTCGATATCTATGAGAAGGACCCTTTGATTGAGTTTGGCGAGAGAAGCAGCTAGGTTTATGGCCGTGGTAGTCTTTCCCACGCCCCCTTTTTGATTAGCTATGGCTAAAATTTTCGCCATTACTTGGCCCGCTAATTACTACCCGCTGGAAACCAGCACCTTAGCACAACGGAAGAGTAGACGCCATCGGGATCCAGCGCTGCAATTTGAAAAAGGGGTGATTGGCCGCCGGGTTGTTTCACGTGAAACCTGTCCCGACGAAACGGTGGGGTTATCGGCCAGCGCGAGCCTGTTGGTTTGCGGTCAGGTACACCAGCAGGCTCGACAAGGCTGCGGGTGTCATGCCTGGTATTTGCCGCGCCGCGCCAAAACTTTCCGGTTGCGACCGTTCCAGCCTTTCAATAATCTCGTGAGAAAGACTGCCGACAGTGCGAAATGAAAAACCGCTCGGGATGTTAAGGCTGTCATGCTGGTGTAGCCGTTTTAAGCCCGCATCCTGCGTTTCCAAATAGCCCGCGTAGAGATTATCCGCAAGGGCGCTTTCGAGGTCGTTGATAGTAAACTCGCCAACCGAAGTGGAAGGAAATAGACTCATCACGACCTTGGAGTCGATGCCTGGGCGCAAGGCTAACTCTGCCAAGCTTAGCGAGTCTCCCAGTTGCTGTCCGGTTAAGGTTGAGCAGATCGCGTGGCGTTCGTCTGAGCGGATGAGTCGGCACTCCTTAAGCATGGTACGGGCCCTCGAAAGCCGTACCCGTCTCTCGTTAAAACGCTCCCACTCGCCGTCGCCGACCAATCCGATTTGCCTGCCGTAAGGTTCGAGTCGCTCGTCGGCATTATCGTGTCGAAGCGCTAATCGGTATTCTGACCGCGAGGTGAACATCCGATAGGGCTCATCCACGCCGTGTGTGATCAGGTCGTCGACCAGGACGCCGATGTAGGATTCTCGCCGATTGAGCCGAAACATGGGCCGGCCAATGGACCCCGCGGCGGCATTAATACCGGCGAGCAGGCCTTGGCAGGCGGCTTCTTCATAACCGGTCGTACCATTGATTTGCCCTGCCAGGAACAGCCCCTTGACTTTGGCTGTTTCAAGGTAAGGCGTGAGCTCTTTGGGATCCACAAAGTCGTACTCGATGGCGTAGCCCGGTCGAATAATTTGAGTTCGCTCAAAGCCCGGAATAAGGCAGACCAGCTCCTGCTGAAGCTGTGCGGGAAGCGAAGTTGAGAATCCGTTCAAATAAACTTCGTTAGTGACGTAGCCTTCAGGCTCAAGGAAGAGTTGGTGTCTGGTCTTGTCGGGAAATTTGACCACCTTATCTTCGATTGACGGACAGTACCGCGGTCCGATGCTTTTGATCTGTCCTGAGTAAAGCGGGGACTCATGCAGGTTCGCGCGGATCGCAGCATGAACTGATTCGGTAGTGTAACCCAAATGACAATTGAGTTGTTGTTGCCTTATTTCATCGGTTGAGAAGGAAAACGGAACCGGGCGCTCGTCGGGAGGCTGTGGCTCAAACGCTTCCCAGTCAATTGTTCGCCCATCAAGTCTGGGTGGTGTCCCGGTTTTCAAACGACCTACCCGCAGACCCAGTCGTTTGAGTGCTTCTGCGAATTCAACCGACGCAGGCTCACCGGTGCGTCCACCGGAGTACGTTTGGCGACCCGTGTGAATCTGTCCGTTGAGGAAAGTCCCGGTTGCGACCACCACGGACGCCGCCCCCATCCTGCGAGCGTCTTGTAACTCGACGCCCAGCACTCGGCCGGCCTCTATCAGGAGACTAGTCACCAAACCCTGCCGAAGACTGAGGTTCGGCGTCCCCTCGAGCGTCCTGCGCATCTCAACACGATACAGCGCTCGATCGGCCTGAGCCCGGGGCGCGCGCACTGCGGGTCCGCGTGATCGATTCAGTAAGCGAAACTGAATTCCGGTTCGATCGATGACTCTACCCATGATGCCACCGAGCGCGTCGATCTCTCGCACCAGATGGCCCTTGCCGATTCCGCCGATTGCCGGATTGCAGGACATCTGCCCGATGAGATCAAGATTAAGTGTTAGCAGGGCAGTGCTGGCTCCGAGGCGCGCGGCGGCCGAAGCGGCCTCGCAACCTGCATGGCCAGCGCCGATTACAATCACGTCAAAGTACTCGTCAAAAACCATCGCTATTCAAATCCAGTTCAAGATTTCGGGAAGATTAACTGCGCTCTACTTGCCAATACAAAAGGTCGCGAATATCTGTCCCAGGATTTCGTCCGTCGTGGTCTCGCCGGTGATGTCACCAAGAAAGCGAAGTGCGTTGTGAAGTCCAACGACGACCAACTCCTCGCTAGCTCGATCAGTTAAGAGTTTCTCCGAGGAAGCAATCGCTTCGATTGCCTGGGTCAACAAATCGTGATGGCGCGCATTCGTGATCAGCAGGCCTTCACTTTCAGAATTACCATCAGCGAAGGGCTGCAGTATAGCAGTCCGCAAGGCTGCAAGTCCCGCGTCACTCTTTGCCGATACTGAAACGACAGTTGAACACTGCGCGGCCGCCGCTTTCTCGACAAATATAGACGTCGAGAAACTCGGCAGGTCGCTCTTGTTGAGCGCGACAACGTGGCGCACCGAGGAGACTTCTTCCAAGACAAATCGATCTTCCTCACGAAGCGATTCAGAGGCATCGATGACTACGATCAGTAAGTCAGCGTCGGCTGCTTCTCGCTTCGCGCGCTCCACCCCAATCGCTTCGATCTCGTCGGTGGATCTGCGAATGCCCGCGGTGTCGGTGAGCAGTACAGGAATTCCTTCGACGCCGATTGACTCGGTCAGAGTGTCGCGCGTGGTGCCGGGAATGTCAGTCACTATGGCTCGCCCATGCCCCACTAAACTATTGAAGAGACTCGACTTACCGACATTTGGGCGGCCAACCAAGGCGACGCGAATCCCATCGCGGAGGAGTTTGCCGGTGCTGAACGTACTGCGGAGCCGGGAGAGATCTGCGCTCAACTTCTCGAGCGACGCGTTAATCGTCTGAGCCGCGACGGCGGGGAGATCATCTTCCACGAACTCAAGTGAGGATTCAAGCAGCACAATGATCTCAAGCAGGTCTTCCTGCGCTGGTGTTAGACGATTTGATATCTCACCGTTGAGCTGGCGGGTCGCCTGGCGCAGAGCAGTCCCAGTTTGGGAATCGATGAGATCGCGGATGGCTTCTGCTTCCGTGAGTCGCAGTTTCCCATTCGCAACCGCCCGTAAGGAGAACTCACCGGGATCGGCGAGTCGAGCGCCGAGTTCGAGAGTGAGATCAACTAGTGTCCGCAACAACACTGGCGATCCATGACAGTGCATTTCGACCACGTCTTCTCCGGTGAAGGAATACGGTGCTTTGAAGAAGCAAACGAGGGCCTGGTCCAGAGTTTCGCGGCTCCTCGGATCAATCAAACTTTTCAGGGTTAAGAATTTCGGAGTGGGCTCGTATGAACTGGCGTCAATCAGCGTTCGCAGTATGCGAAGCGAATCGGTGCCGCTGATTCTAACGACGCCGATGCCGCTGCGGCCGGGCGGGGTAGACAAGGCGACAATCGTATCGGACGGAAAAGCCACGGTCTTCTTTGATCTTGAAGTATCAGAGGTAGGGAAAGTTTCAGGCGGCGGAAACCGGTTTCAAGCTGACTCTCAGACGGCGCCCATTCCCCTCACCGATAGACTCTGTGATCAGGTCTTCTTCGATTGCCAGCGAGAGATGGATCACTCGGCGTTCGCTCGGCTCCATCGGACCGAACACGAATGCAGCGGAGGTGGCGCGCACCTGTCGCGCGGCATGTTCAGCCATGGCCTTCAGTTCCGCTTCCCGGGCTGCCCGGTAGTTGTTTGCGTCGCAAATAATTCTCTGGCCTTTGGGCAGTTCGCGGCCGAACGCCTGGTTGAGAATCTGCTGCAGCGCGTCGAGCAGTTCTCCGCCCTCATTCAGCAGCAGGCTGCTGTCGGCCCCGTTTATGGCCAACATGCAACCCAGCTCGGATTCTGATGCAGACGCACGCACGTCGAACCCGGCGCTCTCGAATATCGAGTTGAGCAGTTGCTCAGATTTCCCGCAAGTTTCGTTCATCGGTGAGAGATTGTACCTTAAGTCCGGCACACTGGCCACGGGATAAGCGGCGAGTGGCGAGATGTAGTTGGAGAAAAGAGCGGTTACTCTTTCTTCTTCACAAAGACTTCGCCGCGCCGGCTCATGCCGGCTTTCCCGACCAGGGTATTCAGAACCGAGTCCAGGATATCCTTGTTCTCAAGTCGAAAGCTGGCGACCCCGGCAACCTTACTATCTGGATCGTCATATTGAAGAGTTAGATATCGAACTTTGGTCTTGATGAAGTTAGCCGGCAACGCGTAAAGCGAAGGAATGTGACCTGCTACTGTAGCGGCGGCGGGGCGTACCGAATGAGTATCGGCATATGCGCCAGTGAGCACGTTATAAGGAAAAGAGAGGATCTCTTTCTGCTTGCTATCTTTGAAGACCAGACGTTGATTTGTCTCGTCGAAATTGAGTGTCCCGTCCATCTTCTTGTTGTGTCCGAACACGCCGCCCTCATATTTGGCTTTTACCGTTGGTGGTGCCGGAGGAGGAGGGGGAACGTTTGCTGCTGGTTCGGGCTTGTCCTGATTCATCGAGCGCGGCCGTTGCGCGAGGGCGGCGCCAACCAGCACCAGAAGGATCGCTGACGTGAGTGCGATTTTCTTGACCATAGGGGTAGCCTCCGATGTTAAGCGCGAAAGACTTGTGAAAGACGCTGGGGAGCGCAGCGAAGTTGCCAGAGAGTGTCGCCAAAGACTTGCGTGAGAGACACGGTCAACGCCGCGCACGGCCCAACTGAGTGTCCGCAAAAGTATATCGCGTTGTCTTCAGACTGCCATTAATAAAGGTGTAAACCAGCCCGTCCTTGATATTGCGATAGACCACGATATTCCGGCTGTCGTCGCTGGTGAAGTCCTTATTCTGCTTGAGCTTCATTGACTCCGGAGTATCGGACGAGTGCTCGTGCTGCAAAATGATCTGGAGCACAGTCCCCGCCAGCTCCGGTCGGAGCTTCTTATTGGTTACGAATTTTTCGTCGACAAAGCTGATCTGGACTGTGCCGCCACTCACATTAAAGTGCAAAGCGCCGTCGGCACTCTCGGTAACCGGTGGGCCCATTATTTTCAGGACCTCATCACGACGGGTCTTGAACGGCTCGACACCATTCCATGCAGCCGCGCTGATATTTGTGGCGAAACCAGCACAGCCGAGAACGGCGACAACCAGAATCGTCTTCACTATTAACGCCCGACAGTGCCTGCTCGCTGAGATCATGGTCAAGATGCTAATCGAACATTATGGTTTTGCAAAGGGCCGGACGCGTTCGACAGACTCTTTGAAGTCAGCGTCAGCCGGCGCCACCGTCAGGGCTTTCTGGTAAAGAGCGAACGCCTTTGGGTACTGCTTGGTCTTTTCATAGTCATATCCAAGCTCGCGATAGACATTTACGTCACCGGGTGACTTAGTTAAAGCCCGTTCCAAAGCCGCGATTGCTTTCGGGAAATTGTTGGCACGCGAGTGGGCCAACCCAAAGAGATAGAGCGTGATTCCGGAGGCAGCATCGTTTGCCGCGGTTCGCTCCAGGGCGGCGGCAGCGCGCGCGTATTGCCTGGAGCCAATTAATGCTCGAGCGTACAAACCCATCGCCTCTTCGTCTGATCTGAGACGCGTGAGCGCTTCGCCGGCGCGCACTGCACCGAGATAGTCCGCGTTTGATTTTACTTCATCGGCAGCGGATGCAGCGCGACGCAGGTAAGCCGAGGTCAACAAGGACCAGGCGGAAGCGAGTCGCGGATCGTTAGTCGTGGCACGGTTAAGAGTCGAGATGGCCGTGTCCAGATCGTTCCGCGAGAGAGCCATCTGGCTCAAATACAAAAGTGAGGCGGCATCCTTCGGGTTGGCTTTGATGGCGGCGTTGAACGATCGTTCAGCTTCGGCAGTCTTTCCCGTCTTCAGTTCGGCCAGTCCACGATAATACAGAAATGAAGGATCGGGCTTTGCGCCTGGTCGTTCAATAACGGCGATCAGCAGGGGCAGTGCGCGATCGTATTTTTCCGCGAGCACATAGCTCTCAGCCAGCGCGTCAACGGTATGTGAATCTTCCTGGTTCGCTCGGCGTTGCAGGTCGAGGGCCTTTTGCAGATCTTCAGACGCGTCAGCGTACTGCTTCAGATAGAACTCGGAAAAGCCTGCTAACTTCCACGCCTCAGAATTGCCGGCATCGGCGGTAGCGATTTGTTTGGCTTCCGCGGCGGCCGCGGCGTACTGTTTTTGCTGGAATAGCTGAAATGCGTGCGTCGTATCCGCGGATAGGGGCGCGGTGCCCACGGGTTTCGAAGGCTTAACGTCCAACAGCGGAGCATTCCGGTCCGTGGTTGGCGGGGCCTTGGGCTCAGGCCCCAGCAGGGTATCTGGGGGCGGCGCCTGGACACGCCGCGGGCGCGACTGCGCCTGTGCGCCAATTGCAGTTACGAGCAAGATCCAGACAGCTAGAAATACTAGAAGCTTTTTCCTCATGGGGTGTGATTCTTTCAGATCTGTACGACTTTTTCCAAACGATCCGGGAGAGAAAAGCGACGCGGTACTTCGGATGCCACCAGACGGGAGGGGGTTTGCCCGGTGCGGAAGGGTGGCAGAGAAAAGCGGCCAGCACTGCAGAGAGCGCTGACCGCTGGTTTAGATCGATAAGCCCGAGCGAACGAAATTAGAAATTCAATTTCAATCCGATCTGGAACTGTCGCGGATCATACGAGGCGGTAGGACGGCTGTAAAAGTGTCCGTTACCGGCTCGTGCATTGAAAGTGTTCACGTCCTGAAAGAAAGGCGACGCGGCGGCTTCGTTGAAACGATTGAAAAGGTTAAAGCCTTCCGCAATCACATCGAGTCGAAAGCGCTCGCCGAAACGAATCGCCCGCATTACCCGCAAATCCATAGTCGCGAAGCCATGCGTGATCCCGAGATCGCGACCCAGACTTCCGGTGGTAAACGGCGTGGTCGGGATAAACAAGGTGCCGTTGGCGGCTACGCTAGGCCGATCATTCGAGCTCTGCAAATCGCCGTTCGAGTCGGCCCCCGTCAGGATGTTGAAGGGGCGACCAGACGAGAGTTCAACGATCGGGGCGACCGTAAAATCTGCCAGGAAGCGACGTCCGAAGGCTGAGGCCTTACGCCATGAAACAGGAGAAGACCAGGCGCCGCTAAAGACGAAGCGATGACGTTGGTCGAATAATGAGTTGGCCCGCTCAGCTCTAAAGTTACGATTGTCCTGCGGCTTGAGCAGAGTCTGTAAGTCGCTGGAATCGTCCAGCGAATGCGACCAGGTATACGAAGCCACGAACTGGAAGTTATTTGAGAATCGTCGCTTCAATTCCATGTTCAGGGCGTTGTAGTTCGAGTTGCCATCTGATAACTGCGCGTCGACTTCGCCGAAAGGCGTGATAGGCCCAACGGTGCGGAGCGTGTTTGCGGCCGCCAGTGCTCCGTCAAAAACTGGTTTGGTAACGGCGCCGCCGGTGACAGATCTAACAAAGAAATAGTTTGGACTGTTGGGCCGGAAGAAATTAGCGGCTATCGGGCTGACCACACCCTGACCGAGGCCATTAACACCAACCAGGCCCGGAATAACTACGGTGAACCCCGGAGGGCACCCGGCGCCGGGGCATGCAGTTGGTAAACTAAACAATAGAGCCTGACTATTGCTTGCGGGTAAGGTCCCGGCGAAGCGCCGGAAATTCTCTGCCAGTAAATCTGCGCGCGGCGCATTGATATCCTGCGGATGCGGCAGATGATGGGCGCCGACAAAAATGTAACTAGCCGATAGCGACATGTCTTTCGTCAATTGGCGCTCGACGGTGAAATTCGCCTGGGTGGCGTAGGCGTATTCAAAGTTCTTGCTGACCGCAAGGGTGAAAGGAAAGAGCGGGCCAAAGCCGACAAACGTCTGGTCATTGAAACGAACTCTTCCGGGAAGATACTGTGCGCTCGTGGCCACGCCAGGGGTAGTCAAACCGGCCGGACAGAGAGCGTTGGTGGTCGCCGTGGAACAAACCGTTCCCTGAAAGAGTTGCAGCAAATTCAGGAGTTGGTTCGAAGCCGGGCTACCCGGCAGAACCGAAAAGTATTGTTGCTGTTGCGCGGCGTCTGCGATATCCGAGTTAAAAGCGACAGCTAACAGCGGGTGATCGTAGAAGAGACCAAGAGCGCCTCGAATCACCGTTTTGCCCTTGCCGTTAATGTCCCATGCAAAGCCGACCCGCGGAGCGAAGTTGTTCTTATCTCGCGGGAAACCCTGCTGCACATTCACTGCGTCCTGGGCCGTTTTCAGATCGGCAGCCGATAGGACTGTGCCGGTCAAAGGATCCGTAAAGCCGATCGGCGCTATCGTGTCTGTCAGTTCGACGTCGTAGCGGACGCCATAATTCAGCGTGAAGCTGGGCCGAATTTTCCAGCTATCCTGAGCAAAGAAGGCCAGGGGCCGATTCTTGATTTTGCTGTTCGGATTGCCAAAGCCCTGGATAAAGGCCGAGGGAAAGCCCAGACCGTAGGACTGGACGGGCGTAATGTCAGGCGCGGTAGCCGGAAGGCCGGGAATGAAATTAGCGAGTGTGCTCGCGGCAACTCCGCCGAAATTGAACAGGCCCGGAAAGTTTAATTGGAAGCTTGCCTTAATATCAATAAAACTGAGATCACCGCCGAACTTAAAGGTGTGATTGCCGCGGATGTAGTTAAGGTTATCGGTAAATTCATAACGCTTCTCCACGCGGTTGACCGGAGAGAACGGATTTGACCCCATGAAGGCTGAGCCAATCACCTGGATGGCCGCGCCGGGAATCTGCGAGTCGAAGGTCGCCTTACGGCGTCCATAGTTGAAGCGTGCTTCGTTGACCAGCGTGTTAGATAGTGTCGAATTCACCGAGGCAACCAAAGAGATATCCCGCAAGGTCTGAATGCCGGTGCGCGAGAAATCGTTTTGGCCCACCGTCTGGTTTTGTGATTCGTCCTGAATACCAGTCAGGTTACTTGGGTTATACCCGAAGCGCAGGGTCAGATTATTCTTGCCGTTAATTTTGTGGTCACCGCGCAGTGAAAAGAAGCTCGTCGATTCGGAAATCGGAAAGATTCTCGCGAGACTATTGAGCGCGCGAAATCCGATCGGCTGTCCGGCTGCATTGACGGTGACGAAATTCGGCAGGGCGTTGTTGTTAGCCAGCGAAGGAACCGGAGCGCCCGAGATAAAGAATCGTCCGCCAATTACCTGGCCCGCGGTAATCGCGCCACCGGGACTGCGTAACGCACTGGTACCATTAAGTCCAATTTGGCCGCCGGATGATGCAAAAGTCGCGTAAGTAATTGCGCGACCGATCCGCGCTGCATCACCACTCGCGAGTTCACCACCAATGAAGGAGGCCTGCGCTGGGGTAAGATTCGAATAAACATTTGAGAAGGGCAGGAACGGAGCTCCGATAGTAATGCTGCCGTTCAATCCTGCCGCCACGTCACTGGTAAAGAAACCAGACTCCTGGCGACGACGTTGTTCGAAGCTGGCAAAAAAGAACGTTCGATCTTTCTTGATGGGACCGCCAAAGGTACCGCCGTACTGTACGCGCGTGAACGGCGGTTTCTTGTTTGGGTTGTTATCGATCAGAGGCGCAAATGCGTTGCGGGATTGAATTGATTTATGGCGAAAAAACCCGAAGATGTTGCCGCGGTATTCATTAGTGCCGCTTTTCGTAACGACATTGACGATACCACCGGTCGCACGTCCGAACTCTGGTGCGTAGGAATTAGTTGCGACCTGATACTCCTGCACGGCTTCCTGGCTGACTGTGGAGCGCGCCGCGTTAATTGAGTTGTCGGTATAGTCGGCGCCGTCCACCTGGACCAGAGTGGAGCGTCCTCGCTGGCCGCCAATGTTCAGGCCTGAGGTTGGCGCTGGTCCGATCGGCCGCCCATTGTCTCGGCCCACGGTTGAGATGGTTAAGGCAAAGCCAGTGGCGCTGCGTTCGTTGATCGGCAGGCTAGTGATCCGAAGCTGATCAATAGTCGAAGCCACTGCGGTGCTGGATGTCTCGACCACGCCGGTTGTAGAGGTAGTAACATTCACGGTCGCTGTTACATCGCCGACCTCCAGCGGAATGTCCTGACTGGCAGTCTGACCGACGGTAAGCGTCAAACTTTGGATGACAGCGGTCTTATAATTCGGCGCCTTCACCGTTACGGCATACTCACCCGGAGCCAGACTGAGAATTTTGTAAAAGCCGTCATCGTTGGTGGTTGCTTCGCGGGAACTGTTAGTTGCCGTATTTCGTGCCGTGACGGTGGCGCCCGCAACTACTGCGCCCTGGGGATCGCGCACAAAGCCCTGCAAGTCGGCTGCATTCGACTGCGCCTGTGACATGGCTGCGCTGAAACACGAGACTACCGCTAAACAGATCAATAGGACTCGCATCGACTTCTTGAGGCACTGCCTGAGGGGAAAAAACATCTTCGTTTCTCCTTCTGAAATAGTTAGTAAAAAATGCGTCACGCCGATGAACCGTTGCCAGGCGCAAAGAATGCGCCGACCTTTGGATGGGAGCGATTTAACGAAACGAACGTCCGCGTGCGGTTCATACACTGCGGAACAATCGTGCTATGTCCAGACTTGTTCGGGATAGAAAAATAATAACGGCTTCATAGCTTAGCGTTTTTTACAGCAAAAGCCCGCGCTTAGCAAGGACTTAATGCCTGCGGCAACTTCTTTGATTGCCGTTGGGGCGGCCTTAGCGACTGTGGTCAAAACGTTCTGACAGCGAATAAGTTTCGGGTGCGCTGCTCCTGGTCGCTCGGGACAAGCGGCGGCGCAGGCGTTCACTGGCTCCACAAACTCCGATAGCCATTTGCGCCAGACCGGGGACAAATGCCGCACGACGGATTAGTGAGCAGACTCGCAGACGTGATTCGAACCTGGTCTGATACGCCGTCTGGTATCTGGCTGCGAGGCCCGTAGCTGAGGCATCTGAACAGTCTGCCCTGAGGAATTCGCCAATAACTTTGGCAGCCAGCTCGCCGCTTTCCAACGCCATCAGCATACCGCTGCCTGTAAACGGATCAATGAAGGACGCGGCGTCACCGATCAAAAGGAGTCCGGGTGCGGGCGTGACGGCGTTACGGCCAAAGCCCTCGAGTGAAACTGCCAACCAGGGAGAGACTGAGCGAGCTTGTCTCAGAGTGTCGGCGGCGCGACGGTTCCGGCAGAGGACTTCGCGCATCACGCGCTCGGCGTCAGCGCCGCATTCGCGGACTGCCCGTGCCGAGGCAATAAAACAAAGATTGCTGAGACCGTTTTCGATACTGCTCAAGCCGCCGTATCCACCGCGATAAAAATAGATCTCGCAAGCTCCTGGAGCGACCTTTGCATCAGTCAGATGGGCCTTGAACGCAACCAGCGCCGCGCGATGCGGAATTGCTTGATTATTTGATTTGGTGACGCGGCGGGCCAGCGAGCGAGCACGCCCCGTGGCGTCGATCGTGACCGGCGCCGAATAGGAAACTTCTTTGCCGCTGTGCTTCACCGTGACGCCTCTGACGCGACTTTGGTCCATGATGAGATTAACGACCTGGGCATTCTCCTGGACCTCTGCGCCCGCCTCGCTCGCCCGACGCAAGAGACGCTCGTCCATTTCAGCCCGGCTCAACCCCAGCGCGAAGCCATTGGCTCGGAACCAGGAGCTGGGGACGCTGACGCTCTGACCGCGACGCGCATAGAAAACAGTTTCGGTCAGGTGCGACGGGTTGGCCGCGAACATCTGTTCGGCGACGCCGAGTTGTTCAAAATGCGGCACGCACTCAGGCGAGATAAATTCTCCGCAAAGTTTTGGGCGCGGAAATTTCTTCTGTTCAACCAGCAGCACGCGCGCGCCGCCCATCGTCAGATGAATCGCCGCGCTGGCTCCTGCCGGCCCAGCGCCGGCGACGATTACGTCGTAATCGAAATGATTATTCACAGCGTTAGAAAATGAATCGGGACTGGTCCCGCCTGAGCCCGCACAAGTGCGCGCTCTAAACAATAACCATCCCGCTTAAAACCAGACGAGAGGGAAAATGTTTCTCGACCCGGACATTGTTCAAGTTCGCTTGTTGGCCAAGTTTTTCCAACTCATCGGGGATGAAACTCTTAAGGATCGAAAGCGCCCCATCCTCTCTTATCAGGCGATTATGCAGAAACAGACGACCCAGCGTCGTGTAAAAAAAATAAGCCGTGGGGTTACGATGCAAGTCGATCACGAAAATTCCCAGACGCGCCACCCGGCCCATTTCCCGCAACAGCTTGACCGCGCCCTCGTCGTCAAAATGATGCAGCGTCAAAGACGAGATCACAAAATCAATCGAAGCATCTCTAAAAGGAAGCAATAAACCATTGCTCTGCACGGCAGAGATTTCGGCATAGCCCACCGACTCTTCCAGGATTGCCTGCGCCGATCGTTGATTCAACTCCAACCCGATCAGTGATGCCGCGCGATTTGTTTCCCGGGCCCATTGGGCTGCAACTCGCAATAACTCACCGGATCCGGCCCCCACATCCAGAAGGGAAAACGAACGCAGGTCCCGCCGCCCAATTTCTTTCAGCAGCGATCCGCGCAAAGCCTTCGCATCGCCCAGCCATTCGTTCACGCGTTGCAGTTCGACCAGACAACCGTCGTACTCCGCAGGCGTGTAAGTGCCTTTGTCGATGTTCTCGAGCTCGTAGCTGCGTTGGCGGAAGCGTTCAAACATAAAGGCTTGTGCGTGCCCGCTCCTCTAGAAGACCAGCATGGACCGGCCCAGTCTCTACAGTTTCTGGATCACCAGCGCGCTGTTCTTTGATCCAAAGCCGATACAATTGCAGAGCGCGACTCGGACATCGCCTTCCCTGGCAATATTAGCGACGTAGTCGAGATCACAGTCTGGATCAGGTTCGTCAAGATTGATTGTTGGTGGAATGATGCCGGTAGTCATCGCGCATAATGCTGCGCCTAAACCTGCTGCGCCGCTGGCGCCTTGTGGATGACCTACTTGCGACTTGGTCCCCGACATGGGGATTTTGTGAGCGTTCGAATTAAGCGCCAGCTTCAGCGCATTCGTCTCAATGCGGTCGTTGAGCATGGTCGAGGTGCCGTGCAGATTCACATAATCGACATCGCTCGCATTAATTCCGGCGTCTTCCATGGCAAGGCCCATGGCTCGCGCCGGTTCGTCGCCGCCCTCCTGCAGACGGACGCGATGATAGGCATCGCAGGTTGATCCATAACCGGTGATCTCTCCGTAGATCTTCGCGCCACGTAGTTGAGCGCGCTCGAACTCTTCCAGCACATAGATCCAGGATCCTTCTCCCAGAACCATTCCGGAACGATTGCGGGTGAAAGGACGTGAGGCGCGATGCGGCTCGTCGTTCCAGGCAGTGGTCAGCACGGTCAGCAGATTAAAGCCGGCCAGGATTCCCGGTGCGAGTGGCGCGTCTACGCCGCCGGCCAGCATCACTTCCTGCCGTCCGATAGCGATGTGCTCCGCCGCATAAGCGATCGCGTCAGTAGAGCTGGTACACCCCGTCGAGATCACGTGCGACAGACCGCGCAAGCCGAAAGCCATCGAAAGCTCGCTCGACAAAGTTCCATGCGTGGCCGCCGGTATGATGTAAACGCTCGCCTTATGATGCGACCCACCTTCGTACCAGATGGAGTAGTGCTGCTCAACAAAAGGGAGTCCACCACCACCCGTGCCCAGCATGACCCCGGTCTGTTGTTTCTCTTCTGGCGTGAAATCTTCCGGCAGCATTCCCGCATCCTGAAATGCTTCGCGAGCTGCGGCCAGAGCGAGGGGCACGGTGCGTGGCACGTGCTTTCGATCTTTGGGATTCAGTTGAGCTTCCCAGTCAAAGTCCTGGACCTGGGCGGCGATCTTCACCGCTGATTTGGAAACGTCGAACGACTCGATCCGGCGCACTCCGCTCAGACCGTTTTGCAAACCTGACCAAAAGGCTTCGCGCCCGATCCCGATGGGCGTGACACAACCCATTCCAGTGATGACTACGCGGCGAGGCTTGGTGAAATTGTTTAGCATGCGGTTTCGGTTCGGATGAGTCTGGGTGCCCAAGCATACCATCGGGTAATGTACGAGAGCGAACTCTCTGGGAGCATTGTGGGTGATCGAGGGTTAGCGGCGCTTAAAGTACCGGCTTCATTGCGTTCTTCGTACTTCAAGAGCCCGACTGAAGTCGGCAGTCTGAGGGCCCTTGCAGTCGGGCGTATTGCGTTTCGATGCTCACCAGCTGCGATCGTATCGGGCGCCTACCCAGCCGGTCATCACCGAAAAATGCCTTTCCGTCCCAAAAACATGGACTCAGGCGAACACTTGTAAGAGAATGTCCGGCTTTCGGAAAATTCTTCAGAGGACGATCATGAACCAAACACATCTTCGTTTAATCGGCAGCGTCTGTCTCGTGTTTGCCTGCGCCACTGCGCCACTGCCACAGTCGCCGACCCAAAAAGGCCCGGATAGCACACCGGCCGTGCCGCCAGGACCCGGCGGCACGTCTTCGCCTAACGCGAATCCGTTCCCGAGCACTTATCGTCCTTTCCCCAGCCGGACTACCTTCATTCGTAATGCCACGATCATGACGGCGGCGGGACCGTCGATCATGAATGGTTCGGTGCTTCTGCGCGATGGAAAAATCGTGGCGGTGGGAACTTCGGTGAATGCGCCCGCTGACGCTCTGGTGATCGACGGGACGGGCAAGTATGTAACTCCTGGCATTATCGATGTGCATTCACATGTCGGCGTGTATGCGGCGCCCGGGGTCGACGCGAACAGCGACGGTAACGAAGCCACGAACCCAGTCACTGCCAACGTTTGGGCAGAGCACTCAGTCTGGCCGCAGGATCCACAACTGCCGAGACTGCTGGCGGGAGGCGTGACTACTATGCAAGTCCTCCCCGGGTCAGCCAACCTAATCGGCGGGCGCAGCGTCGTGCTGAAGGTCGTGCCTTCAAAGACTGTCCAGGGCATGAAATTTCCCGGCGCCAAGTACGGTTTGAAAATGGCTTGCGGTGAAAACCCCAAACGCGTCTATCAAAGCCGCGGACCGTCGACGCGCATGGGCAACGTCGCTGGTTATCGCGCCGCCTGGATTCAGGCAGAAAGCTACCGGCGGAAGTGGGACACCTGGAATACGACGCACCAGGGTGACCCGCCGGCGCGCGACCTGGGACTGGAAACTCTCGCTGAAGTTCTGCGCGGCAACATCCTGGTCCACAACCATTGCTATCGCGCCGACGAGATGGCTCAGATGCTCGACATCGCCAAAGAGTTCGGCTATCAGGTGCGCGCCTTTCATCATGCAGTCGAGGCTTACAAGATCGCTGATCTCTTGAAAGCCAACGGCACCGGTGCCGCGGAGTGGGCGGACTGGGGTGGTTTCAAGATGGAATCCAACGACTCGATCAAAGCCAACCTAGCGATCACCGATGCATCCGGCGCGCGCGCCATGATCCACTCGGACAGCGCGGATGGCGCTCAACGTCTTAATCAGGAAGTTGCCAAAGCGATGTACGCCGGCCGCGCCGCCGGAATCAACGTCACTGAAGACCAGGCGATTCGTTGGTTGACGATCAATCCGGCCTGGGCCCTCGCGCTCGACGACAAAATCGGATCGATTGAGATCGGCAAAAACGCTGATGTCGTGCTTTGGTCCGGAAATCCATTCAGCATTTATAGTAAGGCTGAAAAAGTTTGGATCGACGGAGCTCTGTTGTTTGATCGAGACGATCCAAAAGAGCTTTGGCGCACTGACTTTGAACTGGGCAACGTGCGGGGGAACCAATGATGCGAACAATGCTTCTGAGCGCGATTTTGATTCTGGCGGCGGCCGGCTCGACGGCCGCGCAAACGATAGCGATCACCAACGGAACCGTTTACCCGGTGAGCAGCGCCCCGATCCAAAATGCCACCGTGCTGATTCGCGATGGCGTGATCATAGCCTTAGGTACGCAAGTCGTCGTGCCTGCCGGCGCCACCCGAATTGATGCGACCGGCAAAGTCGTCACCCCCGGCTTTATCAATGCCCAATCAGAACTGGGCGTGATCGAGGTCGATCAGGTTAAGGAAACTAATGATGTTACGGCGAAGGGCGCCAATAACGTCGCAGCTGCGTTTCGGGTCTGGGACGGACTGAATCCGGCTTCGACGGTGATTGGGCCCACCCGCAACGAAGGGATCACCAGCGCGATTATTGCGCCCCAGGGCGGCCTGATTGCCGGACAAGCGGCAGTCATCGATCTGGTTTCCGGCCATGCCACGGACATGATCCGTAAAGCGCCGGTCGCGATGGTGGCCCAGGTCGACAATTTATCCGGTGCCGGGGTTACCGCGCGCGGAGAGTTGATCAGCAAGTTGCGCGCGCTGCTCGACGATGTGAAGTTCTATGAGATGCATCGGGCGGATTACGAGAAAGGCGCCAGCCGTTCGCTGAACATTACAAATGCCGATCTGGAAGCCTTGATTCCGGTAGTCGACGGCAAAATGCCTTTGATAGTTGAAGCTAACCGGATGGACGAGATCGACGCAGCTCTCGCGCTCGCCCGCGACTACAATTTGAAGTTGATAATTACCGGAGGGGCCGAGGCCTGGCTCAGCGCGGATCGCCTGGCGGTTGCAAAGGTACCGGTCATGACCGGCGCGATGAGCAATATTCCAGCGTCATTTTCGGCGCTGAATCAGCGACAGGAGAATGCCGGCTTGCTGCGTCGAGCGGGCGTGCGGGTGGTGATAATCGCCACCAGCGGGACGGACGTTTCGCGCTTCAACGCGCGCAACCTGAAATACGAAGCAGGTAATGCGGTGGCCTACGGCATGAGCCATGATGACGCTTTACGCGCCGTCACGCTGACACCGGCCGAGGTCTTTGGGGTGAGCGATCGCATCGGTTCATTACAACCCGGCCGCGACGCGAATGTGGTGGTGTGGAGCGGCGATCCTTTCGAGTTCTCAACTCGCGTGGAGCACGTGATGATCCACGGCCGCGAGATCAAAGAACCGAGCCGGCAGGATATGCTGATCGAACGATACAAACCCAAAGGCAGGTAGGCTCGCAAAATGGAGCCCGAAGTACCCTGTCCGCCGGCCCGCGCAGCCCGTCCACTTGAATTGGGCAATTAAGCATCTCTTAATTCGAGTTGCTCGACATCAGCGAGGTCCTGCAGTCGCGCTGAATGTTTCTTGTTGGTGATGAGATGGTGACGAGAAACTACAAAGACTGAGACACTGCCAAAGTTCGTCTTGAATCGATCTGGCCAAGCTTCGGCCCTTCAGACCTCCGTCGCACACTTTTGAGGTAAATCCGAAGCTCGGCTTCATTCAAGAAGGTGTCGTGCGGCAAGTACGTTGGCGCCTGGATCACTTCGACGTTCATATCGTCTACGGATTGCTCGCGAGTGAGTGGATAGGAAAGTAATGGTGCCTGGGCTCTGTCGAAGTCACGCGGCGCGCGGTTCTGTAACCCGCTAATCGTGGATCGACCATTTGGGAAAAGGTGCAAAAAAGCCGGATGCACCTCAGCGCACCCGGCTTCGAAACCTGACTGGATTACTCGCTTGATTAGGGAGCCTTGGTTCCGCACTCGTCACAGAACTTCGCCCCGGGTTTGAGTTCGTGTTGGCAGTTCGAGCATTTTCCCGGCCCCTGCGCAGCGCCGCATTCACTACAGAACTTGGAGCCGGCCGGCATGGCTGCACCGCACTTAATACATTTAGCCGTGTCTCCAGCTCCCTCGCCGCCGGAAGTGGTTGCGCCCTGCCGCTTCATTGCCTCAGTCATCGATCCCGCCATCATGTTGCCAACCGCAAAGCCCGCGCCGAGTCCCGCGCCGAGTCCCGCGCCACCCGAAGGATTCTGGGCCGCATCACGCATCGCGTCGGCAGCCTGAAATTGGGTATAGCGGTTCACGTCCCCAATCACGCCCATTGAAGTGCGCTTGTCCATGGCCGCTTCGACTTCTTCCGGAAGTGAAATATTTTCGACAATAAACTTGGTCAGCTCGAGGCCGAGCGATTTGAATTCGTCCTGCAACTTCTGCCGGGCAAAGCCACCCAGCTCGTCATAGTTCGAAGCGAGATCAAGCGCAGCGATCTTTGATTCCGCGAGAGAGTCGCTGAAAGCACTGACCATGGTGCGGCGCAGTTGGCCTTCGATGTCTTCGGTAACAAATCGGGAATTGGTCCCGGCGATTTGCTTAATCAACTCACGCGGATCTGCGACGCGCATCGAGTAGATGCCAAAGGCGCGTAGTCGCACCATTCCGAAATCTGAATCGCGCATCATCACCGGGTTCGAAGTGCCCCACTTCAAATCGGTGAATTGTTTGGTATTGACGAAATAAACTTCTGACTTGATAGGCGAGTTGAAGCCATGTTTCCAGGCGCCGAGCTTGGAAAGAATCGGCGTGTTGCCGCCGTCAATGCTGTAACGGCCGGGGCCGAAGACGTCGGCGATCTGACCTTCATGAACAAAGACTGATGCCTGCGATTCGCGCACGATCAACTGCGCTCCGTTCTTGATCTCCTGATCGTGAACCGGAAACCGATAAAGCATCGTGTTGCTCGAGTCGTCGAGCCACTCAACTACTTCTATGAACTGCGCGCTCGGGCTGAGCCGGTCAAGAATTCCCATTTTGTTTTCTATCTCCTTTTCGGCCCGGTGCAAATTCGGTCGCGGGCCGCAGGTATTATACGGTCAAAACGCGGGCGGTGTTCAACCTGGATGGTTAATGGGACAGGATTAAGAAGATTAACTTAAGGCGAACTTGCACGCCGCTCGATGGTCTTGACCTTTGCAAATCCTGCTAATCCGGTAAACCCTGTCGATGCTTGCTTCCTTGACGAACCGCCAGTAACGCCAACGCCGCTAGTCCACCCATTGAATCGATCAGGCTGTCGTAGATCGAAGCGGTGCGGGATGGGACAAAGCTCTGATGGAACTCATCGCTAAGCGAATAGGCAACCACCAGCAAGAGAGAGACCCAGAACCAGCGGCTGCGGAGCATCTCGCGCGATGAAGTCCGGAATGCGCGCGCGGCCAGCCAGGCCAGGATCGCGTATTCAGTAAAGTGACCGGCTTTGCGAAGTATGAAATGAAGAGCTCTTAGCGTTACGTCGCTGGCATGAGGGAACAGCCATTGAAGGGGACGGACGAGAAATAGCGTCGTGTGCGGAGCCGACAACAAATTGCCGGAGCCAATAAATATTAGCGTCGCCCAAATGATCAGCGGACCGTAGCGCGAGAGGCGATGTTGCGGTCGTCGCTTAACAATCCCTGCTGTTTCAGTCGATGCACTCATTCCAGGAAATCAGGAGTCGAAACTCCGTCAGGAGCGAAATATTCATAGTAGCAGACGCCTTGAATATTTGAGCTAGCTCCCGAGAGATATGTATGTCGCCCCGCTGGGGCTCAAAAGTTTTTGCCTGAAGCTGATGCCGAACGCAGGAGGGACCGGTCACCTCATAAGGGATTGAGTACCAACCAAGAAATTGCTTGAGTTGCTGATTTCTGCTTTGATTTTGCGAGTTGACTAACTTTCACTTTCCGCAGGTTTCATTTGGTAACGCAAAATACGCCAATTGCGGCTCTGATGGCGTATAACAGGCTTTGCCTTGAGTTCCAATTCCCCTCAGGTAACAGGAACCGTTTTCGCTACTAGCTTGATAAGTTCTGCCATTGACTGTGTAAGTAAAATCAATACTACAGCTAGTACTGACACCGGTATCTGTTTGGCTTGTGAGTTCAGTAGCTTTCGTAACTACGGCGGGGGCTTGCCCGGTGAATTTCTTTCTTTTGTTGCACCCGAGTATAAGTCCCAGCCAAAGTGTGAAAACCATAATCAATGTGATTAAATTCGAATAACTTTTCATTTCATTGGTCCGCTCGTGCCAGCTTCAATCGTCGGCTGAGTTGAATATGTTCCCAGTTATTCGTAACGCAACGCTTCGATAGGATCGATGGCTGCGGCTTGCGGCGGAGTAATAGCTACTGGCCTTGAGGTAAGGGTGAGTTTTGCCTTTGAGCCTCCCTCACGGTAGGGCTACTGCCTGCTTTTACAGGGCCGAAGCGCCGGAAACGATTTCGATGATTTCCCGGGTGATGGCCGCCTGGCGCACGCGATTCATGTTGAGCGTCAGCGAAGAGATCAAATCGCCGGCGTTCTTTGAAGCTGCGTCCATAGCTGTCATGCGCGCGCCCTGTTCGGAGGCGACTGATTCAAGCAGGGCCCGGAAGATCTGCGTCTCGACCAGACGCGGCAGCAGGCGGCTAAAAATTTCCGCCGGCGGCTGTTCGTAAATGTAATCCTGAGTGGTGGCGGCCTCAGGATTTTCCGTTTCATCGGCAGTGCGAGAGATTGGCAGAAGCTGTTCAACGACGATGCGCTGGTTCAGGACCGATTTGAATTCGGCAAAAATCAGAAAGACCTTGTCGATGGCTTCGTCTTCAGTAAAGCGCTTAACCACGTCGCGGGCCACTTCCAGCGCTTCCGAAAAATCGATGCGCCCTTTTCCAGTCAAGCCTACATACTCACCGGCAATTCCGGTGCGGCGTCTGAAAAAATCGCGTCCCTTCCGGCCTACGGCCAGCATCTCGACGTTCTTTCCGGCATTCTCTTTGAGAAAGACCTGACCGGCTTTGGTCAGATTGGTATTGAAGCCACCGCACAGGCCTTTGTCGGCGGTGACGAGTACGACGAGATAGCGTTCGTCTCCGCGCGCATCCAGCAGCAGATGATGAAAGTCTTCCGGTATCTGTGCCGCCAGCGATGCGAGGACTTCAGTCATCTTGTTGGCAAACGGGCGCGCGTTGATCACGCGATCCTGCGCGCGCTTCAACTTGGCCGCCGAAACCATTTTCATGGCCTTGGTGATCTGCTGCGTGTTCTTGACCGACTTAATCCGCCGGCGAATGTCTAAGAGGTTTGCCATTACGCTGCTGCTGCCGCTTTGGCCGAATCAGCCCAGCGATCTTTGAAGTCCTTCAGGGACTGTTCGAGATCCTGCTGGATCTCGTCTGTGATCGCTTTCTTTTCGCGAATCCTTTGCAGGACGCCCGGATGCGAATTCTCGATAAAGCTCTGCAGTTCAGTTTCAAACCGGCGAATGTCTTCGATCGCCACATCGTCGGTAAAGCCGTTGATGGCCGACCAGATGATCAGTACCTGCTTCTCGACGTCCATCGGCTGATACTGTGGCTGCTTCAAGATTTCAGTCAGACGTTGGCCGCGAGCGAGTTGTGCCTGGGTGGCCTTGTCCAGATCCGATCCAAACTGAGCAAAGGCCGCCAGCTCGCGATACTGCGCCAGGTCGAGACGCAAGCTGCCGGCGACCTGCTTCATGGCCTTGATCTGGGCCGCGCCGCCGACGCGCGAGACTGAGTTACCGACGTTGATGGCCGGGCGAATGCCGGCGTTGAATAGATCGCCTTCCAGGAAGATCTGTCCATCAGTGATCGAAATCACGTTCGTCGGAATGTAGGCCGAGATGTCACCGGCCTGCGTTTCAATGATCGGCAGACTGGTCAGCGACCCGCCGCCCTTCAAATCCGATAGCTTCGCCGCGCGCTCGAGCAAACGCGAGTGCAGATAGAATACGTCGCCGGGGTAAGCTTCGCGGCCGGGCGGACGCCGCAGCAGTAACGAAATTTCGCGGTAAGCGGCGGCCTGCTTCGAAAGATCGTCGTAGATAGTCAGGGCGTGCTGGCCGCGGTCGCGGAAGTATTCACCCATTGCTGCGCCCGAGTAGGGGGCCAGAAACTGCATGGCTGCCGGATCGGAAGCAGTCGCCTTAACCACTATGGTGTAATCCATCGCGCCAAAGTCCTGCAATGTCTTGACCACCTGGGCGACGGTCGAAGCCTTCTGGCCAATCGCGACGTAGATGCAGATGACGTCTTTCCCGCGTTGGTTAATGATCGTGTCGACAGCCACAGCCGTCTTGCCAGTCTGACGGTCGCCGATGATCAGTTCGCGCTGGCCGCGTCCGATCGGCACCATGGAATCGATGGCTTTCAAACCAGTTGGCAGAGACTCTTTCACCGGTTGTCGATCGACGACGCCGGGCGCGATGCGCTCGACAGCGTTGTACTCATCGGTCAGGATTGGTCCGCGATCGTCGATGGGATTACCGAGCGCATCCATCACCCGGCCAACCAGCGCCTGGCCTACCGGAACCTGCATGATGCGGCCGGTGCGTTTGACCAGATCGCCTTCCTTGATCTTCTGAAAGTCGCCGAACAACACCGCGCCGACCTTGTCTTCTTCCAGGTTCAGCGCCAGGCCGCGCACTTCGTGCGGAAACTCCAGGAGCTCGCCGGCCATAACTTTCTCGAGGCCATGGATCTCGGCGATACCATCGCCGACCTTGATCACGGTGCCGACCTCACTGACAGTCACGCCGGTTTCAAAGTTCTCGATCTGCTGCCGAATGATTTCGTTAATTTCGTTTGCTTTAATTGGTTCCATGAGTCATTTCCAAAAGTTAGCCGCGAAAAGGTTCAAAAAGCACAAGAGAGTCGAAAACTATTGTGCCTTGCGCACCTTTTTTAGCTGATCCCGAGCTTCTCCGCTACCCCACCATCTTCACTTTGATCTGCTGCAGATGATTTCTTACTGAACCGTCATAAACCGTTGAGCCGATGCGCGTCACTAGACCGCCAATTAATTCCGGATCGGTGGCAAAGTTGATGCGGACCTTTTTGCCGGTTACCGTCATCAGCTTGGCTTGCAGTTTCTGCTGGGCGTTCTCAGGCACGGGCCGGGCGGTAGTGACCGTGGCGGCCACCATTCCGGCGCGCACATCCAGGAGCTCAGCGAACTTTTCGTTGATCTCGCGTAGTTCGGTGAGCCGTTGATTCTGCAGCAGGACTTTCAAAAAATTTGCCGTGGCTGGTAGCGGTCTGGCGCGTTCGATCAATTTGGTCAACACTACCCGCTTCTGTTCCAACGCGATAGTTGGATTGCGCAGCACGTCTTCCAGCATGGGATTCGCCTGAAATATTTTCTCCCAGGTAATCAATTCTTCCTGGATCTCGGTAGCCTCGCCGCGTTCCAACGCGACATCTGCGAGCGCCGAGGCATAACGCCGTGCGACCGTCTGGACACTCATTGCGCCGCACCTCCCAGCTCTTCAATGTTATTTGCGATCAGGCGCGCATCGTCTTCCGGTCGCATTTCGCGCCGGACGATCGTTTCCGCCATTTGGACGCTTTGTTCCGCCGCATAGCGACGCAGTTCCTTTTTGGCAGCTTTGCCGGCGCTCTCGATTTCTCGCGTCGCCTGCTCGCTCAGTTTGGTGATTTCGGTCTCAGTCGATCGAGCAATGCGCGTACGTTCTTCTGCAGCTTCACCGACCGAGCGCTCTTTGATCCCGGCCACTTCCGTATCCAGCCGCGCCAGACGCTCTTCGACTTCCTTTAATTTCGCCAGGGCAGCGTCGCGTTCCTGCTGGGCCTGGGCCAACTCGAGTTTGATACTCTCGCGGCGGCTCTGAAACACTTCGCCCAGCTTGGCTTTTTTGGTCAGGATGTAAAGCATCACCAGCACAAACACCGTCAGGTTGGCGAACTTCCACAGCTCGAAGCCGGGATAGTTCCACCAGGGCGTGGTTTCCGCGCCGGAGAGAGCCGGGAAAAAATTATTGACGATAAAGGAAAGAAACATCTTCAGTTCAAATCCGCGTTCGTAATGGGACGATTAAGCACTCGCGAGCCGATCTCCACGGCAATCCGGCGGGCATCAGCTTCCAGGGCGACGCGGGCCGCGTCAGCCTGGGTTTTGATGGCCCCCTTTTCCGCGGCAGTCGTCGCCGCCAACTGCGCGCGCATTTCATCCATGGCTTTCTGCCGATCCTGCATGGCTCCCGCCCGTTCGTGTTCAGTGTAAGCGTAAGCTTCATTTCGCGCGGCGCGCAGGGCACGCTCGTACTCCGACACTCTGGCGCTGACGTTGCCCATAATCTCCTGGGCTTCAGTCATACGACCCCGGGTGCGTTTTTCGCGATTCGCCAGAATCCTATTGATGGGTTTGAATAAGGTCGCGTTCAGCACATAGACCATTACCAGGATGATCAGGACATGCAGCAGCATCGTGCCGTCAGGCACAAGTTGAATTGAGTTTTCGGCAAAGCCGAGCGGATAGACCATTACGCTTGTTTCGGAACTGGGGAATCTGGCGCAACCTTGCCAGCGGGCGCGGACTGGCAGTCTGCGCTACATGCACCTGTCAAAAGTCTTGAAGGCTAACACGCGATTTTGCGACGCGTCAAGGAGCCTTGCGACCTTCCTTGACATCGCAACACCCGCGCCGTTAGGCTAAGTCTTTTCCTTAGACGGGGGATTTATTATCTATGCCAAAGCGAACCTTTCAACCCAACAATCGCCGTCGTGCCAAGACGCACGGTTTTCGCGCGCGCATGGCGACCAAGAATGGTCGCCTGGTGATCAAACGCCGCCGCGCCAAGGGCCGCAAGCGGCTTACACCGGCGCATTACTAAAATCATTGGTTCCGAGTTTTGATCGCGCACCGGTAAAAGTGAGCGAGGCGTTGCCAAAGCGGCGCCGGTTGCGCGCTCGGTCCGATTTCCAAAAAGTCTATGCCGAAGGGCAACGCTATAACGGCCGGCTGCTGGCCGCTTTTTTGCGCAAGAATGAAGTGGCTGAACACCGTTTGGGTGTGACGGCCTCGACCAAAGCAATTGGAAATTCTGTCGCACGCAACCGGGCCAAACGCTTACTTCGTGAAGTTTTTCGGCGCAGCGGCGCCGAGTTGTTGGGTCTGCAGCAGACATACGACTGGGTCTTGAACGCGAAACGCTCGCTGCTGGTGTCAGACGAGGAACAACGCTTTCGCGAGTTTCGTAAGATCATCGCGCAGGTAACCCAGGCCGAACAGCGCAGCGGATGAGGTTGTATGAAACTTCAGTTTGTCGCACGTTATTAAGCCGATGGGCGTCATTCTTATTTCGCTCTTGAAGTTTTACAAAGTCGTAATCTCGCCGTGGCTGCCGCCGTCTTGTCGTTTTGTTCCGACGTGTTCCGAATATGCGCGTGAAGCAATTGAGCGCCATGGGGCTCTGCGCGGAAGCGGCATGGCCGTGTACCGGCTTTTGCGCTGCCAACCGTTTTGCGCCGGGGGGCATGATCCCGTGAAGTAGTTATGGAGTGCGGCGACTCGTCGCCGCTTTCTAAAAGGCGTGACTAGTCGCGCCGAACTCAAGGCGCTCACAAGTCAGGGCACTCCAAGAAACGATTTAGATCGACTCGAATGCAACAGCAACAAAGATTCATTGTGGCCCTGGTCGCCTCAGCGGCGGTCCTGATTTTGTGGAACCTCTTCTTCTCAAAGCCACCGCAGCCAAACGCAAATGCCAACGCGAACACTTCGGTAGTTGCCCAAAGTTCTCCGCCACCGACATCACAAGCGACAGCCAGCAGTACCCCGACTTCAGTCCAGTCCGCGCCGTCTCCGGCGCCATCACCGGGAGCGTCTCCATCGCCAACGCCAGATGGCGTACAGCCCCGCAAGCTGAAGGTCACCACGCCGCTTTATGAGGCGACGTTCGACACCCATGGAGCAGTCGCTACCAGTTGGATTGTAAAGAGGGTGAGACGCAGCGACGGCACCTGGCGGGAGCTCAATGCAATCGGTTCGACGACGAACAATCCAAAGCCACTGGAATTAATTTTGACCCCGCCATCAGGCATAGCCCCCGATCAGCTTTTCCGCACCTTCCAAATTGTCACTGGGGATGCGACTGTGGACGGGTTACTGGCGAACCGGAATTTCAAGGCTTCCGGAACCAGCTCTGATACAGGCGATGCGACTGTGGATGTTCCCAGCGGATCGAAGCAGATTGAGTTTACTGTTCATGACGATGCGACCGGGCTGGACGTAAACAAGCGGATGACGTTTTTTGCCGATCGTTACATCGCGGAAATAGAACTCAAGCTCACGCGCAACAATCAGCCGGTACCCAAAGCGCAGCTCGCCATCGGCCCGAACATCGGCGATCAGGGCATCGATCACTACACCTTTTATTCGTTTGCTCCGGAAGGCGTGGCGGTGGTTGACGGCCAGGTGCATCGCATCAATTCCGTCGCCGTTCATTCGGATCGCAAAAGCAGCGGGACGGTCAACTGGATACTTGAAGGCATCGGCATTAAGTCCGTGGTGACCAAGCCTGCCGATCACGAGATGGTCGATGGCAATGTCCAGTGGGCCGGGGTGGACGACACCTACTTTGGGATGATCGCGGTGCCGTCAAAGCCCATCTCTGGACTCGAGTACCGCACCGTCCAATTCGAGCACAAGGCGGACGGCAAGACTGAGCAGCGCTATCTGGTGACCGGCCTGGTGCCGGTATCGACCGAGGGCGCGAAGACCCAGATTTACGTTGGCCCGAAGGATCATCGGCTACTGAAAGCGGCCAGCGAGGACATCGCCAGGGGAGGTCCGGCAGTCGATCTGGGCGAAGCGATCAACTTCGGCTTCCTCGGCAGCATGCGTCGCTTTCTCGCCGTTCCGATTCTGTTTGCGATCGACAGATTGCAGCGCGTCACGGGCAGTTATGGCGTCGCCATCATCCTGTTCACGATCTTCATTTACTCGCTATTCTTCCCGCTTAAGTGGCAATCCTCACGCAAAATGAAAAAGGCGCAGAAGTACGCGCCGCGGATGAAGGAGTTGCAGGAAAAGCTGAAGTCGATGAAGTCGACCGACCCGCGGATGAAAGAGTTGCAGATGGAGCAACTGCGGCTGATGAAGGAAGCCAACCCGCTGGGTGGATGTTTGCCGCTGCTGATTCAGATGCCTTTTCTGTTTGCCCTTTATAGCGCGATCACCATCTCGATCGACTTTCGCCAGGCGTCGTTTCTGTGGATTCCGGATCTGTCGGGTCCTGAGCCTTACATCTTTGGTTTCCTGCGCGTGTTGCCGTTGATGTTTGCCGGCTCAATGATCGTCCTGCAATTGATGACGCCACAGCCTTCCGCCGATCCGATGCAGCGCAAAATGATGGCGGTGGGCATGCCCATGATGATGCTCTATATTTTGTGGAGTGCGCCGGGTGGGCTTTTGGTTTACTGGCTGGTGGGAAATATCGTGGGCTTCCTGCAGCAGTTCATCATCAACCGGATGACTAAGACCGATGACGAGCCTCCGCCGGATCCAAAGGGGGCTAAGAAGCCGCCGAAGAAGTTAAAGCCGGCCGAAGCTTAAAGCTTAAGAGCATTCGACAGGAGCTACAGGATTAACAAGATGTAAGGGTAGCCGAATCGATTTTGGTTTGAATTATCCTGTAAATTTTGTAAATCCTGTCGAACCTCAAGCCGACTCTTTCTTTGAAGCCTTCTTGGGCTTGCCGGTGTCGACCGCATAGTGCAGCCGCACGACTCCATCAGAAAAACTGCGACACGAAATCAGCTTCAAAGGCACATTGCGATGCCTGGGAGCGATCAAAGGAATGCCCTCGCCGATCAGGGTGGGAATCACGTGGATGATGAATTCGTCGATCGCGCCTTCATCGAGAAACGAAGCGATGATTCCCGCGCCACCCATCATCCAGATATCTTTGCCAGCTAACGAACGCAGACGTTTGGCAAAGTCGGGGATCGGTTCTTTGACGAACTCGGCTCCGGCTACGGGTTTTCGCGGTGGCCGTCGCGAGAAGATGTAGTTCTTTACCGACTGGTCGAACCCGCCTAGTTGACCACCCATTTCTTTGGTCAGGCCTGCCGTCTTCCGTCCCCAGATGACCGTATCAACGGCCCGAGCAAATTCACCCATGCCATAGTTGCCTTTGATCTGCGGGCGGTCCAGCCAGTCGACAGAACCGTTGCGGCGGGCAATGTAGCCGTCGGCGCTGGTGGCGATGTAGACGATGATCTTTCGCATATTTATTCAGTCACTGCCCCAACTCAACTGCGATTTCTGCCGGCCCGTGATGCCGGAGCGCATTACCTAAAGCCTGAAGGCGTCAACGATCGGTAACCGTCAACTTATATCGAGACGTTCCTTTGGCCTCAGCCGGACGCCGTACAGTGATGAGGTAATCACCAGTCTTAGGCAGCACGCCCGCATAATCAAAGTTGGCGTCGTACTCCAACCCTAGCGTGTCGTTGTTCTCGCCGAGGATTTGAAACACCGACGACTTTGCCGGCACTGAGGTCAACCTGATAGTTAAGCGCTGCCCCTTGTTTGCGCTCAGAACATATTCGACCTGCTCGTCGCTGCGCAGCGTGTGGCTAATGGTTGTACTCGTGGTGCCGCGCTTAAACTCAATCCGGCCCGGCTCGGCCTTGCCGCCGCCCTGGGCCGCTGCGATCGAGCAGCTGATCAGGATTAGCAATGAAAGCGGAATCAGGAGCGAGAGTGTTTTGGTAGCCTTCGTCAACCAGGGGGTTTTCATTTGGATGCTCATTTGGAATTAGGGCGAAGCTCCATCATACACGCGGCGGACGCAGATGCCACATCAGAACTTTGGTCGCATGGTCATAATCGCCGCCCAGGTTTCTATGCCATCCCAAAGATTCTGCAGCCGCAGGTTCTCGTTCTCGGCGTGCTGGTTATTGTCATAGTTGGCAATCGGCACCGTCATCGTGACTGTGCGCAGGTGGTCGGTGATGATCGACAGCGGCAAGCTGCCGCCAGAGGTTGGCAGCCGGACGATAGGCTGGGTGGAAGTTGCCTGCACTGCGGTAACCGCAGCCAAAGCGATAGGAATATCCATCCGCGTGCGTTCGGCATTGTAACCCCCGGAGCGAATGTTGATTCTGGCAATCAGCGGGTGCTGTCTGCGTTCGTCCTCAGTCGGGTCGCGATCGATGACATAGAAGCCCTGCTTGCGGACGTGTTCAATCAACCGCTGCGCCTGGCGCCGATAGTCATTGCCTTTCACCAACCTTAAGTCGAGCACCGCGGTCGCAGTGGTGGGAATAACGTTTCTCGCCAAAGCGCCGACGTCACCACTGCTCAGGCCATTGATGTTCAGTGAAGGTTGATTGATCAGTTCGAGCAAACTCTTGCCCGCCCCTTCGGCACGGTTGAAACCCAGCTGTGAACGCAGCTCGTCGTCATAAGCCGGGGCCTCGGCGATCGCTTTCTGCTCGGCTTCACCTAAAGGTTCGACGCCAGCGTACCAGCCACTGATGGTGACGCGGCCCGCATCGTCCTTCATTGAAGCCAGCAGGCGCGCCAGGGTCATCGCCGGATTTGGCGCCCAATTCCCATAGTGCCCGGAATGCAGCGGTCGCTTCGCGCCAAAGACAGTCAGGTCCAGGTTGAGGTCGCCGCGTACACCGAAGACGACCTGCTTGCGACCGGACTGATGCACCGGACCATCGCAGATGATCCAGGCGTCGGCTGCAAGCAGATCTTTATTGAGGTCGATGATCTCACCGAGATGCGGCGAGCCGGCTTCCTCTTCACCTTCAAAAATAAATTTGATATTGAGCGATGGCGTAATGCCTTTTGCTTTCAGGGCGTCAAAGGCATTGAGAATCGCAACGACGCCGGCCTTATCGTCCGAAGCCGAGCGCGCATAGAGGCGCCATTCAGGGTTGATCGGATCAGAGTTAGCCGGCAGCGTCACTATCCGGCCCCCCAATTCCAGCGCCGCCGATCGCCAGACTGGTTGCCACGGCAGGGTCCCGTTCCACTGCTTTGGATCGGTGGGCTGGCCGTCGTAATGCGCATAGAGAACCACTGAATGAGTCGCCCCCGGCGTGCTCCATTCGCCATAAACAGCCGGCGGCGATTCTTTGGTAGAGGTTTCCAGCAGGCGTGGCTTAAGACCCCGGCGCCGCATCATCTCGAGAATGAACTCGGCGTTGCGCCTGATGTTCTGTCGATCAGAAGCAACGTTGGGAATCGCGAGTAAGTTTGTGAACTCATCCAGGATTTGGCGTTCGTGAGTTTGGCGATAGTCGCGAACCGGGGATTGAGCGGCGGCGACAAGGGGAGAGCCAAGGAAAATTGCCAGGACTAATGGAATCAATTTTGTCATAGACGGATAACGGGCATCCTCCCCGCCTGAGCGCGAAGCGCGAGCTGGTTTTATGCTGAATGGTATGAGCGTGCTATACACGCTGGCGGACAGGATGTCCGCGATCCATTAATCCTTGTCACGCGTTCAACTGGTATCGTTCCCTCAAAACTTCCATGTGATGCCGCACGTGTCCGGCCATGATGAAAGCCAGCGCGCGCACCGAAATCTCGTTGCTGTTGGCGGTGCCCACGCGCGACCACGCTGTTTCATCCAGAGTCCGCAGCATGGCAATGTTCGACAAACGCACGAGTCGAAACTCGGCCAACAGATCTTCCAGCTCGATCCGATCGTAAGGTGCAGTCGCAATGTAATCGTTCTGTTCAAAGGCCGGCAGGTTCTGCTGCTCGCCGCGAGCGATGCAGAACGCGCGATGACCAAATACGCGCTCGCCGTCAATCAAGTGGCCGATCATTTCGCGGATGCTCCACTTGCCCTCGGCATAGCGAAACGTTTCGTGTTCCGGCGTTACTCTGCCCAACAGAACGTCAAGGGCGTCCAATTGCGAACGCAGCACCGGCATGATGTCGTGCTCAGTCACTTGTCCGACATAGCCGCTGTAGTCCGGCGCGTATTCTGATTCGAGTGGTTGTCCAGTCATGATCTTTTTGTCCTCGGTGATACAGACTTATTTTAGTTTCAAATCTAAGTTACTGGCTAAGGGAATTCTCTGATAGATATCGTGAAGGATTGCGGCCTCCAGCCCAGGTTTGCCGCTTCGGCTGTCCCGGGTCTGAGTCTTTGAGGAGGCTGCAACCGCTTCGCGGTATAAAACTCGACAACGTCTTAATCCGATATCTCAATTAGCATAATACCCCGGCCTGGCGCGAGCTTTCAGATCGGAGTGATCGACCATTTGGATTTGTACCGGGCGCCATGATCCGTCGCGCTTTTCGTTGGTCGGTTTGTAACCGAGACTGTAAACCTTTCCCAGATCATTTATCACCTGATCGTAAACGCCGTTAAGGTCTGTGATCTTGCGGGCCGTGTAATAGAGCCCACCGCTTTCCTGCGCCAACAGCGCGAGGGTTTTGCGCGCGTTCTCAAAAATCCGTTTACCGTAACTACTCAGGAAATCGTGATCGCTTTCAGTGTCGAGGTAGATCGGAATGATCAATTCGTCGCGTTTACGCACCGCTTCAAGCAAATCGGCAAAGCTGATTTCCGAACCGACGTCGCCCCCACCCAGGGCATTATCAACTCCGTCGGTCATCAGCACAATTGCCCGCCGCCGGCCGGGTGTCTTCGGTCCAATGACCTGATCGAGCGTGTACTTGAGCGCATCCCAAAGCCGCGTGCCGCCAGATCCCTGGATGCTATTCGCGCCCTCGATCAACTTCGCACGATCTGCCGTCAAGGGAGCTACTACCTCAGTCGTGTCGGCGAAAGTGACAATCGCCAAGCGGTCGGAAGGTCGCGCGGCTTCGATGAAACGCCGTGTCGACTTGCGAATCAAGTCCCGTTTGTCCGCCGTCGAACCCGAGAGATCGATCAAGAGAACCAAATCAAAAGGCACATCCGTCGCTGCAAAATAACTGATCGATTCTTCGTGCCCGTTCTCAAAAACCTTAAAATCCTTTTGTTCCAGTGCGCCGACAAACGAATTGAGCCGGGAATTAAAGACGCTCACATTCAGGCTCACCAGGCTCGTATCCACGCGCACCACGTCGGCTTCATCAAACAAGGCGGGGTCGAGCTCATTCGCCATAGTCTGATCCAGGGTTCGCTTCAGCGGAGTTGCCAGAGGCTGGCTGGGCGCGACTGCCCGCAGGAGAGGTGTTTGATACTGGCGTTGAAGCTCGCGGAGGTGGGGCGCCAGAGGCGACATCCCGAATTGCTTCCGCCGATCGTCGACATGCGCTTCGTCCTCAATCGGAGTCAGCACCAGAAATCCGTTAGAGACTTTTACCTGAGTACCGAACAACTGCTTCATTCCCAGGTCGACGCGGATGCGGTCGACCAGATCGGCCACCTGGTGCTTTTCTCCGTCTCCTTGCTTTACCGCGGCGATGACCATTGGCAGCAAGGCCAGCTGGAGGTCTAACTGCCGGCTGTTCCGAATTAGATAAAAGACCGCATTCATTCCGTCCTTGCCCACCAGGGCCGAAGAGGGCCAGCCAAACTCTTTCAGGATCTGACAAAGGCGGGCGTTGTTTCGATCCCTGGCTTCGCCAACCCGTTTGGTGAAAGCCTGATCGGCAAGATCCTTTTCGATACCGTTGTAAAAAAGTGTTTCGGTTTTGAGGGCCAGCTTCCGCAGTTCGTCATGCAGTTTCTTGTTGAAGGTCACATTTTGCGGCGACTCCATCCGGGCGAGCATTGCCTTCGCCTGTTCCTCAGTGAGGCATTTGGATTGGGCGAACAGGGGCACAACCGGGAGAAACACCACGATGAATGTGAGAACGATCCTGAGTATTGCTGTCGTGAACACGTTGGCCATTGTTTTGACTATGGCAGAGCGGCCCGAATTATGGGTTGAACTGAGAACGAGATTGGGCCGCTATCGGAAACGGAATCATATTGCGACTTTATAACTCATGCAACGGAAGCAGATTCAAATCCAAATCGGATCAGGTGGTACGCGGGTATCGCCGGCCAGGTTATCGAGGATCTACGTTCATGAAACGATCGTCTCTTGCCCTACTAACCAGTCTCTTCTTCGCTCCGATGGCTGCGTATGCTCAGTCGGTCTCGCGCGTGAAGCAGGTCTCAACCCCGCAACCGGTGATTGAAACTGAGGTTCCCGACGAAGGGACTCTGGCAACGCGCTCGATAGCGGCGCTGCGGCGTCTCGAGAAAGATGTGCTGGTTTACCGTTCGCTCGGAGAGTTTGAAGCGAACGGCAGACTCGCGCGCGTTTCATATCAGGCCTTTAGAAAAGACTTGAACGAGGTCTCGGCCGAAGTTAAGCCGCTCCTGGAGCGCTTGCCGCAAGGAAAGCTCAGGGCCCAACTCGATAACGCGCTGGCGTCTTATCGCGACGGCGAGTTCTGGTGGCAGAAGATCGATCAACCGCGCGTGGTGCACGTCTCAGCCCTCGCCTCGCGAGCCAACAGTTTCACCGAGACAGACACAGCCTTGGCCAATACTGTTCCCTACACGGTGGCGATTCACTGGCGCCAGGCGAATAGATATCTTCGGCGCGCCCAGCAGTTGATGATCTCAAATTAAGCTGTTCCCGGATCGCGACATCCTGTCCGCCAAGCGGGCGAGGCCCGATCCGTTCCTACTTGAAAGATCGGCCCGCCATGTCCGCGATGAACCATTGCACCTATTGCGACAGAGCGCTCCTATCAATTGAGCCGCAGCCGAGCCGCCGTTATCGCTCACTCGTCTCCGCTACATTCTTAACCGGCACTGAATTCTTCTTGACGTACTTGTCATACCAGGCCAGATACCTCTCGTAACGATCACGCACGTAACTCGGCCGCTGGATGCCGTGATTCTCGTTCGGATAGATGATTAGTTGCGTGTCCACGCCGAGGCTGCGCAGCGCCTGATACATCTGCTGGCCGCCCTGGACGGGGACGTTGAAGTCGCGTTCGCCGCCAAGAAACAGCGTCGGCGTCTTGATCCGATCGGCGTGCAGGAACGGGTAGGAGATCTTCTGGTAAGTCTCCCAGGACTTCGGGTTCCAGGGAGGCCCAATCTCATAGTCGTATTGAATGATGTACTGATCGGTGCCATAGAAAGCTACTGTGAAGGCAGTGCCCGCGCCGCTGGTCGCTCCCTTGAAACGCGGATCGCTGGCAATGATATAGTCGGTCAGGATCGCGCCGTAGCTCCATCCGCCGACACCCAAACGATCCGGATCGGCGACGCCCATCTTCACCACGTGATCGACCCCGGCGAGCAGGTCTTCGACTTCGTAGTGACCCCAATCAGCAAAGATCGCTCGGGAATATTTCTGGCCGCGGCCTGAACTGCCGCGATAGTTCACGGCCAGAACTGCGTAGCCATTCGCCGCGAACACCTGCCGTTCGACGCTGAACGAATGCTGATCCTGCCCGTTCGGTCCACCGTGAATGCGGAGCAACAGAGGTACCTTCGTCCCTCGTACATAACCAACCGGATAAGTCAGCAGGCCGTGCACCTCAGTGCCGTCTTTGCTTTTGAACTCAACATTTTCAGTCGTGCCGATTTGCAGTTCAGCAAAGAGGGCGTCGTTCTGATGAGTCAGCTGACGCAGCGCGCCGTTTTCCATCGCGTACACTTCCGTCGCTTTCGTGTCGTCGCCGGAAAGCAGGACGGTGTGCCCGCCGCCGCTGTTTAGACTCGAGACCACCACCGGAGGATTCAGCAGCCGCGTCACCGCGTTTGGTTTAATGCTAATCGGATAGACCGAGCGGTCGTCGGTAACCAAAGCATTTGCTGACTGACCGTCGGCGCTCACTCGCACCCCGGAGACGCCGCGATCGAGATCCTCGACGGCTTTTAGTCGCGCGGGCGCGGCGCTGCCGTCAGCCCGCACCACCACCAAATGCTCCATGTTATAAGCGCCGAATTTCTTTTCGTCGCCTTCGGTGAAGACTATCCGCGTTCCGTCCGGACTCCACTCCGGGCGCGCCCGGGAAGCGCGATTGTCTGCCGTCGTCAGTTGTGTCTCGGTCGCGCCGGCGGTGGCGTCGGCGACGAACAGTTGTGCCGACGGATCTCGATCAGGATCGTCAGCATGGTTGCTCATGAAAGCGATCCGGTTGCTGTCGGGTGACCATGACGGTGAAGACTCGTCCCATTTGCTCTTAGTCAGCCGCTCAAGCTTTTTAGCAGCGACATCGAAAAGATAGACGTAACTATGTCGTCCTGATAAAAGGTAACCCGCTCCGTCCTGCTTGTAACGATAGCGATCGATAACGATTGGCTTCGGAGGTTTCGGTGGGCCGGGCGCCGGGCTCGCGGCAGCCTCAGCTTCCGGATCCGGATCACCAATCACCAGGGCGAGGCGTTTTGAATCCGGGGACCATTCAAAACCCTGCAGCCGTCCTTTCAATTCGGTGAATTGATAAGCCTCGCCACCAGCCCGATCCATCAGCCACACCTGACTGCCCTTTGCTTTGCCCGGTCGCGACGAAGTGAACGAGAGATACTTACCATCCGGACTCCAGCGCGGCGAACTTTCGCTGTCGCTGCTGAACGTGATCTGCCGATCGTTCTTCCCGTCATAGCCGACCAGCCAAATGTGCGTGTTGCTCTTGTCGTCTTTCGCATCGGTGGTCGACACGACATAGGCCACCCATTGCCCGTCAGGCGAAAGCTGCGGGTCGCGCACGTCGCGCAGACGCGCGAGGTCGTCCAGCTTCAGTGGGCGCTTCGATGTTTGGGCGAACAGGCCGGCGCCAATAGGGAGAATAAGAAGCAGAACGAGTGAAAGTTTTTTCCTTAACATGATCCGAATTCTCCTGTCTTGGTGGCTTGAACTGGTCCGACCGAGTTAGCGAGTTATTACAGGGAACGCGGGCGCCCTGCGTTCCCTGTGTTCGACGCGCGAGTTTACTGCGATTCTCTTTGTCTGACTAGGGTCTCTGAGCCGGCGGCAATCTCCGAGGTGCGTCTGATGTTGCTAAAGCGCATTTGTTTGAGGCAAGCTCAGGCGAGGGGATCGAGGTAAGTATCACCCACGTGAGCGGGTGGATCCTTGAGTCGACCTGCGATGGTATTTGGTCGTACCCACCCGTTCAGGCGGGTGGTGGTGACTTCCATTGCCCGAGCCGAATCCAGACTCAAGTGTGTGCCAGCAAAACAAAATGAAACTATCACTCAACGGCGCAACTACCATGAAGGCCGATCTCGAGACCGATGTGCGTGCGGCGGCCGCGGCCGGTTTCGACTACGTAGAGATCTGGGCGGCCAAGCTGCGTGAGTTTCTCAAAACCCATTCGGCGGCGGATCTGAAGACCCTTTTCAAAGATAGCGGGGTGAAACCGCTCAGCATCAATTCGATCGAACATATCACTTTCCGGGACGCGCCGGCCTACGCCCAAATCAGAAAAGAGTGCGAAGAGTTGGCGGCGGTGGCCGAAGCGATCGCCTGCCCTTACATCGTGGTCGTGCCGGGGACGTTTCCGCCCGGGGGTCTAAGCAGCTATGAAGTGATCGAGGTGACGGTTGGGGTGTTGCGGGAACTGGCTTCGATCGCTGAGCGGCATAATGTCGCTCTCGCGTTTGAGTTTTTGGGCCAGAATGACTGCAGCGTACAGACCCTCGAGCTGGCCGATGAGATTGTGCAGAAAGTTAACCGTCGCAACATCGGTCTGGTGATCGATAGCTTTCACTTTCACACGGGTGGTTCAACCATCAAAATGATCGACGCGCTCGATCCCAAACGCTTGTTCATTTTTCACATCAACGACGCAGAGAATTTGCCGCTCGATCAGTTGACGGATGCCAAACGCCTTTTGCCGGGTCTGGGGATTCTCAAGCTCAAGGAAATGATCGAGGCCTTCAAACGGATCGGTTACGACGGGGTGGCGAGTGTCGAGGTCTTCCGGCCCGAGTACTGGGAGCGCGATCCGTTCGAGTTGGCGCGCGAGGCGAAGGATGCGGTTGAGCGAGTTCTGGCTTTATAGACGCGCTTTCAGTTCTCAGCTCCGTAGGAGCGAAATGTCTATAGTTTCCGGCGCCCCGAATTACCCGAGCTCCATAGGAGCGCAATATGTTCCGCTCCTACGGAGCTGAGATTCAAAACAAAATCCCGAGCTATAAATATTTCGTGCCTACGGCACGATGCAATTTTCGGGCTGTAGGTGAGCGAGGGTATGCGGTCAGACCCTCACCCCGACCCTCTCCCAAAGGGAGAGGGAGTCAAAGGGCCTTATGACTAAAATCAAGATCGGTTTTCTCGGCGCCGGATACATTGCCGGAGTTCACGCCGCTATTTTGGCGCGCGACGAGCGGGTCCAGATTGCCGCCATACACGACGTGGA
>JBBRMS010000029.1:0-44787 GCA_038230715.1 Pyrinomonadales bacterium
AGGTTTTTCAAAGCGGCAGTGGTGACACCGGGTTCTACTCGATGACTGTGCCAAGTATTGCTCGACATGTAATCACCGAGCAGAACTATCAGATCCGGCTTGAGCGCATTCGTCTTCCCGACAATGTCCCGAAGTTTCTGGTCGTTGATGAAGGGTCCCCCTGTGTGAATGTCAGAAATGACCGCGATCCGAAGTCCGCTCAGCTCAACAGGCCAACTCTCGATCTGGATTGTTTCTGAATGAACTACGAGTCGGTTGGGCTCGATCAGGACGACCCAGAATCCCAGCACCGCTAAAATCAGCAGCAGAACAACGAAGCTGATGCGAATTCTTTTCTTCCACACCGGCCGCTTGCCCCAACGCATCGGGCCCGGTGATCTTCTCACTTCACGAATCAGAAGCAGGACCAGCCCCAACAAAATAAGAACACCGATGACGAAGACAATGCCCATATTTGAAGTGCGCCCGCAGATTGCCGGGAGCGCGGACATCTCGTCCGCGTCCCGGCGCAAAAACGCTTTTCAAGACGACCAGCGCCTCGGGTGCTGTGTGCATGAGACGTCCGCGCTCCCAGGAAAAACACTTAATCTAGCTCGGAAAGTATTCCCGCCAGCGCCGGTCGACCAACGCCGCGATGTCGTCGCGCACGATTAGCTCATCCGGCAGACTCGGCTTCTTGCGGGAGTCCATCACCACCGGTCCACGGTAAGCCAGATGATGTCGCACCACTTTAGTTTCGGCTGCATAGACATCGCCGGCAGGTTCAAAGCGGGTCCAGGTCGACCACAGAAAGTCGGAAGATGAATGCGCTACGCTCGGATCATCGTGCAGGATTATCAAGGGCCATTCGCCAAACGCTTCAGCCTTTGCCAGGCGCGCCGCCTGCTCAGGCTCTGATAAATAGTCCGCGCCCTTGACCACCAGACATCCGCGGCAGAAAACTTCTGCCTGCGTAACTCCGCTGGGTAACTCTCCGCGAAATTCTTTTGGCAGGTCGCGCACCGGATCGCCGAGACCAAGGATGATCGCCTTGCTGCCTTCGTTCACCTTGCCACTGGTGTAATCCAGGGTATCCATCGACGTGTTCGAAAAGATGAAGAAATCCGACTCCCAGCGCACCCGCGCCAGGACATGTTCCAACACCCTTGGAAAATCACGAAGTTCCATCGGAGTATCGATCAGGATCAGAAACTTTGTCAGCGCTAGCTGCCCTTCACCGAGAATGCGAAAGCCTGAGACCAAAGCCTCGCGCGCGTAACGCTCACGAACGACAGCGGCCGCGAGGGAGTGAAAGCCAGTCTCGCCATAGGTCCACAGGTCGCGGACGCCGGGCATCACCAGGGGAAAGAGCGGCGACAGCAGCGCCTGCAAATAGTCCCCAATAAAGAAATCCTCCTGCCGCGGCTTGCCGACCACGGTTGCCGGATAGATTGCGTCACGACGATGGGCAATCGCCTCGCAGTGAAAGATCGGGTACTCATGCTTCAGCGAGTAATAGCCATAATGATCACCGAACGGTCCTTCCGGTCTGCGCTCATGAGGTTCGGCCCGGCCGATGAGTGCAAACTCAGCTTCGGCGACGAGGCGGTGGCCGGCGGCCGGACTCTTCGCCATCTTCAGTTTTTGACCCTGAAGCAGCGAAGCCAAAACTAATTCAGGCACGTCTTCAGGCAGAGGCGCGATTGCAGAAATCATCAGAGCGGGTGGCCCACCGAGAAACACCGTCACCGGCAAGGGACGGTTCAATTCTTCCGCCGCGCGATAGTGAAACCCTCCTCCCTTCTGAATCTGCCAATGAAGGCCGGCCGCTTCTGCATCGTAGATCTGCATGCGATAGATGCCGAGATTATGCTTCCCCGTTATCGGATGTTCGGTATAGACCAGTGGCAGCGTGAGAAAAGGTCCGCCATCCTCCTGCCATGTCGTCAGCACCGGCAATTCATCCAGTCTGCCCGGTCGATCGACGACCTCAGTCACTGGCCCCCTGGGAACGCTCTTCGTGCCGAGCCTAAGCGCATCACGAACCAACGAACGATGTTTCCAAAGCTCTTTCCGTTTTGGCGGCAAGAGTGATTCAGCGACTGCGACCAATTCTTTGACGAACTGTTCGGGCTTTGGCCCAAAGGCGAGTTCGATACGCTTCGCTGTGCCGAACAGATTCGTGACCACGGGATAACGACTTCCCTTCACTCGTCTGAAGAGAATGGCCGGCCCGCCCTGCTCGATTACGCGGCGATGGACCTCGGCGAGTTCCAGGTAGGGATCGACTTCGGTGTCGACGGTTACGAGATCTTTTTCACGGCGAAGGAGATCGAGGAAGGAGCGAAGGTTTGGGTGCATCTACAGATTTCAACTCTCTGTGCTTGCTCTATGGCCCGCTGTGTTGCTGTGGCTAACGATCGATACTTACTACAGAGGTACAGGGGAACATAGGGATCGCGCAGAGGATTCTAATTCTTGCTTACTGCCCGCCGGAGCGTCGCGCTGTTTAGATCCAGTTCGCTAGCCTTAATCACTTCCACATGGGGAAATGCTTTCTGTAGCGCTGGTAGAAACTTACTGGCGTCGCCCGCCACGATTATGCTGGTGCTATCGACGTTCAGATTCTTGGCCGCAAAGGCTTTCACATCATCGGCCTTAACAGCCTGGACACTGCCGACGAATTGATTGATCTGATCAAAACTCACACCGTAGATTGCCAGCGCGCTCACCTGACCGACGAGGCCTCCGGTCGTCTCGAGCCCGCGAGCGAAACCGCCATTCAAGCTGGCCTTGCGGGTAGTTAGTTCAGAGTCAGGCACATCTCCCGAAGCCAGTTTCGAGATTTCCGCCAGCGTAAGGGTAGCCACCTCGGCGCCGGATTCGTTCTTGGTCTGGGCTGAGGCGGTGAACGATCCGGCGGCGCGCCGAGTATCGAGCGCACTACCCGCGCCATAGCTCAAGCCGCGCTTGACGCGAATCTCCCAATTCAGCCGACCCGAATAGCCACTCAGAATCGCGTTCGAAACAATGCCCCGGAAGTAATCGGGGCTACTACGATTAATCGCGCTTCGGACTGCGTAGACCGCTGCCTGGCCGGCGCCCGGCATATCGATCACCAAAATGCGACGGCTGCCGGGCTCACTCGGCGGGATTGTCAAGGCCATTTTCGGCATTGCGGTCACCGGCTTTTCCCAGTCGCCGAAATATTTTTGAGCAATAGCAAATCCGTCCGCCGCCGAAATGTCTCCGCCGATTACCAGGATTGCATTGTCGGGGCGAAATAACATGCTGTGCAGGCGGGTTATGTCTTCGCGCTTGATGCGAGGCAACGTCTCGGGGGTTCCTGAAAGCGGATGACCATACGGCGAATCACGATAAACGAGACGCGCGGCCGCAAAGCGAGCTACGGCGCCGGGCTGACCCAGGGACACCTTCAGATTATTAAGATACTGCCGGCGCAAACGATCGATCTCTTCGTCCTTGAAAGCCGGATTGCGAACCACGTCCGCCATGATTTCCATGGCCGGCCCAATCCTCGCCGACATCACGTCGAGCCCCACCACCGACGAATCCCAACGCGCGCTTGAATTGATAGTGCCGCCCAGAGCTTCAATCGCTTCCGCGATCTGGGTAGCACTGCGCGTCGTGGTGCCCCTGCTCAAGAGCGTCGCCATCATATCAACCGCCCCCGACAGATCAGCCGGGTCGACTTCCCCGCCGCTCTTAATCAAAACCTGCGCGCTGATTAAAGGGACCTGCGATCTTTGCACGACAACCACCCGCAGACCGTTTGGCAGAGTCTTTTCGACCGGTCTGGGAAGCTGAACGGTTCGTGGAGCACTCGGTGGCGGTGGCGTGGCCTGTGGCGCCTGGCTAAATACGCTGGCGGCCACAGAAAGAAGTGCAAAAGGTAAAAAGGCGAGCATGCGTCGTTTCATAATTCGATTCCTTTTCATTTCGCGTTCGCTCCCTTCGTCGAGTTTACCGGTTGAGGAACTCTGTTCGCCCCCGTCGCCGGACGCACGCTCTCGGGCAGATAGATGAATACGTAGCGGTTCCGCTCCGTGAAGTACTTATTAGCAACGCGTTGCACGTCCGCGGCAGTAACGGCCTGCAGCTTATCCAAATCGGTATTCACCCGATTCGGATCACCCAGCAGGACCGCGGCCTGACCCAAAGCGTTCGCCTTCCCGTTATTTGTTTCGCGTTGGCGCAACTGGCTGGTGATAATCTGGTTCTTCGCTTTTTCCAGCTCAGCCGGGGTAACTGGGGTGTCCTGCAATTTCTTGATCTCGGCTTTTAGTGCTGCTTCTGCATCTTCGGTCTTCTTGCCCGCTGCAACGATCGCAGTTACCTGGAAGAGGCCGGCATCTTCTTTAAGATCCGCGTTCGCGTTCACGCTCTGGGCTATCTGCTGCTGGTAGACCAGTGACTGGTAAAGCCGCGAGGATCGGCCGCGAGAGAGAATGATGTCAGCCAACGTCAAAGCCTCGGCGTCCGCGCTTTTCTCGGACGGGATCAGATACGTGATGCCAACACCCGGCAAAGGCACATTCGCTCCGTATTCAATGAAGCGCCGTTCACCGGTGCGCTCGGCTTCTGTCACCGAAACGCGGGGCAGAGGCAGATTTGGTTTTTGAATTGGCGCAAAGTACTTGTCGACCCAGGCATCAAACTGCTTGGGATCAAAATCGCCGACGACCAGCAGCGTGGCGTTGTCAGGGCGGTAGTACGTATCGTGAAACTTCCTCACGTTATCGGTGGTGGCCGCATCCAGATCTTCAATACTGCCGATAGTCGGCCGCTTGTATGGGTGCGAGCTAAAAGACTTCTGCTGCATCACGTAGAAGAACTTGCCGTAGGGCGGAGCCAGAATGCTCGATCGGTACTCTTCTTTGACGACATCTCGCTCAGAGTGAAAACTCTCGTCATCCACAGTCAATCCCGAGAGGCGTTCGGCTTCGGCCCACAACAATGTCTCGAGATAATTCGAAGGGACCACCTCGTAATAGACGGTCACGTCATCCTCAGTGAAGGCGTTGTTGTTGCCACCCACATCCTCGGTCAGGCGATCCATCATCTCCGCTTTCATGTTCTTAGTGGACTTGAACATGATGTGCTCGAAAAGGTGAGCAAACCCACTGCGCTGCTCGGGATCGTCTTTCGAGCCGACGTGGTACCAAACGTTAATCGCTACGGTGGGACTGGATTTGTCCACCACGCTGAGCACGCGCATGCCGTTCGGGAGCGTACGCTCACGAAACTTCATCTGCGGCATTTTTGTTTGCGGAACGGCAGCAACTGCGAGCAGAGCGATAACGAGGCCAGCCAACAAAGTCAGAAGAAAACGATTTCGCATACTTCAGAGGCTCCTATGTTTTAATGCCTGCTCTGCCCAAAACGTCGGAATGATTACCTGTCTAGGACAGTTTGCGGCAAGAGGCCGGCATAATTCGGTTCCGTCAATTCTTTCGTGCCGCACCTGCGGCGCTCTCTTCATGCTGATGACCCTGGCCCACGGCCTTACGGTTGTGATTATTTCCATCTCGGCCCTTCGGGCCCCTGGTCGTCCAGGTTATTGAGTCACACTTTTTTGGACGAAGCTTTTAGTAGCGCAAACTTTAGTTTGCGCGAGCAAGCTAAAGGCCTGCGCTACATCAATCAAGATCCAGTGGGTTCCGGTAGATCTTCGTATCTTTCTCAGCTTTTTTCCTGGCTTCCTGAAACTTTTCTTCCAGCAGCCGACCGCGATCTTTATGCGAACTCATCTCCTGCGCAAAGATCTGTTCGCGGGTCTGCTTCTGCTTGTCCAAATCTTTGACCATGTCTTCAAAAGAACCGATGGCTTTGTGCTTCTCTTCATGCGAGAGCAGCGCTCCGGTCTCGGCGTCGATGTTCAGGGTCGTCTCACAGCAGGGACAGATGATGGTAAAGCGGCTTGAGTCATTCATAAGTTTGAATCCCAACCAATTAAGGTTCGGCCGTGGCTTTAGGTTCAGAATGATAACAGTGAGAGGCGCGGGGATGCTAGGGAGACTTTGCGAGGACTGAGCGAAGGCACGCACCTTTGCAGCGCCTTTCTGTTAGAAGCAGAGCGGGTCTTTTCCGCTGGCCGACGGGATGCCCTCGCTCCGTGGCTGAGTCGCTAAAAAAGAGAGCAGCCAAATGACCGCTCTCCCATTCACCGCGCCAATGAATTTGAATCGTTATGGATTGATAACTTTCTTGATCGCCCTGCCGGTTTTTTTGGCGCCCGACTTGGTCGCGTCGACTACAGTCGTGCCGACGTCAACCGATTTGTCTCCAACCTTCTTAACTACCGGCTTCGATTTGTCGACCACGTCCCTGCCTATATCGACCGTCTTGTCGGCCACCTTCTTTGAGGTATCGACGGTTTTGTCCTTTACCGTCTCGGCGCCTTCTTTGGTCTTTTCCGCCGCAGTCACCGATTTATCCTTAACCCAGCCGGCCGCATCGGCGATGGAATCACCGCTCGCCTGCAGCACATTTGGGTTATCGGAATTAACTTCCTTCTCTTCACCGTTAGCCGAATAGACCTTGGCGGTGCGCACTCCGGCACGCGTGGTTACCACAACCTTAGAAACGCGCGGGTTATTCTTGAAGGTCCGGGTCTCAGTCTTGACGCCATTCGTGTCCGTGGTAGTGGTCACCACTGTATCGTCCGGCCCGGTTGTGGTTGTGGTCGCGGTGTCAGCCGCATTCGCGTTGGTATTTGTGTTCGTGTCGGTCGATGAACTGCAGGCTGCCGCCAAAAGCACTAGCCCACTGATCACGACGCCTATCAAAAGTTTCTTGCTCACTAGTCCCCTCCTTCGAAACCATCCCCGCCTTTTGAGCTCTCCCTACGGCAACCAAAGTGCCGCGCGTCTCAAAAGCGCGCAAAGCTGTAAGTTGTGCTCCAGTTTGTAGCTAAGTTTTACCACACTCCAGCCCCGGGTTGAAATGACCGTACGGGAGAGTCTCAAAGGAGATGAAGCGGAGTACGAAAACCAAACGATGCAAGGGAGGGCGGAGCTAGCCGACTCGAGTTGCAATGAGCTTTGGATTGACAGCCGTCGTATCATCCGGTGCAGGCTCAATCCAGGGAGCGATTCGTCCCTTTAGGGACCAGATTATCTACATTCAAACAGCCTTCGCCGGGCTATAAATATTTCGCTCCTAACGGAGCGAGGCGCAAACGCTATCAACTCCACGTTCCTTCATCGGCTAAAGTAAACAGGCTGCATCGATACTTCGATTGAAAGACCGGTTTCGCTGGTCGCAGCGGAACCAGCGGCTTCCCCCGTATGGCGAATGAAGTTGAATTGACTCTTGTCCACCGAGAGATTGATGCGATGAGGCGCGGATGAAGTGGTCCAGGCGGCGAAGTGACGCACTCCATCTTTGACGAAAGCCAAAACGTAATCGTCATCCCTGCCCGCAGAAATTCTTTGCTCGAAGACATACCCGGCGAAGAATGCGCTGAGCGTCTTTGCCGCGCGATATGCAGGCTTCGCTTCGAAGGGCTGAACCTGGCCTGTTTGATGAGTATTTCGAACGAGGCCGAAATGATGTTCAGCATCTTTGGGATCCGATCCATCGTCCCGCCAGTCATACCAAATCGAAATGGGAATTTGATTAGCCAGGTTTGTCAGCATTTCACGCGCATACAAAGCGCCCTGCTTCTCTTCACTCATGCCACGCCAGGCAGCTGAGTAGCCCCACTCGCCCGAGATGATCGGGATGTCGCGATCGCTGCCGCTGCGAAATCGATAGGCATCGATCAGTTTCCTGAGTCGGCAATATTCCTGCACCGCGGTTTCGGGATCAGTCTGGCGGTAGGGGTGCACAGATACCGCGAACCAATAATCGAGCAAGCCGGCTTTGAAACAGGTATCGAGAAAGGCGGAATCGATCTGGGAAACCGCCGGCCCGATCAGCTTCTCGTCCGAGACTTCCGTTCGGAAAGCCTTGCCGACGGCGATGGCCAGTTCCGTATATTCGGCTGCATTTGGCTGCGGCGGCCAGAACATCGAGTTGTTTGGCTCGTTGTATATCTCCCACATCGCCCCGCGATTGGAAAAATGTTTGGCCGCGGCCACGGCCCATTGAGCGAATGCCTTTCGTGTTTCGTCCGTTCGCGGAGGAAGGCCGTGGTCGTAAAGCGGGTTTCCGTAATCGAGAATGAAGAGCGGCTGAATCTTATATTCGTCCAAAGCCTTCATCAGTCGATCGTATTCTCCAAAGTCATACCGGCCTTGTTCGCGCTCGGTGACATCCCACTTGAGATCCATTCTGATCCAGCGAAAGCCCGCATCGGCGATCATCTTGATTTCACCCGGCTTTGGATCGGTAAAATGGATATTGACGCCCACGCCTGCCGAAATCGCGGAAGCGCGGGCCACGTTCGCGCCAAATTTGCAGTTGGAGTCTGGGGCACAACCACTCAGGAGGGTAATCAGAAAGATGAGCGGCAGGAACATCGGCGAGCCATGGAACAATCCGGATTTACTTTTCCCTTGCGCCTTAAGAAACTCTTTGAGCCTTTGCGTGAAATGCATTCTTGGCCAGTACTATTTCACGCAAAGGCGCCAGGGCCAAACCTTAAGTCGCAAAGAGAAGCGCAATGGTTCTGGCTACGAGCGCGAACCATTTGGGTTGAGCGCCGCCGCCAGGAATGCCCGCAGGGCAATCTGATAGGCGGTGTTTTGATCCTGCTCAAAGGGCACCACCACGTACTGAATCCTGTTGCCTGAGGCATTGAAGAAGTTCCGGTAAGCAAGGTAGTGCTTGCCCGCAATCATTTCACCCAGAGTGGAACGAATTTCCGGACTTAGATAAATCACGTAAATCGTGTTTGCATTCGGTCTCTGGACCGAGCTGTCAGCGATCATGCCTGACAGCTGTCTTTGGATTTCCAAATCAGAGACAACTCGACCGCCCGCGATGTCGTTGAATTTCTCAGTCTGGGACGTGGCTGCGAAAAAGTTCTTCACGCCGCGTTCGTCCAGGGCACTCAGCTGGGCCTGATCGGTTATGTGGGCCAACAGGTTCGCCAGTTCCGGCTCGCGCGATCGCAGAGAGGATGACTCCCAGCCTTTGCCCAGAAAAATACTATACTGCTGCGGCTCAACAAGACCGTGGTGATTTCCCAGCGTCGGAATCAATTCCGTATCGCCAGAGATGATGTAGGCCCGCCCTCGATCCTCGTTGGTCACGGACTGCGACTGATCTGCAGCGCTCTCACGCGACTTTTGCTGTTGCGCGTGTAAGGCGCTCGAGCCTGCCAGAATCAGTAATAGAACCAGTTTGAGTTTCATAATTTCCTTTTTCGAAAGCGCCGCATTGCCGGTCAAGGGGTCGTGACGTTAAGCAGAAAGTCGTCTACCACGAAAGAAGTCTTCAGGCTCGAATCTTCCGTGCCCACCAGATAGATTTGAATCGTCTGTCCTTTGTAGGCTGATAAATCGAACGATGCCTGCGTGTATCCCGCGGCGGCATTCAAATTAGAATACGTGGCCAATGTCGCCAGGACCGTTCCCGAAGAGTTCCTGATCTGAACTTTCAGTGTGTCATAAGCCGTCGTGCTCGAGGTCTCAGTGGTATCAATATGTTTCCAGAGCGAAAGGCTGGCAATCGTCGCTGTTGACGGGATGCTGATCTGTTGAAAGAGCGTATCGGTATGAACTGAGCCATAACCGTTCAGCCATGCTTTCCAGGCTCCACCGTGCGGCGCCTCGAAAGTGCTGTTGTCGATCACGCCAGATGAGACTGTCCACGGCGCAGGATTAGTCGAACCATTTTCGAATCCCGGATTGCCAATTATCTGCGCAGTAGTACCGCCACCTCCGGTTGCATTCACCGTCAAAGAAATCGTCGCCGAATGAGCCTGACCGCCTCCTGACCCGTTGACGACGACACTGTATGATCCGGCGGCGGTGGACGTTGCGGTCGAGATTGTCAAAGTAGACGACCCCGAACCGGGTGCGGCAATGGATGTCGGACTGAAAGCCGCGGTCGCGCCCACAGGCAGGCCTGACGTGGAAAGCGACACAGCTGAGTTGAAACTTCCCGATATCGTCGTACTTATTGTTGATGAAGCAGAGTTCCCGGCTGTTAACGTCAAGGACGTGGGCGCGGCAGCGATCGCAAAATCCGCTGTCGGGCCGCCTGAGGTCGTAGCATCAAGAGCAAAGTCATCCACCACGAAAGACGTCTTCAGAGTCTGGTTTTCCGTGCCTACCAGATAGATTTGAATCGCTTGTCCCTTGTAAGCAGTGAGATCAAACGAAACCAGACTGTAGCCCGCGGCCGCGTTCAGATTTGAATATGTGGCCAGGGTCGTGAGGACTGCGCCCGAGGAATTGCGCACCTGAACTTTTAACGTGTCATTTGCTTTGCTGTTGGTCGTTTCGGTCGTGTCGATGTGCCGCCAGAACGAGAGCGTCACAGTGTTCGCCGTTGAGGGTATCGTTACCGGCTGCATCAGGGTATCGGTATGGGTCGCGCCATAGCCGTTCAGCCAGGCTTTCCATGATCCGGTATGCGGCGCCTCGAAACCACTGTTATCGATCACTCCCGATGACACAGTCCACGGCGCCGGGTTACTGGACCCAGTTTCGAAGCCGGGATTGGCGAGCAATTGCTGAGTCGTGCTGCCGGCGGACGTGATCGTCAGGTTGATCGTGAGCGAACGCGTTTGCCCGCCGCCGGAGCCGCTAACGACAACATTGTATGTACCCGAAGGAGTGGTCGCGCCGGGTAAGATAGTTAGACTGGTTGAGCCTGATCCGGGTGCCGCGATCGAAGCCGGACTGAAACTTGCGGTCGCTCCGGAAGGCAAGCCCGATGCGGTAAACGCGATCGCCGAATTGAAATTGCCGGAGATGCTCGAGTTCATTGTTATGGATCCTGCGCTGCTCTGCGGAATCGTTAGTGTCGACGCTGATGAGGACAACGAGAAGTTTGGGCCAAAGATGATGTCGATGATCGGGTGAAGCTCGATGCCGTTGGGCGCTATGCCTTCCTGCCCTTCAAAGTAATCAAAGAATCCCACGCCGGTAATTTGCACCGGCACATTCGCGCTTTGAAAGGCTGTGGTGGCGGTAAACCTCGCATCGAACTGCGCGCGTGCATGCGCTATGCCGGCGGCAAACGGACTACCGGAACCGACGCACCCCGGATCAGGGATTTCTGCGATCATGGTCCGTCCGGCGCTATCACTGAAAACCATGTGATAGTCGGAATCGAACGACTTCGCATATTTCACGAGGGTGACATTTAGAACCCACGTCGTGGTTTCAGTGGGGCTGATCCGCCCGTTATCCGGGAGCGTGCCCGGTTGGGAGATACCTTGCAGGGCCGCGATAGTGGTCGCGGTGGTCGAGCTCAGATTAACCAGACTTACGTCCGGATCCTTGCCAATCTTCACGTTCCAGCGCTCGCCTGAACATTGCGCGGAAGTCCGGCCCGGGAGAAAGATCACCAGGAAGAGGCACACCAGCGACAACCAGAGGTATCGTTTCATTTGTTATTGCCCTCAGCGGGTTGACTACGCGGCAGTACGCACAGCGAATACACCGGGCCTGACATAATTGTAGTAAAGGCGCAAACAGCCAGGGTTTCCAGGTATTCTGAGAAGATCAGGCCGGAGAGTGAGTCTGGCTGGATGAGGGCCAGTCAATACTGGAAGAGCGTGCGCCCCCAGTAACCCGCTGGTTCAAGACTCGCCCCTCGCTAAACAGCTAAGCAGCACGGCGGGCGCGTGCATGAGTTCCCTGGGCGCGGTCCAGGCAACCCCGAAGCTTCTCAGCCAGAACGCCCACATGTGGTTCCTTAATAATATTGATATGGTCGCCGGTGATTTCGTGAGCTTCGATACGTCCTGCGACCAGCTCGCGCCAACCATCGCGCAGATCATAGTCAGCGGTCAGATCCGTCGCCAGAAAAAGAGTCGCATCTCCTGTGAAGGTTCCAGGGACATAGTCTTTTACTGCCGCGAAATTAATCTCCTCGATATTCTTCAAAGCCGCGGGTAAGGGTCTGCCGAACTGCTGATAAATTTTGTAAGCGCGCCGGTAAAGTTTATGCCGGGTTTTTTCGGGGGCGTATTTGAGCTTGCCAAATAGGTACGTCAGTTGTTTCGCGAGGCTCAGTTCGCGCAGATTCATCGCATGCGAATTCAGTTTGCGACCGTAGCGCCTCGCTCTCTGACCCAACGATCCCGATCCCGGCAGAAGCTTGAAGTAGCCGGCGGGGTAGGTGTCGAGCAGGGCCAGTAAAGCGACCTGCTGCCCTTCGGCCGCGAGCATGCAAGCCATCTCAAACGCGACTGTACCGCCCGACGACCGGCCGCCGAGCAGGTACGGACCTTCGGGCTGCACTTCGCGCATCTCTTTCAGATAGGCCGCTGCCATCGCTTTAATACTCGTGTGCGGTTCCTCTCTTCCATCCAGTCCTTTCGCCTGCAACCCGTAAACTGGATGATCCGGACCCAGCAACCGAGCCAGATCGTAATACTCGAGCACGTTCCCGCCGGCCGCATGGATCAGGAACAAAGGCATTCGCCTTTTTCCACCCTGAATTACAACGAGCGATGACCAGGGCGCCGGCCAGCCTTCTTCGCGCAGCACCCGCGCCAGTTGCTTGATCGTCGGCGCCTGAAACAGTGTTGCCAGTGGCAAGTCGCGCCCGAACGACTTTTCGATCTGGGCGAACAGTCGCACCGCAAGTAATGAATGGCCGCCGAGTTCGAAAAAGTTATCGTTGACGCTGATTGAATGAACGCCCAGCACTCTCTCCCATATCCTGGTTAACTTCAGTTCGAGCGCATCCGCGGCTGAAGCGAAGCCTCTCAACGTAGCCGGCCTCAGATCATTTGGTGGAGGCAGGGCCAATCGATCAACCTTCCCGGTTGGTGACAGCGGCAATGATTCCAGCACCACCAAAACGGAAGGGACCATATGCTCGGGCAGCTTCTCACTGAGATATTGCCTGATTTCATCGATCGACGGTTTCACGCCGTTCGAGAGAACCAGATACCCTGCCAGATGTTTGTCACCACTGTCCTTGCGCGCCACTACGACAGCCTCACGAACCGCCGGGTGTTCGGCCAAAGCCGACTCAATCTCGCCAAGTTCAACCCGGAATCCACGGACCTTAACCTGATTGTCTATACGGCCAAGAAATTCGATTTCACCGTTCTTCCGGTAACGCACCAAATCGCCGGTACGATAAAGACGCGCATCGACCGATTTAGCAAACGGATCGCTAACGAAGCGTTCGGCATTCAATTCGGGCCGGTTGAGATAGCCGCGCGCAACCCCATCGCCGCCGACGTAAAGTTCGCCGGCGATGCCGACCGGCACCGGGTTCATCGCGCGGTCCAGAATGTAGACCGATGTGTTTGAAATCGGCCGGCCGATGGGCACTGAACCAACCCCGGGATCAGTAATCGTGTGACAACAAGTAAAGGTCGTGCTCTCAGTCGGGCCGTATCCATTGATCAGCCGACATCCCTTCAGTTCGGCCAGCACCTGCTGCACGTGCGGCACTGAAAGCACATCACCGCCGGCGAGCAACTGGCGCACGCCCTGCAAATCTTCGAGATGATTATCAACCATCAGATGAAACAATCCGGCGGTGAGCCAGAGAGTGGTCACCTGAAATCGTTTGATAGCCGCGGCCAGCTCTCGCAGCGAAGTACAACCCGCCGGCATCAACGCGAGACGGGCGCCATTTAGCAGGCTGCCCCAAATCTCAAAAGTGGAGGCGTCGAATGAAATCGTGGCCGACTGGAGAAAGACTTCGTCCGCCGCGAACGACGCATAGTTTGTGTTCTTTACCAAACGAACGACATTACGGTGCGTTACCGCGACACCTTTCGGGTGGCCCGTCGAACCGGATGTGTAAATTACGTAAGCCAAATTGTCCGCGGAGGTTTGGACCTCGGGATCATCCGTGCTTTCGAGATCGATCTTCGCGCGCAATTCTTCGAGATAGATCACTTCCGCGGCGTTCAAGGGGAGATTCTTGGCCAGGCCGCGCTCAGTGATGAGCACCGGGACCTGCGCGTCTTTCACCATGAACTCCAAACGGGCCTGAGGATATTCCGGGTCGAGCGGTAAATAGGCGCCGCCTGCTTTCAGGATCCCCAGCAGCACCGTGATCATTTCGACCGAACGCTGCAAACACAGACCGACGCAGGTATCCGGAGCGACTCCGCGTTTCCGCAGATAGTGAGCCAGTTGATTTGCCCTTGAGTTGAGTTCGCGGTAAGTCACTTGCCGGTCGACGCAGACCAGCGCAACTGCATCGGGTGTGTCGCGGACCTGCTGTTCAAATAGTTCCTGAATGGAACTCTGGTTCGGGTAATCCGTGGTGGTGTCGTTCCACTCGACCAGCAACTGTTGACGTTCGGCTTCGGTCAACATAGGCAGTGACGAAATTACCCCTTCGGGATTTGCCAAGGCGCCTTCGAGCAGAGTTTGGAAGTGCCCCATCAGGCGAACGATCGTCTCCGCCTCAAAGAGATCCGCATTTGACTCGAACAGACAGACCAGTTCTCCGTCTCTCTCAACGACATCCAGGGTGAGATCAAAGTTCGCCATCGTATTGCCGACACGAAAATGCTCAGCGACCAGGCCCGGAAACTCGAGCGGCAGAATCTCGGCGCTCTGGAGCACAAACATTACCTGGAAGAGTGGGTTCCGGCTGAGCGAACGCTCTGGATGAAGTTCCTTCACCATGCGTTCAAAGGGCAGATCCTGATGCGCGAAAGCGCCCAGAGCGGATTCCTTCACCCGGCCCAGGACCTCGTTGAAGGATGGGTCACCGGCGAGACTCGTCCGCAGAGGCAACGTGTTGATGAACAGCCCGATCAGGTGCTCGGTCTCAGGCATTTGCCGGCCGGCCATCGGGGTTCCCACCACGATGTCGTCCTCGCCCGAGTATCGCTGCAACAGCACTTCGTATGCGGCCAGCAGAGTCATGAAGAGCGTCACGCCCTGCTTTTGCGAAAGGTTCTTGAGATCAGTGGTCAGCTGCTTTGGCAGGCGAAGCGTGTGATGGTCTCCGCGGTAAGCTCGGTGGGCGCTTACCTTCTGACGCAGATGGTCCGCCGGCAACTCAAGTCCTCGCGGCAGCGGATCGAATTGCTTCTTCCAATAGGACAGTTGCGACTCATACAACTCACCCGCAAACCAGCGACGCTGCCATGATGAATAGTCCGGATACTGTATGGCCAAGTCGGGTAGCTTCGCCGCCTCTCCAGTAATCGCAGCCTGGTAGAACGCGGAAAGCTCGCGCTGAAAGATTCCCAGAGACCAGCCATCGGTAACTATGTGATGCATTGTCACCAACAGAATGTGCTCGTGCTCAGCCAATCGCACGAGCAGGGCCCTGACGAGCGGCCCTTGCGATAGATCGAACGGTTTGCGAGCCTCGTGCTGCAACAGTTTCTGCGCGTCGGCCTCACGGTCGGCATCCGCAGTATTGCTCAGGTCAAACAGTGGCAACGCTAACGTGACTTCGGGTGCGACAAACTGAGAAGGCGTGCCGTCCAGGGTCGTGAATGTGGTGCGCAGGGCATCATGACGAGCCACGATGGAATTCAGAGCCTGCTTCAACGCCGAGGCATCGAGCGATCCGGTCAGCCGCACTGCCATGGGAGTGTGATACAGCGATGTGCCCGGCATTAACTGGTTCAGGACCCAGAGACCCTGTTGGTTATACGAAAGCGGAGCCGGCTCGAGGCTGGTCCGCCTGGGGATCATTCGCTTGGAAGTTCCAGCGGGACGTTTCTTCATTAAGCGCAACTCGAGCAGTGCCCGTTTCGCCGGGGACAATCCGGCTAGTTGCTGCGTGATTGATTCGTTATGTGCCGCTCTGTTTTCCATACTCAGATTTGCCTGCTTAATCTTGTTACGCCAGGACCGCTTCCCGGGCCTGAATTTCGTGATCAAATCGAAGCTGGGCTTCTTCGTCGGTCAGGTTAGCCAGTTCTCCCAGCAGCACCGCCAACTCGTCTTCTGGCTCATGTTCCGCGCCGCGCGGGACCAATAATGCGGCCAGGCTTGCGATAGTTGGCGCCTGAAAAAGATCCACCATGCCAAAGTCAATCTCGAGGCTGCTGCGCACTCGCGACACCACCTTGGCTGCCAGCAAGGAATGCCCGCCCAATTCGAAAAAGTTGTCGTGAATGCCGACCCGATCCAGCTTGAGCACATCGCACCACTCGGCGGCCAACAGGCGTTCAATCGGGGTCCGGGGCGCTACGAAAGTTTCCTGGTCATCATCGCGGGTGAAGCGCGGCGCGGGCAGGGCCCGGCGGTTGATCTTCCCGCTGGGTAAAAGGGGCAGAGCCTCAATCACTTCAAATGCAGCCGGGATCATGTAGGAAGGCAGCCTGGTCTTAAGCGCATTCCGGAAATCGCTGTTAGTTAATCTCCTTCCGGCCGTGGGAACCACATAAGCGATGAGACGTTTGTCACCTTCGCTGTCTTCGTGCATTGCAACTACGCAATCCGCCACCCCGTCCTGTGTCCGCAGTGCCTGTTCGATCTCTTCCAGTTCGACGCGGAATCCGCGAATCTTGATCTGGTTGTCAATGCGTCCGAGAAACTCGATATTCCCGTTAGGCCGGTAACGAACGAGATCGCCGGTGCGGTACAGTCTCGCGCCACGATTCTCGCTGAACGGATCCTGAATAAACTTTTCATTCGTCAGATCGGGCCGTTTCACATAACCGCGCGCCACACCCGGACCGCCGATTAGCAACTCTCCCGGAGCCCCGATCGGGACCGGCCTGAGCGCTTCATCCAGTATATATGCGGTGGTGTTGGCCAGCGGTCGCCCGATGGGAATTGTGTTCAGCTTTTGGCTCTCGTCCTCCGGAGCCAGGTCACACATCGTAACGGCTACGGTGGTCTCTGTTGGGCCATAAGTATTTACGAGCCGCACGCCATTGCGCACTCGTTTATGCCACGCGACGACCCGGTCAAACGCCGCTTTCTCACCGCCAATGATCACCAGCCTTACCGCTTCCGGCACAGTCAGGTCGACATCGATCAAGGCGTCTGAGAGTTCATGCCAGTAAGCCGTGGGAAGATCCAGAATCGTAATGCCCCAGGCCTCGCTTAACTCCATGAACTCGCGAGCGGAACTGATCATCTCGTCGGTGCGCAAGACGATGGTCGCGCCGTGAGTCAGAGTGGGAAAAATCTCCTCCACACTAAGATCGAAAGATAGCGAAGCAAACTGCAGCACTCGATCAGCCGGAGTAATTGCATAGGCAGCCGCTGACGTGACCGTGAAGTTCACCAGCGACCGGTGCTCGATCATTACACCTTTGGGATTCCCGGTTGAGCCCGAGGTGTAGATTACATACGCAAGATTCGCCGGACCGGCAATCGGTTCCGGGTTCGTGTGGCTTTCTTTCTCGATCGAAGCCCAGTCGCTATCAAGACAAACCAGCTTTGCGCCGGTGTCTGGAATATCGTTGACCAGCCGCTCTTGTGTAAGCACCAGCGAAAGGTCCGCGTCCTCGATCATAAAAGCGAGGCGGTCCGCGGGATTGGCCGGATCGAGTGGGACGTAAGCACCGCCCGCTTTGAGCACGCCAAGTATTCCCACCAGCATCTCGAACGAACGGTGGACACAAACCCCGACCAGATGGTCGGGCCCGATTCCTCTACTCCTGAGCGCATGAGCCAGTTGATTAGCGCGTTGATTCAGTTCCCTGTAGGTGAGCGACTCGCCCTGAAACTCTACCGCGATCGCCGCGGGCGTTCTTTCAACCTGTGCTTCGAACAAAGTATGGATACAGCTGCTCTGAGGAAACGAGTGCCGGGTTCCATTCCACTCATTGAGAATCTTATCCTGCTCGGAATTCGTCAGCAGGGGAAGTTCCGTCACACGCTGGTTAGGATCGATGACAATCGCCTCGATCAAATTCTGAAAGTGTCCAAGCATGCGGCTGACTGTCTCTGGCCGGAAGAGCTCGGAGTTGTACTCGAAACCAAGTCTTAGTCCACCGGCCTCTGCTTCAACTTCCAGGGTCAGATCGAACTTGGCTTTCGCATCCGGTACTTTGATCGGTGTTAAGGTCAACCCCTCGATCCCCACCTCGAATGCGGGCGTGTTCTGCAGCACGAACATGGTCTGGAACAAAGGAGTGCGATTGCTCTTTCGTTCCGGATTGAGCTCTTCGACCAGTTTTGCAAATGGCACGTCCTGGTTTGAGAATGCGCCCAGCGTCGTGGCCCGCACTTGTCCGAGGAACTCACGGAAGGACGGCTTGCCGGCCAGGTCTGCCCGGAGCGCAAGAGTGTTTACGAATGAACCAATCAGCTCTTCAGTTTCCAGCATCGAGCGGCCGGCAACCGGCGAACCCACCACGATATCTTCCTGACCGCTGTAGCGAAACAGGAGGGTCTGGAAAGCCGCCAGCAGAGTCATGAACAACGTGGCGCCCTCTGCGCGGCTCAACTTCTCAATCGCCGCGGTAAGTTTTGCCGGCAGAAGAATTGAATCCTGCGAGCCCTGCACGCTCTGCTTTTCCGGCCGCGCATAATCGATGGGGAGATCGAGCACCGGCGCAGCGCCCGCCATCTGCTTTCTCCAGTAATCCAATTGGCGTTCGAACCAGGGACCATGTGCGCGTTGGCGTTGCCAGACGGCATAGTCCGCGTACTGGATCCTGAGTTTGGGCAGAGACGCCGGTCGACCCGCTGACGCGTCCTGATAAAGACTGGCCAGCTCGCGCAGGAAGACACCAACCGACCATCCATCACAAACGAGGTGGTGGACGGTAAGCAGCAGGACATGTTCGTCAGGCCCGACTGACAACAGCTTTCCCTGCAGCAGCGGTCCCGCACTGAAATCAAATTGGTATTCCGATTCTGAGATGACGAGGCGCTGAATTGCCTTCTCGCGCTCAGACGATGACAGTTGCCGCAGGTCTGAAACTTCGAACGGCACTCGCATGGATTGTGCGACCAGCTGCATCGGGCCACTTTCGTTCACCAGGATGTATGTCCGCAGTACTTCATGCCGCTCAACAATCATGTTCAGCGCTTGCTCTAGTCTGTGAACCTCAAGTTGCCCATTAATTTTTAGCGCGGTGCAGATGTTGTAACCCGCGCCCGGCTCAGCTTGATCGAGCAACCAAAACTGTTGCTGCGTAAACGAGAGGGGCGCATAGCCGTTGCGCTCCACCGGATCAATTCTTTGGCCCGGCGAGTTGTCGTCAAACGCTCCGGCTGTTTCCAGCCCGGCGGACATTAACGCCACAGTCGGAGACTCAAACAATGATCGCAAAGAGCTTTCGATCCTGAGCTCGCTGCGTACCCGCGCTATGACCTGGGCCGCCAGGAGAGAATGTCCGCCTAACCCAAAAAAGTTATCGTTGATGCCGATATGCTCGAGCCGCAGCACATCGCTCCAGATCGCGGCGAGCCGTTCCTCGCCCTCCGTGCGAGGCGCAACATAGTCACTCGAAAGATTCGGCCTTGCAGATTCCGGCTGGGGCAATGCGCGACGATTAACTTTGCCGTTAGCCGACAAAGGCAGCGCGTCCAGTCGCATAAAGACCGAAGGAATCTCGTGCTCAGGCAGAAGGGCTCCGAGGAACCTGCGCAGTAAATCCGTGGTGGGCGCGGTGTCCGTCACATTTGCGACAAAGTAAGCTATCAACCGGGTTCCGGCGCGCTCGTCCTGATGAGCCACGACCACACTTTCACTAATCGCAGGATGCCTGGCGAGGGCTGTTTCGACTTCGCCAAGCTCGATCCGGAAACCACGCAGTTTCACCTGCTGGTCCCGTCGTCCGGCGAATTCGATCAGACCGTCAGCACGGCAACTTGCCCAGTCGCCTGTGCGATAGAGGCGGGCACCTCCGGCGGCGAAAGGATGCGGAATGAATTTCTCAGCGGTCAACTGCGGGCGATTCAGATAGCCACGACCTACGCCGGCACCACCAATGTAGAGCTCGCCGGCGACCCCAACCGGGCAGGGCTGCTGATCCTGATCGAGAATGTAGATCTCACTGTTGGCGATCGGTCGGCCGATGGGCACGCCGTTAAGTTCATCGTCAACCGCGGACGGAATGTGATATAGGCAGACGATACCGGCCGTTTCGGTCTGGCCAAACATGTGTACGTGATGCGCCGGATGTTTGAATTGCGACATCCAGGTGCGCGGAATGTCGGATAGAAGCGGCTCGCTCGCCGAAAGCATCAGCCGGAGACGGTTGTCGAGTAAACTCTGCCGTTCCTCGTCAGTCACCCCTGACAAAGTCGAAGTGCAGATGCGCCAGAACGACGGCACCCCATCCATCACGGTGACCCCGCGATCTTTAATCATCTGAAACAGAGCCAGCGGATCCTTTCGTTCTTCGGAGGTCGCGAGCACCACGGTCGCCCCCTGAGAAAGCGGTAGGAACAGTTGTCTTCGTGATGAAGAGAAGGCTATCGAAGCTGTATGCAGGTATCTGTCGTCTCGAGAAATTCCCAGCTCATGGTTTAGCGCGCGCAGGTAGTTCGCCAGATTGCCGTGCTCGATCAGCGCGCCTTTGGGTTCCCCCGTTGAACCCGAAGTGTAAATCACGTAAGCGAGATCGTTAGGGGCCGGGGTCTCGGACAGATTTGCATCGGACTGATTGGCAATTGCCAGCCACTCGCTATCAATCAGGACGCAACTTTCGGCGAGAGGAATATGTTCCGCCAGATCCGCTTTGGTCACTATCAGCAACGGTCGCGCATCTTTAAGCATGAAGGCCAGGCGCTCCGCGGGATAGTCAGGATCGAGCGGCAGGTACGCACCGCCCGCTTTTAGAATACCCAGTATCCCGACAGCCATCTCCAAAGAACGATCGATACAGATGCCGACAAGTGATTCAGGGCCTATGCCACCTGCGACCAGGTGGCGCGCTAACTGGTTGGCACGCGAGTTCAGTTCCCCATAAGTGAGCGACTCGCCCGCACAGGTCACCGCAATGCTCTCAGGCGCCTGGGCAGCCTGCTCCTCAAACAGGCGGGGCAAGGAAGTTTCGGTGAAATGGTTGAGCCGGGCGCCATGAAACTGGCCCACGCTCTCCCGAGTTGGAAGATCTTCAGAGGCTTCAAACTCGAGGATTGATTTCTCGACGATTGCTTGCGGCATGTTTGGCTTTGGGGCGCGCCCGGGAATGGGCGGCGCTATCTCTGGGCTACTTGAGCGTTTTCTTTGCTGATTTCAATGATGCTGCCTACGTTGTGCTTCAAATCGCTCTGCACGCTGATGAAAATCTCACCCTGATCATTGACCGTAACGCCTTGCACGTTCTTGAGCTGACCTGTAAATGCGGCGATCGTCTTTAGTTCGTCGTTCGGCGAGTACACATAGAGCTTCCCGCTGTGACTGTCGGTGATATAGAGCGAGCCTTTGGCGAAGAAGATCGTCTCGGGCGAGAACGACTCCTGGCGATCGACAATTCGGTGCAGCGTGTGCGCTCCGTCCAGCATGTAGAGAACGTTGTCTTCGTTGTCGGCGATGTAGAGGTTGCCCTTGTCGTCAAAAACCATACTCTCAGGCTTGGTAATTCCCGCTTCCCTGCCGAGGAATTCAGAAACTGCTCCGGTTCTTTCGACCCGATACACCTTGTGCTGCTCGCCGTCCCCTACCAGCAACGAGCCGTCGGGTGCAAGCGCGATGCCTTCAGTGGAAATCAAACCCTTGTCTTTGCCGGCGATCAGATGGGTGGCGCCCTTGGCATCAACTTCCCAAAGGCCACCGGCATCATCATCGGTAAAGAAGATGTTTCCTTCCTTATCCATAACCAGATCTTCCGGTGACTTAATACCCAAGCCTGTATCGGCGAGGCGTTTTATGCCATCGGTTTTGGTCCAGACTTCAAGCCCAGCGCTGCCTTCATCCGCCAGGTAGAGTTTGCCGTTCCGCCACAGAAGACCATCAGGTGAACCAATGCCGGCCTTGTTCGTGGCAAAGACGCTGGCCTTATACGAATGATCAGTCATGATCACCAGGCCTTCCTTCTGCAGCTTGCATGAAGTCAGGAACAGGAGGCCGAGGACGATAATTGCGATGCTTAGTCTTTTCATAAACCTATGTTGCTTTTGTACCGGCTAACCCATTCCCAGAAGAACGTGTCTGCGCATCGCTGCGAGCAATCCGAGAAACGCTCTGATATGAACCATGGTGCTGGAGACTTCAAACGCCACGAGGAAAATCATCGCACTTGAAAACGCACTGTAGCGAAGCGTCAAGCCGCTCAGTTTGTCGAGCCAGCCGCTGAACTTCTTTCTGGCGACATATTGAATGACCGCTAACTCACCGGCCGCGATAGCAGCGCCGGCCAAAATATCGAGAGGCGTGTGATGAGCGCCAATTAGTTTTCCGGCGAAGATTATGACAACCAGGGTCCATGCCAGTGCGAGCCATCCCAAACGTCGGGACGCGAGCCAGATACCGAGAGAAATTGCGATAAAGAACCCAGCGTGGTCGCTGGGAAAAGATCCAAGATCGCTGGTGTCCAGGTCACCGCTTTGCAGTGCCCTATAGTCTTTCTGGCTGGTGTCGTCCAACGGAATGCGGACGGGCAGACGTTGCATCAGGAGAAGCTGGTCACCTTCCAACCGGTAAATTTTCTGTGATTGGATTTCTGGTCGGGGGAGAAAGATTGTATGCGAAAGAACCTTGGTGGTAGTGATAACAAATACTGCAGCGATCAGCGTCGCGATGAGAATCTTGCGCCGAGCGTTGGTCCCATCATTCGATTTACCACCATACCAGGCCGCCAGAAAGCAGCAGCCGACCACGCCCGCCTTGGCGAGATCGTTGTCCGCAAAAAACGCGACGACGCTATCGAACAGCCAGGACCGACCTGCGAGGCCGTTAATCCGCAGCATCAGATTATCGTTCGTCTGCGTCAGGCCGCTCCAGAGCGAGGTCAAAATTGCAAATAAGAATATTCCCAAGGTCACTCGTAGTCCTCCGTCGAGCTTAACGCTCCCACGTTAAGGAAAAGGGCAAAGAGAGCTATTTGCCAGAAAAGGCTGAAGAAAAGAACGGGCTTTTAGCTTCCGAAGGAACAAAGGGACTCTGATCGCGGCAACTCGCTTCCGCATTGCCAGAGCTGACGGTTTTTGGCACCCATGAAGTTAACCAATCAAACGGAAATGACGCGGTATTAGTCATCTACTCAGGTAGGAGAAAATGCCCCCGCGTGCACGAAACTGACTTGTAATGACCATGCCTACCTCGCCCATTCCATCCAACTCGATGGGACGCTATCAAACCAATGCCCCGGATTTTGATCCGGTACGAGTTTGGAGCGCCAAGCAAATGCCCGGCTGTGTTTCGGATTTGGTTGCGGCCCAGGCGGCTGAGACACCTGAGGCTCAGGCTGTTTCGGCCCACGGTACAATTCTCAGCTATAGGGAACTTGACGAACGGGCCAATCAACTGGCCCATCGACTGGTCGCCCTCGGTGTCAAACGCGAGTCGATTGTGGGCATCTGCATGAAACGCTCGCCCGAAGCGATCGTTTGCGCTCTGGCGGTGCTGAAAGCTGGCGGTGCTTACCTTCCGCTTGATCCTGGCTATCCCATTGAGCGAATTAATTTCATGCTGAACGAAGCTCGGCCGCGTGTCTTAATCGCGGAGAACCCTCGAGCAGAGCAGCTTTCAACGGGCGCGTGGAATGTCATCAATATCGACACGGATCGGACCCAAATCGATTCGCAACCGCGGACTGCGACAGAAGTCGAGGTCAACGCCGATCAATTAGCTTATGTGATTTACACGTCCGGTTCGACCGGAGAACCCAAGGGCGTCGAGGTCACTCACCAGAACCTTTTGAATCTCGTTTTCTGGCATCGTCAGGAGTTTGAGGTAACCAAGCGGGACCGGGCGAGCCATCTGGCCAGTGTCGGGTTCGACGCTGCCGTATGGGAGGTTTGGCCGTATCTTACCGCCGGCGCAAGTTTGCATTTAACCGCCGATGAAACCCGAGTTTCGCCCGAACAGCTGCGCGACTGGTTGGTCAATGAAGAAGTCTCGATCAGCTTTTTGCCCACGGCGCTGGCTGAACGGATGTTGGCTCTACAGTGGCCTGAACAATCGGCGCTGCGCTTTTTGTTGACCGGAGCAGACACACTCCATCGCTATCCCACGGCCGGGCTGCCTTTCCAGTTAGTAAACAATTATGGCCCAACCGAATGCACGGTGGTGGCAACCTCGGGTCGCGTCCTGCCGGGCTCTGTCGCAAACATTCTGCCGACAATTGGCCGGCCGATAGCCAACACAACCGTTTTCATCCTCGACGCGAATCTGGAACAGGTGCCGGCGGGAGCCAGCGGCGAGCTATACATTGGCGGCGCCGGTGTGGCCCGCGGCTATCTGAATCGCCCTGATATCACCGCCGACAAATTCATTCGCGATCCGTTCAGCCCGGAAGCGGGCGCCCGGCTGTACCAGACCGGCGATCTGGCGCGCCAGCTGCCTGATGGAGAGTTTGCCTACCTCGGCCGCATCGACGATCAGATTAAGATTCTCGGATACCGAATTGAACCAAACGAGATCGTGGCCGTGCTCGATCGTCATCCGTCGATTCAGTCGAGCGTAGTTGTGGCGCGTGGGAATTCCTGCCAGGAAAAACAGCTGGCCGCATACATCATGATGCGAAACGGCAATCCGCCGGCGGCTGAAGACCTCCGCACATTTCTGCTCAACGAGCTGCCCGATTACATGGTGCCGTCGATTTTCGTCTCCGTGGCAGCAATGCCTTTGACGGCGAACGGGAAAATCGATCGCGCGGCCCTGCCGCACCCGACCACGGAAAACACTCTCCGCGACGAGCCCTTCACCGCGCCCCGCACTCCGATCGAAGAGCGGCTGGCGAAGATCCTGACGTCCCTGCTGAATCTAAACGAAGTCAGCGTCAACGATAATTTCTTCCTGCTGGGCGGGCATTCGCTTCTGGGTACTCAGCTCATCGCCAAGATTCGCGGCGCCTTTGGTGTCGAACTTGGTCTGCGAACTCTCTTCGATACACCTACTATCGCTGATCTTTCGAGTGAGATTGAGCGGCTGATTCTCGCCAAAGTCGAAAGCATGACTGAAGATGAAGCTCTACGTCTGTTGGCCTAAAGGGCCCTGCTTACCGTCACTCCTTTCCGTCGGCATTCGCTCCCGTCCCAAATGGCATCAGAAACGCCAAATGAAAATTGGAAAATGATTCCCGGTGAAGCCATGAACACCATGAACACACAAAATAGAACATCCCCCGTGCTCAGCTTGTACCACCTGCTGGATCCCGAAGTGCTGGCAAATCCCTACCCGCTTTACGAACGCTTGCGGACCGAGAGCCCGGTGCACTGGGACCCGTATCTGCATGCCTGGGTGGTGACGCGGTACGCCGATGTAATTACCGTGCTGCACGATTTCTCAGCCGATCGCACGCCGACACCGGAACAGTTTGCCGCGATGGGATTGTCTGAGCTGGGCCCAATCGCCCAGGTCATGATGCGACAGATGCTCTTCATGGATGCGCCGGCCCACACGCGTCTCCGGGGACTTGCCTCGATGGCTTTCACGCCAGCCAGGGTCGAGGTCCTGCGTTCGCATATTCGCGACATCGTAGATGATTTGATGGCCCCGCTACTGAGCGCCGGCCGCATGGATGTGATTAACGACCTGGCGGCGCCGATGCCGGCGATCGTGACGGCCGAAATGCTCGGCGTGCCGACGTCCGATTGCGACAACCTGAAATCATGGTCGGCGGACTTTGCCGAAGTGCTGGGTAACTTTCAACACAACCCTGATCGGACGGCGCGAACGTTGCGATGTGTGGAAGAAATGTCTGCGTACTTTCGCGACGCCATCCAACGGATAAAAGCGGAACCCCGCGAAGGCCTGATCAATTCATTCATGACCGCTGAGATCGACGGCGACCGTTTGACCGAAGAAGAAATCATCGCCAACTGCATCGTAACCACGGTCGGCGGTCAGGAGACCACGACCAACCTGATCGGTAATGGGGTCTTGAGTCTTTTGCGGAGCCCCGATCAGTTGCAGCGCCTGCGAGACGATCTAACCCTGGTCCCGTCGGCCGTAGAAGAATTGCTCCGTTACGAAAGCCCCAGCCAGCACACAGCCCGCATCGCGCCCCAGGACACTGAAATCGGCGGCAAGATCATTCGCAAAGGCCAGGCAGTGATTGCCGTCATGGGCGCAGCCAATCGAGACCCCGAAAGATTCCCCGATCCGGATCGACTGGACCTGGGCCGGACCGAAAATCGTCATCTCGCCTTTGGCTGGGCCAGCCACTTCTGCTTTGGCGCCGCCCTGGCGCGGATCGAAGGTCAGCTCGTCTTCGAAGCCATCGCGCGCCATACCACGAATCTAAGGATGGAGCCGGGCCCGATCGTTTGGCGGGACAACCTGGGCTTAAGAGGATTGATGTCTTTACCGGTTACGTTCGATCGGGAGGTTCAGACCATCGCCCCGAGAATCGAAGCCGTTCCGAGCGGTTGTCCATTCCACGGAGGAGCATAAGAAGTGTCTTCTGTTTCAGGGCTCAGTAGGAGCGAACTATTTACAGCTCCACCGCATAGATTCCCCCGACGCTCCGTACGAGCGCAGCCCGAAACGTTACGCCCCTACGGAGCTGGCATTAACGGGCCAGGCTCTCAGTCCATAAACATTTTTCCACGACGAGGCGACGAATCGGCGACGGGGGGTCTGATTCGCTAATCGGACTTGCGCGAAAGCCATTCTCAATCTTGTAACGGCTATTTCATGCACGAGCTTCCCATCAAAACAGGGCCATCTTCGAACCCGCCGGACATGTCCGCAGCCAAACGCGCCCTGCTGGAAAAATACCTCCGCGGGAGTCTCGCGCCGTCGACCGACCCGTGGACCGTCCCTCGACGCCCACTTGACCAACCTGCCCTCGCATCACTCGGCCAGGAGCAGCTCTGGATCCACGCCCAGTTGGTCGACGACCAACTTATCTATAACGAGCCGGTCACCGTTCGCCGCACGGGCCCCCTCGATCTTTCGGCCCTGAAGCAGAGCCTAAGAGAGATCATCCGACGTCACGAAGCCTGGCGCACGAACTTTGCCATCGCAGACGGACAACTGCTTCAGGTCATTAATCCCGAATTTGATCTTGAATTGCCCCTGGTCGATCTGCGTGCGCTGCCTGAAGCAGAACGCGAAGCGGAAGCGTTGCGGCTGGCCACAATCGATGCGCGCAAGCCTTTTAATTTAGAGGCCGGTCCCCTGCTGCGAGGGATGCTGGCGCGGCTCGGTGATGAAGAGCACCGCCTGTACCTGACCCTGCACCAGATAATTTTCGATGGAGTTTCTCTCTACAGTGTCTTCCTGCCGGAACTGACCGCCCTGTACGAAGCTTACGCCGGGGGTCGCCCATCTCCGCTCACAGACATCCCCGTTCAGTACGCTGACTTCGCCTACTGGCAACGCCAGCCGGATCGAAACGAAGAACTCTCGGAGCAAATCGCTTACTGGAAGAAACAACTGGCGGATCCGCCGGCGGGTTTGGACTTGCCCACAGATCGCCCGCGGCCCGCGATCCAGACATTCAATGGCGAGCAGTTATCATTCACCTTCCCTCAGAGCCTGAGCGACTCGCTCAAGGCCCTCAGCCGCAGAGAAGGCACCACGCTCTTCATGACTCTGCTCACGGCCTTTCAGACCGTGCTTCATCGGCACACGGATCAGGATGATCTGCTCGTCGGCACAGTCACCACCAGCCGCAAACGATCTGAGTTTGACCAGATGCTCGGGTTCTTTCTCAACACCCTCGTGCTGCGAACAGATCTTTCGAATGATCCAACCTTCCTGGAGTTACTCGCCCGCACCCGCAAAGTAACTGTGGAAGCGCTGGCCCACAGCGATCTCCCTATTCATCGTCTGGTGAAGGAACTCGATCGCGAAAGAGACGCCGCGCGCAATCCGCTTTTTCAGGTGATGTTCGTGCTCGAGCCCCCTCTGCCCGAACCGGGTCCAGGGTGGCATTTGAGCCAGGTTGACGTCGACGCCGGTATCGCCCGAGTCGACCTGTATCTGGAACTGGACGATCGCCCGCAAGGTCTGTTCGGCCGGATTAGATACAACAGAGATCTCTTCGCAGCATCGTCGATCGAGCGCATGCTCGACCATCTCACAACGCTGCTGGAAGGAATAACGGCCGATCCGTCACGCGCAATTTCGGATTATCCCTTAGGGATCGACCGCGACCAAATGAGTGACACGGGCGTCCCGCCCGTGAATTACTCGCCCCACCCACTTGCCACGAATAAACGGACCAACCAGATTCGACCTGCTAACACTTTCATTGAATTCACCAAAGCCGAGATCGAGCAATCGATCGGAAGTCGCTTCGAGAGCATCGTCAAGAAGTATCCCAATCGAATCGCGATTAAGACTAGGCGACACGAATGGACCTATGTGGAATTGAACCGCAGAGCCGATCAGATTGCCGGCACGATTCTCGATCTGCTGGGTGAAGGTGAAGACCACGTCGCCCTCCTGTTCGAGCACGACGCGCCCATGATCGCCGCGATGCTCGGCGCCCTTAAAGCCGGCAAGACCTACGTACCTCTGGATCCAGGTCATCCCCACGAGCGTCTCGTGCACCTCATTAAACATTCGCAGGCGACAGTAGTTCTGACGAACTGCCGAAATCTTGCGCAGGCGCAGGAGGTTTGGAGTGCGGTGGCAGAGCGCAGCGACGACACCGCTTTGGATAACGTTGAGAATCTCGAAGGCAAAGCGCCGTCGCAGCTTCGCCCTGCCGGCGCGCTCGACAATTACTTGATCAATATCGACGACGAGATAGCTTTCGCGGCGCGACTCAATCTAAAGGACGTCAGACCGGATAACGTTGCCTACATCCTTTACACCTCAGGCTCCACCGGCCAGCCCAAAGGCGTGATGCAGAACCATCGCAACGTCCTGCATCACATCCGGGCTTACACAAACAATCTTCATCTCAACTGCGACGATCGTCTGACACTCTTCTCGTCTTATTGCTTTGATGCGTCGGTGATGGACATCTATGGCGCGCTGCTCAACGGCGCAACGCTCTATCCCATCGACATCAAGGAAGACGGGCTTGAAGACTTGTCGCGATACCTCGCCGACCAACGCATCACCGTCTATCACTCAACCCCCACCGTCTACCGCTATTTCATCAACACGGTGACCCAGACCTCAAACAATGGCGATCAGGTTAGTACAGTGAGCGGACCGGGGTCCCGGCGCGGGCTGCCCGCGCGGCGTGGTGCTGGCGACCGGGTCACCCTCCCCGATCTTCGCCTCGTCGTCTTAGGTGGAGAGAAAGTCGTGCGCACAGACGTCGAGTCGTACCAGCGACACTTCTCGGACAATTGCCTCTTCGTCAACGGCCTCGGCCCGACCGAAGCGACCGTGGTCCTGCAGAACTTTATCGATAAGCAAACCGAATTCTCCGGAGCCAGTATCCCCGTCGGCTTCCCCGTCGCCGGCACCGAAGTCCTCCTCCTCAACAAACACGGCAAGCCAACAGAGATTGCCGGCGAAATCGCAATCAAGTCCGAGCACGTCGCCCTCGGCTATTGGCGCAACGACGAAGCCACCGCCAACGCATTCGTAGTGCACGCTGCCAGCATGCACGCTGATGCGAGCTCAGGAAATCAGCGCATCTATCGCACCGGCGATCTCGGCCGACGCCTTCCCGACGGCAGCATCCAATTCGAAGGCCGCAAGGATTTCCAGGTTAAGATCCGTGGCTTCCGAATTGAGTTAGGCGAGATCGAAGCTGCCCTTGCGCAACATCCTTCGGTTCGCGAAGGTGTGGTCGTCGCTAACGAAACCGGTAACGGTGACCAGCGACTCGTCGCTTATGTAGTGTCGCACGTCGGACACAACGGATCGTGGAGCTCTGACGCGGCCCAGGCCCTCTCCCCCAACTCCTCTCCCAGTGGGAAAGGGGAGGGTGTCTCTGATCTGCGCGAGTTCCTGCGCCGGAAACTCCCCGAGTATATGGTCCCGAGCTCGGTCGTCATTCTCGATTCCCTGCCCTTAACCGCCAGCGGCAAACTTAACCGGCTAGCCCTCCCTGCCCCTGCCGGTCATTTCGAGCGCGCCAAAGTAGCGCCTCAGACTCGACTCGAGAAGTCACTCGCCGCAATCTGGGCTGATGTTTTGCAAGTAGAAGCAATCGGCGCGAACGACAACTTCTTCGAGCTCGGTGGCCACTCGCTGCTGGCAGTTCGCCTGTTTGCGCAAATCGAGAAGAAACTGGGGCGGCACATGCCTCTGTCTACCCTCTTTCAGGCGCCGACAGTCGCCCAGCTCGCAACTGTAATCCAAAAGGATTCGACCCCTGAATTCTCGTCCCTTGTTGCTATCCAGCCCAGCGGTGCGAAGACACCTTTCTTTTGTGTGCACGCCCTCGGCGGCAACGTGCTCGAGTATCGCGAGCTGGCTAAACATCTCGGCACTGATCAGCCTTTCTACGGTTTTCAATCGGCGGGTTTGAATGGCAAGGACGCGGCGCACACTCGGGTGGAAGAGATGGCCGCGCACTACATTAAAGAGATGCGCGAGCTGCAACCAACCGGCCCGTATTTCATCGGCGGCCGATCACTCGGCGGCATGGTGGCGTTTGAGATGGCCCAACAACTTCGGTCGATGAAAGAAGAAATTGGAATATTGGCCCTGCTGGATACTTACCCTTCAGGTTATGCGAGACTTCTGCGGGAGCAAATGACACTGCGAGGGCGTTTGCGCCTCGCAGTGCGCCGGACGCGGTCGCACCTGGGGAACATCCGTGGTCTTTCACTCAGCGAGAAGGCTTCCTACGTCGTAGCGAAGTCAAAGTTCGCCCCGCGCAAGCTGAAGAGCCGCCTCTGGCGTCGTCTCCATCGCTCATTTCAGAACCTCGGCCGCGAACTCCCACGCGCGCTACAGGACATACAGGAGCTGAACTCGCTCGCGGTCCGTCGGTATGTCCCCACGGTCTACGAAGGTTACGTCACCCTCTTCTGGGCCAGCCAGGATCTGCGGGCGTCAGTAGATTTTGTAGAAGGATGGCGCGAGCTGGCCGCCGGCGGACTGGAAGTGCACGAGATCCCTGGCACCCACCTCGACCTGGTCAAAGAACCCCACGTGAGTGAACTAGCGAGTAAGTTGCAGTCGTGTCTGGATAGCTCTCAAGCAAAAGCTCCCATCAGTGCGTCAACGTCACAAGAATAGAGCAACGGCAACAGCACAATTCAATCCCCCCTGGATTCGCAACCCGTCTAATCTCAAACATATTTCTCGGCTTGATCCTGATCGTGTTTGCGAATCAGCGAACGCAGTTCGTCCTGAAAACTGGCCCTGCAATGATGAATTTCCAGACCGGCGATCTTGCCTGACCTGTTCGATACTGGATTGACTCACTGAGAACCGTCGTGCGAAGGGTTATCGCACGTGGGTAATGATTTTGTGAGACCCTTTCAGGGACGGGGGTGAATATTGATTCGGATCGGGGGTGTCTCGCGAAACGCGCTCAACCCACGGCTATCTTCTTTGACGCCTTCGGCGTCGGGGCAGTTTGTTCTTGAGGCCGTCGGTGGCGATTTAGGCAACGATTTCTTGATGGCTGTTATTCGCTGTGTTCTAATCCCTGAGTTTTGATCCGTTGGCTTTTACAGGAATTGCCTTTGAGCGAGTTCCCCTCACTTCGGCTGTTACAGCCGGGTGTTCGAGGGCGGGAATTAGAGAGTTTTCGACAAGCGGAAAAGTCTGGAGGCTAAATGAAACGTTGTTCTCAATGCGGCCGCACTTATCCGGATGATAGCCTGGCCTTCTGTCTCGATGATGGCTCTTTACTCTCTGCTCCTTACGATCCAAATGCCACCCTGCGAATGTCGCCGCCGACTAATCCTAAGACCACGGAAGTGCTGCCTTCCCGCTCAATGTCTGAGCGGGCCAGGCCAGGCAACAAATCGCTCGTGCTTTACCTGGCCATTGGTTTGGGCGCCCTCATTGTCGGAGGAGTCATTGTCGGCTTGATGAAATCAGGCGGCGAGAAGCCTTCAGAGCTATCAGCGAATTCGAACCCGGCGGCGAATTCGAACGCAGCGGCGCCCGCGACGCAAACAACGATCTCAAATGCCCCCCGGTCCGCGCCCACCCTGGCGCCTTTGGATATCAGTGGAAATTGGCGCGACCAGTTTGGCTTTGTCTCTCACGTCACTCAAACTGGCGATCAGTTTCAAATCACGGCGATCGGAAGAGGTTGCCGGGGGAGATTTGTCACCTCTGGCAGCGGCACCATCAGGGGCAACACGCTGGAACTTGAGTACACTTCGAACTATTCCAAAGGTCATTGTGGGGGAACGATTTCGCCGGACGGAAGTCAGATGACGTCTGACTGTCTGGACACTGCTTGTGGACGGTTTTTGACCTCGTCAAGGCGGCAGTGAGGACGCTGAGATCTCAGGGCCTGGGTTTGGCGCGACTCGTCGCGCCGACCTTCTTCTTCTGCCCTTTCAGAGTCGGTGTGGTGACGAAACGCCTTACCCCGGGCTAACTTCTTTGACGCCTTCGGCGTCATTGGAGTGCTACAGATGGCCGCGACGAGTCGCGGCTTGGGAGAGCGGCGACTAGTCGCCGCCCTCCACATAGGGGGCTAAAGTTCTTTCTTTAGCAGGCGTTGGGCTTTGAGCAGATCTTTTTTCTGGTCTTTGTCGCCGGTGGGGTATCTCGCATGAAACTGTTTGAGGGTCGCGAATACTAGCGAGGTGACGGCGGCGCGCGTGAACCAGCGGTGGTTGCCTGGGATTATGTACCACGGCGCTGTCTTGGTGCTGGTGCGATTGATGACTTCTTCGTAGACCTTCATGTAACTTGCCCACAGCCGCCGATCTTCGAGGTCGGTCATCGAAAACTTCCATTTCTTTTCCGGCAATTGGGTGCGCTCGAATAATCTTTCGGCCTGTTTATGTTTTGAAATGTGCAGGAAGCACTTGATGAGCGTGACGCCGTTCGCGTTGAGATAACTCTCGAAATTATTTATTTCCTGATAGCGCTGCGGCCACAACCTGTCCCCCTTAGTCTCGATAGACAGTTTCCATTCCTTACGCTTCTCGGGGTGAATGCGCTCGGCGGTTACTTGTTCATAGTAAGAGCGGTTGAAGATGCCAATCTGTCCGGCCTCCGGCAACTCACGGACATACCGCCACAGGTAATCGTGCTTAAAGTCTTTCTTGCTCGGTTCGTCAAACGAGGTGGCTTTGCATCCCTGCGGATCGACGCTGGAGAGGACGTGCTTGATCGTGTCGTCTTTGCCGGCAGAATCCATGGCCTGGAAAAGGATCAGGATTGAGTGATCTTTGTGGGCGAAGAAAATGTCCTGTTGGCGGGCGAGGTCCGCGGGAGTCTCGGCCGGCGGGTTTTTCAACTCCGCGGTGAAGTCTGGATCATGGTTCGCGAAGCGAAAACGTTTACCTGGTTGCGCGATGAACTGTCTGTAATTCATTGCGGGAACAATACTGCGGGGAGAGGTGCGGTGCAAATTTGAGAGGTACCCTCTCTGTTGATGCACCGGTTGGATTTATTGCCAGTCGGTGCAGGTTAGGGTGGCGGTGGGGCCGCTGTAGGCGAGGGCGGCGACGTAGCGGTGGGGGACGGGGATGTCTCGCAGCGTCCAATGCTCTGCTTCAGCGAGGACGCCGGGTTGCGAATGAGGCACCCCGAAAGCTTCAGAGGAATCGCGGCGAATTGAAATCAGCCGCGCGGGTTCGCCGGGTGTGAGCGAGACATCGAATTGCTTGAGCGGGAACGACAAACCTTGCCCCACGGCTTTTACGAAAGCCTCCTTCCGCGTCCAGCAGTTGTAGAAGCCTGCCGCCTGCTGGCTTTCCGGCAGACTATTCATGCTTGCGAGTTCGTTCTCCGAGAAACTCACTCCGGCAATCTCATACAGGTCGAGGTCAAGGCGCACTAGTTCAACGTCCACGCCGATTTCCCTTCCCCGGGTGAACGCGATCAAGGCCAGACCATCGCGTCGGGAAAGATTAAAGCGCAGATCTCCCGTAGCGAGTGCAGGCTTTCCGTAGGCGGTTAAAGTGAAGGCCAAACTCGCGGCAGCGACGTTCAGATATTGGCCGAGCAGCCCGCGCAGAGCTGCGCGCGATTCGATGAACTGGTGGCTATCTTTTTCAAAGTGAAAGCGACGAGCGCGGTCGCGCTCTTCGGCTGAGAGAATCGTTGTTAGCTCCGGAATGCGATCGGGGGTTTGGTTGAGAGGGATTCGCCAGACGTGGATTTGATCTGAAGTCAGCGGGTGAAGCATCGATCTCATGATAATGGAGTCAGTACCAGCAGCGGTAGCGACCGGGTTGCTCTTGTGACGATCGAGAAGGCCAGGGTCCGACCCGTTTGCGACCGCGGTGGGGACGGACGTCCGTGTTCCCGGCGGCGACGTGACTCCCTTCGTGATTGCGCTGATCGGGTCGGCGAAGAACCCGGTCGCTACCGCTGCCGGTACTGACCTCATTCCGATCGCAGTCTGTCCTGTAATCTGCGGATAGGGCTAACCTGCCAGGGCCAGACGCGGCCAGACGCGTTGCGAGAGATTGTTGGAGAGTAACCGCGCGCCGTTCAGCAGTTCTTCGGAGCATGAAGAAGGAGCGACCGAACCAAGGAATTGCAGGACGCGGAAAGCGAACACGTTGCGGTCAAACTTCTCGGCGTGATGACGCAGGGTTTTCTGTCTCCAGGTCAGGCCTTCGAATTTCTCGATCGCTTCAGCCAGGGAATGACCGTTCTGCTGATCAAAGAAAACTCCCGTCACATTCTCAACCACTGTCTCGAGCGCGCCGCCCCCGCGATACGCGATCACCGGACGGCCGGCAGCATTCACTTCCAGAGGCACCATGCCAAAGTCTTCTTCACCCGGAAACAGAAGCGCCCGGCAACGCGAGGCAAAGTAGTTAACAACTTTGTCCGGCTGGCGGCCCATAAACTCGATGCGGTCGTCGCCAAGTTTTTGCAGCCGCGCGCGATCAGGGCCGTCCCCTATAATCACGAGACGCCGGTTCATCCGTTTGCAGGCTTCGATCGCTATGTCGATTCGCTTGTAAGGCATCAAACGCGAAAGCACGAGGTAGTAGTCGTCGACCTCGTCCGCCATGTGAAATCTTTGCACGTCAATCGGCGGTGGAATCACAAAGGCTTCCCGGCCGTAGATCTTTTTAATGCGGCGGGCCACCAGGTTCGAGTTGGCGATGTAGTAATTCGGTTGACGCGAAGCGCGCAGATCCCACTGCTTCAATCCCCAGAGCAGATATGGCAGGGCCGCGCGGGCGGCGCCGCCAAAGCCTTCGCGGGCTACGTAGTCGTCATACCGCCAGACCCAACGCATCGGCGTATGGCAATAGCAGACGTGAATCGCGTTGCGGCGCCGGCGCACTCCTTTGGCATATCCGGAACTGCTGCTGAAGATCAGGTCATAAGCAGAGAGATCAAAATTCTCAACCGCGAAGGGATAGAGCATGAAGTAATGACGAAACCGGCGATCGAGGGACGGCAGCTTTTGCAGCAAAGAGGTGCGAATGTCAGCGGTGCGCAGGCTACCCGCCAAACCATTCGGCAAAGCTACGGTGGTGTACATGGGAGCAGAGGGAAAAGAGTCATGCATCGCTTCGGCAACGCGCTCGGCCCCACCCATCTGGACAAAATAGTCGTGTACGAGAGCTATTTTCGACAAACAGTTTATATCCTCAAAGCGGTGTTCAAGATCGGCGTAGTGTCTAGAATCTCTCAGCGTCCCCTCTGCTTGCTCTGCGTCTCTCGGGTGAATTCGTCGAGAGCTAATTCATCCCAAAAACACAGAGGTCGCGGAGATTTCGCAGAGGGTAGGACAGACCCAACTTAAAGAAACGAAGAAAGGGGGCGTGTTTTCAGTTCGGGCTCAAATTAACTTCAAATTTGTGCCAATGATCATGCACCGGGCCGGATGGAGTCAGTCCCCGGAGCGCTAGCGACCGGGTCAAACCGTGGCGATCTGGTACTAACACAGGTTGCGACCCGGTCGCTACCGCTCCCGGTTCTGACCTCACTGTCATAGAGCTGTTCCACCTCACCCAGAAACCGCTTAATCGAAAAGCGCTGGATCGCTTCACGGCGTCCGGCCGTACCGAGTTGATGCCGCAATTCCTGATCGTGCAATAGCGTAAGCAGACCTTTAGTCAGTCCCTCGTGGTCCTGCGCTTTGACCAGCCAGCCGTCCGCACCGTGGCGAATCATCTCCGGAGTGCCGCCAACCGACGTGGCCAGGACTGCGGTCCCGCTCGACAGGCCTTCGAGGACGGTGAGCGCAAACGGCTCCTCGTGCGAATTAACAACGAGGACGTCGAGGCCCTGCATCAGTATCGGAATATCGTCCCGGGGGCCGAGGAAGCGAACGCGCTCGGCGATACCCAGAGACGTCGCCGTGCTCTTAAGTCGCTCAGCGTATTCTTCATCGCGATTGAATAGGGCAGCACCGGCGACTAACAGCACGACGTCCTTCAACTCTTTATTGACTGAAGCAAATGCTTTGATTAGCTCGAGCTGACCTTTGCGCGGGGTCAGCTGGCCAACGATTCCGATAATCGGCTGGGTTGCATCAAGTCCGAGCGTGTTACGAATCTCGGCACGGCCCTTCTCGTCGGGTTGGAAACGTTCAAGGTCGACGGCGTTGTGAATGACAACCACCGGCACGCGACGTGTAAACGGACGCAGCACGACGCCGCGAAAGCGATCTGCGACTGCCTGGGAAACTGCGAGGATGCGATTGCGGGCCGAGAGCGCGGCGAACAGACGCACGGCCGTGCTCAGCGGGTGATGCGGCAGAATGTCATGCGCATGCCAAATCACCGGCATGTCCAGACCCAACGTCGCAGCCGCCATTACCAGACCGGCGCGAATGCTGTTGGCGTGAATGATGTCGGGGGCTTCTTTGATTACGAGGCTGCGCGCCGAACGGATCACCGCAGCAAAAGAAATCAGGTAGCGAACTATCAGGGTTGGTCGCCAGGTGAAGCGCGCTTCCAGCGGCTGCAGGCCGAGCGTTCTGACCTTCAGCTTCCTGGTCATTTCCATCATCGGGCTTTGATCGGGACAGACGACCACGGGGGTAAAACGCGCTCGATCCAAAGGACCGAGAATCATGGCCATGACGCGCTCGGCGCCGCTGACTGTTCCGGTGTGGTTGTAGAAAAGAATTTTCAAATCAAATCCTCTTAGCACCAGAGCCTGGCTTTACTGGGAGCACGGGCGCCCGCGTTACCATTAAGAACGTCTGCACTGTTAACCTCAGATTGTGATGATCTCGCGTTCCGGTTCGCGACGGCTGCGAGCTGGCAGCTCGCTGTACTCGCGCCGGGCGCTAAGCGTCTCGGCGCTAATCCATCCGATCAATAACCAAACAATCGGCGCGACCGAATACAGCGTGAAGGTCAAACCGAAGATACTGTTAAGCACGAGCGCCGGCATCAAAGCGGCCACAATACGCCGGGTGATCAGGTTCTGATTCTCGTCCGGAACGCGCCGGGCGAGCTTCAAGGCGAACCAACTCGATCGTCCCAAAATCCAAATGAACAACAAGGCCCCCGGGATCCCACAAGAGACAGCCACGACCAGGATAAAACTATCAATGGCGGGCAAATCGGAATCTGACTTAAACCGCACCTCACCCAGCGATCCGGCCCCGAGGCCTGCTCCCAGCGGTCTGTAAGGCACCACGCTGGTTAGCAGATAGGTCCAGTTCTGGAGTCGGATCTGAAAACTCTCTTCGTCGGCCGGCTTCAGGGTTCCTCTCTGAGTATGAGAGAGGAGTGTGCTGACGGTATCGTTCTCGCCTTTGCTCCACATTTCCTGATCAGTAGGAGGCGAGACGAACACCATCACCAGGACGATCGGCAGCAGTAATATCCCCAAACGAATGAACGCACGCGGCAGGTTTGCGGCCCCCAGCAGAACCAGCGCGCCCACGCCAAGCATTAGTCCAAACACCGCGGTGCGCTGACCAGTTAACAGCACCGCGCACAATAACCCAACGCCGGCTGCCAACCACACCAGACGGAGCCCCAATCGTTTTGCTCCGGCGGCAAAACCAAACGCCGCGATGGCGCCGAACTCCGTGTAGCGTCCCCACTCTTCAGAACTGCTGAAAGTGGCGAGGGCGCGGCGGACGTGACCGACATTGATTGAGTCGTAAAAATCCGTGTTGTCGAGCCAGTATTGTTCGAATGCGGGATAGCCCACGATCATCTGATAGACGCCATACAGCGACGTCAACAAACCGAGCACGACCATCAGCTTCAGGATTTTGGTAACGAGTTCTTCGTTCACTGACTGGCCAAAGTAAAACCACAGCAGCGGTACGAACATGAAGAGGGCCCCAGCGGCACCGACAAACACGCTGCCCTGCAGGGGGTTGAAAATCTCCAGCAGGTAGATCAGACCCAGGATTGAAACTGCCGCGGCTAGCGGAGTTGCGGAAAAGATTTCCAGCCGGCGCGATCGAATCAGCAGAGCAAAGGCGAAGAGAGTAACGATTGGCGTCAGGACGTGAATCGGATCCTGGCTGCCGTAATCGACAAACAAATATTGGGCGCGGCGAATCAATCCGCGAAATGGCTCGAAAAGGACCATCGCGATCAGGCCGGCTTCGAGACTGACCAGCAACGGCAGAGACATCGCCCAGACCAAAGCTCCCAACAACCAGGTACGCAGTACCTGGCCGCCGCTGGTGGCGGCGATCACGCTGAAGGCCACTGCGGCCTGCACCGGTAAGAGCCAAATCAGGCTTGAGCGCGATTGCGGTCTCTGGATTTGTACGACGCTACTCATAAAATCAAATGCGGCTATGCCACTCGTTCAGTAGCGATTAAACTAAGGCGATCTTTCAAGACGTTTCTGCTCCGTCCGGCTTGGCGAAGGCAAAGCCAAGCATCGATCGCCAATTGGGAAACAGGAGATCGCGCCAACGTGGCCGCAGACAACTCCAAAGCCCGAGGCGGCGTTTCTTAACGAAAGCAAACAGGGCTATCAACAACATAACCGTGTAACCGATCAGCGAAGCAATGGCGGCTCCGGTAATTCCCATTCGCGGCAGGAGCACCAGAAGGCCGACGGTAGTCACAGCAGCGGCTGAGAATCGCGCGACGGTGCTCAGGCCCGGATAACCAAACCCGCGCAGACCGCTAATCACGATCGACCCGAGACTCCAGACACCAGCCGCGAGGAGCAGCCAGCGGAACGCTCCGGTTGCAGGCACGAAACTCGCTCCGAACAGCATCTTCAAAAGGAGAGGAGCGGCCAGCCACAGCGGCGGCAGAAGGGCAAGATGCATGTAGATCGCCAGACGAAGGCTGCGGGCCCACAAGAGTTCGGCCCTGTCTTCGGTTTTCGACGCCGCCACTTCCGGCATAAGCGCGTCGGCAATTGCATCCGCCGCCAGGGTCGTCATTTCAGACAGACGCACGGCGACTACATACAAACCGATCGCAACGTTGGAAGCCATCGCGGCCAGCACGAGTTGATCGAGACGGAGGGTGGTGAAGTCGGCTACGCCGCCCGGATAGTCACGGAGGGCGTAGTGCATGGAATTCTTGAATTCTATCCAACTCGGCTGCCAACGCGGTCGCATCTGATGCCAGACCGCGATAAAAGCGAGCGTCATCGAGCTGGTTTGCGCCAGGATCATCGTGATCATTGCCGTGGAAACCGTCAGGTGGCCCAGCGCCCAGAGACCGGCGAAGCCAAACGCCTGCACGCCAAAGAAAATCATTCGCGCCGCTCCCGCCCAACCAAACCGTCGCGTGCCTTCCAATAAACCGCGCATTAGATCCAGAAACAAAGCCGCGGGAATATTCACCTGATAAATCCGCAGCAGCAACATCACCTGTGGGCTGCGTTGGCCCACGAGGTGCGGCACAATTAACTCAGCCATTAACACGCTGATGACGCCCACCGCGAGCGTGTAAAGAACGGCGTTTGAGAACAGGTATGAGACTCGCTCCGGTTCTTTGGCCATCCAGTAGCGGTAAGCGGTTGGCAGCCCGAGACCGGCCAGCATTGCTACCACCGGCGGCCAAAGCACGATGACCAGAAGATCGCCACGACCTGCAGGGCCCAGGGCGCGGGCGCCGAGCAGACTCGAGATCACGTTCGCAAGCAGGATCGAGATATCCGCGATCAGGATTAGTCTGGCGTTGTGAGCAATCATTGTTATTTGATTCCTGTTGACAGTGGCACGGGCGTCCCGCCCGTGAAATCACGCGCAAGACGCGCGTGCCACGTTCAGCTGGCGCCGCGCGCCAAAACGATGGCAGGTATGGTGCGAAGCAGGATCGTGGCGTCAAGACCCAGCGACCACCGATCAATGTATTCGAGATCGAGTTGCATCCATTCATCAAACGAGAGATTGCTGCGTCCCGAGACCTGCCACAAACAAGTCAGGCCGGGCTTAACGCTGAACCGTCGTTTTTGCCACGCCAACTCCATACGCGTGGCATCGCGCACCGACAGGGGTCTCGGTCCGACGATGCTCATATCACCGAGCAGGACGTTGACGAGTTGGGGTAACTCATCAATGCTGGTCCGGCGCAACCAACGCCCGACCGAAGTAATCCTCGGATCATTCTTAATCTTGAAAATCGGCCCGGTCTTTTCGTTCAGGTGCTCGAGTTCGCTCATGCGCGCCTCGGCATCGAGTTCCATGGTGCGAAACTTGAGCATGCGGAAGCGGCGTTTGTTCAGGCCGACCCGCTCCTGTACGAAGAAGATTGGCCCCCTTGAATTGACCTTGATAATGATAGCTACCAGGACCAGAGCGGGCGCGCTGATCAGGAGCAGAACCATGGCGGAGATAAAATCGAAAACGCGCTTGGCCTCGGTGCGCCAGCTAAACATCGGCGCGCTGTGCAGAGAAACCAGCGGCAAACCGTCGAGATCGGTTGATTGTGAACGAGCCAGCTTTTGCGGAAAGAGATCGGACATCAGATGAGTGGTGATGCCCTGCTCTTCCAGCAGCATGACGGCCGTTTCGATCTGCGAGTACTGCGATTTGATTGGCAGCGCGATGGCGACCTCGTCAATAACTTCGGTCAGCAGGAGCCGGGGCAAATCTTCTATCGTCCCCATCCACGGTGCGCCTTCCAGGTCCTTGCCGGCAAAGCTCGGCTCGCTATCCACGTAACCGATCAATCGATAGCCCAGGTCGTGACGAATATTGATCTGCCTGGCGAACCGTTGGCCGCGTGCGCCACCGCCGACCAGCAATAATGTCTTGAGGTTATGGCCCTGGCGGCGCAGCCGGCGCAGGTTTGCGCGCAGGGAAAGCCGGCCGGCGGCTATCAGGGTGAAACTTAGAATCCCGAAGGTAGCAACAGTGCTAACATTGATCGTCGGCCAGTTTCCGAGGTTGGCCCCGACCAAAAGCAGCACCGAAGAAATCACCACCGCGCGTCCAACTTCCCTCAACTCCATGCGCATCGGCCGCAACCGGTGGGAAACATAAAGACCCTGGACCGCCAACGACGCGTACCAGGCAATCACCAGACCGAGTCCAAGCAACGCGTTGGTAACCTTGATCCGCTGGGAAAGATAATCGACGACAAAAGTAGGATCCTGACCCGGGGCATACCGGTAGGTGATCGCCAGGCCGAGCGACAGCAAAAGCAGCGAAAGGTCGCTCAGCTTGAGAAAGTAATTCGAAAGCGAACCGTTGCGATCAGTCATCACAGGTTTAGCATTCCGGCCGTTCCGGCCTGATTAAGAAAGCGGTTACTACAGTCTGGGCGCCATAAAGGCCGCGATACTGGCCAGCTTCATGAAGCGTTCGATTTTCGAGATCTTGTCACGCGGCACGAAGACCATATCGCCCGGCTGCAGCGTCAGATCGTTTTCCAGATCCGCAGTGCGACGAATGCTCTTGAGGTTGAGGAGTTTTACTTCAGCGGTGTCCGTGTTGATGCGACGAAAGACCACGACCTGCGAAGACCGGGCGCCTTCTTTCATGCCGCCAGCCAACATGATGGCCTGCAGAGCGGTCACCCGTTCACGCATTTCAATCCGCCCCGGCAAGCTCACTTCGCCTGCAATGACAAAGTAGGGCTTCTGGAATTCCTTGAGGACGATGTTGGCGATCGGATCCTGTAAACGCGCGGCGGCTTTCTTCAGGATTAATTCGTGAGCCTGCGAGATCGTCAGACCGGCGACTTTCAGGTCGCCACCAAGTTCGAGCGAGACATAGCCGTCCGGCTGCACGGTCACGGTTTGATTGAATTCAGGCGAATAGCGGTATTGCACCTCGAACACATCACCTGGTTGCAGGCGATAACGTTCTTCGGTGACAGTTGTTAGGCGCGGCGCGGTCTGTTGCTGGCCAATAGCGGCGGCAGCCCCAGCGAGAAAACAAATTGCCGTCAATCCAAGCAGAATCTTCTTCATTGGCACTCCTCACATCTCTCTTACGTTTAGAAGCGGCTGCCGCCCGCTCAGTCGGGCGGTAGCCCGAAGCTAAACCACACGCGTCTTACAGTCTGCGATAGAGCCACTCGGGCACCGGGTAGCGTCGTTTGTTCAAAACGAACCCGAGGAACTTGCCCCCGGCGTTCTCAATCGTTCTCTGCGCATTCAGAATCTCTTCGCGGCGCGTGCGGCCCGCCTCGACTACGACGGCGACGCCGTCAACGCTGGAACTCAGCAGGGCCGCCTCTGACGAACTCCTGAGCGAGCGGCAATCGATCAGGATATTGTCGAACGCCACGCGCAGGGCATCGACGGAATCCAGACCGGTATCGATCTGTTCTCCCTCTTTGCTCACGCGAACCAGAAATGATCTCTGGGGTAAGTCCTGGCTGCTGTCATCATCGGGATCTTTGGCGCTCTTCCTGCCCTTCTTCTTTGAAGGCAGCATCCACACGTTTTCAATATTTGTCTGGTGGCAGTTCCAGGGCATCTTCAGATAGTCCTCGATGCCGAGGCTCTGCATTCTTTCGGCGCTAACGATCAAAGTTCGGCGTCCCGAATGACGAGCCAATTCCACCGCAAACAGTTGCGTGATGTGCGAAACACCCTCGCCTTCCGAGGCAGAGGTAAAGGCGATTGCGGCCCCACCGCGAAGTTTAGGGGTGGAGTTCTGCAGTTTCGCCAACAACAATTGAAGGTTGTGCCGCCGATGGCCATCGCCATGGAGGTTGGACATCGGAATTTCGCGGCCGTTGATTTGTTCTTCTATTTGCACTGGGTTTAACGCGCCGACTAGATCTCTAATTGAGCAACCGGCTGACTCTCGATCTGTTTGGTTGGCTGGCTACGTCTGGGGATCAACTTCCGGCTATTCTCAGGGACCGTGGCCAGGACCGTCGCGCCGGTCAGGGCTTCGAGCTGCCGCGGACTGTGCACCGTGTCACCCAGCATTTCAACCGAGAACACTGTGCCCAGACTCAACGCCCCGGCGACGAATACGCCGAGAACCAGGTTCAGTGGGCGGTTCGGGGCGGCTGGGAGCCTCGGCGCCGCCGGGGGCTCGGCGATGGACACGTTGGTAATCTTCTGGCGGTCGAGCTCATCTGCGATATGGGCTTCTTCCCGCTTCTTGGCATAGAGCTGATAGTTCTCTTCGGCTTCTTTCTTCTGCCGTTGCAGGTCATCGTGCCGCGTGGTGTCGCCTTCTAGCTTTTGCAGCGACGCTTCGTAAGTGCGTAACTGGGCGGAGAGAGTATCGCGGCGAGCTTGTGCCCCGCTCTGCTCCAGACGCGCTTTCGAGTATTCGGTTTCCAGAGACTGTCGCAGCGGGTTCAGATCAGTGGCCTGCTCGATTGATGTCTGAGATTCTGCTTTTGCGAGCGCTTGCTGAGTAGTCCGAATCTGCTCGTCAACTTCGCGTACCAGACGATCCTCGGGACGAAACTTGGTCAGCAGTTGCGTGCGCCGGTTTTGCAGCTCGACCATCATGGTGTTCAAGCGCTCAGCCGAATATTGCGCCGGCAGCGATCGGCTCTGGGTAACGATGCGCTTAGGTGTTATTGCGAGCTGTTGCTCGATGCGTTTGATCCGGTTGGTGGATTCGTTGACCGCGGCGTCGCTCTCGAGCAGCTTCGATTTCGCTTCAGCCGTTTTCTGTAACGTTAGATCTTTCTGTTGCGCAAGGATGACCAGGTTGTTGTCCTGCTGAAAAGTGGTCAGCTGCTTTTCCGAATCATGCAGCTGCGTTTCATACTGGTCGGCCTTATCTTTGAAGAAATCCGACGCGCCGGTTGGATGATGGAGTTTCAGGTGCTTTTCAAGATAAAGCTCGCCCAGCCTCTTCAAGACTGCGGCCGCGACCTCAGGCGAGTTTGCCGAGTAGCTGATGGATATCACGTTGGCTTTCTTAACCGGGGCGATCATTAGGTCTTTGGCCAGGTCACTCGCCGCCTTTTCAATCCGATCGGCTTCGGGTACGTTCCTCTTCCAGAACGCAGTGGACGCTGGTTGGGCCAGGCCTGTTTCCTTCGCTACCTGCGTCAGAAGGTCCCGGCTGGTCAGCAACTCGATCTCGGAGTTGATCACGTTTTCGCTGACTTCGGTGTCGACTCCCGCGGGCGCACCAACCGTGGCCTCAGGAGTGATGGCGACATCGACGCGCTGGTTCTTCACCAGAATTTTCATGCGCGACTCGTACTTGTTGGGCATAAGATATGTAACGACTGCCGTGCCCAGAACGACGGCGAGGAAGATGAATACAAGCATCCATCGGCGCCGGAACAGAGC
>JBBRMS010000030.1:0-44485 GCA_038230715.1 Pyrinomonadales bacterium
CTTCGGATAGTAACCCAGGCTGTATTGCACCCCGAGTTCGGCTGTAATCGCTTCAAAGGCCGGGCCAACGTCTCTGAGATCATCCGCGCGATAGAAACGGCCGCCGGTTTTTTCGGCAAGGGTGCGCAGGTAAGGCTCGCTGGTCGCATAGCCCTTCATCAACTTTTCCTGGATCTTGCGGCGCGCCTTCTCATTCTTGATCACGCTTAGACGCTGTGGCAGTTGCGGTAGAGTGTTGTATTGCACGGTGTAGATCAGGACGTCCTGCTCGGCTATATCGTTCACTGTGCTCTTGAGCGTAACCACGCTGTTTTGATCGACCCCGTCGGTCATCAGCACGATCGCTTTTCGTCCCTCGATTCCGGCCATGCGTTTCAACGCAAAACTAACCGCGTCGTAAAGCACCGTGCCGTCGGTGACCGCCGGAATGTGCAGCTTGGTTCTGCGAATCGTACTGATGTCTTCCGCTTCAGTCAGGACATTGACCTTTCCGTCGAAGGTAATCGCCATCATGCGATCGTTTGGGCGCAGACGGCTGACGAAAGTGTTTGCTGCTTCGCGGATTTGTGAAAGCTGTGACTGGGTCGAACCGCTGACATCCAGCATCAGAGCTACAGTGAAAGGTCGTTCGACTGAAGCGAAGTACGACAGACTCTGTTCGACTCCGTCCTCGTAGATTTTGAAATCTTCTTTCTTGAGGCTGGGGATGTATCGCCCGTTGCGGTCCATCACCACCGCGGGAACCGTGATCAGGCTGGTGCTGACGCGCACGACACTGCCCTCATCAATTTCTTTCGAGCCATCCTCGTCTTTGCCCTTATTGGATTCGTTTTGATTGACTGAATAGGTGCCGCCGGAACGCAGCACCGGTGGCCGGCGTTGTTGTTCGGTTGTCTGCGCAGAGGCCGCGCTCACCCAAACCAATGAAGCCAGAATCGTTAGCAGTCCCCCAGGGGCGAGTCGAGTCATACGTGCGTCAATCTCCTTCTGTGCCGGTCCAGTCTGAAATTGAGACCGGCTCCGAGTCCTACCAGGTGATTAAAGAAAACGACGAACACGCCCGATCTTTCAATTGTATGGCAAAGGTAAGGATAAATGTGGAGTGCGCGACTTGTCGCCGCTTTCAAAGGCCAGCTGTCGAGGGCGAGTGAAGACATTCCCGGGTTGCGGCGACAAGTCGCCGCATACTAAAGCGCTGACAAGCCAGCGCACTCCACATATGCGCTCCCTGCTTTGCCCTTTCGGGCCGTTACCTCTAACATCTTTAATCCATGTGGCGAGGAATCAGATACACGATCTATGCGCTCAGCGGGATCATGCTGGGCGGACTTGGTTTTGAAGCGGCCATGCTCCCGCGTGCCTCTGCTCTTAGCGATCAGAACCCGGCCACGAGTTCGATGATCGAGGTGCGAAACCGCGAAGCCCGGGCCGCCGGCAAAGAGCCTCGGCGGATCCAAAGCTGGATGCCTCTTAATAAGATCTCTCCCCAACTGCAGAGGGCCGTGCTGGCCGGCGAGGACACAAACTTTGCCACACATCATGGCTTTGACTATGAAGCGATTCAGGCCGCGTATGATCACGCACAGAAAGAAGCTGACAAGGAAGCAAAGCAGGAAGGCGAAAACGATTCGTGGCTGCCGAGCATGCCTGACTTCAAACGCGGCGCGTCGACAATCTCACAGCAACTGGCCAAGAACCTCTACCTATCGAGCGAGCGCTCGTTCATGCGTAAAGGCCAGGAAGCCCTCATTACTTATTTCATGGAACGCAGTCTTTCGAAACCGCGCATCCTGGAACTCTATCTCAACGTGATCGAATGGGGCGATGGAATCTACGGCGCCGAAGCCGCATCGCAAACTTACTTTCACAAACCGGCCGCTGCCCTCAACGCCCGCGAAGCCGCGTTTCTCTCAGCCATGATCCCCAACCCGCGCACAGTCTTTAATCCCCAGGTAAATCCCAAACGCGTCGCGCGGCGCCAAAGAATTATTCTGCGCGGCATGCCCAGCGTGAAGATGCCCGCGGGCACGGGTTGAGATGGCGCGAGGACACTCTGTCCGCACTGAGCGTGCCGGATGCGCGGGAAGTGCGGAACCTACTATGACAGGAGCTTCGTTAGCAGATTGGTGTGAATGTGCCAACCTAACAGTCCGGCCATACCCATGATCACGCCGAAAGCGGTTGGGAACATTGCTATGAAGAAAAGCTAGCGCTTTTGGGTCAAAGCCGTCACTGCCAAAAGCGAAATTGCCAGGGCCAGCAGGAGCCGCTTTCACAAATCATTGGTTGTCTAATTTTTTACACTGCGAATTCTTTGGAGAGGACCAACTCGGCTTTTCTCAGCTCGTAGCGCCCGCGGCCAAGGTTGCCGTCGGGTCTCATCGCCAGGACGGCGAAGTAGTCTTTGTTGAAAAGACGCATCACCAGAGTGACGCTGCCCAGCGCGACCACCAACTCACGCAGATTTCCCAAAGCCAGGTCAGTGCCGGAACGGGTCGCGTTGCGCACCAGTGAAGTGAATTCCGCCGCCGCTACTTCCAGGTTGGCGTCAGTCCCGGCTTCCGTAAAAAACCTTTCGACGGACAAACCATCGGCGCCCATGATCAAGGCTCCGAGGCTGCCCTCGGTCTTTTCGACGATGGTTTGCAGTGCTTCTTTGAACATAGTTACTTGCTTTCCGCTCGGTTAAGAAGAGTTAAGCGAGACCGCTATGATAATAGCGCACTTTCTTTTCCAAACCCGCAGACCGAGTTTAGAGCTGGAGCGGAGCGGCACCCCCAAGTTACTGATCGACATGAAAAAGAGCTCGCGAAGCGTGCGACAACTGTGCTGATAAAGATCTGTCGCCGCGCTTCGCGGGCTCTGGTTCGTTCAACTCTGACGTTCTGGGGTTTCGCTTCGCTCCACCCCAGGCTTAGGCCTGTCGCCCACTTCGCGGACTTACTACGGACGACTGCCGCTGGGTCGAGTGCTCGCACCGGGAACGACCGGCGGAGTTGTGGTTTGCGGCGTCGACTGTGGCTGACTCTGCTGCTGTTGCTGTTGCTGTAACTGCGTCGGAGTCGGCGTGTTGCTTTGCGGATTACCCATCGGTACTGGCTGGGCTATCGTCGTCGAACGGTTTCCCTGGCCGGTGCCAACAATTGCGTTCGTCGGCTGGCCGTTATAGTCAGGCCGATAGATACGTGGGGTAATGAAGAAGAGAATCTCGCTCGACTGACGCGATATTCCTTTGCGCTTGAAAAGATTTCCGATGATGGGCAGGCTGGCTACGCCGGGCGTACGATTCTGGGTCTCAGACTCGTTGTCGCCAAGCACACCGCCTACGACCGTGGTGCCGCCGTTCGGGACCAGCACTTCAGTTTCCATTCTCTGAGTGTCGATACCGGGCGTTCCGTTGATCGCTATGGCAGTGTTGACGCTGTTGTTTTCAGCGATCACATGCAGCACAACCGTACCCGCGTCGGTAATCTGCGGCGTTACTTCCAGTCGCAGCGGCACCGAAACGAAAGTGGTGGTAAAGACCAGCACGCCGCCCGATCCACCCGCGCCTGTTTGCGGAGTGGTAACTGGGATTTGCTGGCCGCTGGAAATTTCAGCTCTGCGGTTATTCAAAGCTGTGACCCGCGGGGTGGCGACGATTCTCGCTGTGCCGCGGCTTTCGGCCGCCGTGATTAGCGCGCTAATCTGCGCCGTACCAATCATGCCGGTCGTCAGACCGATGACCGTGTTGGGAAGATTGGCGCCCAGGGCACCCGACGGATTAAGGATCCCCTGCGGTATGCCGGCCGGTCTCAACCCAATGGTGTTTGCGCCGCCACCAGTTCCTCCCGAGAGGGGCGAACCGGCTGCGGTGCCAAACCCGGCGGTGCCGCCGGTGCTGGTGTTGATGGCCAGCGCGTTGAGCTGAACACCGAGATCCCGGCTGAAGCTTCTATTCGCAATGACGATCCGCGTTTCGATTTCTACCTGCGGTTCGGGTTGATCGAGCAGCACTACCAGCTGACGAATGGCATCGATGTTTTCTTTGACATCGGTGATGATCAGCGTGTTGCTGCGTCCGTCCGTTTCGACACTGCCACGTCGGGATAAGCGACGTTGAATAACAGGAAGAATACCCTGGTCAGTTCCTCCACTGGTGGCTTGAGATGAACCGCTGCTGCCGGAACCGGGGCTATTCGAGGTCACGCCGCCCGCAAAGTTTCCGGACGATCCGCCGGCTTGCGAAAGCACGCCCGTGGCGCGCGCATAGTTCAAACGAATGAACTCCGTTACGAGAGGAGTGGTCTCGAGTCTGGCATCGCTAATGACCTTTTCGGTCTCCGCTTCTTTGGCCAGCGAGTCAGTCGTGGCAATGCGAAGGATGTTGCCATTAACCTGCGCGCCCAATCGGTTGGAGCGCAGAATCATCTCCAGCGCGAGGTTCCAGGGCACGTCCTGCACATTCACTGTGACGGGGACCGCGCCCACTGAACTGTCGATGACAAAGTTAATGCCGTACTGCTCCGTAATGTAATTCAGGATGTCGCGGACATCGGCGTTGACCACGTTCAGATTGATCGGCTCGCCGACAAACCCGGACTGACCATAGCGGCGGCCCTGATCGGACTGCGCCGCCATGTTGTCCTTGGCCGGTGACATTCCGGACCTTGGGGTCGGGGACGGCACTGGTTTTTGTTCCGGCAACGAGGCGGCGTTCGAGGTCCTCAAGGACACCGGCGCCCGGCGGGCTACGGCACCACTGGCCATGGCGAACGAGTTAATTGATAAGCCGGCAACACACGCCAGGGCGCATGTTCTGATGGCGACACTCTTAGGGGACTGCTTAGGCATTATTCCCTCCTCAGGGGATTGGCTGAACTTCCGCCACGCGCTCGCTCGAAATGCCTGAAGAACGAACATTCAAAGCGCGCGCCGCACGACGCGGCTGTTCAGTCGGATTGTCAAAGTGAACCAGGCCGTGCGTTTCCGCTTTGGCAATCGTTCACCACGTCAGGCCTTACCCACACAAACGAGCTTGCGTGGCGATGGGGCCGGAAAATCGTTTCGCTATTGCTTGGTCGGACCGGCGGACTTTTCAGCCTCAGGAGCCGGTGCAGTGGCGGGTGCCGCTTTCGCAGCGCTCATAACGTCAACCGAATTCGGCGCACGCAGCGCCTTGGTCTCAACCGTCTTTTCGCGACGGCCGTCTGTCCAGACTGTGTCACGGCGGAACACCAGGCGAGTTTCTTCAATGGCCACGAGTTGGCCGTCAAAAAAGCTTTCGCCAGGATAGATAACGTAGGAGAGTTTGATTGGCGTGGCTTCAATCATCGCCGCAAAACCTCGCGGCGTGCGAAAGATGCCTGTGACCTGCATTTCGTTCAGCAGCAAAACCGAAGTTGGCTTGGGCGGCGCCGCGTGAGCATTGGCCGCGGCCAGCTTCTGCGCGCGATAGCGGTCGATGCGCACTTGAATCGTGGGTGCTTCCAACTTAGTCGGCAGCCCTTTGCCCGGCTTGATTACCGGCGCGTATTTCTTGAAAGGGTCCCGGCCCGAAGATCGCTCACTCGCGACTGGCTTCTTAGCCTTGATTGAGTCCTGCGCTTCTGCCGTCAACCCGGTGAGACCAACCGCGGAGAATATCAAGGCCGCGCCGGCTACGTAACGAATCTTGTTTTTGTAATCCATTATCTTTGTTCCTGAAAAATTCGAGGTGGTCGAATCAGTTCCTCACCGTATTGGGTTGGAGGGGTTGGGTGATGGTGGCCGCCGGCGATCCGGGAGCTCCGTTTGGCTTATTCGCATTTTGTTTCTGCAGCTTGTCGTTGGAAACGTAGTAGGCCGTCAAATCGAACCGGGCCTCGACCGTTTTGCTGGAGGCTTGCTTGTCCATCTGTTTAAGTTCGAAGTTGGTAATCGAAACAACCCGCTGGTAATGCGCCATCTGATCAAAGAAGGTACGCAGACCGGCGAAGGTACTTTGCACCGACACGTCGATTCGCTTACCACTGTAGAAGTCCTGCTGCACATCGTCCTTGGGCAAGAACTTTCGCAACGATAGTCCCGATACCCGGGCCCGATCCTGGATGCCTTCGAGGACCTTGGTCAGCTCCCGTTGCTCCGGCAGTAGCGCGCGCAACTCTTCCAACTCTTCCTGCTTGTTCTTGTACGCGGTGCGGAATTCATTGAGTCGCTGGGAAGCGATCTGGGCTTCGGCGTTGGCTCTCTGTAACACACTGATTTGTGCCTGCAAGTCCTTGGTCTCTTTGCGGGTGCCGCTGGTCACGAAATACCAGAAGCCGCCGTAGAGAACCAGGGCAATTGCGGTGAACATGCCCAACCGCAGGTACCAGGGGAGGTTATTTATGTTTCCAATGCTCATGATTTTTTCCTGTCGCTCTTTTTAAAGAGGGGTTATAGCGACTGTCAGTTCTTGGCAATACTGTTTGCCGGTGCCGGATTGGTCTGCGCGGACGGCGTCGAAGCAGGTCGCGCGTAGTTGCACTTGATGGTGAAGGTCACTACCTCAGGTTGCGGCGCATTTGGATCGGGTTGCGCAGCGGGGCCTGGGCCAGTGGGCGCCTTGACGATAACTTGCGGTACTTCCCTCGCGGTCTCAATGTTGAGATTGGTAAACATGCCTGAAGAGAATTCCATACTCTGACCAAAGCGAGTGACGGCCGCTTCATTCGGCGATTCACCCTTGATGACGAGTTCGGCTTCCTTCTGCTCCACGCTCTTTAAATAAAGACCAGGGACGCTGTCAAAGCGCGCCTTGATTTCCGCGAGTACGGCGCCCGGTCCCTGCTGCGAAGCTCGCAGCTTCTGGATAGCGTCGATGCGGAAGTTGATGTCGCCAATCTTCTTTTCCAGATCAGCCTGCTCGCGTTTGACCACGTTCATCTGATCATTAATGCGTTTTTGCTTTTCGAGTTCTTTGGTAGCAGTTTCGTGCTGGGCATTGGCGCTGACATAGTCGTACCCGACTCCGAGTACCAGTAAAGCCACCACCGTTAGAGCCAGCAGGAACGTTTGCGTGCGTGTGCTTGAGACCTTGTCCTCAACAAACGCAACACCCGCGGGGCGGTCTGTGACCGATTCCAAAAGGTTTATTTTGATCACTTGGCGTCAACTCCTCTCAGCGCCAGTCCGACCGCGATGGCCATTTCCGGCACGATCTCGCGCATGTACTCAGGGTCGAACCCGCGCGAGTCGATGCGAATCTTGCGAAACGGATTAAAGACTTCCACGGGAATCTCGAATTGCCGGGCCAGAAAATCCACCAGGCCATTGAGTTTCGAGCCGCCGCCGGAAATCAAAATCTTCTGTACCGCGGACTCTCCGTCTTCAACTGTCGCGCGATAGAAATCCATCGTCTTCTGAATCTCAAGAGCGAGAATGTCAGAGACTGTGTCGAGGATTGGTGCTATCTCTCTCGGCTCGAGACCTTCGGGCAAAGGCATTCCGCGCTTCACCTGATCAGCCTGGTCAAAATTCAGCCCGAGCTCCTTCTGCAGCAGTGAGGTGTATTGATTACCACCGAAGCTGGCGTCGCGGGTGAAGACTGAACGATCGCCGTTCAAAATGTTTATGTTGGTGGTCGAAGCGCCGATATTTAGCAAAGCTACGATCTGTCCGGGCTGCGGCTCGTAATTGAGCTCATAGCAATTCTGGAGCGCGAAAGCATCAACATCGATCACCACGGGTTGTTTGCCCGCCAGTTGGATCGTCTGCTTCAGATTTGCGATCTTGTCGCGTTTGCATGCGGCCAACAACACATGAATCCCATCAGGCGTGCTGCCGGTGACGTGATAGTCGAGGTTGACGTCAGAGATGTCGAAAGGGATGTGCTCTTCGGCATGCCAGGCGAATGACTCCTGAAGTTCATCTACGGTCATCTGCGGCAGGACGATATTCTTAACGATGACCGAGTGTCCATTAACGCCGGCAGCGACCTTGGTCGTTTTGATTTTGTGCTCGGTAAAAATATTTGTAATGGCGTTGGAGACTGAATTCAGCTCCATGATCTGGCCATCCACAACTGAGTCCGGTGCGAGCGCTTCGTAGCCGAGGCTGACCAGTTCAAAGTTTCCACTCTTGCCCTGCAGTTCGACGGCTTTGACCGAACTCGACCCGATATCGACGCCGACCATGCTTTTGTTACCACGTTTCCACATCATCAATGGCTCCTCGCAATCTTGAACATCTGCAGGCGTTGGCGTCGCACACGAGCGCGGGCACGACGAGCGCGGGAGAGTCCTGCGCGCACTAGTCTGATTGTGCTGGGATAGCTTGAATTCTTCATTTGTTTTTTCACAGTAAGTTTTTTGAAGACTTCGCAAAATGCGAATGGCGGGGCGCCTGGGCGGTTTGGCCGCCTGCTAGCAGGGCGATAGAGGTTTGAAAGAACCGAAGACCACATAGGAAAGAGCCGTGGCTCTACCGCCGGATTCAAAACTACACTACGAGGTAAAAACTGTCAACAGGATTTTGTTAGGTTAAACAATGCTCGCGAGAGGGGCTGAGGGCCAATTTTTGGGCCGATTGAGGCAGTCTGTTGGGATGTTTTGATGGCCAGGGCAGATCGTTTGTCCTAATCAGTCACCTGATCCGGGAAAATTGAATCCCAAACCGGGTCGGCCAAGTGCCTGGCAGAGCCGACAAAGCCCCTTCGTATTTGCCACCTGTCCCGGCAAAGTCTACGATGCGAACGTTGATTAAAACTCGTCGCTCCAAAATCGTTCTTGTACTTGCAGTCGTTGCCGCCATCATCGTCGGATGGCTTCTCTGGAACCGTGCGACTCCGACTGATTTGTCGACCTACGCACCCGCAGACTGTCTGGCATTCGTCGAGGCAAATGATCTCCCGTCGGCCGCCCAGGGATTGGAAAGTACGGCGGCCTGGAAGTCCCTGGCGGGACCCGTCGGTGCTCGCTCAAGCCTCCTGCCGAATCGGTGGTTCATACGGCTGGCTCGCTGGACCGGCATTGGTTCTGCCGATGCCATCCTGCTCGCTCGTGCGCAGGTAGCGATTGTGTTTACTGGCGCTGAGGCCAACCAGGCTGGTCCTACGCTGACTATTAAGCCACTCGCCACCCTGGTCATAGAGACCCACACTTCCCAAAGGCGCATGCGCCCCACGATTGAGCGGCACATCGAGGATCTGGCGAGGCGTGTTTATGGCGAGCCGATCATTTCCCGCAAGGAGATCAACGGCGTCGAGCTGAGCGAGTGGTCCTCGGCAGATGGATCGCGGCACATCGTCGCGGCGTTTGCCGAAACCGTGGCGATCATTGGGAATGACGAACCTTCGGTGTTGCATTGTCTCGAAGCTCGACAGGGAAAGCGCGCCGCACTCTCCGGTGAAAAGCAACTCGATGATTTGCGCCAGCGGCTCGACGCACCGAGCGCCAGTGTCTTCGGCTTTGTATCCAAAACCGGAGTCAAGGCACTGCTCCAGGCATTCGCCCTACGCGGTGCTTCTTCCGCCAATGATCTAACTGCAGCGCAAATTTTCTCCGACACGGTTGGAGGGCTCATCGATGGTTTGGGATGGACCTCCAGGTTTATCGACGGCATGGCTGAGGATCGCAGTTCGATTACCATCTCGCAGGGCGTGGCAGACAAGCTTCGCAGTAGCTTTGTGCCGGACAACAAACTTGCTCTGGCCGACCTGTCATTCGTGCCGGTTGATGCACATTCCGTATCGCTTTATCATTTTCGCGACGTCGAAGGCCTCTGGCGCGATCTGTCTGGAGTCATTGCGTCGCACTCAGATCTAATCGGGGCGATTGCCGCCCGGCCTGTTCTGCGAGGAGTTCTCAAGCCCTACGGAATCGCGGATGCCGAAGCATTTGTTCATTCCTCCGGTACCCGAATACAAACAATTCGCGTGGAAGAGAATTCGCCGGCAGTTATGGTCACCGATGCCTTTGACCCGCCCGGACTACGAAAACTGGCGCAACAGCGATTGGGTCTCAAAACCAAATCCGAGAACGTGGGTGACTTTGAACTAATGCTTTCGAGCACTGACAACTGGTCAGCCAGCTTTGCCGGCGATCAATTTCTGATCGGGCCGGCGGAGGCCGTGCGTCGCTGTCTGCGAGCGAAAACTCAGCCCATAACTTCCAGCGAGGCGTTCCGAAAGTCTCAACGGTTGATCGACGTTTCTCTGCCTCTGAGCATAATTACTTTCGCCAAAGACCAGCACGCGGCAATTTCCTTCGTTGAGGTTTTCTCTGAGCAGGAACGGTCTGCGTTCTCAACCAACGCCGGTGCGATCGAGGAAGCGTCACGATCCCTACCCTATGCTGTCAGCGTGGTCATGCTGAAAGACTCCGGGCTTGAGTGGACCTCGCGATCCTCGTTCGGCCTCGTCGGTTCTCTCGTGGTAACTCTGAGTCCGGAGGGCGCCAGGTGATCCCCCTTCTACTGGCGACGCAAAACCAGGGAAAGCTTAAAGAGCTGAGAACGTTGCTGGCTGACTTACCACTTAATCTGCACAGCCTGGCTGACTTTCCCGCTATCGAAGTCGTCCCTGAAACGGGAGTGAGTTTCACCGAAAATGCTGCGCTAAAGGCGGCGGGCTATGCCCGGCAGACAGGAATAATGGCTTTAGCGGACGATTCCGGTTTGGAAGTTGACGCGCTCGGTGGAGAGCCCGGAGTATTGTCTGCTCGTTATGCCGGCGAGGGCGCTTCGGATTTTGCTCGTACCGCCAAATTGCTTGATGAACTATCTGGCACTCCGTCGGGAAAGCGATCGGCTCGTTTCGTCTCAGCGGTGGCGATCGCAAACCCAGTCGGCGTAGTCCTTAACGTATTCATCGGAACGTGCCAGGGCCGGATTGATTTTGCGCCCAGCGGATCTGGGGGCTTCGGCTATGACCCGGTCTTCATTCCGAAAGGGTACGAGCAGAGCTTTGGACAACTGAAATCTGAAACCAAGAACCAGTTTAGTCATCGGGCCCGCGCCCTCCTGGCCGCACGTAATTTCCTGCTTACCTTGACCATAGGTTAAAGCGATGACTAGAATATCCGGTCTGCTATTACAGCTGATTAAGACGTGTAGGTAAGTACGGGGCGTAGCACAGCCTGGTAGTGCGCTCGGTTTGGGACCGAGAGGTCGGAGGTTCGAATCCTCTCGCCCCGACCAAACGCAAGTTAGGATTCCTCGACGGCCGCCGCTTCCGGTGGCCGTTTTTGGCAGCAGCCTTCTTGATCTGCAAAGATCTTCCAGCGGAAAACAGTGTCACCTGATGGAAGCGACGAGCACTTCGCGATTCAGTCGCCTCAGTAGCATCGATGCGCTGCGTGGTGTGGCCGCGCTGGGCGTCGTTCTTTATCACACCATTGGCCCTAACGCGCGTTTTGGCCCGCGCGTTCTTAATTGGCTGGCAACACCGATCCTCCCAGCCATCCGGTTTGGTTATGTCGGCGTCTTCTTGTTCTTCGTCATCTCAGGTTTCTGCATTCACCTTTCGAGGGCGAAGGCCCAGGCCACAAACAAAGCACCTGTCGGATTCACCGCCTTTTGGAAGCGACGGTTCCGCCGGCTATATCCGCCCTACCTCATCGCGCTGATCCTGTATCTCGCGATCACCGCATTTACAACTAAGTTCGAACTCACAACCTTTTATGTCTGGGATGTCGTTTCTCACCTCCTGATGCTACACAACCTGGACTCGCACACGGTTTACAGCATCAATGGGGTCTTCTGGACACTGGCAATCGAGGAACAACTTTACCTCGCTTATTTCCTGCTCATCTTCCTGCGCCAGCGGTGGGGATGGAAAGGAACGTTGGCCGCCTGTCTGGTCGCAAGAGTTCTCTGGTTCATCATGAGCACGGCCTTTCGGGAGCGATACAAGGTGGATATCCCAATATCGGAGGGGGCGGCCTCGCACTGGTTCACCTGGGCCCTGGGTGCCGTGAGCGTTGAAGCCATGTTCGGCTTGGTTAAGCTCCCGCGCTGGTTGTATCGGGGCTGGCTGGCGGTGGTTTTCCTGGCTGCTTCGGTTGGGCTGACCTTTTTACTACCGATAGTCGAGCGAATCGGCCGGCCTTTCCATGATGGCCTCTGGTTATTTCTACATCCGCTATGGGGGATGGGGTTTTTCGTACTGTTGAATCGTTTCGTGCTGGCGGAGAGCCGCTGGCGGGCGCTTCTGCGCACACCGGTCCTGATCAAGGGACTCGCCGCAATTGGACTTTTTTCCTATTCGCTTTATCTGACCCATGAACTCGTGGTGATGGAGTCGTACCACTTTGGCTTCCTGGCGCTATCGGAATTCGCGACAGCTTTGCTCCTCACAACCCCAGCGTGTGTGGCATTTGCGTATGTTTTCTTCTGGTTTGCCGAACGGCCCTATTTAAACACCCAAGTCCCCAGATTTGAGCGCCCGCAGGCCGGCACAGATGCGATTGCAACCCTCGATGGCTGAGGGCCACCCCCTTCCCATCCAATCCCTCGCAAAATATTTTTCACAAAATGGCCGGAAAAATGCGAATTTGAGCAGACTTTATAGCTTGTCTGTGGTATATCTGCCTTCGACAGTTTTCTCATTTTGTTGATTTTTTGGAGGTGGTACACCACAAATGGCGACCAGCACGGCAACAGGCAAGAAACGCATGACCCAGTCCGACGTCATCAATTACTTCGCGGAACGGACAGGAATGAAGCGGGCCCAGGTAAAACAGCTTTTCGAAGATCTTGGAAACCTGGCAACAACCGAAGTAAAAACAAACGGCGAGTTCGTCCTACCGGGCTTTGGAAAATTGGTTCGTTCGGAGCGGAAGGCGCGTGAAGGCCGGAATCCCGCAACGGGCGAAACTATTCAAATCCCAGCTAAAACCACGCTGAAGTTTCGTGTAGGCAAGGCGATGAAGGACTCGGTTCTCCCGAAAAAGTAGTCAAATAGGCCTACTTTTAGTCCCCTTCGTGAAAGTATTTGGCGTCGGCGTAGTGTCTCCGAAATTGGCGGCACCGTCGGCGCTTTCTCTTTTTCCAGCGCCAATCGTTGAACCTCAAGCCTGCCCCTTCCAAACCGTCCAACATTGCCCCCACGCATCCCCTGCAACAATCTTGCGAGACATATGTGTGTGTAAACGCACAGACACGTGAAAGACTCTAGCAATAGAATGTAAACATTCAATTGAAGGTTCGGGGGGGCAACTGCCCTAAGATTTCTCTGGTTCCACCTGAGAGCTCGTGCTATAGTATCGGGTTTTGCTGAGACAGTTTGGTTCATCTGATGGCCCCACTCTGGGTTGGTACTCTGCAAAATCTCCGAAAACTGTAAGGAGTTTGCATCCTGGAAATGCTCAGGAAGCATCATAGTGAGTTCATAGGACCCTGTACTTTTGACGTTAGTTTATTAGAAGGAGAGAAAGTAAAACCGTGAATCTTGACAAGGGCCTGCCGCTGGCTGAGCGGCTACAGAGAATTGATCACATACAGGCTCGGCGCTTTTCGAAGCTGTCCGGTCCGCCGATGGAGATTGCCACAGAGGGTATTGTTCGCCACTTGGCCGCGTGTGATCGGATGGATGTTAACCCGGACATTTCTGCTGTTCGAGAGATCATAGACGACGCTCTCAACGGACGCCGTGTCTATGCAGAAGCCGCGGAAATCACGCGCGCTGCTTAACTTTTTACTACTATCTTCCAGTCAGGAACAGGCTGCCGGATCACATTCCGGCAGCCTCTTTGTTTTGTAGGATCCGCTTTTTGGCGTGATCTCCGGGCCGTGTTAACATCTCCCGTCCTTTTCAGCGTGTGCTCCCGTAGCTCAGTGGATAGAGCATCTGCCTTCTAAGCAGAGGGCCGCTGGTTCGAGTCCAGCCGGGGGCACCAATTCATTTCAAGCAGGCGAACTCCCTTAATTATCAGATCCAGGTCGCGCATCGTTCCCCGACGTCCCGGCGCGATCTCGTCCGGCGCTCAGATGATCGTAATTGAGCGCCGCATTGAATAGCAGAAAGAAGCTGCCCTGCGTCTGGTGACGCCACATAGGATTATTGGCGAACATCACCACGTGCCCAAGCCCCACGGGCACGTCAACCACCGCCGGCGCGTTCGCCAGCTCTGCGCCGCCCGCGAGCATTCCACTTATCAACAGGTTTTTCTCGTCTGAAACGAATCTCAAGACCACTCGAGGCCTCAAAGCCGCTGGCGTAAAGAAAGGCCCCTGCTGCAGTCTCTGTTCGTCAGTCAACTGCTCACCGGGTCGTCGGGGAGCGGCGGGCTCAGCCAGCGGCATCCCTTGAACAATGTCCGGATCAGTGAGCGTTCCGCGGCCGGATGGGCGCGAGCCACCACCACCTCCGCCTACACCTTCCCCCCCGCCGCCGCCGCCGCCATTGCCGACAGCGACCTGAAATAGCGGCGCCTGGTTGAAATATATCGGCAGGCTTTCCGCGTAACCGTAGGCAATCGGACTCTGCCGATCGGAAAAAGTTGCGTTGTAAACAGAGCCACGGGCCTGAAGAGTTCTGGGTTCCTGAATCGCTATGCCGCTGACCAGTCCGTAATCCACTGCCACCCGCGTGCAATTAGTAATGGGAACAAACAGTCCGCCGTCTTCAACGAATTTCTGCAGGTTCAGCACGCCGCGCAAGGTCATGCCGCCGCGGATATCGTCACTCTGATCAGGCCCCAGACCCATGTTTGGAGTGACATCGCTTCCCTTCCAGGGTATCGCCGACCCGCGCATCGGAATGCCACTCACAATCGCCTGTGCCGATCCGCCCACGGGCGGAAAAATGATGACATCAAATTTTTCTTTGAGATTAGGCGTGTCCCGAATCACCTGATCAGAAATGTATGAGTAAGGAACCTGCAACCGATCAAATTCTACGCGGAACCAGCCGTCATTTTGAGTGTTCGTCCACGTATGCAGAATCGCAATTCGCGGCAGTGCCAGCGGGTGACTCTTGATTTCCGGCAACTTCTCAACCGCGATTGCCTTCAGCCCCGAATCGGCTACCGGCCCTGCCAGTTGCTGCTTCAGATCGCCGGCGTTATCCGCGGACTTGATAATAAAAGTTCCGGCATTGAATTTCTGCCCACCCGCCTCAAACGGTTCCTCTGCGGCCGCAATCTTCAAGTCTTTGAGCTTAAATCGCAAAGTCATCAGAGTATTTTCCGCGTTGTGATTAATCAGGTACGCAGCCGGTGAAGACGAGTTGGAAACGGTGCCCGTCACCTTCGCGTCCCGAGCCAGCAAAGTCATCGGCGCCTGTAGCACGCTCTTGTCCGTAACCCGAATTGTCTTGACGTTCCGCAGCGCGCCCAGGGTCCAGCCGGTGTCATCATAAGGGCGCGGATCATTCACGTTGTAATACTGCGTGTCGAGCAACATGTCGGCCATGCGCGAGTAGGGCTGATCCATGCGAATCACATAAGAGCCCGCCGGAATCTTCTGATCCCGCAAGCTGATTTCCTTGTTCGAGGTGTGCACCTCAACGCCCATCAACCGCAGCAGGTTGACCATATCGGCTGCTTCAACAACGCGGGTTTGATCGGAGGGCACAACCCATGCGGCCGGACCCTCGTTAGTAGCTTTAGCTACTGACCGTTTGCTCTTAAGATAAAAGTTTTTCAGAAAGCGATCTTTACTGTTGGAAACAAAGTTCATCGCCAGCAGAATGGCGGATTCCTGCAGGTTGACATTGTTGCGTAGGGACCATTTGACTCGCGGCTGGGCCGGGTTGGGTCGGAACCAATCCCGCTGCGATTCGGCCCTGACCGTACGATCCAGTGTATCGGCCACACTATTACCAAATGTCTCGTAGAAACGGCCGATCGCGTTATGACCATTGGCCACATAGAACATGTAATTAGGCGCCCAACCGTCATAGAAACCGTGCGTCCAAACGCCGGGCACACCACGCTTGGTCATCTCTTCAATTTCGTGATAAGCGAGCAGGTTCCACTCATCAATCACGATTGGATCAAGCCAGGCGTTATACGGCCCAGTGCCCGTGGAAGTGTACAGAAAAGGGACCGACTCATGCAGGTCATGCAAAATCGTCGGATGATATTCAAGAAAGGTCTTCATCTGATTTCGCGACAGGGCCAACGCCATGCCCAACCCATCGCGGTTGTTGTCGTGGGCCACGTAGTGTCCCCAGTAAACGAGCGGCGGCACGTTCTTGCCCGGATTCGCTTTGCGGTAGTTGTAGCTATCCACCATTCGATCCCGACCATCAACCTCGAGCGCCGGAGTAATCAGGACAATGACATTCTTGCGAATGGCCTGGATGAAAGGTGTCTCTTCAACCGCCAGTCGATAAGCAAGTTCCATCAACATTTCCGGCGAGCCGGTCTCAGTCGAGTGAATTGATCCAGAGGCCCAATAGAACGCCTTCCCTTCACTGATCAATCTTTCGGCTTCGTCGTCGGTAATTCCGCGCGGGTCCGCCAGCTTCGCGGTAATTGCTTTATACCGGTCCAGCTTCGCCAACGATGCTTCATCTCCCACGGCAATCAGTAACTGCTCTTTGCCTTCTTCGCTCTTCTCGGGCGCCACAAACGTCCGCACCCGCGGAGTTGTCTTTTCCAACTCGCGATAATATCGATACTGATCTTTGGTATAGGTGAGGTGACCCGGCGCGCCAACCGTGTAGCCCAGAACCTTGTCCGGCGAAGGGACCTTGTCCGAAGCCGGCAGGTGATCTACCAGCTCAGTCATGAAATATGACTCAGTGGTATTTTCCTTGACCTTTGCCCCATACTCCGCGTTGTTGGGTCCGGTGGCGATCGTAGCGGCAGGCTTTTTGTCGGCCGCTGCCGGTGGCTGCGCAGTTTTTGGCTTTTGCGACTTCTGCGCGGTAACAGCGGATGAGAATTGAAGGAGGAATGCGGCGGCGGCAAAGCATAGAACAACTGCACAAATCCTATCGCGGAATTGTCTCGAGTTCATGGTTGGCTCCAGGCAGAAAGTTTTCAGGGCGAGCGAAGAATACTTCAAGCGGTCGGAACTTGCCAGAGTGAGGGACCAGCAGTGTCAGAATCCCTACCTTCGGAGAGGTTATTTTTCCTCAGAGGCCCTCCCTCACGGCCGGGCTTCTGACACATTAGGCCTACTTGAACAAATCTCTGTACTAGTGTAAACAGTCAGTTACTGACTATTTGACTTGACGTAATCGAATGCTATCTGGCGGCTATAGTTCAGTTGGTTAGAACGCCTGACTGTGGCTCAGGAGGTCGTCGGTTCGAACCCGACTAGCCGCCCCATTAAATTAATAGATTTAAAGGACTTTATACTAAATGCCCGATTCGCAAAAAACCGCCCAACACGCTCAGACCTATCTGGTCGATGCTGAGACTTTTTCGTTCGAAACACTCGAGCACGAAAACGGCCAGGCGACTGTAATTCGCTTCGAGCTCGACGACCCACGTTATCATGCGGGTGATGTACTCTTGGTTTTATCGGGTAGTGAGATTCATTTTCATGGCATGATTGGAACGATGGGCGATGGCATGGCCATCGCCTCAGATCCGCGCGGGTCTCTGTTACCCGCAACCGTGCAATAGCGCACTCAGTCAACGAGCTGTCACGACCGCCGGCCGTGACACCCTTCTCTTGCGGAGGTAACCATGAAGCGCATTTTGTTCATCGCGATTCTTGGTCTCTTGGCTTGCCCACTAATCACTTCGGCTCAGCAACCCGCAAAAAAATACGTCAAACAAGGTGTCGAGCGATTTGGCAAGGGCGACATCGCCGGCGCGATCGTTGAATATGATCGGGCCTTAACAATTGATCCGAAGATGGCTGATGCATATCTCAACCGGGGCAAAGCCAGGCGCGCCGGAGGAGATCTCGACGGCGCCATTAGTGACTACGACATTGTCAGCGAGCTCGATCCGCAACTGGCAATCAACAACCGCGACATCACTGAGGCCTACCTGAATCGCGGGTACATCAGATCGAACCGGTTGGATCTTGATGGCGCGCTGTCAGACTTTGACCGCGCTATTAAGTTCACTCCCAACGACGCCGAAGCCTATTTCAAACGCGGCCGGGCTTTTTTGATCGAAGGCAATACTAAACTCGCGATTGAGGATTTTGATAAGAGCATCGAGCTCGACGATCATAACCCGCTGGTATTTGCCGAACGTGGTCTGGCCCATCGAACCCAGGGTCTGAACAGCGAAGCTCAGAAGGACTTTGAGCGCGGGCTGAAGCTGAACAACGATTTGCGATTGATGTTGGATCTGCACCTGATGGATTTGCAGATGCAGATAAAGGAAATGCGCCGCCGCCAGGCTGCGATTCGACGGAATATCGCGCGTCTTACTTTGGATAACCGGACGGATGCCGGATCACTACGTCTCGTTCCAGCGGCTTAATCTCGAGCCGGTGAAAACCTTTTTCCGCGTGAGTTGAAAGATATGTCAGGGCTATCTGCATCGAGATCGAGGCGTCGATTTCCTTGATAAAAGGATCGAAACTCACCGGAGCCCCAGTACCCTCAAAGAAAGCCACCCCGCCTGTTTCTTTCGAAAGTCTTCCCAGGCAACTTTGTCCGTTGGCCCCCAGCAAAGCTCCGGAAGCGCCCGCCGATGGCACATAGATCGAATAGACAGACACACTCCGCCGTTGCGCTTCATTGATAGCCCGCTGCAAATCCAGACTCAGTGCGGGGGAAGAGCTATCGAGGCCTCTGGAAGTATCCACTCCGTCTGAGACCAGAACAATTGCCCGGCGTCCCAAGGGTTGCGAGTCGAACCGCCTGAGCGCCTCGATCACTTCAACATAGGGGTTGAAAGGACTGGCGCTGGCCAGAGACATGGGTGGCCGAACTCCCGCCGCGGCCTTTTCCAAATCGGTCGTGAATTTGCGACGCACATCCAGCGATCCACCTCTAATATAGCCGACCATGACTCGCGAGCCGGTTGGCAAGTGGCGCACAAAATTGGCGATGCCTTTCGACTCAGTTGCAACCGACGACACCAGATCGTCCTGCATCAGGATTGCCAGGGTCACGGGATTCTCCGACGGCTTGCGGATGGAAAGGATAGTCTGCAGCTCCCCGTCTTCCTTAAGGATGTAATCCACAAACCGCATTTCGACTTCGCGTTTTTCCTCGCGCAGGCGAATTGTGACGGGCACGGTAACGGGCTTGGCTCCATTGCCCTTTTTACCATCACGCTGCCCCTGCGCCGATTGCCCGGTCAACAAGAGCGAGACTGCGGCCGCGATTAGAAGAGTTTTTGTTTTTCCCGTTTTGATCATCGTAGTTCTCTAATACTACCGGTCCAATCATATTACAAGGCAGGCGGGTGAGAAAGGCGACCTGGATGTTGCGCAAGCTGCCAGCTTGCTCAGGTGGCACAGGCTGGCGGCCTGTGCTACATATGATTCCAGTACCGACCGGAAAAGTTGGTTCCCGGCTGCTGATCTTCCGGGATCCAGGTGCGGCTGAGATTTATGAATGCAAGCGATCAATCAGGCAAGCTAACGATTCGCGAGAAAAAAGCGGCACGCATCTGGCAAGTGGCGCCCTGGGCGGCCTTGTTCACCGTGACCCTCGGCCCACCGGCAGGACTGCTGCTGGCCTACCTTTTGAGCGGTGCAGCCACGGTCTATCTGGTTTTGGCGCTGACCTCGATCCCGTTTGCCTTGATCGTAGCGATCATAATCGCACTTTTATTACTGTTCTTTAGACGCAGATGGGCGCGACAGCTGCGCGACCACCTAGCGTCTGATGGAATTACGGCCGACGAAGTTGGATATTTTCTTTCTGAACTTTCCAGCGGTGAGCGCAAAGCCCTCAAAGAGATGGAGAAAAAGCAGCCCTTGCTGGCCGACGCCTATCGCGAAACCCTCGCTCTGCGGCTGAATGCTTCGCGGTTGACGTCGAGCGCCCGCCGGAATTTGCTGTTGGTCGAGAGACGAATTAGCCGGGCGCGATACCTGAATTCTCCCGATACGGCAGTGCTGATCGAAGAGCTGACCCATGATCGGTCCCGGCTCGACAGCCTCAAGCAGGAAGGCGCATCACGCAGGGCCGAGGCCGAAGCGCGTCTGCAAATGATCGAAGCGGCCGCTAGCCGCGGCGCCAGTTGGTCCGAAACGAACTACATGTTGCAGCGCCTGGATGAAGGCCGCAAGCAATTGCCACTGGGACTGGAAAACGAGCGCATCGATCAGCAACTTCGTGAAGACATGGCGCGAGAACTGCGCAAGGAACTAACGACACGAGAGTAAGGAAGACCAGCACTCGGATCGCGAACATCCTGTCTGCCCGCGCGGCCGCGCTTAGCCTTTTGCTGGATCGCTTTTGACCAAAACCTGGAGCGGCCGCGCCCGCAGGAACAGGATGTCCGCCATCCGTAGGTTAGAAATTGAAGGTTCGAGAGATGCCTGAAAAAAGTACCAAAGCCACAATTCATTTCGCCGGAAACGAATTCTTTGTCGGGGTGACGCCCTCCGGACATGCCCAGGCAATTGAGACAGATTCATCCCGGGCCAGCGCGGCAACTCCAATGGAGCTGCTGTTACTCGCCCTGGGTAGTTGCACCGGTGTCGACGTGATTTCAATTTTGAAAAAGAAACGGCAACAGGTTACCAGCTATCGCATCGAAGTAAGCGGCGACCGGCGCGAAGATTTTCCGCGCAGCTACACCCGAATGTTCGTCAAGCATATCGTCAGCGGTCACGGCATTTCGGCGCAGGCTGTGGCCCAGGCAATTGAGCTTTCGGATACCAAATACTGTAGCGTGGCCGCGACCCTGGGCGGCCGTGCTGAAATTATTTCGACTTATGAGATTGTGGAAGATAATGAAAAAAATGGCCCAGCCTAAGCAGATCAGATGTGGTAAAAAACTGTGCGGGCTCTGCCTCGTTCTGGCTTTTGTTTCGGTCGCTTACTCCCAGAGTACTTCTGATGCTTCACTTAATGCCGTGCGGGTGAGTGATCGAGCTGATCGCTCCGCGAGTGGAAAACTGGCGTCAGACATCACTGCCGCCGAGCACATGCGCCGCGCCGGTATCTATCTAATCAATCGCGCGTTTGCTTCCGCCCGCGAACACTGGCAAGCAGTGTTGGATCACTATCCAAACGATCCCAGTGTTCCGGCGGCACTGTACGGCATGGCCCGCTCGTATTATGTCGAGCGACGTTACGAAGATGCCCGCCAGATCTACGAGCGGCTGGCGCAGAATTACCCCCAGACGAAAGAAGGACGCGAAGGCTCGAACTTCGCTGCTTCTACCCTTTTGCGAATGGGTCGCGGCGCCGAAGCTGCTGTTCGCTATGCCGAGTACATCGACAAATATCCCAACGGCGAACGCCTCGATACTGCTCATCTGAATATCATCGACGGATACCGCGAGTCGGGGCAGCCACAGAACGCGATCCTGTGGATCGATCGCACCCGCGCCCGATTTGCCGGAACGGCAGTAGAGACAAATGCGATTTTTGCTCGTCTCCGGCTCGACATTGCGCTCGGCGATTGGAGACATGCAGAGCAGACGGCCGATGAACTGCTGCGAAAGCCTTTGACCAAAGAGACCAACACCTCTACCGACGAAGTGCTCTACCTGAAAGCGCATTCCCTCGAGCGTGAGGGCCAAACGCAGGAAGCGATTCGCACTTATCTGATGATTCCTGAGAGCGTGAATTCGTACTATGGCGGACAGGCGACCAAAAGGTTGGCCGCCATGAATGATTCGAGCGCGCGGCAGAAAGCAGCCGACCGTTTGCAGTCTGTCCAAAGCGTGCTGACGAGGACCGCCCTGGATTACCCAGCGCCTTATCGCCTTCAAGTTGTCAGCGAAGCAAAGAAGAGAGGACTCGACCCGCGTTTCGTGTTGGCTATCATGAAGCAGGAGAGCGCTTTCAAACCCAACGCCAAATCACCTTCCGCCGCCCGCGGCCTCTTACAACTCACTATCGACGCGGCGCAGAAATATGCGCAACGGGCTGGGATTAGACTGGCAACCGATGACTCGCTTTATCAACCGGCCACCAACATCGCGGTGGGCAGCGAATACCTCAGTGAGCTTTCCAGAATGTTCGCCGGCTTGCCGGAAGCCATGGCCGCCTCTTACAACGGCGGCGAAGATAACGTTGCCCGCTGGCTCGGCCGCACAAACCAAAACGACCAGGGCATTTTTGCGGCTGAAGTCGGATTCTCTGAATCGAAGAATTACGTCTTCAAAGTGATGGGCTTCTACCGGGCTTACCAGCAGCTGTACGACTCAAACCTGAATCGGCGCTAGGAGCGCGCGCATCCTGCGTGCGGTGCGCAGGCATCTCTGCCTGCCCACCACCGTCGCTGAAGCAACCTTAAGGCTGCGGACAATACTTCGGCTCAAAGCCCTGCGCCCGTTCGCGCCGATCGAGCACGTTCGGCCTCGGATAGTCACGTGGGATGATTCCCAGCCGCACCAGTGACGCGCGATACTCGTATCGAATAGTGATCTCACCGGCCGGGCGTGTATCCAAATCCATTTTGATCCACTGCACGTCGTTTCTCACTGAACGGCCAATGCCCGTGGCTGCTGATTCGTCATCCGGCGCTGGGTAAGATTGTGCGCTGCGCTGCTTGTCCATCCCGCGTCCTGCTTCGCTCTGCGTGCTGGGCGCATCAACGCCGCCCGGTTTGGGAGCCGATCTCTCGTCACGGACACCGTCGGTTTTGTAAGTTGGCCGCGGAGTCACCGGCATCACCGTGACCGGCCGCCGCTCACGAAAGAAAACTGCGGTAATCAAACCAACGTTGGACGCCTGGCCAAGTTTGGCCGCATAAGAATCGCGCTCAGTGGTGAAGTAAAAGCGTCGCGCGCTCTCTCCACTCATTTGCCAGCCACGCACATTAATTGTTCCGTAAGGTTCGATCACCCACTTGTGCGCGTCCCAAGCGCTCGTGTGGCGCGCGTCTATCGAATTCAAACCATCAACCGCCAAAGCCACCGCCACTCGCGAACCGGTCGGATTGTGAACCCGCACTTCGTACTCGGCGTTCTCCAAAGCTTCGATGTACCGGCGCCCGCGGGCCGCGTATTCTGTCAAAGGACGCCCGTCGACCAGAACATCGACTCCGAATCCGTTTTCCGCGGCCACGGTCTCTGGGTAAGCCTCAACCGGCGCAAAGCCGGCCTCCTCGCGATTTGCGTAGGCGTTCCGCGCCCCATATTTCAGGGCCAGCCCGGAAAAAGCGACCACTGCCAGGGCCAGAGTACTAATCATCAAGATTCTTTTCAGCATCGTTGCATTCCCTTCTCTGACGAAACTAACTGCTGTCCACCCGTTGAACGCTGGCGTCCGAGATTTCTTGCATAATTTCAGGAGGCCGCTCGGCAAGAGAAGAACGATCCACGAAACCACCCGAAATTAAGCTAACTAACTCCGGTTCGTTTGTTTTTAGTGGTCGCTTTTCTGACTTGGGATTCCCCTACGGATCGCGGCCATCACTGCCCGCCGGCGTGCGCTGCAGGCTCCGCCTCCAGCTAATGAAGGTCCGTGCTTCGTGCTTAGGATGGCCGAGATCCTTGACCAAATAGACCTCGTTCCCCAGCAATTTCGCCCCAGCCCGGAATAGGGTTTGGTTAATTCCAGTCGGCGGGCTAAAATGGCGTGTGTTTTAAGTTGGTTATTCCTTGACGAGTTGACCCGACTAGGTTTCAATGGCCCGTAGATTCTGACCAAACCGCAATAATCAAATGGCTGAATACGTACTGACTGCAACCAAGAACCATGCGCGCGCCGGCTCATTCTATGATCGCATCGAGGGTTTCTATGACCTCACTTTCAAGTTGAATGGGTATGGGCGGTCGCTCGATCAATACTTCGACGCACATCCGCTGCCGGTTTTCCCCGGCGCCAGTGTCCTCGACGCCGGCTGCGGCACGGGTACACTGACCCTCGCTTTGCTGCGGACCCTGAAAGTGCCGGTCAAACTTACGGCAGTCGATCTATCCGCATCATCGATGGCGACCGCCAAGAAGTACGTCGAGAAAGATAAATCCAGTACCCAGCCCGTGCGATTCGCCCAGGGGAATGTGCTCGCATTGCCATTCGCCGATAACGCCTTTGATTTAGTTTTGACGAGTGGGGTTCTGGAGTATGTACCGCTGGACGAAGGTCTCAGCGAACTGGCGCGAGTGATTGCGCCGAGAGGGCATCTGCTTCACTTACCGATGCGGCCAACGCCCGTGACGACATTTCTGGAAATGCTTTTCCGGTTCAAGACACATCCACCAAATGAGGTTTCAGAAACTACCGATCGATATTTTCAGGTAGTCAGCCACTACCGCTTCCCCCGCTTCCAGGCCATCGGCTGGAGCAAGTCAGCAGTCCTGGCCCAAAAAGTTTAACGTGGAGTGCGGCGAGTTCTCGCCGCTCTCGTATGCGGCGACTCGTCGCCGCCTTTCGATTAAAGCCGCGACAAGTCGCGGCATACAAAGCGCTGACAAGTCACCTCTCCTGAGAAACCGGCGCCATCCGCAAAATCCGATCATCATCCGCCGCCGGCTGTCCTCGCCCATCCCGGTTCGAAGTTGAAAAGTAAATCAATCCATCGGGCCCTTCAGCAATGTCCCTAATCCGGCCGTACTTCCCTTCCAACAGATTCTCCTGAGTGACGACAGCCCGGCCGTTGGTTACTACGCGAATGATTCGCTCACCGCGCAAGCAGCTAAAGAAGAAATTGCCTTTGAACCCCGCAAAGACCGAACCGCGATAGAACATTCCGCTCGCGGGCGCGCATGCCGGAGTGTATTCCAGCACGGGCGATTCCATGTTCGCGTGCGTATCGCGATGATGAATTACCGGCCAGCCATAATTCTTTCCACGTTCGATGATGTTGACTTCGTCGCCACCGCCTGGCCCATCGAACCCACTCGGCCCATGTTCGGTCTCCCATAGAAGATTGGTGACCGGCTGCCAATCTATCCCCTGCGAGTTCCGGCTCCCGTAAGCCCAAATCTCCGGCCGCGCGTTTTGTTGTCCAACAAAAGGATTGTCGCTCGGCACCGACCCATCGTCGTTCAGGCGCAGAATCTTGCCGGCAATTGAATCGAGCTTCTGCGCCAGTTCACGATTAGTCGCGTCGCCGGTCGTAATGTAAAGCTTGCCATCAGGCCCAAACCTCAGCCGACAGCCCGCATGAAACTGCGCCGCCGGAATATTCTCGATAATGACTCTGCGATCGGTGAAGCCGCTCGGCGTTTCGCGATAACGCACCACGCGCACGAACTGCCCGCCCGTGTTGTAGGCATAGGAAAGATAGAGCCAGTGATTGGAGCCAAAGTTAGGATGGAGAGCGACACTCATCAACCCGCTCTCACCCTTCGACTCGACATCCGGAACAGTGAAGAGCGGCTCCGGCCTCAGCTTCCCATTTTCATAAACGCGCACGCGCCCCGGCCGCTCAGTAAAAATCATCCGCCCATCCGGCGCCCAAACAATCGACCAAACGACTTGGAGATTGGGAATGACAGTTTCAATTTTGAAAGTAGTCCGCGTCTGCGCTGACCTCTCAATCTCGCCAGCCCCGCGTCCCGGGGGTGGATTGGTACAGGCGAGGGAGAAAATGGCGATCGAGAGAAGAATAGACATAGGTGTTAAATTCATCGCGCTAAACCCCAACATTTGAATGATGTCAGCAAAGTTTTCGAACCGCACCGACAGTCACAATAGCGCGCTTAACCATTCAGAATCGAGGCGAACAAATTGTTCGCGCTGCGTGCTCAGTGCGGACAGGGATGTCCGGCTCCATAAAGGAAGGGTGAGCATGGAAGCGACGCCATGCTCACCCTTTTGGATTGTAGTCAGACACTGCCGTTTTACATCATCATGTGTTTGCGACGGTTGTGACGGCGGCGGCGCCAGTTGTGGCGGCGGTGACGACGGTGATGCCGGAGTTCCATACGGTTCTCGCGGCGATTCTCGCGCCGTTCCATCCGGTTCTCGCGCCGCTCCCGACGGTTGTTATTCTGGCCGCCCATGGCCAGGCCGACCACGCTGAAGATCATCAAAAGACCCAGCACTATCGCTTTCTTTAGTTTCATGTTTCTCCTTCGGAATTCAATCATCGGTTTAGTAACCGGGGGCTTAAGGTAGTTCGAGAGTTACGGCATTAATGTACCATATCGCGGTTACACGGGCGCCTGACTTACAACCAACTAAGAAGTAAACGCCAAAGACACAGGATCTCGCAAAGGTACGCAGAGATAAACATACGGTTTCAGTTCCTTTGCGTCCCGATGCTAACCAACTGAGCCTTCGGGCACCGGGTCCAGCCCCCGGCGTGTGACAAGAAAACCCAGGCAGTAACATGAAACCGAAATCAACAAATGCGATTCGTGTGATTTCGTGGATCGCTTTATCACTAACCAATCCTCAGATAAGAAATAGTTCGCGCTACGCGCGCAATGCGGACAATCGCGAGCCGTTTACTCCGATCACTCCGGTCTTGGCGGCAACGCGACCGATGGCTTCAGCGACTGCTTTGGGTTGGGTGAACGGAATCTGATGACCGGTCTTTTCCAACACAACCAATTCCGCATGGGGCAGCGCGCCGTACAAGCGATGAGCGTTCTCGTTCGCTGGCACGATCTGATCTGAGTCCCCCGTCACGATAGTAACCGGCACGCGAATTTCTGAGTAGCGATCCGTGAATTTTGGTAGAGACTCGTTCAGCAAAGCGTCGTCGACGGAATACCACTTCACCTTCCTCGGCCGGGTCCACTCAGACAGCACGTGCCGCAGGTAACGTTTGGGCACCGGATCGGGCGAAAAGGCCTTCTGCAAATCTTCTCTGACAACTGATGCCCCCAGCAGCGGCGTGAATATGAAGTTGATCAGATCGCCGATTACGGGCAGCGCCGGCAGCTTCGTCAAGAAAGAAACTCCATCGTCGCTCTCGTACGCAGCCGGCGCCAACAAAACGAGGCCCGCAAGATCATCCTGGAACTCCAGCGCATAAGCTAGAGCCAGCGCTCCACCCCACGAATGACCCACCAGGATCGGCTGTTCGACATTGAGTTCCTGCAGAGCTGTATGCAGCATCTGCGCCTGCACGTCGACAGTGATGGGACGATGATTCGGACGATCTGAATGACCATGGCCCGGCCGGTCGAAAGCGAAGGCGCAGTATTGCGAAGCGAGCGGTCCGTACAGGTTGGTCCAGTCCTGACACGAACCCGGATTGCCGTGAATCAAAACCACCGGACGACCGGTGCCCTTGATGACAAAGTGCAGCCGGGCATCGTCAACCGTAACGAATTTCGAAAGGGCCTGCGGATAATCATGAGCAACACGCGAGGCGATGTATCGCTGCTTGAGTCGTCCGGTAATGTTCACGCTTTGTTCACCATTTGCGAAGCGGCACCTCGGGGAAACCTGTGACCTTTGCTAAAAGCGGACCGAGACGTCCGCGCTCACGGCAGAAACAAGCCTCTGGCCAAAAAGAGAAAAACCCAGCAAGGGGGGACAGAGTTCGATTCGGGGGAAACGACGCACGCAAGGGGCAGGTTGCAGTGCTTATCACTTCTTACTCGTACGGTTAGACGATGGAGAGGGGGGATTGGTTACACTTTCCGTTGAAACCTGCCGTTGGCCGCGAATCATTCGCAGGGCCTGACGCGTCAGTATCTGCGTCACTCCACCCGGCACCAGCGCCCGCACGATCGCATGGCCGACTCGCGGAGGAATGGTGACGCCGCGCTGGCCCAGCACATACTCGCTCTCCCACCAGCTCGGCACGAATTTTCCCTTAAAGCGACGCAGGCCTTCGAAATTATAGAAGCCGGCCAGTCTGCGTGAAGCCACTTCCAGAGCGCGCGATACCACTCGATGCTCAGTCGGAATATCATCGGGACCGTCGGTGCTCAAGGGTGAGGTGCCGAGCGTCGCCAGGGTTACACCTTCAGCTTTCAGAGCCGCCAGAGCCTCGACTACCAGAAGCGTCGCCGTCCCCGTCGGGGCAGAGGGTTCGCGCAGAACGTCTTCCAGATACCAACCGCGGCGCGCGGGAATAGGACTGGCCGCGAGAAAGCCAACCAGCCGGCCATCAACGCGAGCTGCAAAATACTTTTTGTAGTCGGAATGCAGAAAAGGATCGAGGGCCACCAACCAGCCAAAGGTCGTTGCCGAACGACGGGCTCCGAGCCACTCGAGGCAAAGCCGCGCCGTCTCTGTTCTCAACGATTGATCGACTCCGTCAGTGACGGCTTCGACTAAGACACCGGCCCGGCGGGCCTGATTCACTCCCGCACGAATTTTTTTGGCTGAATCACCGCGCGGGTTCCAAGTCTGTAGATCGAAGTATGGAGAAGCGCCGACCTTCACGGCCACATAATCCCTGGGTACCACCGTGCGCGCAAATTCGGCGCTGCTGGGCACAAAAGCAACCACGCGATTCTTTCTCTTCGCGAAGGAGGCGAACTGACGCGCAAGTTCGGGCATGTCTTCGAGCGGAGCCAGGGGATCGCCCGCAGCCAGCCAAACACGCCCGAACTCGCCATAGATAATCGCGCCGTCGATATCAGGCGTTGACCAGAGCATGGCGCCGGGAGCAATGCTGACCAGAGAATGGGGATTGTGTCCGTAGAGAGTTTGCAGGCGCAGCAACTCGCCGGTGGGATCAGGAGTTATGCTACGCCGTCGCGCCAGCTTGGCGGCTTCGATGCGCATCTTCATGTAACGCGCGCCGTAACCTGCTCCACCCGCGGCTAACCACCATAGATCGCGAACCGGAATAAACATTTGAGGCGACTGTCCTTTTACCCTTCCGCACTATGAGTAGTCAACTCTCCCCGCGCCAATCATCTTGGGAGATGAAGGCTCATCCAAGCCCGCCAGAAAGGCCTGCTTCATTGTTAGGCAAGAATGATTCAAACGCAAAGGACGCAAGGGTCCTCGAAAAGGGGACGCAGAGGAAGGAGACCTTTGCGTTACTTTGCGATAACCTTTGCGTTCCTTTGTGCTAATCGTCGCCGCGGAAAAGCGTTATAAAAAAAGCCCCGCATCGCTGCGGGGCTTTTCGCCTAAGCTTACAGGATGTGAGTTTTACGGCTGGTTCTTGTTCCGATTATGCACATTAGCGTTGGCATTTCGGTTCTCGTTGGTGGACCTGATCCCAGCGGTGTTCTTGTTACCGTTGTTGTTGGTGACTACCGCTGTGTTTGACGACACGTTGTTGCTGTTGGTGTTTGACGGCATGTTCACGTTCGTCTCAACCGCACCCTCCCGGGGCGGACTTCCAACGTTAGCGTTGTTGTTCGCCCCATTGGTGTTGGTGTCAGTCGAACTGCATCCCGCCACCGTCAGAGCCGCACCGAGCACCAGGGCCAGAGCTAGAGTTCTTCGCATTTCGATTATATCTCCTCTGTGGTGAAGTTACCGGTAAACGGATTCGCCCTTGTTTGTGCGCCAGTCGTTCTCAAGAAAGTCAGCGTCTTCCGGATTACGCGGAGTAACACCCATGACTATGCCGCCTTCTTTAATGCCCTTCTCGTAAAGCTTGGCGCGCTCTTCCGGAACACCGTAACCGACCAGCGCTCCCACCAGGCCACCGGTCATAGCACCGGCTCCTGCTCCTGCCACCGCGGCGGCAATTGGACCTGCAATCAGCAGACCGAGTCCGGGCAGCGCTAAGGTCGTGCCAATGGCTGCGAGCGCTGCGAGCGTGGCGCCCACGGCGCCGCCGATGACTGCACCTTTGCCGGCGTCTTCCCAGGCCTTGGTGCCGATCTCCGTATTAGTATCGGCGAAATATTTTTTGCGTGTCTCATCAGACATCATGAGATTCACATCATCCTTGCCATAACCGCGCTCATTTAGCCTGGTGTAGGCGCGTTCGGCGCTCTCACGGTCGCGAAACAAACCCGTCATAATGTTCGCACGCTGCCGCGCAGTCGCCGCTGTTCCATCGTCTACTGGAATTGTAGTGGTAGTAGTATCTGACATTGCTTTCCCCCCTGTTTACGAAGACATCAAAATTAGATTAATGCACGCGCGGTGCACTTGCTTCCTGACTCATTAAAGTCACAAACGTGCTTTGCAATGCTCGTACCAGCGGTGTAGTAAGTTTGATTTCGCAAAGCGAGTTGCGCGCATTCTGATTTGATTTTTCTCCAGGAGAAAGAGATGAACGAGCTATGACATCACCCTGAACCAGCTGGTTTTATTGGCGTATTTCGTGGATCGACATTGTAACCGATGGAGGATTTTTTTCAGCAGGACAAGCCGAGCGGTGCAATAAATTCTGTAACCGTGCCTGGTTCTTCTATCGGCCAATGTCTGAAATTGGATTTGTACGCATGAACCAAACATGAAAACGATACAACCCGCTGTCTGATTTAGGATTGAAATGTTTCAGTGAGCGCTCGACACTTCGTCTCAACCGAACAGGGTGCCCTGCGCCGTTGGTCGGCGGAAAGTATTTACTCTGGTGTGGCGTTCGCCGCCGACCCGTTGTTCGTTGAACCCGAGTCGTTTTGAATAGACTTCGAAAAGTTTATGTTGCGCTTCCCAGTACTGTCCGTGGCCGCGCATCCGCTCTCCGAAGACGCTGGAGTTCAGTTTGCCGCCGCGCGCCTCGCGGATGCGATTCAGCACGCGGTCAGCTTTGGTGGGCAATTTCTCCCGCAGACGCTTTTCGAAATAGGGAGCGACATTGCCGGGCAGCCGCAGCATGTTGATAAAAGCTTTGGTGGCCCCACAGTCTTTGGCCCGTTGCAAGAGTCCGGGAATGTCTGTCGACAATCCGGGTATGGTGGGAGCGATGCCGATACCCACCTGGATACCGGCTTCCGCCAGGATCTTCATCGCTTCGAAACGCGCGTTCGGTGAAGGTGCAAACGGTTCCACCGCGCGGGCCGTGGAGTAGTCCGCGAAGGGAATCGAGAAGTAGACTCCGACACTTGCTTCTGCCGAAAGTTTTTTCAGAACATCCACGTCGCGGCGAATCAAAGCGGACTTGGTGATAATGCCGACGGGATTGCGAAAATCAGCGCAAACCTCGAGACAACGACGCGTCAATTTGTAGTTTGCTTCCAGAGGAATGTAAGGGTCCGAGGTAAACGAGAAAACGATCTCGTCGCCTTTCCAGGAAGGCTTCATCAACTCCTTGCGCAGCAGTTCCGGCGCGTTAACCTTGGCGATAATCTTTCTTTCGAAGTCCGTGCCTGCGCCATAGCCAAGATACTCATGCGTGGGACGACTAAAACAGTAAGTGCAGCCATGAGGACATCCCCGATAACAGTTGATTGAGTGATCGAAAGCCACATCAGGACTGTCGTTGGTGCTGATGATCGAGCGGGTTTCGGTCTCTTCAAAGACTTCGATCTTTGCCGTGGGCGGCTCGCCAATCCATTCCACCGAATGGTTCAGCCAGGGGTTCGGGGGATTTTCGATGTAGCGCATGCTTGCAATCTCGTCCTATCGGTGAAACAGAGAATAGCAGAGCGGCGCGGTTTTGGCGAGGCCTTGAGGCCGCAGCGCAGAGAAAACAGAAGCTACTGCGGTTTGGGGTAGCTTCCGTAACGGCTGTGCCGCGCGCGGAAATGGTTAAACCATGATTGTCTGTCACGGGGCGTCACCACGGAGGAGCCAGAAAATCATCATTGACAAACCCGGCGGAAGTCGTTAGAAAGAGCGCGCGCGTTGGTCACGTGGGCCAGACAAATTTGAGTCAGCGGTATAAGGAGCCAAAATGCAGAATGACGACCTGATGGGATTGATAGTGGCACTCGTGATTTTCGCGGTAGTCCTGGTCGTCTATATCGGACTGATTGTGTTGGGAATCACGATTGCGAAACGCAAGAACAGGTCGCCGCACTGGATGTGGTTCGCCGTTCACCCTTTGGGATTGCTAATCACTCTGATCGTCATGGCCTGTCTGCCCCCGCTGAAGCGATGCCCAAATTGCACGCAGTCTACTCAACTGTACGCGCGTCTCTGCGGAATTTGTGGTCACAGTTACGAGACGGGCGGCGGGTTCGCGCCGCAGCCGCAGCCCGTTTACATTCCACCTCAACGCTATTGAAGCCGTCACGCTTAGTTCAAATCGTCAATCTGCAAACCCACCGGATTCGCGCCCGCGCCTTTGATGCCATCGAGCACCCGCACCACATCAGCGTAGGGGAGTGAGCGCGGCGCCTTGATGAAAACGGTCTTCTCAATTCGCACGCTGTCAGGCAAGTCGATGCGGTCTCGCACCTCGTCACGGTAGACATGGTTCAGCACCCGTTGAGCGAAAAGATCGGCGAGGGTCGAACTGAGTTTCGCGGTGTCGTTCACTGAACCCATATCAGTGAGGCTGTTCAGCTTCAAACTGCGATCAATATTAATAGTAACCACCAGGGTTTTGTCATTTGCGGTCAGCGTCCGGTCCCGATCAGGCTCAGATGGAACCTTTGCCAGAAATCTGGCCGGCTTCAGCGGCGAGACGACCATAAAAATGATCAGCAGCACCAGAAGCACATCGATCAGTGGAGTGACATTGATGTTCGGCCTGGCGTAACCGGTAGCACCTTCGGCTTTCTGCCCGGTTGATTTCGCAGCGGTCATGGCGGCGGTCCTCCTCAGTGCTGGAGTTAGACCTCAACCCGCCAAAGATGTTCCCGAAGTTCTTTGCGTCGTGGCGCCTTGTGTGATTTTATCTGCAAGCCAGGGTGCAAAGGCCTCCAGGAAAACTCGGAATCGATTCTTTTCAATCAGCTTCAAACAGCAAAGGAAAGAACTGTCCACCGATTTGCGTGCCGCGAGGAATCGGTGGTACTCCGGCGAGCAAAGGATCGTCTGAAGCCGAAACAACACCATCACGAAAGACGTTGATAACTGAACCGCGTCGCGGCCTTTGGCTGCGGTTCTCGTAAGAACCGTGGATCATCAGCGGATGATGGAACGAGCATTCGCCCTGCTTTAACTCAATCGGCACTGGCTGAAACAGCGACTTCTGTTCCTCGCTCAAAACAGTTTCAATCGCGTCCATGTCATTCGCCAGGCCTGTTACCGGCAGCAGTTCCCAGGTGTGACTGCCGGGAACGCAATGCACACAACCGTTCTCGCGCGTGGAATCGTCAAGTCCGATCCAGCACGACAAGTGCATCATGGGTTGGGTCCGAGTCCAGTAAGAATAGTCCTGATGCCACGCCACCACACCGCCTTTGTGCGGCGGCTTACAGAAAAGCTGGTCGTGCCAGAAGCGCACCCCGCCGCCCAGCAACTGCGCGGCTGGGATCAGGAATGCCGGGTTCCAGAGCAAGTCGTGAAACGCGGGTGCGATGCGCCAGGCACCCAGAGCATGAAACAGCGCGGTCGATGGGTCAGTCGATTCGTTGGTGTGAAATTCATAGAAGAGGCTGCTACCTGGATGATCCGAATTGCTTAGATCCGAAAGCTCTGCGCGCAGTGTTTCGATCTGCTCGTCATTCAACAGACGTATTCCCGCGAGATAACCGTTGGTGTGGAAGAAATCGATTTGCGCATCGGTCAGCCGGTATTGTTCCCAGGCGTTTGCTCCGCCGATGTTGAAGAGCGTGGTGATTGGGCTGTGATAGCGAGATAGATCTTCGATCATGTCCCGGGTTTTGAGCGCCGGTAGGCGCGAAATATTCTTAGAACCAGCTAAATAATAATCCTGGAGCTCTGAGCCAAATTATCAAAACTAATTACCCGGGACTATAAAATATGAAGCTCCTACGGAGCTTTGAAACCCATCCGCGCGGGTTCGCTTTACTTCACCGCTGTCATTCCATCCAACACCACGCGCGCGACGGTCGGGATAATCTCACGTTCGCCAGCGTGATCTGTGGTGAAGGTCACCAGTACGAACTTCACTCCGTTCGGCAACTCGACATAGGCGGCGTCGTGGCGGGTGGTGCTGGTCCAGCCGGCCTTCGACCAAAGCTTCCCGCCGGTCAAACCCTGTAAAGCAATACCGGTGAACCCGTGCCCCTGATCGTCATTGTCTTTTGAAGTGCCGGAGAAATCACGCTTCAGCAATTCCATCATCTGCGCGGAGCGTGCAGGATTAACAGTTCGCCCGGTAACTATCTCGGACAATAAACGGGCGGTGGCATCGGTCGTCAGCTTGTTTCGGTTCTCTCCATTCGGACCGCGCGAAACTCTTTCGCGACCGTAGGCGTCTTCGCAAAATGTTTTTTGGTTTACGTTGATGTTCTTGAAACCGAGCGCGGCATAGTAACGGTTCACAACGTTGCGCTTCTCCTGCCATGCTGCCATCTCTTTCTCCGGCAATTCGTAGCCGCCGGTGGTGTGGGTCAACACATCAAGCACGTACTGGGTGGCTTCATTAGACGAATCAACGATCATGTCGCGCACCGCGCGCTTCAGTTCCGCCGTCTCGTCGATCTTCTTGTCTTCGAGCCACCGGTGCACAGCCACGAAATAGAAGAGCTTGACCACACTGGCCGGATAAACGCGCTCGTTGCCGCGAAAACTCGCCGTCGCTGGATGCTTTGGGTCGCGCAAATCGATCAGAGTGATCGAGAGTTGTTCGGCTGTCAGTTTCCTGTCCGCGAATTTTTCGAGAGTGTTGTGAGCGGCGCGATCGACTAATTCCTGTAAGGTCGGGCCTGATGCCGATTGGGCTCGGGCCGGCCAGCCAACCAGAAGGAGCAGCGTAACCAGTAGATAGATTCCAATTCGATTCATAGTAAGAATTCGTTCCTGTAGTGGAGTGCGGCGACTTGTCGCCGCTTTCGTAGGTTGCGACTTGTCGCGGCCACCTTTGAGTTCACAGAGCGGCGGCGACAAGTCGCCGCTTAAAAAAGCGCCGACAAGTCAGCGTACTCCACATGCGCCGGGTTACTGATCTATCGCCGCTCCGCGACTTTCGGGTTTCACTCGCATCCAAATCCAGTACACCGGAAGCCCGAGTGCGATCAAACCTATGCCGGCCAGCGGAGGATTGCGTGCCAGTACGCCAAAGCCGGTCAGGAGCTGACCGTGCAGCATCAAACTTAGACCATTGGCTGCATCGTCGCGCACGCCCCACAAAGTCATCCCCAGAATCAAAGCCGTGGCCAGCAGGAAAAAGATCGGCACCACGGGATAGCCCCAGGCGCGATACGGTCGCTCAAGATCCGGCATCTTTCGGCGCAGGATAAACACCGCCGCGGTCACCAATCCGTAGAAGATCCACAAACCGAAGATCGCATAATCAGTCAAAATATCGAACGACGACGAAAACGCTATGACCAGGATGCAGGCCCAAACGGCCTGAACAATCAATGCGCCCGTAGGCACGCGGGTGCGCGGAGAAACTTTTGAAAGACTGCGTGGAAACAAACCGTCGCGGGCCATCGCGTAAGGAACTCTGGCTCCGGTAAGGATAGACGTATGCAGCGTGCCGAAGGTTGAAGACAGCAGGGCCGCTGCGATAAAGGTTATCGCCAGTGGCCCAAGAAATTTTTGCGCGACTTCAGTAGCGACCGAAGAGGTCGTCGCCACGCTGGCAATTTCCGTCGGCCCCATCGCGTAGAAGTAAGAAAAGTTCACGAACAGATATAGCGCCATGATCAGCAGCATGCCGCCAATCAATGCGCGCGGCAGATTGCGATGCGGGTTCTGCACTTCTCCGGCCACGAGAGTGACATTGTTCCATCCGTCATAAGCCCACAAAGCTCCGAGCATGGCCGCGATGAAACCGCCAAACCCGACTCTGGCCGCGGCCGAAACGCCTTCACACGCACCGCCGGCGTTGGCCATCCACAGATGCGACCAGTCGGCATCCCGAGCCAGCACGAATGCCCCGACACCAACCACCAGCACGAGCGCGATCTTGATGCCGGAAAGCACCGACGCCACGCCGCCGCTGACTTTGACTGCCAGACAATTAATACCGGTGACGATCAGGATTGAAGCGAGGGCGACCACCTGAATCTTGCCGAAAGGAATTTGATGGCCAAAGAGGTTGGCCGAAAAGAACTCGCCATCCAGTCTCCGCTTGAGCATCGTATTCAGGAATAGAGCGAACTGCACACCGAGCGCGGCCTGCGACCCGGCCTTGCCGATGAAGAACGACATCCACCCGAACAGGAATCCCGAGGCTCTGCCGTATGCTTCGCGCATGAAGACATACTCGCCACCCGCGCGTGGCATCATCGCAGCTAACTCTGCATAACTCAGCGCGCCGGCCAGCGACAGCAATCCAGCCAGAACGTAGACACCCAAAACTCTTCCCGGCGTGCCGACGTTGCAGGTCATGACGCGCGCCTTGAGGAAGACACCGGTGCCGATTACGTTGCCGACGACAACCGACATAGCGGCTACGAGGGTCAGGCCGCGCACCAATTGTCCGTGATCAATTTTTTGAGTTTCAGGGTTCACGATTTAAGAGTTTCCTATGGGTATACAGGTGATGGAGTCAGTACCGGGAGCGATCGCGACCGGGTTCTCACTCCACGGCAGAGTCTAGATCCGCAGCCTGTTGACCCGGTCGCTATCGCTCCCGGTACTGACCTCATCCTTGACGTGCTCAAACCTGCTTACCAAACATCATTCGCCAGCAGATCCTCGTAGGTGTCTCGCTTGCGAATCAAATCAGCCTTCCCATCTTTCCGAATCATCACCGCCGCGGGCAGCGGACGGCCGTTGTAATGAAACATCTGCGCCAGTGAATAAGCGCCGGAGTTCAGCAGCGCGAGGACTTCGCCGGGCTTTACCTCGGCGGGCAGGCGCCGATAGTCAGGCAGGCGCCCCTGCCGTTCAATGTCGAAATAAACGTCGCCCGAATCGCAGAGAGGGCCGGCGACTTTGTATTGACTGTCGGATGCATCTGCCGCCCGCGAAGCGGAAATCAGATGGTAGTACCACTTGTAATTGTTCATCGAAAGCAAAAGGTTATAGCCCGCGTCTGTGAGCAACCACACATCACCCGTTTCCGGACGCCGCTTAATATTCTGCACGGTTGTCAGCACCACACCCGCGTCGGCAATCACGCTGCGACCAGGCTCAAGCAGGATCGTCACACCTTCCAGCAAGTGTTCAGCTTCAGCATCCCGCGCCGATTCGCGGGCGACTCGCAAAGCTTCAGTGAGCACCGCGGCAGGTTCTAAATTAGCTCCGAGCATATCGCGCTCGTGTTCCGGCAGTTCATCGGCCTGGGACCTGTCGCGCAAATAGTTTACCGGAATCCCGCCGCCAAGATTGATGTGCTCAAGCGTCAGACCCGTCTCTCGATGAATGGTCATCAAGTGGTTCCACATGCTCTTGAAGGCTTCGGCGAAAGGCTCGACGTCGGGGGTTTGGGATCCGACGTGGATGTGTATGCCGCACACGTGGACCAGTTCGGGATGCTGCAAGCCGCGCCGGAAAGCGTCCAGCACTTCCGATGAAGAGATACCAAACTTTGAAGTCAACAGAGCGGTCTGCAGACCGAGATGTGAACGGGTGCCAATCTCAGGCACCAGACGCAGGGCAATCCGAGCCGGCGGCAATCCGGCATTCAGTTCAGCCCGCGCCCGGCGCACCGCGTCTTCAACCAGCTCGATCTCGTAAACCGAATCGACATTGATCGAATAGATGCCGGCCCGCACGGCCTCATCCAGCTCAGCCTCAGTTTTGCTGGTGCCGTTAAAGATAATTTGATCAGGACGAAAGCCGACCCGCAGGGCTTTAAAAAGTTCGCCGCCGGAATTGACCTCGATATCGATGCCCGAATCGCGCACGACCTTGAGCACGGACATGTTCGAGTTTGCTTTCGACGCGTAACAAAACTTGATGGGGCGATCGACCTGCTTCGCCGCCGCCTGAAGCCGGGCAATGTTGGTTTGAATACGCTGCTCTGAAAAAACAAACAGAGGGGTGTCGTACTTGTAGGTAAGCGCGGTCGCATCGGCGCCACTGATAAAAAGATGATTGTTGTCGCGCGCTTCCAGGAATCCCGGAATGGACCAGGCCGGCGCGGCCGTCATGACAGGTGACATTATGAAAAATCCTTCATTAACATTTCGGAGAGACGCTGAGATTAGATTGCCAAGCGGATGGCGTCAAGAACTAACTCAGTATGTGAAATCAGTACCGGGAGCGGTAGCGGTAGCGGTAGCGGTAGCGACCGGGTCTTCACTTCATGTTGAGCAAGCCTGCAAGGGCGAGTACCCGGTCGCTACCGCTCCCTGTCCTGACCTCATAGGTTGATACTAATCACAGCTGCCCGATCATCTCCGCTGGATTCCAGTAGGCCCAGACACTTTGGATCTTTCCCTCCTGGTTGATCTCAAAAACGTCGATGCCTTCGAACCGGACTTCTTTCCCGGCCGCGCTGGTTCCCGATCCCGTCCACTTCACTGCGGCGCCATTGCCGGCGACAAAGACCAGGTCCTCAGTCAGTCCGACGCTTTTGAAGTTCTTACAGATCGATTCCAGAAACTCGCGGATCGCGGCACGGCCGCTGATAGGCGGCGTACCCATTGGGTCACAGGTGGTGCCGTCGTCGGCAAACGTGTTGGCGAAAGCCTCCGCATCCATCGCGCGAATAGCCAGAAAGTAGGCGCGGATGGCGCGCGAGATTTTGTCAGGTGAAACTGGTTCAGTCATTTAGTAACCTCGTTTGAGAATGTACGACAGACTTCAGTCTGCCGTGGTTTCGTGTCCATCAACGACAAACTAGAGTTTGTCCTGCTTCGCCCTGGCGCGTTCCTGCTCAACCAGCACGCGACGCAGAATCTTACCCGAAGCTGACCTGGGAATCTGCTTGATAAATTCAACGAAACGAATTTTCTTGTGCGGCGCCAGACGTTCGGCCACAAATTCCATGATCTCTGCGGCGGTCGCTTCACCATTCAGCACCACGAAAGCCTTGGGCACTTCGCCAGCCTCGTCATCCGCGCACGGAATCACGGCGGCATCAGCAATGTTCGGATGCGAGAGCAAGACACCTTCAAGTTCCGCGGGGGCTACCTGAAAGCCTTTGTACTTGATCAGCTCTTTCATCCGGTCGACGATGTAAAAGTGACCGTCCTCGTCAGCGTACCCAATGTCGCCCGTATGCAACCAACCATCATCGTCGATCGTCCGAGCGGTTGCTTCCAGATTGTTGAGATAGCCGGTCATGACCTGCGGCCCACGCACCCACAGCTCGCCCTCCTGATTCGGACCCAACTCTTCACCGCTCGATGGATCGACCAACATGCATTCGGTGTTGGGCGCCGCGGTGCCGACCGCGCCGAGCTTCATGTCCTCCGGTTTGGGTGGACTGCTGTGCGTGACGGGGCTGGTTTCAGTCATGCCATAACCCTGTCGTATGCCACAACCAACCCGCGCCATGCATGCGCGTGACAGATCGGCTCCGAGCGGCGCCGCGCCTGAAAAGATCGTTTTCAGACTGGATAGATCGTATTTCTCGATTAACGGGTTCTGTGCGAGTTGCAGGACGATGGGCGGCACGATGTGCGAAAGTGTCACGCGGTACTTTTGAATCAGGGTAAGAAACTGTTCCAGATCAAACCGAGGCATCATCACGATGGTGGCACCCATGTGCAATCCCATGTTTAGTACGACCACCAACCCGTAAATGTGAAAGAGAGGCAAGACACAAAGCAGCGTATCGTCGCTGCCAAAGTATTCGAGCCCATCCATCTGGCGCATGTTCGCCACCAGGTTGTAATGCGTCAGCATAACGCCTTTGGGCAAGCCGGTGGTGCCGCTGGAGTAAGGCAGCGCGACGAGATCTACTTTCGGATCGATCTCAACTCGGGGAACATTGCCGTCGCTGTTAAGTAGGGTAGCAAAAGGCGTGGCGCCATCAGCTTCACCAAAAACGAATAGCTCCTTCACCTTTGACGCCTCGGCCGCTGCGCGAGCCTTTTCGACGAACTGCGGCGACGTCACCAGAAATATCGCACCCGAGTTATTAAGTTGGAACGCGGCCTCTTCGGCAGTGTAGAGAGGGTTCACGAGGGTACTGATGCCGCCGAGCATGGCTACCGCATGAAAGACGACGCCGAACTCAGGGCAGTTGGTGCTGAAGATGCCGAAGACATCACCCTTGCCAAATCCTCTTTGGGCCAGGCTGGCGGCCGTCTGTCGCACCGCATCCTCAAATTGGCCGTAGGTCAGCGAGCGTCCGGTTGGGCCATCAATAAGGGCAGGCTTGTCTTTGAATTTGCTCGTCGTTTCAAAAATGAAATCGGTAATCGAGACTTCAGGGATGGAAACGTCTGGGTATGGTCCGCGGAAGATCATGTATTTTGAGATCTCAAATTTCAGATCGGATTAAGTTTGAGTAACCGGCAAGGACGCCGGTGGACCGCAGGCACGAACGCCTGCGCTCCGAACTCCAAAAAGAGCGGCCAGTGTACACGATTGCTGACCGATTGCCAGCAAAGTTGTGTATATTGACCCGGTTCACAGTTCAATCTTCAGTTTGCGTCCTGGGTTTCTGAGCCTAAAGGCTGAACTCAAGCTTCGCCCCATGCAAAAACGCCCGCTTAACATAGTCTGCGTCGCCACGTTTTTCAAAGGCGCCGACTTTATGCGCGAATGTCACGCTCACGGCTGCAACGTCGTTCTAATCACCAAGGAGAAAATGCAGCATGAAGACTGGCCGCGTGACATTTTAAGAGACATCTTCGTCCTGCCCAATGACGCGACGGTTGAGCTTTTTCTTGATCTGATCAGTCATATCGCAAGCACTAACAGGCCGGACCGCATTGTGGCTCTGGAAGAGTTTGACGTCGTAATTGCCGCCCTCGCGCGTGAGCACCTCTGCATGTCCGGGATGAACAGCAGTATGGCCAGGACGTTTCGCGACAAACTGACAATGAGCGTGAAGGCCCGCGGCGCCGGCATCCATGTTCCCGATTTCGTGCCCGCCATCAACCACGAAGAGATCAGCGAATATCTGGAGCGGGTCGGTCCGCCGTGGGTGCTAAAGCCGCGCTCTGATGTCTCAGCGATTGGCATTCGCAAACTGGAAAGCATCGACGAAGCCTGGGCAGCAATCGAAGAACTCAACCAGCGAGACAGTCTGCGCGAGCGCGCTTCTTATCATGTGATCGCGCGCTTTGTGCCTGGCGAAGTCTTTCATGTCGATTCCCTGGTTCATCAAAAGAAAGTAGTCTTCGCGGGCGTGAACAAGTACGGTCGCCCGCCGCTGACTGTGGCGCACGGCGGCGGCGCTTACGTTTCACAGACCGTCGCGCATGATTCCGCGGATAGAAGGAAGCTCCTGGAAATCAACCGTCGTTTGATCAAGGAAATGGCTTTGGAGAGCGGTGCCACCCACGCGGAATTCATCAAGAGCGAAGCTGACAGTGAATTCTATTTCCTCGAAATCGCCTCCCGCGTCGGCGGCGCGTATATCGCCGATGTCTTAGAGGCGGCCTCAGGGATAAATTTGTGGCGCGAATGGGCCCGGTTGGAAATCAATGCAGCCGCGGGCGCACGCTTGCGCTTGCGACCGCGCCAGGAACACGCGGGAATAATTCTGTCCCTCGCGCGTCAGGAGTATCCTGACACGAACGCTTACGACGATCCGGAGATCGTCTATCGGGTAAAGAAGAAACATCACGCCGGCTTGATCGTCCGCTCCCCCAGCCTCGAACGCGTGAGCAAACTGCTCGACGATTACGGGCTGCGGTTTGCGCAGGATTTCGTGGCGGTGCTGCCGCCGATGGAGCGGCCGGAGTAAGCAGCTAAAAAGAATCTTGCCGATGAAATATCAACCAGCCTGCGTAAGCAGGCGGTAGAATGCCAGCCCCTGGCGAGGCGCAGCCGAGCCTGGGGGTTACACCGACTAAAACAGGTGAGCCTGCGGAGCAGGCGGCAGCAGGATGTCATACACAAATCTTCTTTACCACATCGTGTACGCGACCAAAGAACGAGCGCCTTTGATTACTCAAATCTTTCGTCCGAGACTGCATGAATATCTCGGTGGGACGGTTCGCGGTCTGGACGGTATCGCACTAGAGATTAACGGCACGTCCGATCATGTTCATGTCCTCGCCAAACTTCGCCCAACAATCTCGGTCTCAGACTTTCTCAGCCAGCTGAAGTCCGGTTCGTCAGGTTGGAGAAAACGACAGACTGCGGGAAGATTCGGATGGCAAGCTCGGTTCGCAGCATTTACGGTAAGCGAATCTCAAGTCGAGCGCGTGCGTAGATACATTCGTACTCAGGAAGCGCACCATCGAAAGCAATCGTTCGAAGTGGAGTTCAAGGCTCTGCTGCGCGCACATAGAATTGATTTTGATGAGGCTCATCCGTGGGGATGACTTCCGGTCGCCAGCTTCGCAGGCTCGGCTGACTGTTTCGCGAACTCCCCCAGGCTCGGCTCTGCCTCGCCAGGGGCTAAATTCTGCCGCCTGCTGTCGCAGGCTGATCGCGAGATTGCATTCGGGAAAGCTGGAATTCTAATACACACCTATGACTGTTCCATCCAACTGGTACGAAAACTTTTTTCACGGTTTGGCGCTCGACCTTTGGCGCAAGGCCATCTCGCCCAGGCAAACCAAGAGCGAAGCTGACTTCCTGATTAAAGTGTTGGAGTGTGAAAAGGGATCACACTTTCTGGATGTGCCGTGTGGTAACGGCAGACTCTCTTTGGCCCTGGCCAAGCAGGGGTTTCGAGTAACAGGAATAGATATTTCGATCGAGTTCGTTGCAGAGGCGCGATCCGATGCGACCAAAGTTACACCACACCCTCAATTCATTCTCGGCGACATGTGTGACGTTCAAGGTGAAAAGATCTACGACGGTGCATACTGCTTTGGCAACAGTTTTGGTTTTCTCAAGTTCGCTGACATGGAGAGGTTTCTCAGCAGCGTCTGTCGCTCCTTGAAACCGGGCGCGCGCTTCATTGTCGAAACCGGTATGGCCGCGGAGTCAGTGCTACAAAAATTCGAACCTCTGACCCTGCATCAGATCGGCGACATTTCAGTGACCATCAAAGAGGAGTATCTGGCCGAGGAAAGCTGCATCGATACGGAATACATTTTCGAACGTGACGGCCAAACTGAATCAGCCCCAGCCAAGCATTGGATCTATACCGCCGGCGAGATCCGCAGAATGCTGGAGCGAGCGGGATTTCAGATCGTGGGACTTTACGGCTCGCGGAAAAAAACTCCCTACGCGCTGGGATCTGAGGAATTATTTGTGGTGGCGCAACGCGCATCTGGAGTGCGCTGAGTGTCCGCGCTGCGTCGGGTCGTGACTTGTCTCGAGCTGGCACATGCTGAGCAGATGCAAACGGAAAGCGGCGACAAGTCGCCGCACTCCACCTCTCACACTTTCCGCAAGGGCCAGATGTTTACGCCGATCGACTCCGCATAATGTAGTACCGGCTCACTCTTTGGCTCGTCAATCCCCAGCGACTCAACCATCGTCGATTGATAGGAATCCAGCGCGGCGCTTCGCAGCGGCCAGGGCTGATGAAAGATCCGCGAGCGATAGAGCTGATTCTGATGATGCGCGTAGAGACAATATCGTTCAGTGAGAAAGAACTCGAGGGAGCCGGGTCGCGCCTGGGCCAAAGGCGCGCCAATCGTCCAGGTCGCGTCGAGCTGTGCTGCCGCACCCCGATCGTCCTGGCGCACTGAATGGTATTCGATCGAGTTCCCTTCCTGCCCCAGAGACATCTCAGCATTGAAGTACGGCAGGTAATAAAAAGTGCGCGCGCCCCACACCGCCAGACTGCTCGCTGCATCAAGCGAGAAAAACCAAACGCCCGGCAGGCCTTTGTAGTGCACATAGGTGCGTACGTTGAGTTCATGAAAGGCGCTGGTGCCGGGAATCGGCGGCAGAAACGAAGCGCGAATGCCCCACATAGTGAAGGGCACTATGCCGATCCAGGCTTTACCGTCAAAGGTGTCTATGGAAAGTTGCGCAGGAATAAGTGGCCGGAGAACATCCGCCTCGATCGCAGTGTGGATGAAGAGAAGTTTGCCCCAGTACTGGCGCATCAGGCTCGGCCCGGCGGGGCGGGTCCGCAGCGCCAGACGATCTATCTTGGGTTCAGGATTCAAGGGTGTTCGGCAGGGATCACTTCTCCAGCGGCTTATCGCTTGCCCTGGCCGCTTGATCTGGATTGATATGAATCGTCGCGCTGGTTGAGTCGAGATAAAAGTGATTCCTGCCACTGTTGACGTTACTTGGATCGCAGTTCAGTCTGTAAGAAGAGAGTTGGCTGGAGGTTCGCGGGATCATCTGCAGGTTAAAGACATAGCCATCGACTGCCGGCGGGTTGCCGTTAAACTTGGACGTCAGCATTTGCTCAGTAATGAGTTGTTCGAACGTGCCAAAGCTTCGATTGTGAGCGAGGTAGTACTGGATTTCTACCGCCGAAACGGTCTTCATGTTCTGTGCCGTGGCCGCTTCGTTGCCGGCCTTTTGGGCGGCCTTCCAACCGTAGAATGCGGCGCCTAGAATAACTCCCAGGATGGCAAATCCGCCCACCACAAACACAGCGACAACGATGATAATCTTCTGCGCTTTGCTGGTCATTGGTATCCTCAGAATTGATTGTGGGCGAACACTGTGTCCACGCTCGCGACACCAAACTGTTTCAAAACTACCGCGAGC
>JBBRMS010000031.1:0-44468 GCA_038230715.1 Pyrinomonadales bacterium
CGAGGCGAAAGATGATCCTGCTGCCGGAATCTGATGAAGAGTTGTTGCGCGAATGCGAGGTCGACACCTTTCGTTCCAGCGGGCCGGGCGGCCAGCACGTCAACAAGACTGAAAGCGCCGTCCGCCTAAAACATCTGCCCTCCGGCGTGGTGGTCACCTCGCAACAGGAGCGCAGCCAGTATCGCAATAAAGCGCTGTGTTTAGAGAAGCTGCGCGCGAAGATCGAGAAGCTGAACTATCGTCCCGCCAGGCGCGTGCCTACGCGCGTTCCCCGCAGCGTTAAGAATAGAACCCTCGAAACGAAGTCCCGCCGATCGCGAATCAAACAATTGCGTTCCCGGCCGGCAAGCGATGAATAAGCGGATAACTTACTCAATACATCATGATTGTTTGGGAATTGAGTTTCACCGAAGATCAATCCATCTCCTCAGTGCTTCGTGTATTATCACTCACGGGGAGAACCATTCAATGATAACTGTCGCCAATCGAATTTTTGTCGCGCCTGAGTTCGCCGACGCGTTTGAAGAAAGATTTCGCAACCGCGCCGGCCTGGTCGACGGCATGCCGGGTTTTGTTTCCAACCAGGTCCTGCGCCCGGTCAATGACGGCGACCCTTACGTGGTTTTCACCATCTGGAATAGCCGCGAGGATTTTCTTAATTGGGTGCGCTCTGACGAATTTGTTAAGGGGCATGCGCAGTCCGGCACGATGCCGAAAGAGGCCTTTACCGGACCCAACAAGCTCGAAGTACACGAGGTACTCCAGGACTCTGCCCGTCCGGAGTTAGCGGCCGAGCCTAAGGGTGGACCGCTTAGGATGCATTAATTGGTGGCCCGCGACCTGGTTCACGGACGTGACGTCCGGGCCACATCCTGAGAATCTCGGTACGCAGTCACGCCTTCAATTGCTCCTTCGTGCATCCGCTCAGGACGAACGTAAAGCCAGTGCTTCTCAAACTCCTGGTCGCTCAGCCCCGGTTGACTGGTGCGCTCATTCTGCTTCAGCCAGGCTTCGACCCAATCACGTATTTCCGGATTTTGATTGAGCGCCATCCGCGCTCCGTGCATGTTAATTGGCGTGCTCATCAGTAATCTATCCCTTCAGCCTGCAAACGTCTGTTTGACGGTTACGGTCCGACAATATTCTGCCGCAAAAGTCTTGCGCCGGAATCAACCTTACCCTATCATTCGCGCGTTGGGCCATGCAGGAACAACTTTAACCGGCCAGGAACATTTCGGGCTGGCAAATCTCTTCACTGTCTTTAGTTTCGATTCGCGCAACCTTACCTGATCTTCGTGTCCATCGCGAAAGGTGTCTACCCATGCACTCGATTACCTCGCTTAAACGAAACTCACAGCTTATTCTCCTGGGGCTAATCCTTCTGCTGGTAGTCGCCGGCAGCAGCGTCGTCTCGAACCGAGTCGCAGCCGGCGGCGATGAATGGCGGCCAATCGATCCATCGGACCTCGCCTTAAGGGCGCCGTTGGTTGAGCCTGATGCCGACGCGGAAGCCATCTTCTGGGACGTGCGCATTGACGATGGCGGCGAGAACGATTTGGTGATGTCCCATTACATTCGCATCAAAGTCTTTACCCAACTGGGCTGTGAAAAGAACAGCAAGATCGATATCCCCTATCTCAGCGGGACAAAGATTAAGGAGGTCGCGGCGCGCACCGTCCGGGCAGATGGCTCGATCGCCGAAGTGGCCAAAGAGGACGTCGCCGAACGCGTCATAGTGAAAGTAGGCGATGTGAAACTTCGGGTGAAGACCTTCGCGTTTCCTCGCCTCGAACCCGGCGTCATCATTGAGTACAAATGGAAAGAGGTCATCTCGAGCGCCTCGGCCAATCACATGCGCCTCCAGTTTCAACGTGATATTCCGATCCAGTCGATCACCTATCACCTGAAACCGAGTGCGAACTTCTCGGGTGCGACCTTCGACATGCGTCCCTTCAACATGGCCAAGCCCGAGTTCGAGAAAGAGAAGAACGGATTTTTTGTTGCCACGGTCAAAAATATGCCCGCCTTTCATGCAGAGCACCTGATGCCTCCAGAGGACAGCGTGCGCTCATGGGCCATGATTAATTACAACCGGATACTGACCTCCCTACTGGGGTATAACGCCTTGGGCAGTGAGGTGTATTACGGCTACCAGCCCTTTCTAAAAGTTGATGACGACATTAAGCGCAAGGCGGCGGAGATCGTCGCCGGCGCCACGACGCCCGAGGAGAAGCTGGAAAGAATTTTTACGTTCTGTCGCACGGGCATCAAGAACACCAGTGATTCGACTTCCGGATTTACCGCGGAAGACCTGGAAAAGATGAAAGAGAATAAGAAGCCTGCCGATACCCTCAAGCGTGGTGTTGGTCCGGCGATTGATATCGATCTGCTGTTCGCGGCCCTGGCCAATGCCGTGGGGTTTGATGCGCATGTGACTTTACTGCCCGACCGTAGCAAAACTTTTTTTGACCGCCGGGTCGTGATTCCCGGCGCGCTGCGTCCTTCAAACATCGCGGTGAAGGTAGGCGAGCAATGGAAATTCTTTGATCCGGGCTATCACTACGTCATCCCCGGCATGCTGCGCTGGCAGGAAGAAGGTGTCGAAGCCTTAATTACCGCGCCGACCCCTATCTGGGCCAAAACCCCTTTGTCACCTCCGGAAAAATCCGTCGAACGTCGCACAGCGAACCTGCGTCTCGATGAAAACGGCACGATCGAGGGCGATGTCACGGTGGAGTACACGGGCCACCTGGCGGTGGAACGCAAGGCATTCAACGACGACGATTCACCAAACCGGCGCGAGGAGACCTTGAAGGAAGCAGTAAAACGTCGCTTGAGTACGGCGGAGTTGTCGAACATCGTGATTGAGAACGTGACTGACCCGGCCAAGCCATTCGTGTACAAGTACCATATTCGCGTCACCGACTATGCGCAGCGCACCGGCAAGCGTCTGTTTTTACAGCCGGCTTTTTTCGAGAAAGGGATCTCACCCTTGTTCGTAGCCGGGACGCGCAGGTACCCGATCTACTTTCATTACCCCTGGTCTGAGAAAGATACCGTGACGATTGCCCTGCCCAAGGGTTACGCGCTCGATAGTCCCGATGCCCCGGCGCCGATTGCCGCCGGCGTGGTCTCCCAATACAACGTCAGGATGCAGGCATCAACGGACGGAGAGATCATGATCTATCATCGCGACTTTTTCTTTGGGGGCAACGACAGTATTTTCATCCCCGTCGAAAGCTATTCAGAGGTCAAACGGTTATTCGACATGATTAACAAGTCCGATAATCACACCATCACGCTGAAACAAAAGGCGAGCACTAACTAAGAGTCTGCCCGACCGATGTCCAGAGACAGCGCTTTGCTTCGCACCGGCTGTCAGTTCCCCCGCGGACATCGCTGTACGCCTGAGCCGCGAAGCGCTAACAGCATGTGGCTCTTACAGCCTGGAAGCGCGCTGCGCACGCTGAAGACAAGATGTCCGCGATCCAATCCGGTGGCATAGCGCCGCGCCCGCTACGCCGCGCCTGCGGTTCCGCTCGCTCGCGGTCCCGATCACTTTGAAAAAATGTCGGCGGGGGCTGAAGGAAACTTCTGTCGAATCTTTTCAATGTCGCGGCGACCAGGGTAATCGAGCTTTTCGGGATCGTTCGGATCATCCACCGGCGGTGGCAGACGCATCACAGCCCATCTCCCGTCCTGCTGGTGAATCAGGAATCCGTTGTATTCCCCAAACGAGTCCTGCTTATCTGTTGACTGTGGGTATCCGAACATCCAGGCCCAGCCCTTATGGACCTGCAGACGGTTTACGACAAACGTGATGCCTCCACGGTGCGGTGAGTAATAGGGACTCTGGCGATTATTGAACTCTTCGCGCAGGGCATCCATGATGCCTTGTCGTTCCTCTGTGCCTTTCGCCGGCGTGTGCAACTCATCAGTGATTTCGTTGCTGCTGGTGACAGGTTCGGCGAGCTTGTCGTTCGCGTTTGCTGGTGCACCCGCGGTGGCGCCTGAATCGTGTTGAGAAGCTGGGCTGGGACTGGACGACGGTCGCCCCGATTTCATTCCAGCCAGAGAACAACCCGAAACCCAACTCAGGCACAGACAACCGGCGACCAGAAAACACGTTTTGATTCTTGGCAAAACCGATGCTCCCACGGCTGCGAGCAGAATTGATCCACGAACTCTCTGGAACAAAGAACCCGGACGTCCGGGTTCGTGTGATTCGTGGAACGTTCCACCCGAACTTGAAACAGGTTCGCGCTGGAGCCACTCACGCATCTTCACAAACTGCCGGCGTTAAAGGTGTCACCCTGGCGAATGTCGCCAGTCTCGAGTCCTTTCCGAAACCAACCAATGCGCTGCGCGGAAGTGCCATGCGTAAACGAATCGGGGACAACATAACCCTGGTTTTGTTTTTGCAGGCGATCATCGCCCACCGCGCTCGCCGCCCCCAGAGCCTCTTCGACGTCACCCGGCTCAACGATGCCGCGGTCTTTCGCAAAGTGCGCCCAGACACCGGCCATGAAATCGGCCTGCAACTCGACGCGGACGGAAAGCTGGTTAGCCTGAGCCTCACTCATCCGTCTTTGCGCGGAACTCGTCCGATCGGTAGTTCCCAGCAAGTGCTGCACGTGATGACCAACCTCATGCGCCACCACGTAAGCGATGGCAAAATCTCCCGGCGCGCCTAACTTGGTCTTCAACTCAGTGAAGAACGACAGATCGATGTAAAGTTTTTCGTCGCCCGAGCAGTAGAAGGGTCCTACGGCAGCGCTGGCCCGGCCACAAGCGGAATCGACCTGCCCGGAATATAAAACGAGAGTTGGTTTCCGGTACTGCTTGCCATTTTGGCGAAACACCTGCGTCCAAACATCCTCAGTCTCAGCCAGGACTACCGCGACGAATTTCTTAAGCTCTTCTTCCTGCGGATTCAGCGGCCGGGAGCTTTGCGTCCGGGAACCAGGCGATTCCTGTGGCAACTGCTCCAGGAGTTTTCGCGGGTCGGCGCCCAGCAGCAGCGCCAGGACCAGAATGATAATGCTGCCGAGCCCCCCACCGACGGCCAAGCCGCCACCGGAGATTCCCCGACGGTCATCAATGTTGTCGCTTTGCCGACGATCTTTCCAGAGCATTCTTCCCCCTTTGGTAGTTCGAACTGTACGAAATTTCGATCAGGGGGGAATCACTAACGTTGGAACTGTACGCTGAACGTGGTCATAATAGCCAGCGTCCCGGGGTCAAAGAGTGGTAGCCTGCTTCCACTCTGCGCCTTGCGTTTAGACTCTGCGCCTTTGCGCGAAATTCGTTTACAAGAACCGCAAAGACACAAAGGAAATCCAAAAGGCGGTAAGAAACGAACGGGGACTTCGGCTCGAGCGCTTGGGGATACACTAAAGCTTGAGCGCTGCCAGAATCGCCAGTACCACCGCGATAATAGCCTCCCCGGCAATCAGACCCGAGGCCAGCGGGACCCGATATTCTTTTTCAGTCCTTGGCGAAACCTTCGCCCAAATAAGCTGTCCAACCCCGCCCAGAATAAACGTCATCAGCACGGCCGCCGTAATCAGCATGCCGATTCCCATCGCGGCCGGCGACGGAATATTCTCGCCCCACTTTTCAGCCATCACCGTCAGAATTATCCCCGCCACAATACCGATTGTGAGCCCTATCAAACATCCGGGCGGCAACGCATTGAGGCCTTTCGTGAGGAGTTCGGCAAAGCCGGCCCATTTCACGCTGATGGGCGAGGAGAGCCCAGTATCTCCAATCCCATACTTATCACGCAGGATTGGATAGACGATGGCGGTGGCGATTGATCCGACCGGCGCGGCAATGAGTTGCGCAATCGTCAGGCTGCGAGGATTTGACTTGAGTAACTGGCCGGCTTTGAAATCCTGCATCAACGCTTCCGAGGTGACGGCAATCGTTCCCGTGAGACCGCTGGAAGACATGTTGACGGGCACGTTACCAGGAGAGATGAAGGCGAAGACCGCCTGCATCATGTTGGACATTGCACTGATCGGGCCCCAGTTTGTCTCGCCCAAAACCCGCAGACCAACCAACATCAGCGGCAGCGAAAGCAGGATCGCGATGAACGAGAGATAGACCGGAATGCCCATGCTGAAATACTGCACCAGGCAAATCACCACGGTCATAACCAGCGAGCCGATCACGACCCACTGCATCGGGAAATCGTTCCGGGCCATCTGGCTTCCCCGCAGGCCACGAAAAGTCTTGACGATTAGATTCCACTTCAAAGCCAGAGACGTGAGCCCTCCGGCAACCATCAAACCGGTGGCCGGCCACATCACCCAACGCAACGTTGCCGGAAAGGTCAGCTCAGGAATCATCCCATGGGACAAAAGGAAACGTGGCAGGATGAACCAGCTGATCGCCGTCCCGATCGCCATCGACAAACAAATGCGAAACCCGACCAGCAGGCCCGAGCCAAATCCCAACAAGCTAATATTGAAGCCCACCCTCATAGCTTCACCGCCGGGAAGAAACCATGTGTCTCGGATCCACTTGAAAGATGTCGTCGCCAGCATCAGTGCACCAGACGCGAGTGTCCCCAGGCCAAGCGCCTGCAACGGTCCGGTCGTAGTGCCTTTCTCGCGGCCTTCGTGCAGAACTTTGATGGTTTCTCCCGCCGCCAGACCGTCGGCAAACGTCAGGTTCTCTTCATCGATGTAGTGTCGCCGCATCGGCACGGCCAACAGGATGCCGAGTAGGCTGGCGCTGCAAAGCCAGCAAAAGATCTGCAAAGTGCCGAGATGAATCGGCGGATTCAGCACCCCCTTCGCATTCAACAAATCAAACGCCGCCAGCAGTACACACATGAACGCCGTCTGGCCCGCGCTGGTGCCCATCGTCTGCACGATATTGTTTTCGCGGGCATTGGAGCCTGCAGATCGCAGTATCAAAACGAGAGCAATGAAGCCAAAAAAGGCGGAGACCACCGAAAGGTTCGGCCCAAAGCCAAGTTTGAGAACGCAGTAGGGATAAGCGCTGCCGATTACCAAGGCCACGAGCAGGCCAACGATGATCGCCCGCACAGTGAGTTCAGGGGCGTCTACGACTTGTTTTGGTTCGGCCATTGAATCTCCAGAGTCTTCTTAGAATGATTACAATCGGCGGATGTGTCAGAAGCCCGCCGTAAGCAAGGGCGAGGTCCAGGATGTTCGTGTATCAGCCTCACCACCACCGTTGGTCGCCAAGCTTCTGGAATCGAGATTGCTCGCGAGTGCAGCCCTCCCTCACGGTTGGGCTTCTGATACAACTTTCTCACCAGGCCACGGCGTATCTCCCTCGCCGCGGATCGGCGCCGCCGGAAATCACTCCGGACTTTGCGTCATACATGATCACTGTCGGTGATGAGCCGGTGCCCCAGGCAGATTGAATCTTCATTTTATGACCGCGCGAATTCAGTTGGCTGATGACGTCGGCCGGAATGCGAGACTCAATGTTAAGCACACCCGCCAGGAATTCATGATTGTCGAATGAACTGATGTAATGCTGTGTATCAAAGCGCGGGGCCTCGACCGCTTCCTGCGGGTTCATCCCGAATTCGATCACGTTGAGCAGCACTTGCACGAGTGCCTGATCCTGATTGTCGCCGCCCGGAGTGCTGAGAATCATGAACGGCTGGCCGTCCTTGAGTACCAGAGTTGGAGTTAGGGTAATGCGTGGCCGTTTGCCCGGCGCCACTACGTTGGGACTGTTTGGATCGGTGAGGGCTGACTGCAGCCGTTGGCCCATAAGGACACCAGTGTCTCCGGCCACCACGGCCGGCAGCCAGGCGCCGCTGGGGGTGGCGCTGAACATGTTGCCGTCCTTGTCGATCACATTCACACACGTAGTGTCATTGGCCTTTTCGATCTCAGGAATCGGTTCGGCGTTGTAGGAAATCTGCTTCGCGTTGGCCAGCAACGGTTTCATGTTTGCCGGATCGCCGGGACGCTGCAACAGAGACGCCTTCTGCCCGTCGATCAAGGATCGCCGCATCGCCGCATAGTCTTTAGATAAGAGCTGTGGGCCGGGAACCTGTACGAAGTCCGGATCACCATAAAAGCGATCGCGATCTGAAAAGCCGAGCTTCAGCGCCTCGGTAACCGTGTGAATGTACTCGGGCGAGTTCTGACCCATTTTCTTCAGGTCATAGCCTTCCAGTAGATTCAGCACTTCGATCATCATCGGACCCTGGGCCCAGAAACCGGTCTTGTAAATCTCATAACCGCGGTACTCGCCCTTCGAGGGCGGGCCCACCTTCGCATGCCAGCCGGCCATATCAGAAGTCGCCAATAACCCACCGTGCGATTGCATGTAATCGCCGATGCGTTTCGCCAGGGGTCCTTTGTAAAAATAGTCCCGCGCAGCCATCAACGACGCGTGGCGGCCACGACTTGCGGTCCGCTTTTCCACCGCCACAATCGATCGCAGCGTGCGCGCCAGATCAGCTTGCACAAACACCTCACCAACTTTTGGCACCGTGCCGTTGGGCAGGAAGACCTTCTTCGCGTCCGCCCACTGCGAGAAAGTAGGCGCGCGCGTGACGATGTAATTGACCCGCAGTTCATCGATCGGAAATCCGTCAGCGAGTTCGATCGCCGGCTGCATTACTTCAGCCAGTGACTTCGTGCCGAATTGATCCAAAGCAGTGACACACGCGTCTAGCACGGCCGGCACTGTCGCCGCCAACGGACCCGTTGAGGGGATCAGCCCCGACTGGGCGCCGGCCATGGTAGGCATGTCCCCGTTGGCGTTTGCGGCGCGCAAAGTCGCCGATGAATCCGGCGCGGTAGCGGCGGTGCCGGCGCCGCGCTGCCCGGCTCGATTAACAAAAAACTCGCGGGTAGCCTTGGCTGGGGCCGTTCCCATGCCTTCGACGACGGCGACATCCCGGCCTTTGAGCTTGATTAGGATCGGCACTTCCCCGCCGAACGAGAAATGTGAAAACTCGATCACTGAGGCGGCCAGGACGGTCGCAACCCCCGCGTCGACGGCGTTGCCGCCGCGCTGCAGAATGCGCATGCCGGCTTCGACCGAAAGCGGCTGGCCCCCGGCAACGACGCCGCGCCTTCCGCGGACTACTGGCCGAAACGTGTCGGCGTGCGACAGCCGCAAAGTCGGACCGAACACTGCGAGCGCGGTTACGATCGCAAGAAAGCCAGGCAACCGACGACGAGTAATCATTCTCGAGGACCTCCGGGATAAGAAAATTTGAAAGACTTTTATGCCTGTTCGTGACCTGAGTCAATCGAAACCGAATAGTTCATCACTTCAAAGAGGCACGGACGTCCCGTGATTCACGGGCCAAAAGATCGAACCCCAGTTCGAAGCTAGAGCCGCGGCTCCGTGTGCGGGCCAGCAATTCTCGTTTAGGCGAAAGAGCTTCACAATTCGATCGCAAGGTTTCTGCAACCTCCGAAGTGCCGGACGAGTTTAGTATCCGTTCATTCATTGATTCTCCTTGTGAGAACTGAGACTGAAGGGTTAAGGCGTCGACTTTGGGGGAGGTCGGCGCCTTTGCTTTTCTACTGGCTTGAAGGGGGGAAGGTCGGCGCTCTTGCTTTTGAGGTTCGTATTGAACCCCATCGCCTCCGTAATCAATCTCACTTGCACTTTCCGGCTTTCTGACGATAATCACGTTTCTCAGCTTTCCTATCCAGCTAAAGAAAGATTCTCCGAAATGTCCCAGCGTCGCACTGCTCCTTACGGCTCGTGGAAATCGCCAATTACTTCCGATCTAATCGTCACCGAATCCGTCGGACTCGGCCAGGTCAAGATGGATGGGGACGACATCTATTGGATCGAAATGCGCCCGTCGGAGGGCGGTCGTCAGGTCATCATCCACCAGGCGGCCGATGGCAGTACGGCCGACGTGAATCCGCCCGCATTCAACGCCCGCACAAGGGTCCATGAATATGGCGGCGGCGACTTTGTCGCGCATGATTCCATAGTCTATTTTACAAGTTTTGCCGACCAGCAGCTGTACCGGCAGGCGCCAAACTCTGAACCAGAGCTGATTAGTGAGAAGAGCGCCGATGCGCAGCTTCGCTATGCGGACTTTGTCTTTGATAAAATCCGCAATCGTCTGATCACCGTTCGTGAAGATCATCGTGCGAATGATTGCGAGGCCGTCAACGCGATTGTCGCCATCGCGCTCGACGGTGTCGCCGCTCACATCCTGGTTTCGGGTAATGATTTCTATTCCTCGCCGCGCGTCAGTCCGGATGGTTCGCGTCTGGCCTGGCTTACCTGGAATCATCCGAACATGCCCTGGGATGGTTGCGAACTCTGGACCGCCGACATTACCGCAGACGGGACACTCGACAATCAACAACTGGTCGCGGGCGGATTCCGGGAATCGATCTTTCAACCCGAGTGGTCGCCTGACGGTGTGCTTTATTTCGTATCCGATCGTTCCGGCTGGTGGAACCTCTATCGTGCCGGAGCTGATGGCTCGATCGAGCCCCTCTGCGAAATGGCCGCTGAATTTGGCGCGCCGCAGTGGATCTTCGGACTATCAACATATGCGTTTGAGTCCGCGGATCGAATCGTCTGCACTTTTTGTGAGCGTGGGCTGTGGCGGCTTGGCACCGTCGACACGCGCACTAAAACACTGCATCAAATCGACGCTCCCTACACTGAGATTTCATACGTATGCGCGGCGCGGGGTCGGGTAGTATTCCGGGCCGGCTCGCCCCACGCGCCTTTCTCGATCATCGAGATGGATCTCGCCTCGCGCAGCACCCGAGTCCTGCAGCGCGCGAGCAAAATAGAAATCGATGCAGGCTTTATTTCCGAGGCCCAGCCGATCGAGTTTCCAACTGAAGGTGGCTTAACCGCGCACGGCTTTTACTATCCGCCAAAGAACAGCGATTTCGAGGCGCCCAAACTTGAACGGCCGTTGTTGCTGGTGAAAAGCCATGGCGGCCCCACCTCAGCGACGATCGCGGTGTTAATGCTGGGCATTCAATACTGGACCAGCCGGGGCATTGCTGTGCTCGATGTTAATTATGGTGGCAGCTCTGGCTATGGCCGGGCATACCGGGAGAGATTGAACGGCACCTGGGGCATCGTTGACGTCGACGACTGCATTAACGGCGCCAGGTTTCTGGCGACGCGGGGTGATGCGGACGGCAACCGTTTGATGATCGACGGTGGCAGCGCCGGCGGATACACTACTCTGTGCGCGTTGACGTTTCGCGATCAGTTCAAAGCCGGCGCCAGCCACTTTGGCGTTAGTGATGCGGAAGCCCTCGCCAAAGAGACGCACAAGTTCGAGTCGCGCTATCTCGACAACATGATCGGTCCTTATCCTGAGCGGCGCGACCTCTACATCGAACGTTCGCCGATTCATTTCACCGATAAACTTTCCTGTCCGGTTATTTTCTTCCAGGGCATGGAAGACAAAGTTGTGCCAGCAAATCAGGCCGAAACCATGGTGGAGGCCCTGCGGAAAAAAGGCGTGCCGGTAGCTTATGTAGCCTTCGAGGGCGAACAGCACGGTTTTCGGCGCGCGGAGAATATTAAGCGCGCCCTCGATGGCGAGCTCTACTTCTACTCGCGCGTTTTTGGATTTGAGCTGGCTGATCCGGTGCAACCGGTTCAAATTGATAATCTGTAAGAGCGAAATGATTCCCCGTTATCGCAGACCCTCAACTTGAATGGACAAAATCGACCGCCTGGGCTGGGCGGACGGAAAGTCATTCACTTCTTACGGCGTGCGTGTGGGCGTGCGGGTGAATGATTCTGCCATCCTCGAGTCAGTCATCGCCCGGCTACCAACCGGATCTGAACCGGCATCATTCCCGGTGGTTGACCATCTCTATTCAATCATCGGCAGCCATCCGCAGTCTGGATCGAAGGTGCGTCGTCTTAATCTCGGCTATTGGAACCTGCTTCGGATTGCGCGCGCCAGGGAATTCGATGACGTGCTCGACAGTTTTGAATCTCACATCCAGTTGACGGTGGCCGAATTCGCCCCGCGGCGCATCTTTGTGCACGCCGGCGTGGTCGGTTGGAAAGATCGCGCCATCCTCATTCCCGGCCTGAGCCACAGCGGCAAGACCACTCTGGTAGACGAGTTGATTCGCGCCGGGGCAACGTACTACTCCGATGAGTATGCGGTGCTGGATTCACGCGGGCGGGTACATCCCTACGCGCGGCCCCTCGGCATGCGTTCACCCGGCTCAGATCGCGGAAAGAAAGTTAGACCGGAGGATATCGGCGCCACGATTGGATCGAAACCGTTGCGCGTGGGACTCGTGCTCTCGACTCATTTTAGAGTTGGCGCGCGGTGGCGGCCGAAGGAAATGACTCACGGCAAAGGCGTTCTGGAATTGATGTCGAACACTGTCGCCGCCCGGTCACAGCCCCAGCGAGCCCTCGCGGTTTTGCCTGCAGCTCTAAAGTCAGCGCGAATTTTGAAAGGCGTGCGCGGTGAAGCCGGCGAGATTGTTGAGGCGATCCTGGCAAAGATGGGTTAATGGCTCGCAAAGCCCGAAGAAGTCAGCCAGAAGCACAAACCAATTATTTAGCTCTTGGCCTTGTGTGCCTTTGGCGGCCTGAGTTTGTTAATCTGCGGATTACTGTGGTTCTACTGCACGGGTTTATCCGCCGCCGTGGCCGGCGCACCGCCATGATCGTCGCCGCGAACCACTCCGCTCTTATCGACGAAGAACGAACGCTTGCCGGTCTTGCCATATTCTCGCGGCGTGGCCACGACTTGAAATTGATCGGCCACCACCGTCACTTCAAAGTTGTATCCGTACTTATCCATCAAGTCTTTGGTCAGCAGCTTCTGTTGGGCCAGTTCGTCCATCGTCCCGTACTTCCCTTTTCCCGCACTCGCTTGATAAGTCTTCTCAGCGCCGGCAATCATTTGTAGCATTCCTATTGCAATTCCTTCGTTCATCTCCGGCGGCGGGTTCTTGGTGGCAGAGGAAATTCCGGCGACCATGGTCAGGATCAGGTTCTTGGGCAGATGTATTTCGTGCTGAGTTCCCAGCCCATCGTTCGACATAGCATAAGTTAGCGCGCTGGCGGTCGGGCTAAGTCCCAACAGAAAATCGCGCATGGCCGGATCGATGTTCGCCTGTTTACCAATCTCTTCGTGATAGCCTTCCATCAAAGCCGGAGAGACATAAATCTGCCCCAGGGTTCGATCAGGCTCCCAGCGTCTGGAGTTCCGAAAAGCATTATTGGACGAGAGCGTCTGCCGTTTGATGTTGGCATCAATCACCCGTCGCACGGTCGCAGCTTCTGAAATCACCACGAAGTTACCGACAAAGGCGTAGGCGAATATTCCGGCATAGTTCACCAACTCCGTGTCTTCGCGTCTTTCCACCTGGGCTAAGATGTTGGCTTCACCAAAGCCGAGCCCGTCGAGCACATGAGGCATTAGGCGGCGTGCCGCTTCCCGATCCCTCACCGAAATCAGCACTGTGGGAAAAGCGTCGGCCTGCTTGTCCTTATCGTCTTTGCCATCGCCTTTTTCAGTAGCAGGTTTGGCTGTCGATGAGACACCCATATTGAAGCCGGCGCCCTGCAGAGTCTTCAGTGATCCGGCCAGCGCGATCTCGTTGCCGAACGCCGGCAATAAATCGTCTTTGATCTTGAAGCCGGCTTTCTTCTCAAATTGCGCGTAAGCATCCAACTCTGGCTCTTTGTCCCCGGCCGGTAACTGCTTCACTTCGGCTTTCGCTTTCCTCTCGGCCGCTTTTCGCATCCCTTCATAGGTTTGAAAAAAATCAATTGAAGCAGAAACAAAGACTTCGGTGTCGTCGGGTAGCACCGAAGGCGCATCGGACGCGTAAGCAGGTCCGGAAATCAGTTGCGGCACAAAGGGCAGGGGAAGTTTCTTTGCGTCCGGGGCATCAATCAGCAAAGCCTTCAGAACATAGTCCTGGTCATCGAGCACCAGGGCCAACCCGACCGCTTCCGGCCATTGCGGCTCCCCATATCCCAGCGAGTCGAGCATGTGTCCAATCTGGTAGGACGCGGCGGCCTGGGCCTGTTGCTCTTTGGTTGGCTTAACCACAGCCAGAGCCACAACCGGAGTCGGCTCTTCTTCCGGGCTGATCACTTTCAAGGTTGCCTCAGTTACCGGCGTTTCGCTCGGAGACGCTTCCGGCCTTTCAGTAGCAGCACCGTCGTCGCCCATCGGTAGTTGTGCCAACTGTTGCACCTCGGATCCGGCCGTTACCTCCTGCTGCTTTTCGGGTGCGGGTTTGCGCTTCTCTTCCAGGACGACATTGAAGAAGAGAAAGATTGGTTCGGTGGAAAAACGATCGTGGGCGATGCGGAAGTTTTGATCTTCGAACAGAGACTTGCTGCCAACCGGATGAAGCTTTTCAAATTTGAAAGACTTGTCGCTGATCAGAACGAGGTTGCCTGTGTGGCTGATCACAAATGGCAAATGCTCAGCCGGTTTGGCCTGAGCAGCAGCCGGCGCAGAGGCTACTGTCGGAACGCTTTCCTTCTTCGCTTGTGTCTCAGGCATTTGCTTCGGCGGCGCTGTGGTCTTGGCCTGCGCCGGCCCGGCCTCTTCGGTTATTTCCGGAGTTGGATCGGGAACCGGTGGCAGGACTGTAGGTAAAAACGTTTCCAGCCTCGGCGCGAACTTCGCCGCTTCCTCGTTACTGGCAAACTCAATCGCCACGAAAGCGGTGGGTACGTCCGTGCGGGCGGGCCAGGTCGCAAACAGCAGCCGCGCGGTGGCCAGGGCCTCTGTGTTCTGCTTCAGAAACTTGATGATCGAACCGAACTCCTGCGGCGGACTCGCCAGCTTCAGAATTGGATCGACAATCTCGCCCATGCCGCCGGTACTCATCAGTTGGCCGACGTTGCGCACCTCGCCATAGAGTTTGTATCTATCGGCGCCCAGCAGATTGTCGAAGGTTGGCTCAGGCGCACGCTGGGCGGGAGCGGGCGGCGGGGTCGCGTTTGCCGGAGCTGTGGATTTCTGCGCCACAACCGGGGCAATCAATAATGCAACCGCGAGCGTAAGCGAAACAGTTCGGCTTGCGAGGGAGCGAAATAGATCGAAAGGGGATTTCATGCCAAACACCTCATTCCGGAAAGCGGGGCGCAACGCGAAGCTTAGCAGATAGGGTTCAGAGTTCAAGTTTTTGCTCGCGCTCGTACCTCTTTTTCCTGAGAGGCGAACGATCCAAGCAAACACACGAACTGGTTTAGGGTGATCTTAGTGGACCGGTCTTCGCTGAGGAGAGCACCCTTAAGATTCAGCTCTGAACTGTCCGATCAATCGCTGCCGTATTTGATTTCCATCCGACGAATGCGACGGCCGGCGACAATCAGGACCAGCACCGTAACGATCAGCAATCCCGGAATCGAAATCCACGCCGGAGTCGGTTCCGCCACCACCGCGAACGGGCCTTCGGACAGAGGCACCGGCACAAGGGAATTCAAGTAGTGAATCACGCTGATTTTTTTCAATAACGGCGGCAGCAGGAAATTGATCCACTCCCATCCGTACAGTACTAGGGCGGGAATTATTGGATTGCGAAAGAACAACCCCACCACCATAAAGAACGCGCCGTATCCGATGCACGCCAGGATTGTGATCACCACGTACATGAGTAGCTGGCCCATGCCCGCGCCATCAACAAAGAAGCGGGTGCTGGCCGAAAAGAAGTGCGGAAAGAAAAGCAAGAGCATCGACACCACGGTCACAGTGGTGAAAAGAATGATGGACGTAATCAGACCGGAAAGATATTTACCGGCGAGCAGAACTTCGCGCCGTAAGGCCGAGAGAAAATAGTAATGCAGACTGCGGTCGACAATCTCGCCCCGAAACAGATTCATGAAAATCCAGGCGCAGCCGAAAAAAATTACCGTGCGCAGGATGAGCGCGTTGTAAATCAATGAGTAACGCGACGGATACTCGCTAAAGTCGCCCCAGGCGAAGCCGGGAGGAAGAATGGCCATCAGGGTCAGTAACGCGATGGGCATTAGCGCCAACAGGTAAATCAAAACGGCCCGCTTGCCGAAAAAATTCCGCCTTACTTCGAGGCGCATGATCGCCGCAATCTGCCGCAACCAAAGTGACCACGAAGAGCCCATCGCCCCGGCTGGCTGGAGTTGAATTGTCTCGGCCGTTGTACTCATAAAATCAGATTACTCCGTTTAGAGGCGGCTACTGCGAGCCCATTTCAAAAGGAAAGCCGGCGGGCAGTGGCCCGTCTCTAAACCATTTATGATTTCCGACGCCACTTACTGTGCCCCGATTAGATATTCGTAAACCGCACTCAGGTCGTCATCGACCGGCGTGATTGATTCCACTTCGAGCTCACCGGTGGCGACCACTTCGTTGAGCAGCAGGTAAAACCGATCCGGGTTGCGCGTCTTCACAAACAAACCATGGCGATCGTCGTGGACGCGAGCTTCAACCACTTCGTCCTTCTGAAACATGCGCGCCGCCAACAGCGCTGGTCGGTCACAACGGATCAGTATCTGCATCGGGTGCTCGACATCCATCTCGTCGCGCACACCATGGACTGCGCCCTCGGCCACCACGTAGCCGTTATTCAGCAGCACCACGCGATCCGACATCATGTCGACCTCGTGCAGAATGTGACTCGATATGATCAGATGCAAACCGTCGGCCGCCAGCTGTCGAAACAACGCAATCGTTTCCGCCCGCACCATTGGATCTAGACCGTTCAGCGGCTCGTCCAAAATCAAGACGGAAGGTTGATGCGCGATCGACTGGGCCAAACGCACCCTTTGCCGCATGCCTTTGCTGTACGCGCCCACTTTGCGATCCGCCGCCGGCAGTAAATCGACTCGCTCCAGAGCAAGCTCGGTAAGCTCGGCCGCCCGGTCACGCGGAAATCCCGAGACCATCAAAAACGAGTTTATGAATTCGCGGCCGGTCATGCTGCGCGGAAAGGAATCGAACTGCGAACAGTAACCGACTTTCCGAAACAGCTGTTCGGGCTGATCCGTGGCAACTCCGAGCACCCGCACCTGCCCCCGCGACGGCCGCAACAGGCCCGTCATCAGGTTCATCAGCGTCGTCTTCCCTGCTCCATTGGGACCCACCAGACTGGTGATCCCCAGCGGAATGGAAAGGTTGACGCGATTGACCCCGAGTATCTCGCCGTAAAACTTCGAGACATTATCAAAGACAATCGTGTCCTCGAATTTCGGATGGCGAATATCGGATTGCGAAATTGATTGCTCTTGAACCATAAAGGCTATTTCATCCATGCTTCAAATTCGAAATCCGTGAGTCGAATTTTGAACTTCCCTCACCGAACCACCTCATACGCCTTTACTTTTCTCGACAACAACCAGAAACAAAGCGCACAGATCAGAAATAGCATGAACCATGCCGTCCAGAGGGGCGGCTCTGTGAAATAAACTGTTTCAAAGACGCGGCCGTTGCGATACACCCGGGCTTCTCCAGCCTGGCGCGCAAAGGTCCCAAACAATCCCGACCAAACGTTGCCGATCAAGGCGCGCAAATCAAAGATGTGCCCCCAATGCGTCTGAAAGATTTCGTTGACGATCGCCGCAAAGGCCGTGGGAATAAAAAAGGCGCCCAGCATCGCTGCGCGCGCGGCCACCAGCCATTTCACCCAGGCCGAGATCGCCTGTGACATCAAAGCCAGCAGAAGAATCCAAACCAGGCTGCCGATAAAGATCGCACTGGCAATCGAGATGTTGTCCGCGAACCATGACCAACCTTCCAGATAGCTCTGCAGCAGAAACAAGATTAGTCCCGGCACCCAGGTTACCGCCGAGATTAAAATAATCAGGATCGACATCTTGCCGACTACGTATTCAGTCCGCGTGAAAGGCCGGCTCAAATAAAGCGGCAAAGCGTTGTTAGTCAGGTCCCGCGAAACCTGCTGCGGACCAACCAGCATGGCCAAAAAGAATCCGATAGTGCCCTGGGCGATGACGTAATTCTGAAAGAACGCGGCGTCGATGGGAAGTAGATCGCGCAAGTTGATCTTCATGATCCCGAGCGCCTCGACGTTGTGATGCAGGTAGATCAGGATCGCGCAGACTAGTGGCCAGATAAACGAGAGCGCAAAGAAAGCGGTAAACAATTTCGAACGAAAGACATGGCGAAACGCATGCCGCGGAATGATCAGAAAGCGGCTCCACTCTGGAGACAACGTACCCTGAAATCGTTTGTAGGAACGCTCAAGTACAGCCATGCTAATTCTCCAACACCTTCAGTTCTCCGGTCCTCAATTCCTCTGCAACTAACAAATCAGCTTAGCGGCCGGCCGTCTCCGCCTCCGCCCCGTTCTCCATCGCCTTCAGGAAAATGTCTTCCAGCGAGTCGCGTTTGAACGCCAGCCGCCGAATCTGCACTTTGGATTCCTCGGCCAGTCGATATAGGTCCCGAATCTCGGCGCCATCCTGGAGAATAATCTTCAAGCGATGATCGCTGGTGACAGCGCTTTCACACCCCAGCGCCTCAACCCCGGCGACAAACTCTTGCAACTCACCGCGTGTTTCCAACATCAGGAACTTCTTGTTGGCTTTGCGCTCCTCTTCCAGATTGCAGTAAACGACGAGGCGCCCGTCCTTCAAAATCAAAATCTCTTCACAGCATTCCTCAACGTCGCGCAGCAGGTGCGAGGAGAGCACGATGTTAGCCTGGCCGCTGTCACGGATCTCTCGAATCATTTTGATCATGCGCAGCCGCGCCGGAGGATCCAGACCGTTGGTTGGCTCGTCAAGAAAGATCAGCTTCGGACCATGCACGATGGCCTGGGCCAGCTTGGCCAGCTGCTTCATGCCCAGCGAATACGTATCGAGATTTCGATAGCGCGCCTCGCCCAGGCCCACAAAGAAAAGCGCTTCATGCGCGCGCTCGAGAGCCGCGGCCGGCGGCAGCCCCGAAAGTTCAGCCATGAACCGCACAAAGTGAATACAGGACATCTTGGAGATGAAAGAATCGCGCTCAGGCATGTATCCGATTAGCGACTTGATTTGATTTGCTTCAGTGCGAATGTCACGTCCGAAGATGCGCGCGGTGCCGGTGGTAGGTGGATGAAATCCCAGTAAAGTGTGAATGAGTGTGGTCTTGCCGGCCCCATTCGGTCCCAGCAGACCAATGGATCGGCCACGCAACTCGCCATGGAGATTTTTGAGAATCGGGCGGCGGCCAAAATTTACCGATAACCCGTCGAGCGTAATAACACCGGGAAGATTACTGTCAGGTTGAGGATCTAAAACTGCTGCGGCGGGGTTGTGTGTCATTCTGTTGTTTGAGTCCACCGAGAGTTTGAACCAGACCGGACCAGTTAGAAATCAAGAAGAACGTTCCCCAGAATACGCCAATCGAAGTTCTTACGAAAAGAGTGTTCCACGAGTTCAGAAATAAAACCGAAACTCCCAGAGCGACCAGAGTTAAGCCATTGACCAGAAGTCTGCGATCCGCGGACGAGCCAGTATTAACCATTCCATTTGTCTTGGCGAGTTTCATTGGACTGGGTTCTCCTCTCTGCTGGGAACGCGGACGCATGGTCCGCAGCCGATCGAATTACGATTCAGGAGTATTGACGTGCACAACTCCCGAAGTGTTAACCACCCCGGGAGTCGTTACCCTTAATGCCGGGAGCGCGGGCGTCGCGGTCCGCTTCCCTAAGAGACAGACATCGTTTACTTCTTACCGTGCATTCCCATGTCCAGAATGTGTTGCAACTCGAACGCGTTGGGCATCCCCAGAAGCGTGGCCGGGCTTAAACCGAAAGGCCCGCCGTCAGTGTTCGAATTGAACTCGATCCGATCACCAAATGCGTAAGCGTAAGCGAGAGTCGGTTGCAGATTATTAGCCATGCTGGCAATAGCCTTCTGCTGCTCCTCAGTCTTTGCCTCCGGAATTCGATTTGTGAAAGGCTGCACGAGCGGCGCCAGATTGTGATAAACCAGGGCCGAGAAATTCGTGTTCCCGTCGGCCGGCAATCCCGCGACAAACTTCGCCGAGTGACTCAGGTTCACGTTTGAATCGTGATACTTCAAAGCCTGGTCAACCAGGGCGCGAGTCGGACACGCGATCATGTAACCGTTGGCGAAAACGTAATTGACCTCGACCCCAAAATCCTTTGAACGGAGCGTGTAGTAAGTATGCCCGCCTGAGTCGCTGCGATCCCAACCCAACCCGGCTTTGCCTTCTTTGGCCATCTGCTTGTTCACTTCGTCGACGACATGTTCAAAAGCCTGTTGCAGGTGCGCCGGATCGTTCACTTCGAATATCAGCTTCCAGGAAGGCATCGGCAGAATAGGTCCGTCGATTGCGAACGCATACTCACCGCCGAGCGGCGCCGCAAAGTCTTTGCGCAGATCCAATCCATGATCGTTCTGCAGACTGGTCAGCTTCTGATTCAGATCCGGGCTAACTTTGTTCAGCACGCCCAGCAGATCATCAACCAGAGCTGAAGGGTCCTTCACCACAAAGCCCGCGACTACGTTGGCATCCGGTGAGATGTATTCGAGCGAACCCATCGGGGCTGGCGGGGCCAACCACGAAGTCACACCGTGAGTCGCTTCGGTGTATGAAAGTACCGCCCGCGTGTTCGTCTTACCCTGGTTGTCCTTTTGATCCAGCACAAATGACTTCATGTTGAAGACGCCGAGTTCATTCAGGGCCTCTTCATGCTTGTCACCCACAGTCAACCGGCGTACGCCCCTTGTGTGAGCAATAATTTTTTCCAGATCCGCTGCGATCACCAGACCCGCGCCTTCGCGGTAGACGGAAGCTACCCGATCGTGAAAGGGAGTAGAGGTGAAACCCTGCGCGCCTTTTGAGATGGCCTGGAGCTGGGCCAGGTTCGGAGAAGCTACCAGGACATCGCCGGCGATCCAGAGATAGATTTGTTTGTTACCAGCCTTATCCGCCGCGGCTGGCTGGACCGTTTTCGGATCATCAACCCATTGCACTGGCGGTGTTTTGCCTTGACCGCCCAACTTTTGCATCTCAGCGTCAAAGAAAGCTCGGAAGCCCGTGGCGTTCTTGAGCTCCGCCAGAACCACGGGTCCCACCGGATCGCTGCTGGCACTTAACCCGGCGCCCACCGCAATCTCGTCGCCCAACTGGTCGCCAAATTCCTTAATCGCCGAGATGGTTTGGTTCATCCCCGGGCCTTTCGCATCGCGGCGATTCGCGAACCAGTCTTTGAGTGCGGGGTTCTGCTGAATCCGCTCTTCAATGATCCGATTTGATTCGGCAATTGTGGCGCTCAGATTGGGCAGCGCCGCGTAGAGGACTGTGTCTTCAGGCATCATGTCGAGCAGTCGCGTCGAATGACGCACACCCGGCTTTGGTACCGCGTTGAGTTCGTTTTGCAAAGCAGCCAGGCCGGCGAGTGCCTGAGCATAACGCACGGCGTTGCGGCTCCAGGCGACTTCGTCTTTGACCGAAATCGTTTCGATTGAGGCGTTGGTGGTGGCCTGTTCACCAGCGCGCAGCACGCGATCTTCTCCCGAGCGATCCAGGTGCACTTCACCCTGGATTACGCTCACGCGCGAACCCTTGGTGCCCGAATTGACGGCGAAGGTAGTGCCCGTCACCGAAACCAGCGCATCGTTGGTTTCGACAAAGAAGTTACCCTTCTGTTTGGCTGCTTCGACAATCACGCTGCCGCGATTGAGATGAAGCGTCGTGCCCCGCATAGTTTGATTAATCGAGAATTCGGAACGGTCCTTCATCTCGATCAAAGAGCCGTCGCCCAGCTTCACGACCGCATGTGCATCTTTGGCAGTGCGGATAGTGTCGCCGCGCTTAATCTTCTCACCGGAATTCAGCGCGCGAGTTTGGGTATCGGTTACGGCATACACCGGACCATCCGCCGCCTGTACCGTGGCCTCGAACGAACCGATTGGCAGGTAACGTTGAATCAAAGGAAACGCGATCAATCCCAGGCCAATCACCAGGGCCGCGGCGATACCCCAGCGCAGCACCACCGGCCGCAGACTGTAAGTTCCAGCCTTCTGTTTCCGCACCGCCGGAGCAACTGCGCCACCGCGAGCCTGCTTTAAAGCCCGCCGGCAAGGGATACATTCATGCGTGTGATCAACCAGCAGCAGGGCGCGTGCTTCGGAAAGCTTGCCGGCCAGGTAAGATGGGATGAGCGTCTGAAAATCAGCGCACCCCTCAATGTGATCTGCGGCCATGGGAGCGCTCGCAATTCCAGCGCCCGCTGCTGGAGCGCCCGCATCCTGCGGGCGGTCCGCGCGCATCCTGCGCGCACCTGTCGATACTCGCGCCCAAACCCTCTCAGTCGCCGCACTCACCGTTGCGTCGTCGACCTGCTCGGCACGAATTCTCTCAGTAACTTGATCCAGGATGTTGTTGAGTTCTTTGTTTTTCATAACCTTACTCCCAAGATGATTCTAAAAAATGATTTCTTCTTTTGCGCCTTTGCGTGAGTTATCTCACATGCCCCTGCAAATACTTTCCAATTTCTTTTCTCAGCCGCGCCCGCGCGCGATGCAGCGTAACTCCGACGACCAGCGGCGACGTCTTCATCACGCTCGCGATTTCGCCGTTACCAAGTCCTTCAAAGTAACGGAGGGCAAACATCTGCGCCGCCGTACCCCCGAGCCTGGCCAGAGCCTCAGTCAGCAACTCTCTCAGTTCCCGATCTTCCTGATGCCTCGCTGGATTACTCTTTGAGACAAACGTCGCGAGGCTGGCGCGATCCTCGACATCGTCCATCGGGACCGCCTTCGAACGCTTGCGGCTGCGCAGCAGATCGAGCGAAGCGTTAATCGCCGCGCGCGCAAAATAAGCCTGTGGATTGCCGGCCGCGGCAGCAGATTCCTGCCCGCGAGCGACGCGCAGAAAAACAGTCTGCAGCACATCCTCGGCGTCAGCGGCGCTCCCGGTCACCCGGTGCGCGGTGCGAAACACGCGGTCATGATGTTTTTGAAAGAGACCTTCCAGGCTGTCGGAATCCGCTGCAGAGAGTTGGTGTCTGACCGTGAGCTCACGGTCCTCAGAGGCAGTAAAATCTACATTTTTGAGCGTTTTGACAGCGGCCAGCATAGCTTTATCGGCTCCGTTAGGACTTTCCTTTCCGCTCATTAAACGCACCTCGGCAAAGATTATTAACACCAGATGGAATAAACATGAAGTGGAAGTCGCGCGAGCTGCCGCCCCGCGCCCAATGCCGGGCTCCCGGCGCACCGCGTGCGCCAATCATCAAATCGGCGAAGGTAAATTTTGCTGGATTGACAAGAACACAGATCGCTTGCTCAATGGCGCGGGCTGGTCAGCTAGCGGGGCACTAACCCGACCGTCAGTGAGGGCTCCTCACGTTGAGTCATGCGAAATTTCGATGACGACGAGTTTCCGCCTCGCTTATCTGATCACATTCCGATGTTATGGGACCTGGTTGCACGGCGACGCGCGCGGTTCTTATCACCGCAATCCTCGCCTGTTTATCAGGTGTTTCGCAGATCACTCCAAGACCCAGGTTGGAAGCCGCAGAGCGCAAAATTGACGCATGCTCCCATCAGAATCACGAAGAGACAGCGCGCTGGGGCCCTCCCTCACAGTCGGGCTAGTGCCCAATCGACCCGCTGAAGCGAATGGCGACTTCATCTCATGGTCCAAAGCCAGCAATATAATCGTCGCGGAGTCGCAGGTATTCGTCGTGGTCTATACCGGGACGGGAGCCCCATTTACCGAGGTCGGCATCCAGGTCCGAATTCTCATCGGGACAGCTTTTTGGCGGCCCCGCAATGGATCGCGAGTCACGAACGATTTTGGCACAGCATATTGGTGTTGGGCGAGATTTAAGGATCGCAGACGTTGCACTTGCGATCAGGTTAGGGGCCAAAGCGCCCGCGATACTCGCTGGAATTGATGAACGCCCGGACCATTTCGGCGCTTTGGTAGTTACCGTTGAATTGGTTCAGCTTGGTCAACCAGAAATCATAGCCGCTGTAGTCTGAATCGGGTGCGTCATTCGGATTGCGGCGCAGATAACCAAAGTACTGCATCAGCACAAAAGCTCGATTGGATTCAGCGCTGACCAGGTTCTGAGTTTCGGCTACAACGCGCAGCATCTGCGCCCGCGTCATCCCGCTATTGACCAACTGGTCCCTTTCCACCGACGACAATGGATTACCGGCATTCGCGTTCAGTTTGTCGACAAACTGCGCGGCAGTCCACGAATCGGGAAACACATCGGTGAATGATTTACGCTGCACGAACTCGGCAAAGAATGCCTGCTTGTTACTTTCGAGAGTAGCTTCCCAACCTTGCTGACCTACAATCACTCCCTGGCTTATCTCCTGAGTGTCGGGGAGAAAATCACTGAGGCGGATGATCGGCACCGGCAGTTGATGAGAGCCATTGAGTGTCGAAGTGCCGCTGGTATCGCCGTACGATGCTTTGTAAACCCGCTCGACCAGATAGCCGGTCTGCTGAAATTCGATCGAGAGAAAGAACGCTGCCGACACATTGATGCGTTTTACTTCGACGCACTGCTGATCGGTGCCACAGGAATTAATCTGGTTGGACCAGAAGTTATAACCGCTCGTGTCCGGCTCTCGGCTAAGAAAATCCAGGTATTGTTCCCGGACAAAATAGCCGGTCGAATCGATCGAGTTCTGTCCATTAAAGTTGATATCCAGAATGGGATGAATTTCGATCCCGTTGGGAGCCGCCCCCGTCTGTCCATGTGGAAAGTCGAACATGGCCACGCCCGTAATCTGGACTGGGACGCTGACGAATTGAAAGTTTCCATCAGGCGTGAACATCGCATCGAACTTGGCGCGCGCGTTCGCGATGCTCACCCCGAAAGGACTGCCCGAACCCACACAGCCCGGAAAAGGAATCTCAGTCACAATCGTGTTCCCTGACTGGTCCCTGATTACCAGGTGATAGTCCGAATCGCTCTCCAATTTGTATTGAGTCAGGGTCGCGTTGATTGTCCAGACGGTTGTTTCGTAGGGCGCGACCCGGCTGTTTGCCGGAGTCGCCGACGGCGCAGGCCAGCTCCTCATGGTCGCAATCGTCGTTGACTGTGGAATAGATCCGACCTGAAAAGCATCGGCGTCGGTGCCGGTCTTGACTGACCAACGCTCGACGCCGCAACTTGGTGCGGGCGAAGAGGTGGGGGTCGGACTGGGCGACGGGCTGACACCGCAACTGATCGCAGTGGCAGAAGAGTTTCTCGGGTTAGCTGCCCCAGTGACGAAATCGGAATTGTTCTTGTCTGTGTCGGTGCAACCGCTATTGATCCTGAGCACTGCCGTTGAGTTTCCCGGAGCCGGAGCGGCCGCAGCTCCTTCGAAACAACTCGCAGTGCCATAGCCAACCAGATCAACTATCGCACCCGCCGGACATCCGCCGCTTAAAGCCCCAGTGCCGCTGACGAGTGCCACCTTGCCCGCGCTCGCGCTCATGGCGATCACGCCGGTCGCATTAGGGGAGGGCGGGTTCGTGGTCCCGCCGGCGCCCTGGGCTTCCTGAATTAGATAGTAGCGACCGGAAGCGATCGTGCAGATGTTGCCGCTGGGACAGAGATTCGTTACCTGCCAACTGGTGCCTGAGGCCGAAGCGTATTGCACCGACCAGTTGGAGATATCAACCGTCGCGTTGCTGAAGTTGAATAGCTCGATGAAGTCATTTTTGAAAGTCGAGCCACTATTCCCCCCACCACCGTAAACCTGGCTGATGACGACCGCGGAGGAGATGGCTGGCAAAGAGGTCGAGGGTAAGAGTCGCGATTGAATCTGCCCGGCCGCTATCAAAAGCAAAACCAGCATCGCGAACAAAAGCCTTGTGTGTTTACGCGCCAGATTCATTAGTCAGAATCCCGAATCGGAGCGGGCCGTCGTGGCAAAGCAGAAGGAATGGCCTTGAGCAAAGCTAATCAAGGTTCGACAAGCTCCAGGTTGTCGAAGTTCTGCGACAACCTGAAATTTGTCGTACAGACAACCAAAGTTGCGCAGTTCAACTGCAAAAGATCTTACACCGCGCGATTGCTAAACTGCAAAAACTGACATGTGGTTGGGTTTACAACGGTCGCAAGATACTTGCGAGTAAGGGTTCACGGCGAAGAATTTTGCTCACTGGGACTTATCTACCCGCAGACATAGCCGTTGGGGCCATCAACGCAAGAGACACAGCGAGAATGAGGCGGTCCTTCGATTCTGGCGTGAGAAAAAGAGTCCTGCCCTTAATGTGAGCATCGAAAGGAAACCGCGGCACGGCTAATCCGACACCGATGCCGACGGTTTACTAGAAGAAGGGATATGTCAGCTATTGGAAGACTGGGACCGGAAGACGTAGTGTTCTGATTTGATTAGAGGTGTTCCGAGCGCCAACTCAGGTCTTGTAGTGAGCAGCAAAGAGTCAACTAACGTCGGTGCTCTATCCGCCCGTTCCATCCGTAACCAGAGATCTAATTGCGAAGCTGGTGCTTATCACTCGCTTGCTCTTATCGCAGGGTTAGCGTTCCCAAACGCTTTCTTGCTGTTTCAGTTTCCGGAGAGCGGGGATATCGACGCAGGATCTCGCGCCAGGCGGCGCCCTCGTAATGGAATCTCTTCGCCGCGCGATCAAAGGTGAAGGTCACTCCTTGCCGATTATAACGATCGAGACCGCTGTAGTTGAGGTAGTAGCTGAATTCGGGGGCGCCGCCGGCGGGGAGTTCTCGCTTTTCAAAACGACGTTCCGCTTCGCGGGAAAGTTTTGCGGCGGCTTCTTCAGCCGCGTCGCCGAGAATCAGGAGGACCCGGGGCCGCAGATCCGATTTCGGAAAGGCGTCGAGAAAAACTCGCGCGCGGGCGACGCGATCGAACTCATCCGCACCGTCAATCAATCCGAGCAGGCGTTGATCGTCTCCCGGCCGCCACGAAGCAATTACCGCTTCACTTTGCAACCAGCCCGAAGTTCGCCGCGTTACGACGACATGATAGAAGATCAGGCCGTCACGGCTGCGGCTGGTGCCGCGGATCGAAACGAAGCGGCCGCGACTGAGGCGACGCAGCAGGCGCGCCTGCGGCTCGGGGACGTTGCGCAACGCCGCCAGTCTTTCATCCGCGACCACGGCCAGATGACCGCCGGGTGGGACGCGAGGTTTTTGGGCCAAGATGGTTGAGGCCGAGAGCGCGAACAAGAATAGTGCGCAGACTGTAATTTGCGGACGGAGTATTTTGAACGACACCAAAGCCTCCTGTGGCAGAGCCGCGCTCTTTTGAAAGTGGACGTGAACGGAAAGCAACGCAGACTACACTCATCGTCGCCGGGCAGCCACCGTTGGATTCAGTTTTATGCGGGCCTCGGCCGCCTGGAGGCGTTCCTTGATTCCGGCGTGATGAAAGTGACAGATGGCTGCTGCCAAAGCGTCCGCTGCGTCATGTGGTTCCGGAACGGTCCGCAAAGACAAAAGCACCCTGACCATTTCCTGCACCTGGCGCTTATCGGCGTTACCGTAGCCGGCAACAGTCTGCTTCACCAACCGTGGCGCGTACTCACCAATTTCGAGCGCCGCGCGTTCGGCGACTAACAGAGCAACGCCCCGGACCTGGCCGAGTTTCAGCACGACTTTGGGATTAACTGCGTAAAAGGCTTCCTCGATCGCGCAGGCATCGGGCTTCAGTCTCTCAACGATCTCTTCAAGCCCACTAAAAATTTTTAGCAGGCGCGAAGCATGAGTGGCCGAAGTCTTTAACTTCAGCACCCCAAACTCCACCAGCCGGTAACTGCGGCTGTCGCCTTCGACCACACCCCAGCCCGTGGTTTCACTGCCTGGATCGATTCCCAGCACACGCATAATTACAGAGAGTTTACAGCATGCATCAAGCGGTTTCTATAGTTGGGTGTTTCTCTTGAGAGTTAACGACCTTAAGTCCAGTTGCAAAAATGAGGCGGGGAGTGAAGTTCGCACGGCATAAAGATTTTCGCGGCTTCGCCGCCCGCACAGTGCCGTTGCTAACAACTAATGATCGAGTTTGGAAATTCGCGCTGCGCGCTCAGCTGCGGACGGGACGTCCGAGCTCCCGGGATAAACTACGCCGCGGCCATGTCGGCGTCGTCGATATCAAAATTGGCGTAGACCTTCTGTACGTCGTCGTGGTCTTCGATGGTTTCCATCAGGCGCAGCATCTGTTGAGCGTTGCCACCTTCCAGCTTCACGTAAGTTTGCGGGACCATCGAAACTTCGGCCATCTGGGGTTCGATGCCGGCAGACTTGATCGCAGTCTGCACGTTCTCAAAGTTTTCCGGCGAGGTAATGATTTCGAAATTGTCGCCGTCTTCGCGCAGGTCATCCGCGCCGGCCTCGATCGCTATTTCAAACAACTCCTCTTCGGGCTTGGCGGCCTTATCGACCACGATGTAACCCTTCTTTTCAAACAGCCAACCGACTGAGCCCGCTTCACCGAGGTTCCCGCCGTTCTTGGAAAACATGTGGCGAATCTCAGCCACGGTTCGGTTGCGGTTATCGGTTACTGACTCGATTAGCAGCGCCACGCCGCCCGGCCCATAACCCTCATAAGTGATCTCTTCATAGTTGACTCCATCCTCAGCGCCGCTACCGCGACGGACCGCGCGGTCGATCGTATCGTTGGGCATGTTACCGGCCTTGGCGTCGAGGATAGCTTTCCGCAGGCGCGCGTTGGCATCTGGGTCGCCGCCACCCGTACGGGCCGCGACTGTGATTTCCTTAATGAACTTAGTGAAGAGTTTGCCGCGCTTGGCGTCAGTCGCACCCTTCTTGTGCTTAATCGAGTGCCACTTCGAATGTCCCGACATTTGAGCTTAGTGATCCTTAAGAGAAATTTTTGTGATTGAGTTTGAGGGCAGAATATATCACAGGTTTTGGGGGTGGGGCGACTACCAGACCAGAAAAGTAAGGGGCCCGGGCAGAGTTTAGTATTTTTCCCGTCCGCGCAAAACGATCCACGAAACCACCCGAAGCGGAACCAACCCTAAGCCGACTTCGGGTGGTTTCGTTCATCGGTCCAATGCCAGGCAAGCTGAACTCTTGAGGTAAGGCTTCAGGACGATCTGATTTACTTCAGCTTTGCGTATTCAGCACGGGCTTCAACCAAAATTGGAAGCGTCGGATCGGCATCTTTCCATAATTGCAGGAAATCCTGATAGGACTTGCGGGCCTCAGCACTATCGCCCTTGAGAACGGCTGCCCGGGCTGCTCCAACGTGAGCCATCGCGTAGAGCGGTGAGACCGGATACCAACCACGGTGATCGATGATCGTCTTGAACTCAGCCGCGGCCAGGGTGCCATTCCCAACCTTCAGATACGCCTGCCCGCGCAGGTACTGTGGCCAGAAATTGCCGAACACTTCGTACTTCCTGGCTCCATCCAGCAATTGCATCACGAGCGGTGCATTTCCCCGGTTCAATTCCATCTGCGCTCGCGCGATGGGAATCGAAACCGTGCCCAGCAGAGTGTCCTGGGAAAATCGTTTTGACAATTCATCAATGCTCGCCTGCGCTGCGGTCGCGGGGCCGCAGCCGGCCAGAGCACTGGCGGCCGCAATCAGATTAGCTCGCTCGCGCGAAAGGTTAAGGGCGCTCGTGACAATGCCGCTGACCGGGGCGCAGTCGCCAAAGGTTGCGTGTCTGACAGCGCGGCGCAAGAGTACCTGGGCGTGAAGGTCCTTGTTGTCCGCCAGCCGAGCCAGTTCAGTCGCCCGGTCGTTGAACTCATCAGCCCTCTGCAACTGGCCAGAAAAACCTGCAGCCTGGGCCTGCCAGGTCTGCTGGTCCTCAGGCTTGACGTCCTTCCAATCGAGTTGCTCTTTCATCGCGACCGTATCACCTTGCACAAAAGCAATCTGATAAAGCCTGGCGTGCAGATTCGCGGTCTCGAGCCTTTGCGACAGGGCCTCTCGAAGTACCTTCTTCGCTTCATCGAAACGATTCAGTTCGGTGAGGGCCACCGCGAGATTGACGTAGGGTCGAGCGTCAGCCGGGTTTAGTTTGATGGCTGCTTGCGCGTTATCAATGGCCTTATCGAGCGGACCGACCAGGGTGTATCGATTGGCCAGCAGATTGTAAGGCTCCCAATCGCGCGGATAGATTCGCTTCCAGGTTTCCAACTGCTCAATTTGCTTCTCCCATTCTCCGGTCACACCGCCATAGTAGTTGGCCGAAACGATTAACTGTTCAAGCTCACTCGCGCGGTCTTTAAGCTCATAAGCCTTCTGGTAAGCTTCGCGCGCCAGTTCATTCTGCCGATTGTTGTTGTAACAGACACCCAGCCTGGTATAAGCAATCGCGAAATGCGGATCACGCTTAATCGCGTCTTTGTAAAAGTCAATCGCTTCGCTGTATTTAGCAGAGGTGTGTAGTTCGAATCCGCGCGAGTAAGACTGGAGCGCTTCCAACGATGAAGTGGTGGCCTGCTCTATCGGCGCATCGAACTTTGCCACCGAGGCCAGCGACTCGCCCAGCTTTTCGCGTAATTTCGAGGCCGCCTGGCCCAATGCTTTCAAAACCTGTTCCTTGCCTTCGGCTTCGACCTGCTCGCTGGCGATCAAATCTCCCGTGTGGGCGCTTACGGCCTCGAGCGAGATCGCATAGTGACTGCCAAGACTCGAGACCGTCCCCAATAGCATCGCCTTGATTCTCTGGCGTTCGCAGATTTCGCGCGCGACGTCGCGGGTGATGCGCGTATCCCGCGGTTTCTCCATCAGAATCAGCGTTTCGCGGACGCGCTCATCTGAATAAATATCGAGGAAGGGAGTTTGGGCCAACTGTACAGTCAGGGCCTGCTTGAGCGTGCCATCAAAAACTGGATCGCCGGTGCTGTTCACAAAATCAGCCAGGAGGATCGTGTCCTTGTCGGTCAGCCGCACCCTCTCGTAAAAGTAGTAAAAATAGACCGCGGCACCAACGGCTAGCAGCACGAGCGCAATCACTGCGCCGATCTTGTGGCGCTTGATCTCCCCAACAATGTATTCGGCGCTCGAGGCGCGCGTCTGGACGCCACTTGAAGCTGACGCCGCCGATTGGTGCGCGCTGGCATGTGTGGTCTGCCCGCGTGACGGCAGGCCGGGAATTTCGGTGTCGGCATATGCGAGGCTGGACATGCTGAAAGCACTCGCCCGCTCGGGACCAATTGAACGTTCGAGTTCGGTCTGAAACTCGAGTCGCTGCTTGAGCTTTTTCAAATCCGTTTCCAGCTCTTTGACTGTCTGGTATCGTTCGTCGACATTCTTGCGCAGGGCCTTCATCACGATCCATTCGTACTCGGCCGGGGCGTTAGGCGCGAAACGCGCCAGGGGAGCGGGATCGCTTTTGGCAATCGCCACGATCACGTCGGTTTTGGTTTCGCCGGTAAAGGGCGCACGCCCCGAAGCCATCTCATAAAGGACCACGCCGAGGCTCCAGATATCTGTGCGCGCGTCGATCGGCTTACCGCGAGCTTGTTCCGGCGACATGTATTGAGAGGTGCCGAGAACGAGACCCGCATCGGTCTGCACCAGGGCGCGCGTTACGGCTTCTGTATCAGCCGGATCAATGTCTGGTTTTTCGGTGAGCTTAGCCAGGCCAAAATCCAGCACCTTAACGTGGCTGTTCCGGCGGATCATAATGTTCTCTGGCTTGATGTCGCGATGAACGATGCCCGCGGCGTGTGCTTCTTCCAAAGCACCCGCCACCTGGATCGCGACATCGAGAATCTCTGACAGCTCCAGCGGCGGGCCCATCAAACGCTTTCTCAAGGTCACGCCATCAATAAACTCTGTGGCAATGAAATGACGCCCGCCTTCGTCACCCATTTCATAAATCGTGAGAATGTTTGGATGGTTCAGGGCTGACGCAGCATAGGCTTCCTGATCAAATCGGTTCAGCCGATCGCGGTTTTGAGTGACTTCTTCGGCAAGGAGTTTTAGCGCAACTTTGCGGCCCAGCTTGGTGTCCTCGGCGAGAAACACTTCGCCCATCCCGCCCGCGCCGAGTTTTTCAATAATTCGATAACGAGATATTGATTTCAGGTCCAAAACGGTCGCGTTAGCAATCGAGTCCAAGCCTTAAGTTGCTGATCCCCATGCAAGCTGAACAGGCTAGCAGCCTGTTCTACATCTGTTTATTTCAACAAGATTAATTGCGCAAGTCGGGCTGAGGCTCCACCGGAAACATGAACGATCTTGTTCTTTGAGCCAGTGCCCGAAACTATCTCAATCGCATTTTGTGGCAGTTTGAAACTTTTTGCCAGCAATCGAACCAGCTCGCGATTGGCGGCGCCGTCAACCGGTGGCGCCGCAATGCGAATGCGCAGGGCGCCATTATACTCACCAGCGATCTCGCTTCGCGATGCGCGAGTAATAACTCGAACAGCGAACGTGAGGCCGCGGTCATTTTCGGAATAATCAAGCACGCGTCTGAATAGTAAATCGAGAAGGGCTTTTGGTAAATAGCGCGTCGAGATTCCCACCTCGTCTCAGTCCCCGTAGGGACCAAATGCTTATAGAACCCCAGAACTGAAGGCTCCAGCTCCGGAGGAACAAAAAGCGTGATCGAGGAATCATATCGCGCTCCTCGGGAACTCAGGATCTTTTCAACAACTTAATCTATGAATATTTGGCCGCGCCGCGCCAGGGCAAGACTTGTCGAACCACCTCGGAGCTTATAGAAACTCCACCGGCCAACCGCGCAACAGAGTCCCGGCCACCGCCGCTTTGCAAACCCAGATAATAATGATCGCAATCAGCGGGGAGATATCAAACATGCCCACGCCCGGGACTGAGCGCCGCAAGGGACCGAGCAGAGGTTCCGTGACGTTGTAGACAAATCGCATCAGTCGATTGCCATAGCTAAGACCCAGCCACGAAAGAATGATCCGGATGAATATCGTCAGCGTGTACAGACCGAGTAAGCCAAAAAGCAGGTAGCCGATGATCGCCACGGGGGCGCCAATTTGCCCGACAGACAAAGCGTAGATGATGCCCGCAGCCGTGTTCAGCAGACTTTCCAATACCAGGATCACCATATAGCCGGTAACGATGATCAGGATTACGGCGATGAAGGGCGCGACCTTTGGGTCGAGCCTGAACGCGATCAGCACCGCCCGCACCCGAGACAAGACCGGCTCAGTCGCGCGCCGCAGATTGATTGCCGCCCAGGTGAAGGGATTCACTTCCATGTAATTCAAAAGAGAGCGCAGCACGATCAGCAGGATCGCCGAAACGATTAGCGCGCTAATTCCCCACGTGACAAGCTGAAATAGTGTCTTGATTATGAGCATGAAATCTCTGGGCGTTTGAGTTGCGACTGGGCGCAGTCTGGCACCGTGCGCTACCTGGGACGCGCGCCAAAAATTGCGGTGCCCACGCGAACAATAGTTGCCCCTTCTTCGATCGCGACTTCGAAGTCATGGGTCATACCCATCGACAGCTCACCGCTTTGATCACGAAACGCGCCCTGGGCAGTTAACTCATCGCGGAGTTGGCGCAGCTTGCTAAAAAACGGTCGCGTCATTGCCGGGTCGTCAAAGTATGGGGGCAAGGTCATTAGTCCCCGCAAACTCAACGCGCGTGTTTGTTTTATGGCTTCAATAATCTCAGCCAATTCGGTTTCCGCCGCGCCGGATTTCGTGTCTTCCTTCCCCAGGTCAACCTGAATCAGGACCGGCAAAACCTCACGGTTCAGTTCCCCGCAAACATGATCCAGGCGCCTGACCAAAGCGACAGAGTCGAGCGAATGAATCACATCAAATAACTCTACCGCGCGCCGGGCTTTATTCGATTGCAGGTGACCAATCAGATGCCAGCGAGCAGCGTCTCGGCCCACCAGAGGAATCTTGGCGTCCGCTTCCTGAACGCGGTTTTCACCCAGGTCGGTCGCTCCCGCAGCGATCGCTTGCTGAATGATGCCGGCCGGATGGGTTTTACTAACAGCCACGAGGGTAATGTCGGCTGAACGGCGGCCCGACCGAACGGCGGCCGCTGCGATGCGCTCGTGCACGTGACCGAGACGCTGTCGCAGTTCTTCATGGGGCTGTAAATTTGGATTCATTTCAGCAACAGAATTGAAGGCCAACTATAACAATCGGTCTGGTGAGCAGCAACCATACTTTTGATGCGTATGCCATACGAGTCTGGGCGAAACGATATCGTATGGGCGACATGAGGCCAGTAGGCCAAAGCTCTTTATTATCGGAACCGAGAGGGCAATATGGCTCTTGTTGCCTAACCGTGAGCCTATTTGAAAAATGGAATGACACCAGGAGGTTTTATGAAGTTAAGGAAACTTAATCGCAAGATTCTGACGATCGTGACGGGACTAATATTGCTGGCCGCTGTGCCGGCGACGAACTTTGCCCAGGGTCGGGGTCGCGGGCAGCAGAAAAAGGCTGACCGTTTTGTTAATGGTCAAGGCGCACGCGACGGACGGTGGGACGGTCGTGGTCCGCGCACCAATCGAGGATCGGTGATCAGCAACGTGATTCGGCACCGCCGCAATGATAGATTTCGTAATCGAGACTTCGACCGGGATAACCGTCTGAGGAATCGTCGCTATGACCGCAGACGCGTTCTTGATAACGACAATTTCCTGCGCTCGCAGAGATTGCGCAACCGGCAGCGTCGTTTACAACGACGAGTTTCTAACAGGTAATAGCGCCGGTTTTTGTTCGATGGAGTAATGCAGGTGGGCTGCCTTGACACTGCCGCGACCGGGTTCGTATATTCGAGGGCCGCGGGGATGTGGCGGAACTGGCAGACGCGCAGGTCTCAGAAGCCTGTGATGGTGACATCGTGGAGGTTCAAGTCCTCTCATCCCCACCAAAAGATTAAAGGGCGAGGCCGCAAAGGCTCGCCCTTTTTGTTTTCCCCGAAATTGGATCGCGGAAATCCCGTCCGTTTGCGCGCGAAGCGCGTACCCACTGGTGGGATGAAGTTTGCTGCGCACGCTGGCGGATAGGATGTCTGCTATCTGCGACCAACTCGCCTCGTTTCAGGACTCTTAACCGCGGCGTTTCAGTTTACCGCCAATCAGCACACCTACGGCCCCAATGATTGGGCCCATCAGGATTACCCACGCCGGGTGCCGGGCTTTTTGCATTGCCTCCATGTTTGGAACGCTGGCAGTCCGCACTTCATGAGTATCGGAGGACCGCATCGTCATGCTGGCGGCTCCGAGCGCGAGGCTGAACACGAGGACCATCCCCGCTAGAACCAGCGGAGCCCTGCCGCTTTTGGCAATCACCGCACAAATTAGTCCCGCAATAATTGCCGTAACCAGAATTACTATAAACTGGACAGCGGTCCAGGCGGTGGAGGCCTCGAACGTGCCCGGTTTGAATGACCAGTCCGCACCCATCATCGAATAGATGGACATGAAAGCAATTATCTGCAGGATAAACATCACGATGTAACCGAGGATCACTCCGACCACATTTCTCACCATAATTTGGACTCCTCTTTTAGTTGAAATGAAGCGCATTAAGGACTGCTCGTTTATCACGGGCAGCGTTCGCAGGCAAGCTCTTCAGCGATGCGTGGCCCCCATTTGAAATCGCTCACCAGGAAAGATAATCCACGAACCCACCGGAAAAACAAAATAGGTGGTCGCGCCCGTTCGTGTGATTTGGTGGATCGTTTCGGTTTCAGGGGAGAGTCAACACAAACAGTTCTTCAGCATGGCGCACGGTCACTGCTTCGCAATCGCACTTCTCCCACCCCTCAGGACATATTTCTGAATCTTGCCGGTTGCAGTTTTCGGTAGTTCCTCGATAAACGTGACTTTGTGAGGGGCCTTGAAGTGCGCTAGACGCGCCCGCGCAAACTCGCGCAGCTCGTCTTCCGTAGCAGCCGCGCCGCTGCGAAGGACCACGAATGCGTGCGGCGCCTCGCCCCAGCGCGGATGCGGCACGCCCACGATCGCGACTTCCTGCACCGCGGGGTGGCGCAACAGAACGCCTTCCACTTCCACCGAAGAAATATTTTCACCGCCGCTGATGATAACGTCCTTCAAGCGATCGCGAATCTCGATGTAGCCATCGGGATGAACCACGGCCGCATCCCCCGTATAAAACCAGCCGTCGCGCAGCGCCAGCGCCGTGGCATCCGGATCGTTGTAATAGCCTTCCATCACGACGTTGCCGCGGACGACAATCTCGCCTACCGTCTCGCCGTCGTAAGGAACCTCGGCGCCGGCTTCGTCAAACACGGTGGTCTCACCGGAAGTAATTAACTCAACGCCCTGCCTGGCTTTGACGATGGCGCGGTCGGCACTTGACAGTTGCTGGTGCTCGGCTCGTGGTTCGCAGACAGTGATGAAAGGAGCCGTCTCAGTCAACCCGTACAACTGTGTGACCGTCCAGTTAAGTTCATCTTCCAGGCGCTCGATCGTGGACGCCGCCGGAGGCGCGCCAGCGGTGAGCACCCGCACTCCTCGGCGCGCGCCTCGTCTCACTTCTTCATCTGCGTTGGCCAGGCCGATTAATACCGTGGGCGCAGCGCACAGCATAGTGATGCGATCTTTTCCAATCAGTTCAAACACCAAACGAGGGTCGACTTTCGGCAAACAGATATGGGCAGCGCCGGCGGCCGTGACTGTCCAGACAAACGTCCAACCATTGGCATGAAACATCGGGAGGGTCCACAAATAACGATCCGCGCAGTCCATATGCAGGTGAACCAGTGTCCCAACCGAATTCAGGTATGCGTTACGATGCGTGATCATTACACCCTTGGGACGCGAGGTGGTGCCACTCGTGTAATTGATCGTCAGTAAATCGTTCTCCTCGATTTTTGGGTGGACAAAGTCGCTCGCAGTTTCAGCCAGCAAGGCCTCGTAGTCGAGCCAGTTGTGGGGTGCACGCGCATCCTGCCGGTGATTCATGGGAGTGACGCCGGCACCACCCTGACGGAGCGCGACGAACTGCTCAACTCGGGGTAGTTGCGAGCGAATGTTATCTATCGCGGCCAGATAATCCGGATGAGCACAAACCACTCGGGCGCCGCTGTGGTTGATCAGGTAAACGAAGTCATCCGGAGTCAGGCGATAATTAATCGGCACCAGGACAGCGCCAATTTGCGGCACCGCATAGAAAGACTCGAGTTGTGCGTGCGTGTTCGGCGCAATGTAGGCGACGCGATCGCCCTTCTTAACGCCGAGTAGTTGCAGTCTCGCCGACCAGCGATCACAACGATCGAAGAACTGCTCATAGGTTAAGCGCAGTTCGCCATCCACCACGGCTTCACGATCGCCGTAAAGCTTACGCGCGCGCCGAGCAAAATCGAGCGGAGTCAGTGGAGTTTCCATCAGTGCTGGTTTGGATACATTGGCCTGAGAACGGCCGAGACTCTATCAACGCGGACCGGTGCGCGCAAGAGATATTCGATTTCACTCCACCCACACCACCCACAAATCATCCGCAGGGTAAGCACCTGAGAGATGCCTCTCATGCGAGTGAAGCCTTAAGAGGAGCCGGCGGTCTTGCGCAAGCTTTGCGCGATCAGAGGCACGATCGTTCCCGGCACATCGATGGCGGCCTTAATATGACGAGCATTCGTGAAGTGACCGGCGACATAAACACCGCTCACGTTGGTTTCGAATGTCTCGGGGTCATAGACAGGCGTCTCGGTAAGTTTCCCGGAGGTAGTTTTTACTCCCAGACTTTTTAGCAGAGTGAGATCAGCGTCGCTGCCAACCAGCACAAAGACGACATCGTTGGCGATCTTTCGCGTCTCCCCCTCGTCAGTCGTAAGGGTCACGTCCAGCGCGGTGATCTCGTCGATCTGCTGATAGAGAATTACGCGCAGGCGGCCTTCGCGGATCTCTCGTTCGAGCGGCGAACGCACCCAGTGCTTCATCGCCCCGGCTTTTGGATCGTGGTTCTCCCAATCGTCTCGCCAGATGGCCATGGTCGTGTGCGCGCCTTCTTCGGAAAGGAACAGTGCGGCTTCGGCGGCGCTGTTGCCACCGCCAACGACTAAGGCTTCCCGGCGCACGTATGGGTAAGGTTCGATGAAGCGATGATGAACCTTTGGCAGGTCTTCACCGGGGACACTCAGACTGCGTGGACGGGCCGTCGCGCCGATCGCGAATAGCAACCGGCGCGCTCGGTAGGTCGACATTACTTCCTGATCGAGCGTGTTTACGCTTTTCGTGCGCGCGATGAATAGATCAGGTTCTGCTTTTTCAATTGCCCTTACTTCTTCCCCGGTGTTGATTCGCAAGTCAGCCTCGAGCACGAAATGAATGTAATGCGACAGCAGTTCTTCACGCGTCGGTTTCTCGCGCACTGGATTGAGCGCGCCTTCGCGCATCTCGAGTTCATTTGGCGTAGAGAACAGCGTGCGGCCGACCGGGTACTGGCGAATAGTGTCCGCAATAGTTCCCTTCTCGATCACAAGATACGACAGACCTTCGCACGCCGCTGCCTCAGCAGCCGAGAGACCTGCTGGCCCGGCACCGATGATTAGAAGATCGAGTGGTTCCTTTTCCATCTCAAAACATCTTTGCGCCTTTGCTTGAGAATGAGGTCCGGTACCGGGAACGATAGCGACCGGGTAACTTTCTGCTTAAACACTGACCCGGCCTCTACCGCTCCCGGTACTGACCCCACTACTCCCGCAAGTGCGCTAAGTTAAAACTCCAGCACTCCGCGAGCCACCACTACCGAAGTCCCGCTGACGCGCACCTCTTCAACTTTGCCGGGCGCGCCCTTTACTTCCAGTCCAATGCGACTGGGCCGGTTAATAAAATCTCCCTGCTCGATCACAAACTTGTAGACTCCATCCACCGGATCGACCCGGGTCGCGTCGTGATGGACCAGATAACCTCCCAGTGGCCCCGCAGCGCTGCCTGTCGCCGGATCTTCACCAATGTTCTGGCCGATGAAGAATCGCGCGTGGGCGCGGGCTGGACCGATCTCTAAAGTCTCGCGCGAAAACGCGTAACATCCCGTGCCGCCGGCACTAATACTTTCAAAGATCTCATCGAGCAGCAACTGATTCACTTTGCAATTACCCAGGTCCGCCAGAGATCGCACCGGCACCAAAAGCATTGTGTTCCCGGTTGAGACCGCCTGGATGGGCAGCGTCTCATCCAGATCTTCGCGGGCTAAGCCAAGAGCGCGAGCGAGGTCGGCCTGTTGCTGCCAGTCATCAATCTCGCCGCGAATTTCAAACTTGCCCTGCGTCATCACCACCTGCGACGGTTCGCCATCTTTGAACTCAACCTCAATCGGCAGCACGCCGATGCCGACTTCGTGTTTGAAATGCGCCCATCCGTTTCCGTTTTCAGGCAGCGGCACAACGCCCTCGCGGGCCAGGCAATTCCAGGCACCCACAATCGGATGGCCCGCAAACGGAAGTTCGCTGCCCGGAGTGAAGATTCGCAGCCGCCGTAACGCTTCTTCGTTTGCAGAAGGCAGCACAAAGACCGTCTCTGACAAATTCATTTCACGGGCGATCTGCTGCATCTGCTCGTCGGTAATACCTTCGGCCTCGGGAAAAACGGCCAGCGGATTACCACCAAACGCATGATCGGTAAAAACATCGAGTTGAAAGAAATTATAGCTTCCCAAAAGCTGCCCTCCTTACGAGGTCAATACCATCCGCGTGAGCGGGTGGACCCATCACTCAAGACCCCAATTCCCTGTCTTCATTTGATCCACCCGCTGACGCAGGTGTTACCGACTTCAAGCCGCGCGCCCACTCACCAACCTGGTCCATGATCGCTTCATAAATCGTCTGCTGCGGCAGGCCGAACGACTTCGGCGCCTTGAAAGAATGATCGCCACCCTCGATGACAAAGAGCATTGCTGCCAGATGTCGCTTCTTAATCACTGCTCGAATTTCTTCCGCCGTGCCAAAGGTATCGCGCGCACCTTGCACGAACAGCATCGGAGCCTGCACGTCCGGCAAATGCTCGTCGCGCATTTTCTCCGGCCGCCCGGGCGGATGCAGCGGGTATCCCAAAAACACCAGGCCGGCGATGCCCGCGGGCGCCACCGCCGCCACCTGCGAAGCGATCCGCCCGCCCATGGATTTACCGCCAATCACGAGCAGGTTTTTTTTGAGCTTGGGATGCCCAAGCGCTGTTTTGATCACCGCCAGATAACACTCCTCAAGTCGCGCCTTGGGATCGGGGATGCCGCGACCCCGTTCTTTATAAAGAAAGTTGAAAGTCAGGACATCAAACCCGCGCGCGGCTAAACCTGTCGCAGCCATGCGCATAAAACCACTCAACTGATCCGCGCCGGCCCCATGACCGAGCACAATCGTAACCCCCTCTCGGTCGCGTTTGGCGGCCGGATAAAGCATCGCCGTGACGCTCTCAGCGCCGTTGACTACCACCTTAAATTGTCCGGGTTCACTCATGCAGGTTCAGACTCCGAATTGCCGCAGATGATGATCCATGTGCAGGTAACCCCAACGTAACCATTCGCCATCAGACATCTCTGCAAAGATCGGGTGCCGGCCCCAGGTGAAGTCTCTCTGTGCCTGACTGAACTTCTCCAACGTCGCAGCTAAACCCTCCGCATCGCGGCTGAATTCCCCGGGCTTAGTTCCACCCCGGTCCTGGTCCATCTCCGGCCGCGTCTTAAGGCTATGTGGCCAGGGCAAAGGCACACTAAGGGCAAACCATTTCATGATTGTGCGCGACACGAAGGTACTCGATGACCCAACCTGTTTCTCGCCAGTGCCGGCTTTGAACGAGTCGTTCAGATGACAAATCATTTGATGCGGAGTCATCTTGCCCCAGCGCCGATGGCTATCGGGCTGAACCAGCTGCAAACGTCGCAGCAGCTCTCGTTTGTCAGCTTCATTAGCCAGTGTCTTCTTCATCAGTTCCTACCTTCGATGAAAATCCGCGGCACACGCGCGCTGATCCCGCACGTGATCTCGTACGAGATCGTGCCCGCCAGTTCACCCAGGTCTTCGGCTGTGATCGAGAGTCCGCCTGCCTGCCCTAACAGAGTAACCTGGTCATCCAGCGAAACTTCCGGCACATCGGTAACATCGACAATGGTTAGGTCCATCGAGACGCGACCCACGACCGGCGCAAAGACACCACGCACAATCACCCGGCCGCGATTCGAAAACGCGCGCCGGTAGCCATCATCGTATCCAATCGGGATCGTCGCAATCAACGACTCACGCGTTGTTTCAAAAGCGCAGCCGTAACCAAGTTTTTCACCGGGCCCAACGAGTTTCAAAAGCAGGATCCGCGAGTGCACTGACATCACCGGCCGAAGCGGCGCAAAAGGAATGTTGGGCGGCAGCACATCCCGAGTGAATCCGTAGAGAGCGCCACCCGGTCGCACAATATTTCCTCTCGCGCCCTGCCAGGCAAACGTGGCGGCAGAGTTTGCGGCATGAATGTACCGCGGCGAGAAACCCCGTTCGCGAAATACTGCCACTGCCCGTTCGAATCTTTCCAGCTGCGCGTTTGTGAAATTGTTCTGGGCAGGATCATCGGCGGCCGCCAGATGCGTCATCAAACCATCCACGCGAATATTTTGGAAAGCGCCCAGTGCCTCGCAAAATTCTCGAACAGCCTCGCTGCGAACTCCCAGGCGACCCATGCCGGTATCAATCTTGATGTGCACGTCGGCAGTAACACCTGCAGTCTGCGCCGCTCGATCGAGCGCCGCAATCATATCCACGCGATAGACCACGGGGGTCAGGTTCTCCTGCAAGCAAAGCTGTTGCTGGCCTTCCCAAAAGCCGGCCAGACAAAGAATTGGCCTTGCGATTCCGGCTTCTCTTAATTCGACTCCCTCTTCCGGCAGGGCGACGCCAAACCAATCGACGCCCTCCGCTTCCAGGCGTCGAGAGCAAACGACCGCCCCATGCCCGTAAGCGTTTGCCTTTACCGCTGCCAACACGCTGACCTCCGCGCCGACCTGCGCGCGAATTAGGCGAGAGTTCGAAACGAGCGCTTCGAGATCGATCTCGGCCCAGGTTGGACGGCGAGAGATGTTGGCTTCGGGAATCGTCATCTTCTGTGCTAGTCAAACACAAATCGCTGCCCTTGTGGAGTGCGCTGACTTGTCATCGCTTTCCTAAGCGGTGACCTGTCACCGCGATCCTGGTGAGCGGGGGGGACTCTACGCAAAAGCCGCGACAAGTCGCGGCCTTTAAAGGCGGTCCAAGTTACCGCACTCCACATTTCCTGGTCGGTGATCGTAAAAGCTTAGAACTCATCCGTACGGCTACGCTGCGCACCCTTCGACCGATCAAACCTGGCCAGGTAGGCACCCAGCGCTTCCCGATCGAGATCAGCGAACCTCGCGAACTGATTGATGAAGGCCAGATAGACCGTGTCGGTGGGACCATTACGTTGCTTGGCGACAATCAACTCGGCGATATTCTTGTTCTCATCGCTCTTGTTGTATTGCTCCTCACGATAGATGAAGGCCACCACGTCGGCGTCCTGTTCGATGGCGCCCGACTCGCGCAGGTCGGCCAACTGCGGCCGGTGGTCGGTGCGGTTCTCAGGCGCGCGGGATAGCTGGGAGAGCGCAACCATCGGAATATTTAATTCCTTCGCCAGGGATTTCAACTCGCGCGAGATTTGCGAAACCTCCTGCTGCCGCGATTCAAACCGCTTGCTCGATCCGGACATCAACTGCAGATAATCAACCACGATCAGGTCGAGCTGCTTCTGCTCCGTCGCTAGACGCCGTGCTTTGGCGCGCATCTCGAGGACCGAAATCGCCGCTGTGTCATCGATAAAGATGCGCGCTTCGGCCAGCTTACCCAGCGCCGTTCCCAAACGTGACCATTCTTCATTCGATAGATAGCCGCTGCGAAACTTTTGCGCATCCACGCTGGCTTCGGAACAGAGCATGCGCATGGCCAGCGCTTCAGCCGACATCTCCAGGGAAAACACGCCCACGACGGCTTTGTTTTCAATCGCGGCGTGCTGGGCCAGGGTCAGGGCGAGACTGGTTTTACCCATCGAAGGCCGCGCCGCAATAACCACCAAATCCTGTCTCTGCAGACCCGAGGTCAACGCATCGAGGCCTCGAAATCCAGTAGCAATGCCGGTCACGACCATGTCGCGATGTTCGACGGACTCGGCTTTTTCCAGCACGCGTTCCGCCGGGTGCTTGATGTGTTCAAAGCCCTGACGAATGCGCTCATCGGCGAGGGCAAAGATGGCGTGCTCCGCGTGATCCAGGATGTCCTGCGGCTCGTCTTCCTCTTCCAAAGCCTCGGCGCTTATTTTCTGTGCAACGTTGACGAGCTGGCGCAGTAGATATTTCCCGCGGATAATCTTGGCATAGGGAACGACGCTTTGGACGTGCGGCAACCCGAAGGTCAAGTTGCTCAAGAAAAACATTCCGCCGGAGGTCTCCAGCGAATTGTCCCTCCGTAGTTCGTCAGCAATTATGATTGGGTTCATCTCAGAACCGCGCCCAAACAGAGTAATCATGGCGATAAACACCCGGCGGTTTGATGGCACGTAAAAGCACTCTGGTTTCAGCAGCTCAATTGCTTGTGCGACTAACGAGTTGTCAAGCAAGATGGAACCCAGAAGAGCTCGTTCAGTATCGGGACTACTCGGTAGAGGACGTTCGAGAGGCGAATTTCGAATGTGCTCTGCCGTTGCCATGTTTCAGAAGCCTACAGTGGTTAGATCGAGATGCGGAGAGCAGAGGCTATCCGTTCGGGAAATTTTAGGGAAGTTTTTTCGAGTGTTTGCGAGATTTATTTTAGTTGTTAAAGGATTAAGCGTCTATTGCACCGATGCTTGATTGATTAATTCGTCAACTACTTCTGGAACATGACGCCAATCACGGCTATGGAACTCTATCTGCGCTTGTTCCGCTAGTGTGCGACTGAACAACTCAATGAATCTATCAGCTTCCTCTCGCGAGGGAAATAACCCAATTGGGACAAAGTCGGAGGAGTGCCCCTTGCTGATATTGCGTTGATTGTTCTCGATTACCTTTTCTCAGTGAGCGACGATGTACAGAGTTTGAAGTCATGCTGTATTCAACAGCAAACAGACTTGAGGGATCGCCAATCATCTACCGCCAATCCTTTCCTTCAGAAATGTTCTCCGTCACATGACCTTTCGAGTCCAGTTTCACCCAGTCCGAGCTGAGCGGGCACATCCCCTTAGGATGCATGGCGTAGAACTCGATAACGGGGCGCTTCTCCGTCGCTGTTACGTGTAATAGCACGCCGCACTTACGACATACGAGATTGGGTACTGGCAACCAATCATTTTGATCCATATTCGATACCCCTCCCGCTGATCTATTGGTTTAGGCGCAAACTATTCGTTCGCTTCTGCGCCTGAGTCCGCAGCGGGTGCGGTCTTGGACACGCCTTGACCGCCACCGTCTTCATCCAGCGCGGTCACATCAATTTCAATTCCACCTTCGCCCAGCACGCTGACCGGCAATTGCACTGTCACTTCGCGATGCAGACGCACCGGCACTTCGTAGCTGCCGAAGCGCTTGATTGGTTCGCGCAAAACAATCTTGCGGCGATCGATTTCAAAGCCCTGTTCCTTCAAC
>JBBRMS010000032.1:0-44029 GCA_038230715.1 Pyrinomonadales bacterium
CTGTTAATGTGCTATGTCGTGAAGATTGCCGGGGGCTTTGCCCGAACTGTGGTGTCGACCGAAACCTGACCGAGTGCCAGTGCGAGACTGATGAAGTGGATTCACGTTGGGCGAAGTTGAAAGAGTTGCAAATGTGAGTTCGCAGGGAAGCTGCGGATTTCAAATCTGAAATTTAAGAGATTTGAGATTTCAAATCTGAAATTGAAGTGAGAGTTAAGCGAGATTCTGAACCTAAGATTGTGGAGTAATCATGCCAAATCCAAAACGTCGTCATTCAAAATCACGTCGCGGTAAGCGCCGGGCCCACGATGCCCTACGGATACCGCAGACCGTCGCCTGCCCGAATTGTCAGGAGCCACGTCTGCAGCATCGCGTCTGTCCGAAATGTGGCTTTTACAATGGACGTGAAGTAGTCCATGTAGAACAAGCTGCCTGACGCTTTAACTAACATGCCGTTTAGGGCGCCGCGTTCGCGCGGCACGCGGCGGGCCCTTTCGGCCTGCCACGCTAAACGGCATTTTTTGAGCGGGATTTTCCGAAATGACGAAATTCAATTCGGGCATACTTGGGACGGGCCACTCTTATCCGGAAGGTATTTTGACGAATGCCGATCTGGAACGGATTGTCGATACTTCTGACGAGTGGATTACCAGCCGGACCGGGATTAAGCAGCGACGCAAAGCCGCGCCCGAGGAATACACTTCTCAGTTTGCCGTGCGCGCGGCGCGCCAGGCTATCGCCAATGCCGGCATCGAGCCTGCGGCTATCGATCTAATCCTTTGCGCGACGGTCACGCCGGATCAGATCCTGCCGTCCACGGGCTGTCTGATTCAAGCTGAGTTGGGCTCTCATAAGGCGGCCGCGATGGATATCGTCGCTGCCTGTTCCGGCTTCCTCTACGGCGTGACTCTGGCAGATGCCATGATCCGGGGCGGACAAGCAAAGTATGCGCTGGTGATTGGCGCCGAGATTTTGACGCGTTACGTGGACTACACCGACCGCTCGACTTGCATTCTGTTCGGCGATGGCGCGGGAGCGGCAGTTCTGGGTCCAGTCGAAAGTGATCGCGGTATTCTGGCTTCGAAGATTAGATCGGACGGTCGGTACGAAGAACAGTTATTTGCTCCCGGTGGTGGGACCAAGGGTGGATTTAGCGCCGAGACGATCGCGCGTGGTGATCACTTCTTTAAGATGAGAGGGAATGAGTTGTTTAAAGTAGCGGTGCGTTCGATGACCGACATTTCTCGCGAAGTTCTGGAAGAAGCTGGTCTAACTACCACCGACGTGAAGCTTTTTATTCCTCATCAGGCCAATCAGCGGATCACTGACGCGGTTGCCAGTAAGCTGGACGTTGATTCGGCGATGGTCTATTCAAACATCGCGAGGCACGGCAATACGTCTTCGGCGTCCATCCCAATTGGGCTCGATGAGTGCGTTGAGTCGGGTAAGATTCAAAAGGGTGATGTGGTTTTGCTGACTTCGTTTGGCGGCGGTGTGACCTGGGGCGGCGTGGTGATGCGCTGGTAGCGGAATCCAAATTGGCAATCGATAATCGGCAATCGGCAGTCGCTTTCATCTTTCCCGGCCAGGGCTCGCAGTACGCGGGCATGGGAAAAGATTTGGCCGCGAATTTCGGAGTGGCCAGAGAGATCTTTGAAGAAGCAGACGCGGCTTTGGGCTTTGCGCTCTCGCAGCTATGTTTTGATGGCCCGGCAGATCAGTTACAGCTGACTGAGAATACTCAGCCGGCCATCCTGACTGTTTCGATTGCTGCTTTGCGGGTGCTGGAGTCCGAAGGATTTCCGCGGCCCGACTTTGTCGCGGGTCACAGCCTGGGCGAGTATTCTGCTCTGGTAGCGGCGGGTACTCTATCGTTGACCGATGCAGTCAGAACGGTGCGTGCACGAGGACGCTACATGCAGGAAGCTGTGCCGGTAGGTGTGGGAGCCATGGCGGCGATCCTCGGCGCGGACCTGGAGCTGGTGATGGCAGCGTGCGCAGAGGCCGCCGAAGGCCAGGTCTGCAGCGCAGCCAATATCAACTCGCCGGGCCAGGTAGTGATAGCCGGGGACACCGCAGCCATCGATCGGGCGATTGCGCTTTTGAAAGAGCGAGGCGCGAAGCGAGCGATGAAGTTGAATGTCAGCGCGCCCTTTCATTGCGCATTGATGCAGCCCGCTCAGGAGCGCCTGGCGGTTGATTTAGATTCAATTCCGTTCAAGAATCTTGCTGCACCCCTGGTAACGAACGTGGACGCGAAGGCCATAGAACTCGGCGCGGAAGCGCGCGATGCGCTGGTGCGCCAGGTGTCACAGCCGGTCCGCTGGCTTGAGTCAGTTGAGTTTTTGATTAGTCAGGGTGTACAAAGCTTGATTGAGATTGGACCCGGAAAAGTTTTAAGTTCGTTAGTGCGCCAGATTGATCGCAGCTTACGTTGCGTGAACGTCGAGGATAAAGCTAGTCTGTGTGCTGCTCGCGAAACGTTGGGCGTTTCCGGTTGAAGCTGATCCGTCAGAATTTGGTTTGCGCGGTGTGTCACGGACCGAGGGTCTGTGGATAAAATTACAGGGTCAAAGGTTTGTACCTGGGCCACAATAGGATCGACAAAGTGAAGTTTGTCGGACGTATACAAAGAGGAGCAAAAACGAATGCCCGATCCAGAGATTGAGCAAAAAGTGAAACAGATTATCGTGGACGAGCTTGGAGTTGACGAAAACGAAGTCACGCCCAATGCCCGGTTCATCGACGACCTCGGTGCGGACTCGCTCGATACGGTTGAGTTGGTGATGCGTTTCGAGGAAGAATTCGGCATCGAGATTCCAGATGAGGATGCGGAAAAGATTCAGAGTGTGCGCGACGCGTACAACTACATCGATCAGCACAAGGCTAAGTGATCGGAAATTGGTGCCAGGCGATCCGGGCAAGCGTCCCGGTTCGTCAGCGACCACCTAAGGTCGATCACGGAAGGAGTCTCTGATTTTGAATCGTCGCGTCGTCGTTACCGGTTTCGGTCTGGTTACTCCTGTGGGCAACTCGGTCGAGACCACCTGGGCCGCGTTGCTCGAAGGTCAAAGTGGTGCGGGTGATATTAAGAAGTTCGATGCCGCCAGGTTTGCCGCCAGGTTTGCCTGCGAAGTAAAGAATTTCGATCCGCTCGATTTCATCGAAAAAAAGGAAGCCCGCAAGATGGGCGCCTTCATCCACTATGCTATCGCTGCCTCAGACGAGGCAGTCAAGCTTAGTGGGCTGAAGATCTCCGACGAGGTTGCCGAGAACGTCGGGACTTATATCAGCAGCGGCATTGGAGATTTTTGGGCCATTGAACGGGAGCATGAAAAGTTGCTCAAAGACGGGCCCAGCCGGGTCTCGCCTTTCTTTATCCCGTCGGCCATCGTCAACCTCGCATCCGGTCAGGTCTCCATCCGGCACAACGCCAAGGGTCCCAATTCAGCTACGGCCACGGCCTGCTCTGCTGGTGCCCATGCGATTGGCGACAGCTTTAAGATTATTCAGCGCGGCGACGCCGACGCAATGATTTGCGGCGGCGCTGAGTCGGCTATTACTCCAATGAGTGTCGCCGGCTTTGCTGCATTGCGAGCTCTCTCTACGCGCAATGATGATCCAATTCACGCCTCCAGACCTTTCGATTTGACCCGCGACGGCTTTGTCATCGGCGAAGGGGCGGGGATCCTGATTCTGGAAGAGTTGGAATTCGCGCGGCAGCGCGGAGCTCAGATATATGCTGAGGTCGTGGGCTATGGGATGAGCGGTGACGCCTTTCATATCACGATGCCTGACGCCAGCGGATCCGGCGCGGTCCGGGTAATGCAAAAGGCCCTGAGCGATGGCAAAGTGCAACCGGAAGAAGTCGACTACATCAACGCGCACGGCACATCGACGCCATACAACGACAAGTTCGAAACGATGGCCATCAAGAAGACGTTTGGAGAACACGCTTCCAAGCTGGCGATAAGCTCGACGAAGTCGATGACTGGGCACCTGCTGGGCGCAGCCGGTGGTGTTGAAGGTGTCTTCTCAGTGCTTTCAATTCATCGCAACATGATTTTGCCGACCATCAACTACGAGACCCCCGATCCGGAATGCGATCTCGACTATGTGCCGAACAAAGCTCGGGCAGCAAACATCCGGTATGCGCTTTCGAACAGTTTCGGGTTTGGCGGGACGAATGCGGCTCTGTTGTTCAAGAGATACGAAGAAGAATGAGCTTGATCGGTGTTTAGATAGCCACCGGACAAGTCTGGCTGACGATGCAGATCGGCAGACAAGTCCGGCGACTAAACGAAATGGTTTCCGGAATGGTTGGGCGGTAGCCAACCTCTAACGAAGATAAAGATGAAAATCCTCGTTCTCATGAAGCAGGTCGCCAACAAAGATGCGATTCTGCGAATCAACAAAGATTCAACCTGGATTGAAGAGGCCGATCTCTCGTTTGAAGTCAGTGAGTCGGATGGCTACGCTCTGGAAGAGGGCTTGCGAATCAAGGAAAAGGTCGGCGGCGAAGTTGTTGTCGTGTCGATGGGTGCGGCGCGCGCCAAGAGCGTTATTAAGGATGCGCTCGCGCGCGGAGCTGACCGCGCCATCCATGTACTTGGTGACAGTCTCACTCATTTATCACCATTCGCAACGGCCACTGTTCTGGCTGATGCGGTTCGCGAAGAGCATGCTGACTTGATCATGACGGGCCTGCAATCCGACGACTATGGCTATGGCCAGACGGGCGTGATTCTAGCTGAGATTCTCAATCTGCCGCACGCCACGATTGTGATTGAGGTTGACGTGAGTGGCGAAGAGTTGCGCGTCAAACGCGAATTGGAGAGCGGCTGGTATCAGTGGTACACGATGCCCAAACCTGCTCTGCTGACTATTCAGTCCGGCATCAGTCAGATTCGTTATGCGACTCTGAAAGGCATCATGTCGGCCAAGAAAAAAGAGATCAGGGAAGTTACCCCGTCCGCCGAGATCGTCAATAAGCCATCCCATCAGCGGATCGAAAAGATTTATTTACCGCAGAAATCAAAGCAGACGCAGTTCCTCGGCGGCGGCGATGCAAAGCAGGGCGCGGTGGAATTAGCAGAGAAGCTACGCACCGAAGCGCGGGTAATTTGATGTTCGACAGAAGGCGGCTGGTGGTGTTTATGTCGGGCTACCGCCCGACCAGTGGCCCGCTTCTAAACCTCCGAATTAAGCATAAAACATGAGTAACGGCATTCTGGTTTTTATCGAGCACAAGGCAGGGACGCTGAACAAGACGTCTCTGGAAGCGATCGCGGCTGCGCAAATGCTTGGGAAGGAAGCCAGCCAGAGCCTGACGGCCGTCGTGCTTGGCTCAGGCGCTCAGTCTTTGGCTCAGGATATAGCCTTGTATGATCTGGCGAAAGTCATCTATGTCGATCATGGGCAACTGGCCGAATACACCCCCGACGCATATGCCAACGCGATGGAGAACGTCGTGCGCGCGATCGATCCACAATACGTCATCATGTCGCACACCTATCTGGTGCGCGACTTTGCTCCCAAGCTGGCCGCGCGTTTTGGCAAAGGAATGATCAGCGATTGCATTCGGATGAACGTTGAGGGAGGCAAAGTAACATTCACCCGTCGCATCTTCCTCGGTAAACTGGACGCCGATGTTGTGTCTGACGGCGAGGCCCCGCTCTTTGTTACCTTCCAGTCCGGTTCTTTCCGTCCCGATCAGGCAGCGAAGGGAAGTGGCGCGCCAATAGAGGAAATGCCCGCCAACGTGGGTCAGGTGCGCATGAAACCAGAGCCGGCTTTTCAGGAGACTAAGCAGGCAGTTGATCTCAGCAAGGCCGAGATCATCGTTGCCGTCGGCCGCGGTATCAAAAACAAAGACAACATTGCTCTGGCTGAGAAGCTGGCCGAAGTTCTTGGTGGCGACCTGGCTGCGTCTCGTCCAATCTGCGACGCCGAGTGGCTGCCGATTGATCGTCAGATCGGATCGTCGGGACAGACTGTGGCGCCGAAGCTCTACATCGCCCTGGGTATCTCCGGAGCGATCCAGCACCTCGTGGGAATGAAAAACTCACAGACGATTGTAGCCATCAACAAGGACCCCGAAGCCCCCATCTTTGATATCGCCGATTACGGGATCGTGGGTGATCTGTTCGAAGCCCTGCCGGTTTTGACCGAAGAAATAAGAAAGCTGAAGAGCTAAGCATTACCTTGTCCTTCTGCTCTTGAAGCGGCAAATACCTTCGCCCTCCGCAGGGCAATTCCACATACGATTCATAGTCTTGAGATATTGCTGTAAACCTGGCGACGGCGCATCCGGTTCGTGCACTGCGACGGGTGAGTCAGGGAAATCTGAGTCCAGGAAATGGGTTTGCGTTGACTGTAAAACTGCAGGTCTCCATCAACAGCATGAACAGTGGAAACACCCTGGCCGGCTGTAAACAGCTTCAGGCTTTATCAATCAGACGCAGGCTTTTTATGAACTCCGGCAAACTTACACCGGCCCAGGGACACCCCTTTAATTACAGCAGCGAATGGGATGATGACTTCCCTCGGATTTTAAGCAAAAGTTGCGAGCGGGATGCCACCCCCCATAGCAGTCCTGGACGAGTTCGCGGCAGGGCTCGTCGGCTTCCCGACAAGATCCAGCGCTCTCAGCAGCAGCCTCTAGGGCTTGCTCTGGGAAGCGGTAAGAGTCGTCAGGTCGTTGATAATCTCAGCGGGTTTCCATTCGTTGCCGCGATATAGCTTGAACAACTTCCCGTCGCCTCCCACAATCGCTGTGCGCAAAGAGTGCATCACCTGGTCGTCGTCCGACTCAGTATCGTGGTAATAGCGGAGACCAAAAAACTGCGCGATGCCTTTCACTTCATCCTTCGAACCCGTCGCAAACTCCCAATGCTGAAACGTTTCATCTGAATAGCGGCCCGTATGGGATGCTCCATAACTGCGCATAACCTTCGGCGTGTCGTAATCGGGATCGAAAGTTATCGTAAGCAGATGGGTCTTGTCGTAAAGATCAGGTTGTTTTTTTAGTCCCTGATCAATCGCGGCGAAGTTGTTGCTCATCAGCGTGCATTGATCGGGTTGCGGACAGCGGGTGTAGACAAAAGTGATCAGGAGCGTCTTGCCCCGGTATTCGGCGAGGTGAATGCGCTTGCCGTCCTGATTGACGAGACCAAAGTCAGGAACCACAGTGCCGGGTTTTGGTTCACCGGGAACGTCGGCGTTCTGTGTCAGCGGCGAACTTCCCTCGATGATCGAAGTGATTTCGACCCATGACGTCAGGTCGTCCACTACCAGAGTCCCCGTCAATTGATCGCCGGGCTTTACCATCTGCAGGTCGGCTTCATTCTTGATCTTGAAAGGCATGGTCATGCCGGGCATATAACCGACAATGTCTTCGTGGGCAATCGTGATGGTGTGCTCAGTCGGGGTCACAGCGACGACTTTGCCTTTGATTGGGTAGCGCTTCTCGTTGGCCGACCGGCGCGGGTGGCAGGCTGAAGGAAGGAGCACGACGGAAACGAAGAGTAGGGTTACGAGTGCTAGTGACGACCGGGCTTTTATCATAGTTGGAATCACATGAGCTGAATAATTACTTGAAATGAATTATAGAGATTAGACGGTTAACTCGGCTAGCTCAAGTTTGATATGAAGTTATCGATTAGGTCCTGGGGTTAGGAGTGTCCTTGGTTGGCGATGGAGTCAATACCCGGAGCGGCAGCGACTGGTTTTCTTGAACGCGGAATCCCATGCGACCCTTTCAGGTTCGCGCCTCATGTTGGATTGTGTTCCGTTGGGCGCAGCGGGAAACGCGCTTTACCCTCGGCTAATTTTATTTCACTCAGTCGGCGTAAAGACCCGGTGCCTACCGCTCCCGGTGCTTACCCCACGAAATCGATCGCACAAGCGAACCACTTGCGTTACATGTTACGATTGCGCCGATGATTTCCGCAGAAAAGACACACGCGCAAGTCCTGGATGGCCGCGCCACCGCAGATCAAATCAAGGCGGAAGTAGCGGTAGCAGTCGCGCAGTTGGTTGCTCAACACGGGGTAATACCCCGGCTGGCCGCGGTCCTGGTTGGCGACGACGACGCTTCGGCAGTTTACGTGCGCAACAAGGTGCGCGCGTGTGCCGAAGTAGGCATTAAGTCAGAACAGCTGGTCCTGCCCGCATCAACCAGTTCCGCCGAGTTGCTTGGCATTGTCACGCGTTTGAATCAATCCGAATCCGTCGATGGCATTCTGGTTCAGTTGCCGCTGCCAAAACACATTGATGAAGCGACGATCCTGGAAGCAGTGGATCCGGCGAAAGATGTAGATGGCTTTCATCCGGCAAACGTAGGTTTGTTATCTATGGGCCGGCCCCGATTTGTGCCGTGCACGCCCGCCGGCATCATTGCGTTGCTGGATCGCTACCAAATTGAGATTGCCGGCGCCAATGCCTGTGTCGTCGGCCGCAGCCAGATCGTGGGACGGCCGGTGGCCAGCCTGTTATTGCAAAGACACGCGACGGTAACTGTCTGTCATTCACGAACCCGCGATCTTCCGGCTGTTACCAGACGGGCAGATATTCTGATCGCAGCCATTGGTCGTCCGGCGTTCATACGTGAGGAATTTATCAAACCGGGAGCGGCAGTGATCGACGTCGGAGTGAATAAGTTATCAGACGCGAGCGATGCCCAATCGCTCTTTGGCAATGAAGCCGCGAAACGAATGGAAGCGATCGAGAAGCGGGGCTACACACTGATTGGGGACGTGCATCCGGCGGAAGCCGATGGAGTCGCCGGTTGGCGAACTCCGGTGCCGGGTGGTGTAGGCCTGCTCACGGTGGCTATGCTGATGAGGAACACTCTGCAGGCAGCAAAGTGGCGCCGGAATCTTTAGGGGCAGAGGCCTTGTGCCGGCCCCTTTTCCGCGCGGGCAAGGACAAGCCTTGCGCTTACAAATATGCTGAAGGTTGGTCTTACCGGATCGATTGCGGTCGGAAAGTCTTTTGTCGTCGGCGTCCTGGCAGAACTCGGCTGTCATGTGCTCGACGCCGACCAGACCGCGCGCGAGGTCGTGGCCCCTGGCACTCCGGGCCTCAAGGCCTTAATCGAAGGATTTGGCGATGAGATCTTACGAGAGGACGGAACGCTCAACCGGATCCGCCTGGGGGCGATTGTCTTTGCTGATGAAGCCCGGCGGCTGGCGTTGAATTCAATCCTGCATCCTTTCATCATTGCCGCGCAGGACGATCAAATTCGGGAGTGGGAGCCGCAAACGCCTAATGGCATCGCGGTGGTTGATGCCGCGTTAATGATCGAGTCGGGGGGGTACCTTCGCTTCGATAAACTCATTGTCGTCCACTGCCGGCCTGAGATTCAGCTGGAGCGGCTGGTTTCCCGGAATGTGTTATTGCCAGAGGAAGCTCAACGACGAATCGCTGCGCAGATGTCACAGGATGAAAAGATGAAGCACGCCGATTTCCTGATCGATACCTCAGGCGGATTTGAAAGCGTGCGCGAGCAAACGGAGGCAGTGTACCGACAATTGATAACCTTGTCCGAAAAATCGTAAAGCGCTGGTTGAGCAACCGATCAGTGCCGCTCACTCTACGGTCCTGATACAGATCAGAAACTGATTGCTCGCGTCCTGAGCGCGTGCTACTTTGAGCTGCTGTGCGAGTTTGGTTAACCCAGCGAAGGCAAATATTTTGGCGAATCATCTGATGGCCGACAATACATCACGCTGCTTAGTTACACTTCTTCTGGTCCTCGGCCTCATCACCGCGGGCTGCACAGCGTCGGCGAACAGTAAACTGTTTTTTGGCAAATCGGAGCCACCGCGTGACAACGTCATGCGCTATGTCTCCGGCTCTGAGCCCGAGTCGCTCGATCCGGCGATCTCTGATGGTCAGCCTGAAGCGCGGATTTACATGGCGCTTTACGAGGGCCTGGTCGAATACGATCCCAAGACGACAACACCGATACCCGCTCTGGCCGAGCGCTGGGAAGTGAACAAAGACTCTTCCGAACTAACCTTTCATCTACGGCACAACGGACGCTTCTCAAACGGAGACAGAATCACAGCGGGTGATTTTGTTTTCACGATTCAGCGAGGATTAACGCCGAAGCTGGGTTCGCGGAATGCGGCGCTGGCTTATTACATCAAGTACGCGCAGGCATTCAACGAAGGCTCGGTCTTTGTGCAGGATCCGGTCAACGGTCAGTTCTTACTTACTAAAGACTTCGAAGAAGACAAAACGCCGCCAGCAATCGCCGCCGACCCAAAAGTCGAGACACCGAAACCTCGGGGGCCGCTGAGCTCTCAACCCGGACAAACCGTTGCGGCCGAATACCCAACCACGCCGGATGAAAAGCCAGATGCTGACACGGCCTTTCATCAGTTCATGCATTCGCCTGACCGCCTGACACTGCCGGTTGACGAAAAGAAACGGACGAAAGTCGTCGATGCGAATCCAAAGCTGAAGAGCGCCATCAACGGCAAGCAGATGGTCCCGGTCGAAGCTAAAGATATCGGGGTGGAAGCGGTGGACGACTACACGCTACGCATCTCGCTGGCCCAGGCGGCGCCTTTTTTCCTCAGCCTGATGCCGCATCAGTTTTTTCGCGTGGTCAATCGCAAAGCCATTGAGAAGTACGGCAATGCCTGGACCCTCGAACAGAATATTGTGACCAGCGGCCCGTTCAAGCTGGTGTCGTGGAAGCATTACGACCGGGTGATTGTTGAGCGCGATCCCATGTATTGGGACAACGCGCAGGTGAAGCTCGACGGCATTATTTTTTATGCCGTGGTAGAGGGCTCGACAATCATGAATCTGTACAAGGCCGGCGAGATCGACGCCATGCTCAATCACACGGTTCAGGCGGCCTGGTTGGACACGATTGCCCCGTATAAGGACTACATGGACGCGCCGGAAGCCACGACCGAGTTTTACAACTTCAACTGTTCAAAACCGCCCACCAATGACGTGCGAGTGCGCAAGGCCTTGAACATGAGCGTCGACAAAAAGGCAGTCGGGGCGTGGCGGCATCAGATGCCGCTGACCTCGATCACCCCTGAAGGAATGTTCCCCGGATATCCGCAACCAAAGGGTGACCCCTTCGATCCCGAAAAAGCCAAGGGCCTTTTAGCTGACGCCGGCTACGTTGATGGTTCAGGAAAGTTTGATCCGAAAAAGTTTCCGGTCGATCAGATCGAGATAACCATAAACCCGGATGGTAACAACATTCCGCTGGCGGAATTTATCCAGGCACAATGGAAGCAGAATTTGGGGGTCACAATTCCCATCAAGGTGATGGAGCAGAAGACCTCGCTCGTTGCCCGGGCCAAACTGGAATACAAAGGAATATTCAGGACCGGTTGGGGCGCCGACTACATGGATCCTTTTACCTTCCTGGGCTTGTATTACACGGCTGCGGGCAATAACGGCACTGGCTGGTGGGATCCAAAATACGTGGCACTACTGGACGAGGCCAACTCGACCGGAGATCAACAAAAGCGATTCGAACTTCTGGCTCGGGCAGAAGCCATGGCGCTGGACGCGCAACCGATCATGCCCCTGATGACGGCCAGCGCGCGTTGGATGAAGAAGCCTTACATCAAAGGAATGTATCCCAACGCGGGCTCGCTGTTCGCCTGGAAATGGGTTTACATAGAACGCGATCAGGCAAAGTGGGACTACGGAGTGCCGAGTATGACTGGTCCGTGAGTTCGCATTACGACAAACTTCAGTTTGTCGATATTCGTCGCCCTGGTTGAGCTCGCAAGAGGACCGCAACGACAAACTAAGTCTGTCGAACCTAAACTATGCTTCGTTTCATTATCCGCCGGGTTGTCGTCATCATTCCCATGCTCCTTATTATTCTGTCGATCACCTGGGGATTGATCCGCCTGGCGCCGGGAAACTTCTACACTGCTGAAAAGAAGCTGGCGCCGGCCATCGAGCAGAACCTGCGCGAGAAGTACGGACTGAACAAACCCTGGTACGTTCAATATCGCAAGGTCCTCTGGAACATGGTGCGGTTTGATTTCGGGGACTCGCTGAAGTACGAAGGCCAGTCGGTAAACCAAATACTGCTAAAGGCCCTGCCGGTTTCGTTGACGCTGGGCTTGTGCGCTTATCTGTTTGCGCTCGCGGTAGGGATAACCACGGGAACTCTGGCCGCGCTCAGGCAAAACTCATGGATCGATTATGCCAGCATGACGCTGGCTATGCTGGGCATCTCAATTCCAAACTTTGTTCTGGGTCCGCTGCTGGCGCTCGTGTTCGCGCTCACGCTGTTCTGGTTGCCACCCGCTCTCTGGGAGGGCTTCCCGAGTCGCAGCATCATCCTGCCATCGCTGACTCTTTCGGCTCTCTACATCGCCTACATTGCGCGATTGACGCGGTCCGGGATGCTTGAGGTGTTACGCTCAGATTACATTCGCACTGCGCGCGCGAAGGGCTTGAGTGAACGCCAGGTGATTTTTCGTCATGCTTTGCGCGGCGGGCTGTTGCCAGTTGTTTCCTTCTCCGGTCCAGCGCTCGCGTTTCTGATCACCGGGACCGTCGTGGTCGAAAGGGTTTTCTCACTGCCCGGGTTGGGGAATTATTTTATCAACGCCTGTTTCAATCGAGATGAGCCGCTAATCATTGGCATCGTGGCCTTCATTGCGATAGCGGTTTTAGGTTTCAATCTGCTGGTCGATATTTCATATGGCATCATCGATCCGCGCATCAGGTACTGAAGGCAACCTTGGAAGACCATAAGCCACCAGAAACAACCACGGACTCGCCCGATCTCAACATCGGCGCGGAGTACGTGGTTGCGGAAAAGGACGCTCGGGAAGTAATCAGCGGCGAGGTGATGGCCGGGACGTCGCTTTGGCGGGATGCCTGGCGCCGGCTATTGAAAAATAAACTCGCGGTGCTGGGGATGATTATTGTCGCGGTGCTGGTGATTGCGGCCATCATCGGACCGACGATTATCAAGAGTGTGACCGGGTATGCTTATGATTTCATTCCCAAAGATCCGGCGCTCACAAAAGCATTGCCACCCTTTCGCGGAGCTGACGGACACTTCTCATGGACACATCCGATGGGTACTGATAATGCCGGTCGGGACATTCTCGCCAGGGTCCTCTCGGGCGGGCAAATCTCACTGATGGTGGCGCTGATTGCTACCCTCGTCTCGCTTTTGATCGGCGTCTCCTATGGCGCTACGGCCGGTTACCTCGGCGGCCGGATTGACGATCTAATGATGCGTATCGTTGATGTGCTTTACTCACTGCCTTACGTCATTATCGTGATCGTGCTACTGGCCCTGCTACCCGCAAAGACGCCCACGGGACAATTGGCCCAATTGTTTTTCGCCCTGGGCGCGGTGTCATGGCTGACAATGGCCCGCATAGTCCGCGGGCAGGTTATGTCTCTGAAGAACCAGGAGTTTATTCTGGCGGCGCGCGCGACGGGCGTGTCGACCACGAAGATCATCTTTCGACATCTGGTGCCCAACACACTCGGTCCGGTGATCGTCTATGCGACGTTGACTGTACCGACTGTGATGCTCAGTGAAGCTTTCCTGTCGTTTCTTGGTCTGGGAGTGCGGCCACCACGGGTTTCATGGGGCAGCCTGGCGGCCGAGGGGGCGCAGACGCTGGCCATCCATCCCTGGCAACTGATTTTTCCGGGAGCGACGATGGCTTTGATGCTTTTTTCGCTCAACTTTCTCGGCGATGGTTTGCGTGATGCGCTCGATCCGCAAATGCGAAAGGACTGAATGTCTAGAGGACGGATAGCTATGACTGTGGCCCCGAGACTCGCCAGTCGTCCTTCTGGAGGGATGCCTGGCCTGGAGGAGTAGGTAGCATCCTAATGATCTCCATAGGATTTGTGCTAAAGCGATGGCTGCCGTTTCACTTCGCAATGGGCATTGGTCGCTTTGCCGCTTGGTTTGTAGTTGGATTGGTTTACGCGAGACGATCGCCCCCGAGATTTGGTCTGCCGGTTTGGGCTGCGGCGTTACTAACGGGGACAGCGTCAGGCGTCTGCCTCGGCGTCCTCTACTAAGACATCCCTTTTTGATGAAAGAGTACTGACTGTTTTCAACCATGACAGCAAACGGCAACGGAAATCTTCTTAGCGTTAAAGACCTGCGCACATACTTCGAAACCGAAGACGGCACAGTCAAAGCCGTCGACGGCATCAGCTTCGACCTCAAGCAGGGCGAGACACTGGGAATCGTCGGCGAGTCGGGTTCAGGCAAATCGGTTGCGAACCTGTCGTTGATGCGGCTGATTCCAAATCCTCCCGGCAAGATCGTTTCCGGCTCGATCATGTTCGACGGGCAGGACGTGCTGAAGCTGACGTCGCGTCAGGTGCGAGACATTCGCGGCAAGCGCATCGCCATGATTTTTCAGGATCCGATGACCTCGCTCAACCCTTTCATGCGCGTTTCAAGGCAGCTCATGGAAGTGACCCAACTGCACCTAAAACACTCTAAAGACCAGGCACGCGAACACGCGATTAAGATGCTCGATCTGGTGGGCATACCGGACGCGCGCGAACGGGTTGACAGTTACCCGCACGAGTTTTCGGGTGGCATGCGGCAACGGGTGATGATTGCGATGGCCCTCTCCTGCGAGCCCGAGCTCTTGATTGCTGACGAGCCAACCACCGCCCTCGACGTCACCATCCAGGCGCAGATTCTGGAACTCATCAAACGCTTGAAAGCCGAAACCGGGGCGAGTGTCATCCTGATCACTCATGACCTGGGCGTTGTCGCCGGCATGACTGATCACATCCTCGTCATGTATGCCGGCAAGGTCTTTGAGCAGGCCACAACCGAAGAGTTATTCGAACGGCCCGGCAATCCATACACGCGAGGACTGTTGCGCTCAGTTCCCGATCCCACGGACGAGCAGGGAAAGCTCTATCAAATTCCCGGGTTGCCGCCAGATGTGGCGCACCTCCCGCCCGGTTGTCCCTTTGCACCGCGTTGTGAACGCGCCGAAGATATTTGCCGGCGGGAGTTTCCGCCGTATGTCGAACTAACCCCGGGGCATTATTCGCTCTGCCATTTTGCCAAAGAGGTTTTTGCAGAGTCCGCGGGCCAAGCCTGATGAAAAAAGAGTCTCAGCCGTTGATTTCGATCAGGGACCTCAAAGTCCACTTTCCACTCCCAAGCGGATCGTTCTTCCGTCGCTCCCGCCAGGTGGTCAAGGCAGTCGATGGCGTCAGCCTTGATATCTTTCCCGGAGAGACGCTCGGTCTGGTCGGTGAATCAGGCTGCGGCAAGTCGACTCTGGGACGAGCTGTCTTGCGACTGGTCGATATCACCTCAGGAAAGATTTTGTTTAGCGGCGAAGACCTGGCGCTGCTCTCGAACTCGGCAATGCGCGAGCAGCGGCGGCACCTGCAGATAATTTTTCAGGACCCTTATGCTTCACTGAATCCGCGCATGACTGTGAGCCAGATTATCGGAGAGCCACTCGAGACGTTTAAGCTCGCCCGCGGTCAGGCCCGAAAAGAACGAGTGCAGGAGTTGATGGAGATGGTTGGGCTCAGCGCGCGGTTCCTGAAACGCTATCCCCATGAGTTTTCCGGTGGTCAACGGCAGCGGATAGGAATCGCCCGCGCCCTCGCTGTGGATCCTTCGTTCATTGTGGCTGATGAACCAATCTCGGCTCTTGATGTCTCAATCCAGGCTCAGATCATGAATCTGCTGGATAGCCTGCGGCGCCGCAAGAACCTGACGTATTTGTTTATCTCTCACGACCTGCGGGCGATTCGACACGTCTCCGATCGGGTCGCGGTGATGTACCTCGGAAAAATTGTCGAACTCGGTGAGGGCAAGACCGTGTACAAAAGACCGCTGATGCCCTACACCAAAGCCCTCATCTCTGCTGTGCCGGTTCCCGACCCAAAGGTTGAGGCCAAACGCCGTCGCATCGTTTTGGAAGGCGACGTTCCTTCGCCAATAAACCCGCCCAGTGGCTGCCGCTTTCACACCCGTTGCCCCTATGCCATCGACGTTTGCAGTGAGATCGAACCCAAACTTGTCGAAATCGAACCCGATCATTTCGCCGCCTGCATCCGGATTAGTCCGGCTGAACCCGATATCGAGCGGGTCTCGCCCGGCGCAGCGCCCGGCCTAAATGACCAGACAGTTTCCCTCAGGGCGTGAAAAACCTCGCGTATTAGTCATTTACGATAGATGTGAGTTCAAGCTTGAGGCGCTTTTCAATGCGCCGGTAGGTCAGGTTTCGCGTGTATCACTCGCTTGTGGCGAAGCAGAGCGCACCCCTATACTGAGCGTCTTTGTATAGTCGTCCCTTGCGCCAACGTATGCCATGAGCTTTTGTTTTTTGGCTCAGGAAATGATGAAACAGTACAGTTCAGCAGTGCGAGAAAGTAAACCCAAAAGAGATGATCGCTCAGCGACAGATCCGGTGATCCCCCAGGAGGGACCGAACCGTGCTCCTGCCGGCTGGGCTGAAGTGCAGACGTCGATTGCCGGATCGTCAGGCATCGCGCTGTTATTGGTCGAGGGCCATCAGCCTCCCGCTTTGTCCGTAACCAACAACAACTCAATTTGCGCAGCTCTGCAATCATCCCCCGAGCACGTCAAACTCTGCGACCCATTCTGTGGCGCCGCACACGATCGCGCGGCGGCCGCCCAAACCATTATTCACTATCGTTGCCACGCAGGTTTGCAGTGCTTTGCGATTCCCGTTGAGCTGGATGGTCAGCGCCAATTGGCAGTGATCGGTGGACGCGCATTCGTAAACAGCTCTGATTACCGTGAACTCGCGGAGAGAACGCGCTCGGGCAATCTGAAGGAGCTAGGTTCAGATAAGCTCTTTAGCAGCGTCATCTTCGCCAGTGAAGGTGAGCTTGATCATGCGGCGCTGCGGGTCGCCAGGGCCGCCAAAGAATTTAGCGAAACAAAAATCGCGGCAGCACCGGCGGCTACGGATGAAGCTACTGAAGCCAAATCGCCTGGAGCAATAGCCGACCAGCGATCTGAAATCCCGGCGGAAGACAGGCGCAGTGATGCAGGCCCGCGACCCGTGCTCGACCGGCGGGCGCCGTTTGCGGATTCCATTCGCAGGTTTACCGAACAGATTGATGCGAGTGAGCCTTCGCAAACCTACGAATCGATTTTGAGGCAGGCCGCCGATCTGGTCGGTGCCGAGCGCAGTTCGCTTTGGCTCTTCGACGAAACCGCGAACTCGATGAGAATGACAGCCGCTCGCGGGATCCCGACCGCGATTGCTGAAGTGGGAACGATTGCAATGGGCGAGGGGATTGCCGGATCAGTTTTGCAGGCAGGCCGCCCTATCTTAGCGAATATTGACGATCTGGGCAGGACCAGTTTGCCCGAACGTCGCTACAAAACAAAGTCCTTCATCAGCTATCCAATTTCAATTGGCAACCGCAAATTCGGCGTGCTCAATCTCGCCGACAAGAGGGGTGGCGGCTCATATGATGCAAATGATTTGAGCGTGATTGAGCTAGTGGCGCCCCAAATTGCCCTTGCGATCGAGCGCGCGGCCTGGCAGAAAAGAGCCAATCAGTTTCAGGTGATGTCGATCACAGATCCGCTGACTGGCTTGCATAACCGGAGATATCTCGAGGCGCGTCTGACCGAAGAGTTGAGCCGCTCAAAGCGTTATGACTATCCGCTCAGCTTCATGATGATCGACATCGACGACTTCAAGCATTACAACGATCGGAATGGCCACCAGGCGGGCGATCGCGCGCTGGAGATAACCGCGCAGTGTCTGCGATCAGCTTTGCGCAAGGTCGATGTGGCGTCGCGTTACGGCGGCGAAGAGTTTTCCATTCTGCTGCCGCAGACGACTTTGCATGAAGCTGGCGTGATAGCCGATCGCATCAGGCGAAAGATTAACGATACGGCATTTGAACATGGCAAGGCGCAACCCTTGGGAGCCGTAACCGTGAGCATTGGGCTGTCGGCCTTCTCTCCCGCGCTGGATTCTGCCGAGGCCATTGTTCGCGCCGCTGACCGGGCTCTCTATCACGCAAAGAGTCACGGCAAGAACCGGGCCTACGCTTACCAGGGAGTACAGGGCGGTGCTAAACGAGCGTCCGACACTCCGCCAGATAACCGATGACTCACCAGCGCATTCTAGCCAACGTCAGTCGAGACGAGTTTGTGGGCCGCGACGCGGAACTGCAGGACATCGTGCGTCAGGCATCACGGCTGTCGGCTCGACAGGGATTGATAGTGCTGGCTGCCCCGGGCGTGGGCGCGGCGGAACTGCTGCGCCAGGCTTACGATCAGTTGTTCGTCCGGCGGGGCGAACCGGTTCCCATCCATTTCGCCTTCAGGCGTAGTGAGGAGTCGCCCCTCGACGTCGCGCAACGATTCTTTCAAAGTCTTCTGCAACAGTACGTCGCTTACCGGCGGGTTGATCCTTCGCTGAGTAACAGCTCGATGAGTTTTCACGACTTGTTGGAGCTGGCGCTGCCAGGAGACTACGAGTTAGTAAGTGATTTCATCGAGGCCTTTGAACGCGAGCGAGCCGGGGATCCCAAAGATTTTGTGCGCTTCTGTCTGAATGCTCCCCAGCGGCTCGCGGCCGCCGGGCGCAGAATATTTCACTTGCTTGACTGTACTCAGCTGGCTACTCCGGCAAAGGAGCAGGCCATGATGGCGCAGGAGATTACTGCAGCCATTGGCCGCTCGCAGGCGCCTTTCACGGTGACTGGTCTGCGGCGGCAGATGACCAATCTGATTCACGGACCGAATGATGCTCACGAGGCCGCTGACCTTATCAAGCTCGAGCGATTGAGCGACCAGGATGCGCACAGATTGATCGAAGTTTCCGCCCGCCGTTATCAGATTGAAACCAACGAGCCCACGCGTGATCTGATCGTGCAGCAGTTAAACGCGAGTCCCTTCTTCATCAACGGTTTGCTTCAGGCGGCGCGAGAAACGAAGACACCCCTGGCAAGTTTTCTTGATTGCCAGCGGCTTTATGTTGATGAACTGATGGGCGGCCACATTCACCGGCACTTCACCCGGATCATGGACGCCGCCGTCACGAACCCACAAACCCGCAAGAGCCTCTTGCGAGTGCTGTTTGAATCCGCATCGAGCGACGCGCATAAGTCGTCTTTGTGGGCCTGGAAGAAACGCCTGGGCGTCGACGCCGCCGAGTTCGAGCGTATTGTGGACGCTCTGCACGTTCATGAGTTGGTGAATTCGAGCGCTGCTTTCGTTGAAGTAAACGCAGAGTCGTACGTTTGGATGGATTACCTGCGGGCGCATTATCGGGTTGAAGTCGGTGGCGAATCGCGGGCCCTTGTCGTCGCTTCTACTCTCCTGGAAACGTTGAAGCGGGCACCGCAGGCAATGGCCCGCAAGTACCGCCGCGAAGCCGCACTCGGCCTGCGCGATTTGCTTGCAGATTTCAATTGTCAGAGTGTCCCGGCGAGCCTGTTTAATTACGATCACTTCGCCGAAGTTCATAAGGGAGAAGACGCGGACACGATTGACCTGGCGCTGGATGCCGAAGCCGACTTAATCAGACTGCCGCAGGTGGTGCACGCCGCCAGCTGCAGTGCTTACGTGAACCTGATTCAATGCGACGGCGAACGCTGTGCGGTGGCCCATGGTTTTGAAGCGGCAGACTATGCCGATGAAATCGAAGTAGTTTGGCTGGCGGCCGAGATCGATTCAAAACTCGAGGCGAGCGGGGAATTGACCGCTGAGTGGTGTGATCGTCTGGCGAGTCTGGCGCGTGAGTTGGGCTCTAGTCGATTCAGGATTTGGCTGGTGGCTGCGGAAGGGTTCTCACCGGAAGCCCGCCAGCTGCTTAAGAAACGCGAGGTGTATGGATCCAGCCGGCATCAGGTCGAGCTGCTCACTGCACGGATCAAAGCGACCGACAAAGAGGAAGAAAAAAGCCGGCCCGATGAATACGAGCTGGTTATTCCGATGGGCGCTGACACGGAATTGATCGCCGCTAACACAATCGAACAGATCGCGCGGCGCGTGAACTTTGGACCAGCCGCAATCAACCAGATCAAAACCGCGTTGATAGAAGCCTGCATCAACGCCACCGAGCACAGCCTTAGTCCCGACCGCAAGATTTATCAGCGGTTTCGAGTCGAAGATGATAAATTGGTCGTGATCGTAGCGAGTCGTGGAGTAGTTCCGACAAGTCTTGCGGGCCGGAACGGCCAGCAAGACGATGGTAAAGATCAGAAAGAAGACAGCAAGAGCCGGCGTGGTTGGGGATTGAAGCTGATCAAAACGCTGATGGATGAAGTTGAGTTTGAGCGGGTTGATGACGGCACGCGATTGCGAATGACCAAATATATCCGACCCCAGGGCCAGGCGGAGAATTCTCTCAAGTGAAAACGCACTCGGGATGAACTCCATCCTGCAAAGTCAGCCGCCACGGCATCCAAATCGGCGCCATTTCAAAAAAAAGAAAATCTGAATGCAGCCTGAGGACTACGCGGATCTCTATCAGCTGGAAGAGGATTATTGGTGGTTTGCGGGCATGCGGCAGATCACGGCGGCGTTGCTCGATCAAGTCTGTCCCCCGCATCAGGATCGTTTAATTCTCGACGCCGGCTGTGGGACCGGAGGGATGCTGTCCTGGCTGGAGCGTTATGCCGGTAACGGACAAGTCACCGGGATTGATTTGGTTGGTACCGCACTCGGGTTTTGCCAGGAACGGGGTCATAAAATGATCGCTCAGGCCTCGGTCCAAACCCTGCCATTCGCAGACGCTGCTTTTGATTTAGTAACCAGCTTTGATGTCCTGGTTCAGTTGGCCGACGAGGACTCTGTCCAGGCGGCTCTGGGCGAAATGTATCGCGTATTAAAGCCCGGCGGTTCAGTTTTCGTGCGGGTCGCTGCATTCGAGTGGCTAAAGAGTGAACATGACAAGGCATTGGGGAGCCAACGTCGCTATTCTCTCGCTGAGTTGACCGGAAAAATGAAGCAGGCGGGGTTCGAGATTGTCCGTGGAACCTATGCCAACAGCATTCCGATGCCGCTGGCGATGTTTCGACGGTTGGTTCTAATGCGGATTGGACTGGCGACTCGGGGCTCCGATGTAAAGCCTTTGCCGGTCGGATGGCAATGGATAAACTCCGCGATGACCGGAGTACTTAAGGGAGAGGCCCTTTGGCTGCAGCGGTCCGGGGCGAAACTAATCATCGGTTTGTCCGCGATCTGTGTCGCGCAAAAGCCTTTCGTCCCCAACTCTATCCATTTGCGCTGAGGCGGACTCGCGCTTTTTCCGCGCTTGGCTGGATCATGGCGTCGGATTGATAAGAGACCGTGGACCTCGGATTCCAATATTCCTCGCGGTTGTTTGAGTAGAACTCAAGTGTTTGTCGTAAGCCCTCAGCCAGAGGGGTCTTTGGGCGCCATCCGAGTGCCGACTCAATCTTTTTATAACTAGCGTAAAAACTCCCGACGTCGATGAGCTTACGTTCGGCAGGAAAAGGCCTCATCTCAATGGTGCCTCGTCCTGTGAGACGAATCAATTCGGCAGCCAGAACAGCCAGGCTGATCGGATCGTCTCCGCCGAGATTGAAAATTTGTCCTTCGGCTTCCTTGCTTAGCCCGGCCAGCAATAACGCGTCCACCGCATCGTCGACATAGACTAAGTCTCGTTTCTGATTGCCGTCGCCGAAGATCTGGATGACGCCGCCGTCCATTGCTTGCCTAATGAACCAGGCGATGAAGCCCTGACGGTCGTGTTGGACCAGTTGGCGGGGGCCGTAGGTATTGGTCAAACGCAGGCAGACGGCCGGCATTTCATAAACGCGGTGATATAGCAGGTGATAGAGTTCTCCCGCTCGTTTATGAATCCCATTTATGTCGAGTGGCGAGATGGGGTGCGTCTCATCGACTGGCAGGTACATCGGTTTCCCATAGACCTGTCGGGTACTGGTGAAAACTATTTTTGCGCTGGGATTAAAGTGGCGACATGCCTCCAGTAGCCGGATCTGACCGGTACAGTTCAGATCCATATCCATGAGGGGATCAAGCATCGAATCCAAGTGGCTAACGCTGCCCGCCAGGTTGAAAACATAATCCATGTCAACCACGAGTTGATTGACCACCCCTTCGCTGCTCAAGTCGGCGCGGTATACGGCTACCTTGTCGCGGATGTCGTGAATGTTGTGAGGGTTGCCGCCGTGCCCACTCAGCAGCGCATCAACGATGAAAACATTGACCCCGCCAATCTCGACTAGCCTGCGCGCCAAATTACTACCAATGAAACCCAAGCCACCGGTGATGAGCACCGAGCTGCCTCTGTATTTATTGAATGAGTCAATCATGCAGGTTAAGAATTTGCGGGAGTCAAAAGTGCCATTAAGTAAGCCACAAATCGCCGGTGCGGTTGTTGATGACAGCTAATAAAGCCCTCTGGGACCTAGTGGAAATGAAGCAATCCAAATCGCACAAAAATCAAAAATCGTTTGGGCCACGCGTCCCGGCGTAAAGAATTGCGACTTGCCGTGCCGGCGCGGGTGATGATGAACCGGAACTTCTCTGAAAACACAACCGGCAAGACTCAGCTTGCGCACCAGCTCGACGCAAACGGCGCCGCTCGATTTAGCGAGCAGAATCCGCCCCATAGCTTCACGGCGGATTAAACGAAAGTCACAATCAACGTCGCGTATAGGAAGGCGGAACAAGCAACGAGCAATATTATTATAGAGTGCCCCTGACACCCTTCGAATTCGATTATCCTGACGTTTTATCTTATGTCCATTTACTACGTCAACCAGGTCGGTCATCAGAGGGACAAGCAAGACGAGCTCGCGGACGTCGTACTGTCCATCTCCGTCCGTATAGAAAATCAGATCTTTGGTCGTCTGTTCGAAACCAGTTTTCAGGGCGGCGCCATAGCCACGATTCTCTCCATGATGGATAACTCTGACGTGGGTTAAGGTGCGCGCCAGCTCATTGGCAATATGACCGCTATCATCGGTGCTGCCGTCATTAACCATTATCACTTCGTAGTCATCCGTCAGCGAGGGAAGTACGGACAGGGCGTCTTGGACCAGAGCCGCAATCGTCGCTTGATCATTATAGACCGGAAAAAAAACGCTGATACTATTCTGGCGATTTGAGTTGGGCATGTCTTTGTACTTCAGACTCCGGGACCTCAAACGATCCTTTTAACCGAAATGCTTTTCCCGTGTCGGCATCGAATCCCCAGGCAGATAGCGTGACTGGTTGAGCCGGCAACTCGCCTGCAGAAAAAGAAACTTCCCACTGCCCGGCTTGAGTGTCATAACCCCAAAGCCCCGCCGGTCTTTCCTGGGGGCGAACAATTCTAAACATTACAGTATCGCTGTCAGCAGTCTTATACGCGAGCAAAATCGCGTCGGCTAAATCTCTGTGGTAAGGAAAGGTCAGGCGTCCTGAAGCTCGAAACTGGTTCTGGTCCATCCACGTAAATCGATCCCACGAGCCGTAATCGGTCGGCTTTGAGTTGGGGCTGGTCGCGAATTCCTCGACCCTTGACGTCTTGATCAGTGCGGGTCTTAGAAAACCGAGTTGATTCAATTCATTTGCCTCTTTGGTCAAAAACGTCCGATCGGGATACAAAACTTTCACCAGCTCGGGGTCTTCCTTCAGATTAATAAAGAGCAGCAAAGCTTTCGCTTGCCGTAGCGTCCTCCTCATCACAGCCATTCGTTGTACTGAAGAAATCAAAATAAATGGCTGCAATAAAATCAGCGCTCCGGCAGACAGAAACGCCATCCGGCGAATCTGGATCGCCATGGTCGAACCAGGACGCCTAAGCGAAAGATTCTGCGTAATAATCGTGACCAGGAAAACCAGGGCCACAATTAAATACGCTGAGAACCCAAGGTAGCGGGTATTTTGCGATTGACCAACCCCGAACCCCACCCGCCCAACCGTAGTCATGATGGCGGTAAGTACAGAATACCACCCAATCATTAACCAAATAGTCATACGAAGGACCAGTGCCGGGTCCCGGCGGTGCTGGAAAAGGTTGATGCATGAAACGCCGAAGATAAAGAACAGCACCAGACCCACAACGGCTGCCACCTTACCTCTCTCCAGCGCGAGCGGGGCTCCGAGAAAGCCAAAAAAATAAATAATCGCATGCAGTGGCTGAGACAAAGCAGCAAACGGGCTCGGGGTCGAAACGGGCTTATGATAGTGAAAAAGGTAAAGAGCCGCGCTCAGGAAGAGCCCGGCGACCCACGCTCCCAGCAGCCATCGTCGCCCGGTGTGACCTTGACGTGGACCCGCCAGCATCAGAACCGGCAACACTACCAACCAGCACAAAATTCCGTTAGCGGAAGAGAAGGTGCTGATCACTGAAAGACCGGCGCAGAGTGCGAACTTTGTTTTTAGATTCCAGCCCGAAGCGGCGACTCGCAGGCAAGTGGTAACGCAGGCGATGGGAAACAAATAGACCAGCTGCTGACCTTGCAACCAGTTTTGATACTGGGCCGGAGAAAAGATAATCAGGTTGGCGATTAGAATAAGCCACAATCTCAGTGACCGATTATCCTCAATCGTTCGCTCGGCCAGATGGTAGACGTTGGATGCGACCAGGCAGGCGAGCAGAAACGTAACGAGCATCTCATACCTGACATCCCAACGTGTTAACCAACCGAGCGCGACAAATACCAGATTTGGGAAGAACTGCCTGAATTCGTTTACCTGACCGAACAAGTCACCGAAGGTCAATGCTGAACGCGAAAACTTTTCGAAGAAGGGAACGTAACCCCACTGGTCCCATTGGGGCAGGTCAACCCAGAATCTGAGGATCAGCCAACTCAGTAAACACGGGGGCACAAGCGCCAAACCGAGGACGATCCAATCAGCGTGATCTGATTTTGATTTCATGAGCGATGACGTTCAAGGTTCCGAGAGGCCGTCAGTATAATAATTCGCCCAACTGAATGTCCAAGTTAGGTTGTGTGTGGTTTGCGGCGGGCAACTTGTCCGACGGCGCATCGATGCTGCCGAGGCATCACCAGCGAGAGGGACAACCCTAACAGGGAATTGAAAAGGAATGATGACAGGTCTGTGTTAAACTCTGTCGCCAGGGGGCGTAACCAGGTATGACGGACACAACTGGGGAAAATCCGGTGCAGGCGCGCTGCATTGGAGAGACGGCGATCATCTACGCCAGTGATTACCTGAACAAACTTAGCGGCGAACGCATCGAGCGCGAATGCAAACGGCAACTCGATCTGGGCTGCCGCGCGCTGGTGATAAATTTTCGGGATACTGAGCTGGTGAACAGCATCGGTGTCTCGATTCTGATGGGCGTGATCGACGCTTCAGAGAAAAGCCAGGCCCGCCTGGTCTTTTCCGACGTCAATGGTCAAACGGCGAACTTGTTCGAGATGCTCGGGCTGACCCGACATGTTAGTGTCGCCAAAGATGAGACCGAAGCTTTGTCGCTAATCGCTCCGGAAGCAAACAAAGCCGGATCAACCGGGAGCTAAGTGTGGAGTGCGGCGGCTTGACGCCGCTTTGGTAGCGGCGGCTTGTCGCCGCATTCTGAATCCAGGTCGCGACAAGTCGCGACCTGCCAAAGCGCTGACAAGTCAGCGCACTCCACAGATTCTTTTATGGAAACGAATACTCAAAGATTGCTACACACCTTTGCCGCTCTGGCCGATCTGGGCCAGGAGATCGCCGACACCGGTGATTTTGGGGAGATGCTGCGCGCGTCCTTTCATCTCTTGCTCGGCTCTCTGGCCATCAGGCGAGGCGCGGTAGGCGAATACGATCCGGTCCGAAACCATTTAACGCTGGTGGCGGCCCGTGGCATGGGCGATAACCAGCAACTCGGGCTGCCGTTTTCGACCGAGCACGCCAGCCATCTGGAAAGTGTCGGCTCCTCGCTCTCACTCGATGTCTCGCAAAAGGAAGCCGCTCGGTTTCTCGAAATTCACAAGCAGGCATTTGCTGATGTTCAGATCGATTTGCTGGTGCCCCTCGTGGTGCGCGGCCGGTTAATCGGCGTGGTCCTTCTGGGCGAGAAAGCCACTGGGGAAGCCTTCACCGAAGAGGACGTGGAAATCGTGGGCGCGCTGGCGCGGCACATCGGTGTCGGAATTCACAGCCATCGCCTGCTGGAAGAAGTCGAGCACAAAGCTGATGAGAACCGGAAGCTCTATGATGGGCTGCGCACAATCTACAAAGAAACCGTGCATGCCTTTGCAGCGGCGATCGATATTAAGGATCGCTACACGCAGGGCCATTCGGTACGAGTTGGCAAGTACAGCGAAATCATCGCGCGCGAGTTGGGCTGGACTGATGACGCCGTGGAAGGCATTGCCATCGCGGGCTACCTGCATGACATCGGCAAACTAATAGTTGACCTGAACGTCATCAACTCGCCGGAACGGTTCAATGCCAAGGAGTCGAAGGAAATGAGCCGGCACCCCGCCGCCGGCTACGAAATCCTTTCGCCCATCAGTCACCCTTACGCAGATATTCCTTTGATGGCTCGATATCATCACGAGCGTCTGGATGGCAATGGTTATCCGGATGGATTGAAGGGCGACGAGATCCCACCGGGCGCAAAGATCGTCACCCTGGCGGATTCGTTCGATGCGATGACGACTGATCGGCCCTATCGCAAACGTCTGCCTTTGGCTGACGTGCTGGAGGACTTTCGGGTTAATACCGGGACGCAATTCGAACCCAAAGTCGTCTGCGCTTTCTGCCGCGCGTTTCTGAAAGAGATCGACGGCACGGCAAAAGATAAGCGCTTGATGAAGTTGTTGGCTAAGAATTACGACAACGTCGAGAGCGTGAGTCCCATCCTGAGCCAACTGCTATCGGATCTCGATGGCAACGGTGAAATGCGAGCGGCGAGTGCCGCCGGGCACTGAAGTTTATTGGTCGGTGGCGGTACATTGCGGAAAGGCAGCCTTCCCCTAACGAGTTGTTCATTTTGGCGCTGGTGGCTTGGTCTCCAGCGCTTCTTATTTGGAGTTCCGCTGGATGGCCAGAGACTTTTGACGTGGGCGGCAGCACAGGCGCAAGGCGTGGAGACAGTTTGGTCTGAGCCAGTTTCGGGAAAGGGCCCAGGCGTCCCACCCGTGAAATCATGCGCAAGATGTGCGGGCGACGATTGACATTGCAAGCTTACTTCGGTTGGATCCTGATGGTATAGCTGCAGATACCAATCTTCTCGTCAGGTTGGACCAGAGTTCGTTCTTCGCGCGGAAGTTCTTTGCCCGAAGCCAAGGTTGGATTCCTGCCTTTTGAAGTGATCCAGAATCGTCCCTGATCGTCGAAGATGAGCGTCGCGTGTACGCGGCTGATTTCGGGATCACCTTTCAGAGGCAGATCCACCGCCACCGATTTCGATCCGCGACCAATTGTGATTTCGGGATTGGTGATCTTCACCACCGCCTGACGGACGCCTTCCCGCCAAAGCTCCACTGAATAAAGATCGACCACTCTTGGTCGCACGACCGTAACATCGCCGGCGTCCGACTCCGAGAGTGCGGCTGTGTCGCCCTCCGTTTCAGGAGTGGCAGTGCTTTCGGGGAGTGGGGCCGGTGCCGCGCCGACATTAGTCGTTGCCGGACGGACCGTGACCATGGTGTGGCCGGCTTCGGTTTCGTCCCAGACAGGTTGGACGCGAAACTCACCCTTGTTGAGGGTGCCGTCCACGCGCAACTCAATCGCAAACGATTTGGTTTGCAGTTGGACCGACCCCGCCAATTCACGCGCGCGGTCTGACAGGACATGAAACAGACCCTGCTCCAGGCCGCGCCGCTTGTCGCCTTGCCAGTCCTTATCGTCGTCATTGCTGAGATAGACGATGTACTCGCGCGGAATATAGGTTGGGCCGCCGGGCGGAGTGAACATCTCGCGCTGCATGCAAGCTTCAACTTCGCGGGCGATCTTTACCAGGAATTCTTCCCAGACGCGCCGTGGCTTTGAATGCTCGTCTGCTTCTTCCAGAATGTCGTCGGTAGTTTCACCGTCGATCCAACGTCGGATAGATTCTATTAGTCCCATATTTTGGAAAGCGCCGGCGCGCTATCTGAGAAGCGCTAAGATACCGCACTTCATCGTCGAATCGGTAATGACCTAAGTAGACCTTGCGTCTTTGCGCCCGGGCGTTAACCCAAAAGCATTTCCCGCCAGGGTGCTTAGTCGGGAAGAAAGACTAATCAAACTTTAGGAAATCCCGGTTAACCCAACCACGGTCGTCAGAGTCGGGATCCTTGGGTCGCGCGTGTTGGGTGACCTGGACCTCGCACCAGTTGCTATTGTTACTGATACTCAGAATTTGCACTCGCGAACCCGATTCGGCCAGACCAACCTTGTCACTTCTCGAGTTGGGCGCGGCGCGCAGGTTCACATCAGTCAATGTCACCGCCTCATGTCCCACGATGGTCGTCGGGGGAGCAGTTTGCTGTGTCACATTACGCCCCTTGATCAGGGAACGAACGTAGGCGCCGGTAGCCACCAGCAGCCCAGCGAAACATAACACGAGAACCAGTCCTACGACGAAGTCGCGGCCGCGCCGGCGCTCTTTGACTAACCGCGCGGCTTCCGGAGCTCGAGCCACGTGGCCGTTGTGGGCCGCCACCGGCACAGTTACTCGCGCTGTCTGCTGCGGAACCCCAAATCCCTGGCTCGGACCAATCGCCGGTAGGTTAGTCATTGCCGGCTGATTCGCGATTGCCACTACAATCTTTGGCCGAGTCGATCCGTTACCGGGAGTGTTCTGCTGTTGCAGTTCTCGCGATGTTTCGAACCGCGGCCTGGGCGGTGCGGCCATGGTGATGTCTGCTTCCAGACTTAGATCGGAAGTAATCTCCCGGCGCGGTTGCGCAGTATTCAGGAGTCGGGTAGCGGGCAGTGCGGCATCACTCAACTCGTGCCAAAATTCCTGCACCGTCTGATATCGATCACCCGGACGTGCTTGTGTCGCCCGCTCCAGAACTTCCAGCAGCGAGTCGGCCCAGGGTTGGTTTGCGATCTCATCCGGCAAGCTGCTAATCGAATGATGCGCAAACGACCGTGGCGATATCCCGCAAATCATCGTGTAAGCGGTTTTCGCGAGGGAGTAGATATCAGCGGCCGGAGTCAGCTGGGTTTGCACGCCCAGCAGCGTGCCCGTATCGAGGGTGCCTGTCTGCACGAGCGGATTGTGTTCCGGGGCCGCATAGATGTTGGTGCCCACCCGAGTAATCGCCCCTTCGACGGCTTCAATTTTAGCCACGCCAAAATCGGCGATCTTGATGATTTCATGATTGGCGGTGAGCAGAAGATTCTGGGGCTTGATGTCGCGGTGAATTACTCCGGACGCGTGCGCGTGCGCCAGACCCGCGCAGATTTGCTGCAGATAAAAAAGCGCCCGATCGATTTTCAGCGGTCCCTTGCGGCAGAACAGCGCGAGATCGCCACCGCTCAGATACTCGAGGACGATGTAGTGGAAAGCTCTGCCCGTGAGGTCGATGGCGGTCCCATGGCCCAGCCGGCTGATGATGTGGGGATGCCGCACTCGGTCGAGGGCAACTGCCTCGTTCTGAAAGTTTTGGATTAGGGTGCGTTCGAGATCAGGATCCTGATAACCCTGCAGCAGGACGTTTAGGGCTTTGATGACTACTTTGCGAAAGCGCTCGTCGGTGGCGGCACGATCGCGGGCCATGTATATCTCTGCATAGCTGCCACGACCCAGGCACTCTTCGATGTCGTAGCGGCCGTCGACCCTGCACTGTAAAAGCTTAAGTTCAGTCATTGCAGTACGACAAACTTGAGTTTGTCGTTTCGGTGGACAGGCCTTCAGTGTGTGATCTGAGGCGGGGAATTGAAAGGCTCAAGCTTGTGCCACATCCAGGAAGCGACAAAATGAAGTTCGTCGTACGTAGTTCGGGCCATCATCGCGGAGCTGCCTCGCTCTTCAGACCCAGCACTTCGTCGAGCGTGCGCTCGGCCTTCTGCTCAGCCAACAAACCCTCCTGCGATTTGCCTCCCGGGGGCTGGTTCTTCAGTTTCAAAGCCGCCGCTGCCTGGGCCAGTTTTACCTCAGCGCCGAAGGGTAACCGTCCACTGTTCTCAGTACGAAGATTGTTGACCGCCAGTTCGAACGCTTGCATCGCGTCGCGGTGGTTTCCGGTGAGCATCAAGGCACGGCCGTAGAGATAGAGGGTCTCAGGATCCTTTGAGTCAGTCACATTTGGCAGGTTCACTTCCGACAACCACTTCTGAGGGTTGCTGTCGACCGTAGCCCGCTTTTGCTCGAAGATGGTAGCCACATCGGCAATCGCGGGAGTCGGGCTTGGTTGAGCCGCGACGACCGGAGGAGGCAAGAGGGAAGGGAAGAGCCGCCCCTGTTGATATCGCATGCCCGCATAGAACGCTCCACCGGCAACACCCAGGAACAAAAGGAAAACAAAGAATCGCAAGATACTCCGGCCTGCTCCTGCTCGACTACCGCCTCGACTTCGATCTTTAGCCTCTACCTGCTCCACGTTCGCGGGACCGGGAAAAGCGATGCGGGAAGGAGGGGTCAGACGCGTCTCAGCGGGCGCGGAAATAGTGGCCGGCGCAGCGCTCGCGGGCTCGTATTTTTCATTCGTTACTGTTCGTTCTTCATCGAGTGTTACAGCAGCGCCGGCAGGGGGCGTGCCTAACTGGACGATGACGGCGGTCAGGTTGTCTTCGGCGCCACGCTGGTAGCAGCGTTCTTTCATTTCCGCACAAATCTCTTCGGGCGGCCGGCCACTGAGCAGCAGGTCGCGGAGTTCCTGGTCGTTTAGATGGCGGGTGATACCGTCGGTGCAGAGTAAGAAAGAGTTACCCACCCCCACCTCAATCGTCTTCATGTCCACTTCGACCGACGGTTCGGCGCCGAGGGCGCGGCTGATCACATTCTTGCTGGGGTGATTCGCCGCCTGTTCCGGCGTCATCCGTCCCGCGCGCACCTCTTCCTCGACGATCGAGTGGTCGTCGGTTTCACGCAGGATTTGACCTTCGGGGCTGACGCGATAAAGACGGGAATCGCCGACGTGACCGATAGTCGCTCTCGATCCGTCGAGATGCAGTGCAACCACGGTCGTGGCCATCATCGAAAACCGCGGGTGCTCGGCGGCCATCTGATGAATGGCGCTGTTGGCTCGCTGGATGGCAAGCTCCATCCGGTCTTCGATGTCTTCGCCGTCGGTGACCTTGTCACGGAAGGCTTCGTTCAGCACATCGACGGCCTTTTGCGAAGCGACTTCGCCCGCGTCCGCGCCGCCTACTCCGTCGGCCACCACAAAGATGCCGCGGCCGGCGTCGGCCAGAAACGAGTCCTCGTTCATCGGCCGCTTTTCGCTTAAGCCCCGATCACTGATCGAAGCTACGTTGATCTTGTCTGCAGGTGTTGGTGCGCTCATTGGACCGCCTCCAGGGCGATAGCGCTTTCAGGTTCGCGCTTGGTACGGGCAATTGCTTTTGCGTCCTGAGCGTTGCGATGCGAAAAAGCCATCAACATTCCCAGCATGGCAAAGCTGGTAATCAGGCTGAAACCGCCATGGCTGACAAATGGCAAAGTGATTCCGGTCATGGGCAAAGCTCGAGTGATTCCACCGATGTTGACCAGCGCCTGGATGCCGACAAATGCGGTCAGACCGGCCGAGCAAAGCTTGGTAAACATATCACGCGCTTCGATTGAAGTGCGAATTCCAGCGATCACAAAAATGAGAATCGCCAGCACGACCAGCGCACCTCCCAATAATCCCATTTCTTCAGCGATCGCGGCATAGACATAGTCCGAGTCGGCAATCGGAATTACCTCCGGAAAGCCCAGGCCTAAACCTCTCCCGGTGGTTTTACCCGAGGCGATGCCAAAGATAGCCTGGGCCGGTTGAAAGGCGAGCTTGTCGAACCAGATGTCCGTGTTGACGCTCTTTTTCATGGCCTCGCTTTGATCGGCCAGTTCCTTCATGCGCGGATCTTTGGCGAGCGCATCTTCGTAGTCCTTCTTCCACCAGGACTCTTCAGGTGAAGGCGGGTCGAATCCATCCAGCCACAAATGAAAGCGCTGTTGAATACGAGCCGGCAGCGCATGCTGAACCGGCCGCGCGAGCGTCGGCAGCAGCGGGAACTTCTCCTGAATGTCGCGCGGCAAGGCGCCGATGACGAGGATCGAAATCACCAGCATCACCGAGCCCACAAAGACTATCAATTGTGGCCAGCGACGCACCGCGACCAGATACAGAGTGGCGTAAGCGCCGCTGAAGATCAGCATCTGACCAAAATCCTTGAGGGCAAAGAAAGGGATGAACGGAATCATCGCCATCACGACGAGGGGAATGATGTCCTTCGCTCTGGGTATGCCCCAGTACGTTCGTGCCAGGTCCTTGTATCGCGCAGTCAGGATGCCCGCGAATCCTAACAGGAAGGGGACCTTGGCTGGTTCCCAGGGAGTCGTATTACCGGCGGCCTTGCCGGCGCTCGAACTGACGATCGCCGCGGCCAACGGCACCAGGGTCAGCAGAACAATGATGAAACTGTTGCGCTGGATCCACATTAAGAATCGATCGCTGGCGCAGAATGAGAATGCGAGCGCAAAGGCAACCAGGGAAAAGAAGGGAATCCAGGTATAGCTCGAAGTGATGGCGTTGGCGAACGTGTAGTTTGATGCCTTCGCCGGAGCCTCCACGTCGCTCGGAGGCGGCGCCGGCGGCAAACCCATCAGTTGTCGTTTGGTGGCGTCATAGTTCTGATTGATATAACGCATCTGCAGGGTGTCGGTTTTTTCCTGCCGCGCCGCCGCCTTGTTCCGGGCGTTATATTCGGGATCGCTGTAGAGCCGGTATTGGACCAGCATGCCGATTGAGAAAAGCAAAACCGCGGTCGTATAAAGCGCCCAGTTACCTTTGAACTTCTTGGCTCGGGTCAGCCAGAACGCCCCCACGACAATCGGGAGGTAGATCAGTAAATCGCGGCCGCCACCAATCCATGAAGTTTCATAGCCTCGAATCAAAGCTGCCCGGTGAATCGCAAAATAGCCCACCACCTCGACGGCGGTCAAGGCGAACAGCAGGATCAAATGTGATGACAGGCGATTTCTCATCGATAGAAATTTTCTCAACGGCTCTGCCGTCTGATGTGGGAAGGTCTCTGACCTTCCGATACCTCTAAAGCATTACCAGGAGCTGCGCTCCGTCTTCAGCTTCTCTCAAAGAAATACGCGCCCCTAGGGCCGTCTCCGGTTCCTGGGCGCTGCCGGCTGAGTGGGTTTCTGATCACCTGCACCCGCCGGGCCAAAATATCCCAGCGACTTCGCTTTCAAAATTAGTTGAGCAGCAATGGGCCCGGCGTTTTTACCCCCGTAAAAACTGATGCCGGGGCCCGGTCCCTCGAGCAGCACGGCCATCGCAATTAGCGGACGGTCCAAAGGAGCAAAGCTCAGATACCACGCGTCGCTGCGAAGCTTGTCAGCCATCACGATCTCTTCGTGTTGTCCGATGATCTTGCCTTTGGGATCCTTCTCAACCACCACTCGTCTTTTCGGTTGTCCGGTTTTCGGATCGATGACGGGGACGGCTTTTTGCGCAGTTCCGGTTTTTCCGCCGCTGCGGATGCCGGCGGCTTTTACCGGTGCCATTGCCCCGGTCGCCGTGCCGCCTTCGGTCACCATGTTCATGATGCCCCGAATCTGGGTGGCCTGGTCCCGAGTCAATACCTGGCTAAACATCTCAGGAGGGCGATCAGCTTCGATCTTCGGCTTCATCAGCTTGCCTTCGAGATTGGCCGCCACTGAAATCACCATAGCCATCTGAAATGGGGTCATTTGCGAAGCATAACCCTGGCCGTAACCTTCATACATCAGTTCGCAACGGGTTGAGTGTGGGCCGGCTTTGAGCCAGGCCTCAGTAGGTGCGATTGCAGTCTTAATCGCATTTGAGCTGGCATTCCAGATTTCAGGTTCGCGCCGGCCCTGTCCTTCTCCGCTGAGGCTATCGTACGCGCCCATCCCGAGCAGCTTGGCGGTTTCCTGAATCTTGGTGCCACCCAGTTGCGTTCCCAGATAAGAAAAATAAATATTACTCGATTTCTGATAAGCCACATCGATTCCGATGTTGCCGCAGGCTTCGCACCCACCGTTGTCGTCAGTGATGGTTCGGCCGCAGCCGGCCGGTGAAAATCCGCCGTTGGTCGTAAAGCGAGTACTCTGCATGCCGTTGCGAAAAGCGGCGTACATCATCACCGTCTTGAAAGTCGAACCAGGCACGTAATATTCGTTGGTGGCGCGATTCAAGAGCGGCTTCTCAGTCCTGTCGTTGTCCAACTTGATCCAGTTGACCTGGTCCTGCACTTCTTTGAGGCTGTAAGACGGATTGCTGTACATCGCCAGGACTTCACCCGTCTGCGGATTGAAGACTACCACCGCGCCATGGTTTCCTTTGAGTTGATCGACAACGGTTTGTTGTAGATCGCGATCGATGGTCAGGGTGTAGTCCTTGTTGGCCTTCCGTTCCACCGTCTGCCCTTTGATTATCTGCCAGACTTCAGGCACCGCTCCGCTTTCGGTTCCGAACATCGCTCGCTCGAGTCCCGCGTCACCCCGGTCCGATCCGAAAAGATGGGCCAGGGCAGAGTCCATCGGGTATTCCCTTTGAATGTTGCCGTCGGATTCTTTCTTGTAATAAGCCAACGGGCGTCCCTTGCGGTCGTAAATCCAACCGCGCAGAGTCGACTCGGAAAGACGGCGATTGCGCAGGTCTTTGTAACTCAGTTCCTGAAACTTGGCGTTTTGCTGAGGCGCATACCGGGCCCAATAAACATGAAAACCAAATACCGCGATGGCCGCCAGGGCGAAGAGCACGCGCCAAACGTGCAGCCCGCGATTGGTCGTTGTGGCGCCGAGACGCTGGCGGATTTCTTTGGCCAGACTCGCTGGCGCGGTTAGCGCCACCGGAGATCGCCTCAACCAGCTACGCAGCAGCGACAGCAGTAAGAGAAGCGCGACCAGCGCCAGGCCGGAAAGATAAATTATGGTTAGCCACGCCGGTAGCTTTTCCGGCGCAGGCGCAGGCGAGGGTGTAGCCGTTTGAAAAAGAAACAATGCGAGCGTCATGTTACGAATCTAATTTGCGAAATCGAACCTCGACTTCGCCGAATCCCACGACGTCGCCTTCTGTGATGGGGCGGGCCTCACCATAAGGGATACGCACGCCATTGATGTGTGTCCCGTTGGTTGAGCCCGTATCGGCAACCAGCAGGGTTAAGCTGTTGTCCATTCTTACGGCTGCATGAACCTTCGAAACACTGCTGTGATTGAAGTAGAGATCGTTGTCAGTGCCGCGGCCGACGTTCACGCGTCTCCCACCGGCGACAAGAGTCAGCGGAATTTCACGAGAGCCCTCGGGCAGCGTGACTCGCGCGCTGTAGTGGACTTCGACTTTTTCCTTCCGGCGAGCGTTCAGCGGTTCGCCTAACTGACTTTCAAGGTCCTGCTTGCGCAGGTCTTCTTCGAATTCGCCGAAAGTTGGGTCAACCGAAATCCCCTTAGTAAAGATGTCGACGTCAGTTTCGATTTTCACCGGTCCCAACGTGCGATAGCGGTTGTCGTTGATGTGGTCTATGGCCGCCGCGAGGATCTCTGTTTCCAAACGGCGGGTAACGTCTTCGGGGGTTTCATCGTGCGTACCCCATTCCATTTTTAGTTTCAGATGATGAGGGGCAATTCTGGCCTGGCCCTTTTCATTCCGCACCCGTTCGTCGATGAGCCGGTTCATGCGCAGAATGATCTGGTCCGTGCTCAGGCCCGCTTTAGGATCGCCGGTACGACCAAGTTTTCGATCGACTACATCGCCGACGCCCTCAAGGACGCGGCGCATCAGTCGCTCAGGCAGAATGGTATCGCGCCGGCGCTTGGGGGGATTTTGTTCGTCAGCCATAAGTCAAAGTACGAGCCGGTTCATGCTCAAGTTCAAATACGACTCTCGAAACCCTTACCAGAGATGCATAAACTATGGACGTTATTCTATCTGAAAGCGAGTCATAATCGTAACAGAAGACGAGGTCGAGTGGTCGAATATTCCTCTGGAGCACCCGGCGTGAGCATTGGCCATGAACCTTTCGAACTAAAGATCCCTTGATAAAATCCTGTACTTGAAAATTTTGGGGGAAGGCTCATAATGCGCCTTGATGAGCGAAGATCGCACTCGAGACCTTCCCGACACCCGCAGTTTTGAGGGGCATTTGTTTGCGCGCCTTGATGCGATCGCAGCTCGGTTTGACGGGATAGAAGCTCGGTTTGACGGGATGGAAGCTCGGCTCAACGAGATAGAAGCTCGGTTTGAAGCGCGGTTCCGGGCTATTGAAGCGCGGTTCGACGCCGTCGATGCACGGTTCGACGCCGTTGATGAACGGCTGAATGATTTGGATAACCGCGTCAAAGCAGTAGAAGCCAAAGCACTTGATACTAAACCGATCTGGGAAAATGCTCTGGCGGAAATTTTTGCGGTAAAGCATATTGTTGAAGAAGTGAAGGATCGCGTCGAGAACATTGAGCGCAAGTTTGACGTTCTGACTCTCGACATGATGCAACTACGCGGCGATCAACGACGGGTAGAGAAAAGATTGGACGCGCTTGAATCCCGTCCTCAATAGCATTCATGCTCTCTCACCGGGTGCTAAGATCCACGAAAACACACGAAACGGAATAGCTACGGATGGTCTGTTCAGTGGATTCGCTCTGTCCAGGCGGGAAAATCCTAACTAAAAGTTAGCCAGGCCGTTGCCGGCTGGCTTCATACAACAACACTCCGGTAGCCACCGCCACATTAAGACTTTCAACTTCGCCGGCCATCGGAATTCGCACGACTTCGTCCGCCAGGGCAATCTCTTCAGGCTTGAGCCCGATTGATTCGGTCCCGACAATCACCGCGTTCGATCCACGCCAATCGATCTCTGTATAGTTTTGCCGACCGCGAGCAACACCGCAGACCGTCCGAATACCGCGATCCTTGCACCAGTCGATCACGTTGGGATATTCAGTGCCACTCCAAATCGGCAGGCGAAACGCCGAGCCCATGGCACCACGCAGGGCCCTGGGCGAGAACGCGTCGGAGGTGCCCGCAGTTGTGATCGCGCCACTCACCCCTGCAGCCTCAGCAGTCCGCAAAATGGCGCCGACATTCACCGGATTATTGATCCCGTGCAGGATGATCAGAAAAGGCGAGGCGGGCTGTTTTTGTCTGAAGCTGAATTCGTTATGCGTGGGCCGGGAAGCCAGGACGACTATCCCTTGCGGAGTCTTTGTATACGAAATTGATTCGAGCAACTTTTCGCTGACTTCGCCAACCCTGCCTCCGGCTGCGCCAAGCTGTTCAATCACTTTTGCCGCCCGGTCCTTGCGCTTGATTTCTTCCGAATAGATTACCGCTTCAATTGTCAGGCCTGACTTCATTGCTTCCTCGCAAAGACGCAGACCCTCGACGAAGATCGACGCTTCAATCTTGCCATCGCGGACGGCGCGAGCGTGACGCAGCAGGGAATTGTCTCGACTGGAAATTATCATTGCCCAACTTTCGATTGTCGATTACTAATTTTAACCTGTCACCACAGAATGCCACGCCCAAATTAGCAATTGGAAATCGGCAATGTTACCTCGGCCCAGATCGGCCAGTGATCAGAAACGTTCAGAGGCTTAACCACGCCCCAACGCTTCACTTCAAGACCATGGACGAAAATCCAATCAGCATGATAGCGCAGGCCCGCGCCGCGCCAGGTCGGCGTCCCGGTAGGGAAGGGCGTGGAGTAATTGCGGGACTCCATCAGTCTCCGGATTTCCACTGCCTTCGCTGTTGAAAGCGTGTTGAAGTCGCCGAGAATGACACGCGGCCCAGGGCATAGCTCAGCTTGATCCAACAGCGCCTCAATTTGCCCGTGTTGATTATCGAGCGGCCCGTGCGGATCGACATGTACGTTCAGGATTCGAATCGACCGCCCCACTAATTCGATTGTAGCTCCCATCGCCAGACGTGGGCGCCAGGCGCATTCGTGCCAGGGCAAATCAATTCTTGCAATGTCAGTGATCGGGATCCGGCTCAAGAGGGCAACGCCGGTGTCCCCCGGATCATGCAGGCCGATCTGCTCTTCAAAGTTCAACCACCATTCGCGCTGCTTCGGTGCGACGCCGCGGGGAATGCCTGCACCGACATGGACGTAAGACATCTGCAATTCTTCTGCAAGTTGAGCCGCCACGTGTTGTCTGCCGGCTCGCAAAGTCTCTTTGTCGGCCTCCTGCAATGCTAGAATGTCTGGCGCCGGCACCAGAGTGTTATCCGAAAAAACCTGCGCAGCGGCTTTGAGATTTCGCGCGACGGCGCGGTCACGTGGTCGAGGTCGATTGATTCCAATCTTGCGCCACAAGCCTGACGAAATCAGACGGCTGCCGACGCCATAACGAATGTTGTATGTCGCCAGAATCAGGCTGCGTCGAGCGGGATCCGGCGGTTCGAATTCTCGAGCACCGAACTCAATGCCTTTGTCAGGCTGGGTCGAGATATCCGGAAACGGTGCAGAGATGGCCACGCGGAATCATTACGCGAAAGGGCTTCGATTTGCAAAAGCAAAGATCGGATATTAGTTAGACCACCAGAGAAGCAGAATATCGATGAGCGATTGGTTCGATACGTTGTCGGCAAGCAGCAAGCTTCCGGCCGACGCTGCGTCCGAGTTGAATCACCGAGGCTTTGTCGTTCTTCCGGGCCCGGTGCCGTGCGAGCGCATCGAGCGGTTGGCCGACGCATGCGATGCCGCCGTGACATCGGCAAGAGAAGGGGACATGAAGATCGGCAGTACATCGACGCGGGTCAACGACTTCGTGAATCGTGGAAAGGAGTTTGATGCTCTCTACGTATTCCCGCCTTTGCTCGATGCGTGCTGCCGCGTCATCGGGCGGCCGTTCAAACTCAGTTCGCTGCATGCTCGGACCCTCCGGCCGCATAGCTGCAGCGGGGAACTGCATGTTGACGTTCGGCGCAACTCCGCCGATTGGCCCCTCCTCAGCTTTATCTTGATGGTCGATGAGTTTCGGCCGGACAATGGCGCAACTCGCTTCGTGCCAGGATCGCACCAGTGGTTGAGCTTGCCGGAGGACACTATCTCCGACCGTCGGTCCGACTACGACGGTCAAGTGCTGGCATGTGGTCCTGCCGGCTCACTCCTTATCTTCAACGGGTCCGCGTGGCACGACCACACCGCAAACACATCGAGTGGGCCGCGCCGCTCGATCCAAGGTGCCTTTGTCCCTCGCGACGGGCGTGCCGTGACCGAGTTCGCGGCTCGTATGCAACCCGAGACGTGCGCGCGACTAGGCCAACTCGCTCGGTATGTGCTTGCCCTCTGACGGATCGTTTTGATGCTATCGTGGGACAGAGCACATCGGTGTCTCTCGCCAGCGGCCTATCAAATCGTTGGACGCGAGCGGCGATAGCGTGTTTCTCAACTAACCTGGTGCGGCGGAGGGTGCTTCGATTCGCGCCGCCGAGTCAAATCAACCGTTAGACACCAATGACAGGCAACATCATCGCAGTCGTAGACGATCTCTTCTTCGCTTCAAAGATTCGCGGCACGGCGGAAGCTTTGGGAGTGCCGGTGCGGTTTGCGCGCAGTATTCAGGCGATGATTGAGGCTGCTCGTCTTGCACAACCATCAATGGTGATTTGCGATCTTCATTCGCAGAAAGTTGACCCCATTCAGTTGGCGAGACAGTTGAAGGCTGATGACCAGTTACGCTCGATCCGATTGATCGGCTTCTTTTCTCATGTACAGACAGAGCTGCAGCGCGAGGCGGAAGCTGCAGGTTTTGATCAAGTCCTGCCGCGTTCAGCCTTCACCAAAAATCTTGATCGGATTCTGTCAGGGGTCGGGTAAGAGTCAGGCGACCGGTTGTGGCGCAACCACCTCGTGGATGGGACGCACTTCCTGAACCAGCTGGTCGTACTGTTCGAGAGTGAGCGCCTGCGCGCCATCGGACAGAGCCTTCTCAGGTTGATCGTGCACTTCCACGATCAGTCCATCAGCGCCCACCGCGACACCAGCACACGCCAATGGTATGACCATGTAGTTCTTGCCCGTGCCATGCGATGGATCGACGATGACCGGCAGGTGCGAGATGCGGCGGACCGCGGGAATCGAAGCGAGGTCGAGTGTGTTGCGTGTGTGCTGGGCGAATGTGCGCACGCCGCGTTCACAGAGGACCACCTGATAATTCCCCTCCGACATGATGTACTCCGCGGCGAGCAACCATTCGTCCAGGGTGGCCGACAGTCCACGTTTAAGCAGCACCGGCAGGGACGATCTGCCGACGCGCCGGAGTAAGGAAAAGTTCTGCATATTACGGGCGCCGATCTGAATCATGTCGCCGTACCGTTCGACCAGATCCACACTAGCTTCATCAAGTGCCTCAGTGACAATTTTCAGGCCGTAAACGTCACGGACCTCGGCAAGAATTTTCAGCCCTTCTTCACCGAGACCCTGAAAAGCGTAGGGCGATGTGCGCGGCTTGAAGGCCCCGCCGCGAAAGAACCTCGCGCCACTGCGGCGCACCCTTTCGGCAACGGCAAAAGCCTGCGCGTGACTTTCTATGGCGCACGGCCCGGCGATGATCGCCAACTCGTCGCCACCGATAGTCGCGTCGCCAACCCGCACAACTGTTTTCTCTGGTCGCAGGTCGAGTGAAATGAGTTTGTAAGGTTTACTTACCCGGATGGCATCGGCTACGCCCGGTAGATTTTCAAAACGCGTTGGGTCAACCGCGCCCTGATTACCGGTAATCCCAATCGCGGTGCGTGTCGCGCCCGGCATCGTGTGCGGTTTTAGTCCGAGTTCTGTGATGACTTCGCACACGTGCGCTACTTGCGCATCGGTGGCGTCGGCTTTCATTACGATTAACATGGTGACCTAATAGTAAATGGTAATTGGTAAATGGTGAAGGCGTGCCCGGTCTGCGCGAGTGTCAATCATCCAGGAATGCGGACGAGTCAATCGGGAGATGCAGGTTCACATCCTGTCCGGGACAGTTATTCCCAGCCTCGCCAGCGCTTCGGTCAATTGCTGCCGAGTGTAATCCGCGATCGCGATCAGGACGGCGCGTTTGGTGACGTCCTCTTCCGCGATGATCCGGTGACGGTGATAGAAGAGATTAAAGCCGCGGGCCAGGTTGAAAGTGTATTTCGCCAGGAAAGCAGGCTCAGCGCTGACTGCCGCCTGAGCATTCGACTCATCCAGACGTCCGGCCAACATCAGCAGCGACCAAATCTCATTTCCATCGTCTCCGTCCAGGATCCTGGTCACGTCCGGTTTCGACTCACGAATCGAATTCGCGGCCGGGTCGGTATTGACTGCTTGCTCAGCGAGCTTGCGAAAGATTGAGTTGGCTCGCACTGCGGCGTACTGACAGTAGGGACCAGTCTCACCTTCAAACGAAAGGGCCTCTTTGAAGTCGAAAGCGATTACCGAATTGCGCGTAAACTTGAGCAGGAAATATCGCAGAGCTCCGGTTGCAATTGCATGCGCTGTCTCACGCATTTCCTTTTCTGACAGTTCCGCATGACGAGTCTTAACTTCCTCAAGGGCGTCTGCTTCCAGCCGGCTGATTAGATCGTCGGCCTTTACACCCAGGCCTTTGCGTCCGCTCATCTCAATGTAAGGCCGCTTCTGATCTTCGGTGGAAAGTTCGATACCTAGTTCGCCACAAGCCGTCGGCGAGAGCGCTACCATTTCGTACGAGAGATGGACGCTCGCTTCTTCACCAAGCTCAGGCACGACCGCGGCGACGCCCTTCCTCACAATGTCCTGCGGATATGATTGGCGCGAATCGATCACGTTATAAACGATCTCGCCGCCGCCGAAATTCGGCCGCGGGACTTCCGGCTGAATCTCCGCGTTCGGTTCGGTCGTCGTTACCCAGGTCGCGTGACCGTCGTCATAGAAACGAAAAGGCTTGTAGTTGAAGTCGAGTCCCAGCCGGCCCAATTTCCAAAGTTGATAGGCTATGTCTTTGCCGGTATAGGTCACCGTACCATTGGACCGCACGATGATCTTATCTGACTCGTGCTCTTCGGTGCCGGTGTGCGACTCAAAGGGCATGACCCAACAACCTCGATTTCGCCCTTCCGCGGCAAAGTGAATCACACCACGTTCCTTCATCAGCTCGAATGCCCGGTTCCAGAAATTCAGGTGCAGAATCTCAGACTCGCGGGCCAGCAGGTCATAGCGAATGCCGAGACGCTCCATGGTCAGAAGTATTTGCTCGACGTTTCGCGTCGCAACATAGTCGGCCAGCTCAGCTGTAGGATTGTTTCCTGCTTCGATGGCATGCAGTACTTCAATGCGTAATTTCAAGCGCTCGGTGTTTGGCTCGCCGCCAATCCCACCTTCGCGATAAAAGGCTCCCACGCGCGTGTAAAGGTCCCAGCAGTAATAATCAAATGGCAGTTCAGCGGGCAGGGAACTGTCCAGAGCTTTAATATCAGCGAGCGTCAACTGCTCAATATTCATGAAACCGACCACGACATCTGCGACCTGGACGCCGGTGTTGTCGATGTAGTTTTGTACCTCGACTCGATTTCCACCCGCCCGCAGAATGCGCACAAAGGTGTCGCCCAGCACTGCGTTGCGCACATGTCCGATGTGCGCGGCCTTGTTGGGGTTGATACTGGTGTGTTCGACCATGAGCTTTCGCGCGTCACTCAAAACCGGGTCAGGCGCTTCCAGTTTTGACGAGAGTACGGAGAGCAGGTGAGCGCGATCGAAGAAGACGTTTAGATAACCGGCGCCCGCGACTTCGACACGAGCGACTTCTTCGATGTCTTCCAAAGCTGGCTTCAAGGCTTCCGCAATACTTCGCGGGGGTCGTTTCTCGCCCGTCTTCTGCTTGATTTTCTTAGCGAGCTCAAAAGCGATGGGAAAGGCAAGATCGCCAAGTTCGGTGCGCGGAGGCACTTCGGTAACCAGTTGATCGAGTTCTATCTGAAACAACTCGTTGGCTGCGACACGCAGCCCACTCTTGATTCTGTCTTGCAGTTCAATCAGGTTCACAGTTTCTGGATCGCCTTATCGCTAGTCGGTGGAGAAGAAAGAATACCTTAACCGTTTCGAGGCTCTTTCTGAAAGTCGCTGGGGTGACGACGGCACTTGGTCGCTAAAGGCGCTTGCTCCGCTCTTGAAAGTAAAGCGCGGCGAGAACGCAGACGACAAAGAAGATCGGAAAGACAATCGTCGCTGCCTTTAAGGGATCGATGAGGAATACAAGGCACATCGTTAACCCCACGCCCGGTGGGCTTTGAAGTTCCACTCACGCAATTGCTTCAGATTACAACCGCTCGGTGCCGTCGCGGATTGAATGCAAGCCCCGGTCGCTACTGCTCCCGGGAGTTAGGTCGTCGAGTCTAAACAGTTGTATGAGATCAATCGCGAGTCGAACTGAAGTAATAGGGTTGCGTTGTCGGTACCGACTAGTTCCAAAGGTGCACGATCCGGTCGCTGGATTTTGTGACTGTGAAGGGAGGTAGTTTGAAGAATTGCTTTGCCCCATTGGGGTAATCCGGGACGGAGACCTTAGGCGGAGATGTTTGCATCTCGGGGCATGGATTCAAGACCATGGCCTGGTCGAAGTCCTTTGGCGGGACGATGATAATTATTTTGAAGTCTATGCCCCTGGGTGGGTTTACGATGGTGCTCTCGTAGTTCGAGCAACAGACCGGAGTGGATTGATTGAATGGCTGATCCTGGGCGTTGGCTGCAACAGCCGGAACCAGCAGCATTATGAGGCAGCCAATGATGGGGTTTTTCATGACGCCATTCTCTTCCTGTATCGTTTTTCGGTCAAGACCCTTGTGTCATCTGCGTGTAAAATGGGTCGCGAAAATTAGACGCCTTGAAAATGGTTTTGTTCCATTCGTTTCTGGATCGCTTTCGCCTGAAAGATGAATCAGCAAGAGGCGCTTTCCGATTTCAGGGACCCTTGACTGGGTCCGCTGATGCTCTGGTAGGATGCGAACCCAA
>JBBRMS010000033.1:0-43976 GCA_038230715.1 Pyrinomonadales bacterium
CGCTCCGCGCGCGCGGTAACTTCATCCAGTCATGGCGGAACTGACCGATGCTCTGCGAAACCAGTTGAGCCGCCCGCGAGGTGCCCTGTCCGGAGTTAGGCGCTGATCGTCGCCAGACGATGACCGGCGCTTCGGCACTCAGGATGGGATAGACCTCGGCGATGCGAACCCACAAGTCCCAGTCATCGAGTCCAGAAACTGCGTCGTCAAGTAAGCCGACCCGCGTCAGGCATGAGCGGCGAAAAACGGCACTGCCGCAGGGAATGAAATTGCGAGTCAGAAGTTTCCAGAAGATGTCCCCAGCCGGGCACTCCTTTGGGTAAGATCGTTTGCCGGGTAAGCCTTCCTGAGTGCCATAGATCGCGCGGCCATATATCAATCCCGCCTGCGGTTCGCGATGAAGGGACTCGATCTGGGCGTCCAACGAACCAGGCAGTCGCGCGTCATCGTCATCAAGGAAGCTCAGATATTCCCCGCGGCTGGCGACCAGACCGATATTGCGCGCGCCGGCGACACCCTGGTTTGCCTCGACCCGAACATAGTTGATGCCTGAAAGCTTGTTGCAGACCGCGGCCGTCTCGTCCGAGGATGCATCGTCAACCACCACGACTTCCACGTTCTTACCAGCAGCTTGCGCGCTGTTAACGGCCCGCGGTAGCAATTCGGGTCGATTGTGCGTGGTGATGATAATACTGGCCAATGGCATGGGATAAATGTTAGTCCGGAGGTGATCGGGTGCGAGTCAGCGCGTCTGCAGATTCTAATGTTGAATCATGTTTGAATCACTGAGCGGTTAAGTAACAGTCTTCCCGCCAGATTCTTATACGCACGGGGACGAATCGCTCGCAAAGGGTTTATTCGCAGTGCCCCCAAAATATTCCTGTATGCGGCGCCCAATTCACCACCTGCAAATTGCCGCGCCGCGTTCCATAACAAAGTGTCGGCCAGGCGATTGTTGGCGCGGCGGCGAACTGCGCGACGCTGACCTGGGGTCGCGGCCTGGGCGCGAGGAAGTTTGAGTAACTGCGTCAACTGGCGCGCCGCACCGCGAAGTTGCGCCGCACGGTCCGACGAGCCCTGCGCCGCTGACGGCGTCGGACATCTATATAATCCGACCGGGGTATCCATCACGACGACCGGATGGCGTTCAGCTATGCGCACGAAAATGTCCCAATCGTCGATGCCGCGCAGGTGTTGATTGAGCAAGCCCACGCGCAGAAAACACTCTTTGCGAATCAGGGTTGAGAGGGGCATGACCGGAAAATCCAACTCCAGCAGGTCCCAGAAAACGTCGCCTCCCCGATGACGTGGAAAGGAGACTTCGCCAGTGGGCTGATAATTCTGATCGGCCATGATCATTGCGCCACAAACAAATCCGGCTGCGGGGTTTTCTTCCAGGGCCTGCACCTGCAGGTCAATCGATCCCGGCAGTCGCAGATCGTCGTCATCCAGAAAAGTCACATACTTGCCGGTACTCTCGAGCAGGCCCACATTACGTGCGCCGGCCACTCCCTGATTTCGTTCCAAACGAATGTATCTGATCCCGCTCAACCCGTCGCAAACTGAAGCTGTGTGATCGGTGGAAGCATCGTCAACCACAATGACCTCGATATCTGTTGACGCTGCGTGAGCGCTGGCAACGGCACGCGGGAGCAGATCAGGCCGGCCATGGGTTGGTATGATGACGGTGACTTTAGACATGCTAAGTAGCACAGGCTGCCAGCCTGTTCCGGAATAAGCCTAAATCGGAGTTGTGCGTTTTGTTTCTGACTGGCGCGTCAGTCTATCGGCCTGACAAAGGGTGCGTCAAGAGGCCCGATTACGGCACCCACCTCGTCCCGGAAGAAGCCAAATGCGTTACGCGCGACCAGGAATATGGGGGCGAAAGAAGCGGAGACACAGTATGAGCTAGAGACAAACCCGGTCTGAGCGTTTATTCTTTGAGACCTGGCAATTGGCCCTAATAAGCGTCGGGCGAAGTGCGAACCGATGTTAGCGGTGTTACACAACTAGGTGGGGGCGTGTTGCGCACGCCGGCGGAACATTTCCGTTCTGGACTGAAAGCGGGAAAATGAAAATAGCAGTCTGGCACAACTTCCCCAGCGGGGGTGGAAAGCGCGCTCTCTACTACCATGTCCGCGGCCTGGTCGAACGCGGACATGAAGTGACTTGCTGGACGCTGGATACCAGTGATCGATCTTATTTGCCGCTGTCAGAATTCGCTGCCGAACACGTCCTTCCTTATCAAGTCAAACGAAATATCCGCAATGGGTTTGTGGGCAGGTTTTTTGGCGGCGATCGCGAAGCCATCGAACGGATGCGCGCTTACGACGAAGCCTGCCAACGTTGCGCGCGCGAGATTGAGGCGGGAGACTTTGATCTGCTTTTCGCAAACAGCTCAGTACTCTACCAGATGCCTTACATCATGTGCCATGCCCGCATCCCGAAGGTGCTATACCTGCAGGAGCCATGTAGATATCTGTATGAAGCTGCGCCCATTCTCCCCTGGGTGTCGGGAGTTGAGAACCTCGACCAGGCTGACTCGATCCGGCCGCGCCGGCGTTTGGCGGATTATCAACAACTGCAGACGCTGCGGGTCCAGGCTAAGCAAGAATGGCTTAACGCGCAGGCTTGCGACACGATTCTGGTCAACTCTTATTTTAGCCGTGAGAGTCTTTTGCGGGCTTACGGTGTGGAGGCAAGGGTTTGTTATCTCGGCGTTGACACAGCGCTCTTTCGTAATCTCAATCTCGAACGCGAAGGCTTCATTGTGGGCCTGGGTTCATTCGATTCCATTAAGCGAGTCGATCTGGCTGTTCGGGCAGTGGCTCTTCTGCCAGAGCCCCGGCCACCGCTGGTTTGGATCGCGAACTCGGGCAACGACACCTATCGGAGCGAAGTACAGAAGCTCGCTCTTTCACTCGGGGTGGACCTGCAAGTCAGAGCCACAATTTCCGACGAAGATTTGGTTATTACTTTGAACAAAGCCGCGTTGTTGCTTTACACGTCAAGACTCGAGCCTTTCGGTTTTGCTCCGCTGGAAGCGAACGCCTGTGGTTTGCCCGCAGTTGCTGTCGCGGAAGGCGGCGTTCGTGAATCCATCGAGGATGGGCTGAATGGGTTTCTGGTTGATGCTGATCCCGGTGCCCTGGCACGCTCCGCCGCATCACTGCTGCAGAATCCAGTCATGGCAAAGCAAATGGGGGAAAACGCAGCCGCCCACGTGCAGCGCAAATGGAACGTGGGACTCAGTATTGATCGGCTGGAAGGTTCTTTGATGGACGCTGTTTCTATCGGGACAGCGAAGCTGGCAACGTCCAGCGGCCGTTGATTTCGGGAGATCGAAGCAGGAGTTGCTGGAATTGATGACAATGTTCCTGTTAGGATCGTGATCGTATGACAGAGAACGACCCGCAGGTTAAGCCCCTCATCGAGCCCGACAGGCACTCTGCGGCAGAACCTGTCCACGCCAGCATCCCGGCGCCTCCGGCACCAAATGATTTCGATCCCGACGAATTCTTCCACGGAATTACCTGGTATCAGAAGTGGGAAGTCTTTGCCGGTATCTTTACCCCCGGAATTAATCCGATTGCCGAGATTTGTGACCTGATTAATTTGCCTGCTGATCTGTCGGGAAGACGCGTCCTGGACATTGGCTCGGCCAACGGCTGCATGAGTCTGGAATGCGAAAGGCGTGGGGCCGCTGAGGTCATCGGGATCACGCCGTTGGATACGCCCGACTGGGGTCACCGAAAATTAGCCGAAGCAGTCGGGTCAACTAAAACAAAATTTCAACCGGGTTCGACTTACAATCTGGATCCCGGCACGCTTGGCTACTTTGATACAGTGCTCTTCTGTGGCGTCCTTTATCACTTACGCTATCCGATGCTGGGCATCGACAATATCCGCCGCGTTGCCACCGGGGACGTCTTCATCGAAACGCACATTAGCGATAGTGGGCTCAGTCCGGACCACAATCAGATTCCCCTCTGGAGGTTTTACCGGGGGAGCGAGCTTAATGGCGATAGTACCAATTGGTTTGGGCCAAATGCCGCGGCCGTCACCCAGGCATTCGAGTCCGCAGGTTTTGGCGTCGAGCTTCTCTACAGTAGTGGTCAGCGAGCCGCTTTTCACGGGGTGGTGCGGAAAGGCCTACCGGAATTTCTGAGCATTGAAACGCATGAAGCAGACAGCTATGATTTGCTCCTCGATCACTTGTTCGGAAGCAAAGAAGCCTGGCGCCGGTAACGGGCTTTAAGTTTAGTCACCACTCAGCGCTTGCGAACGCGAACAGCAAGTCGAAAAACCCACGAGTACCCAGCGAAGAGTTAAGATGACTCAGCCCCGGGCCATTTGTACCATCATCGCCAAGAACTATCTGGCCTTCGCGAGAACGCTGGCGCAGTCCTACCTGTCCTTACATCCGGATTCCAAATGCTATGTGCTGATCGTTGACGACTATGAAGGGTATATCGATCCAGCCGCCGAATGCTTTGAAATAATCGAACTGACTGAAATAGGAATTCCGGATTTAGCCGGGTTTCGTTTCAAGTACGACGTCAAAGAATTGTGCACCGCAGCCAAGGCACACCTCCTCGAGTATTTGGTCGCGGAGAAATCTGTTGAGCGTTTGCTCTACATCGATCCTGACATTCTGATCACGGGCCGGCTCGATGATCTATTTGAAAAGCTGGGCCGGTATGATGTCGTTTTGACCCCTCATCTGGACAAGGATTATCCGGACGACGATTTACTGCCGAACGATGGACACATTCTCAGAGCCGGCACCTATAATTTGGGTTTCATTGGCGTGAACTCAAGCGATAACGCGCGGGCTTTTCTTAATTGGTGGAAACCCAAACTGTACAAGAAGTGCGTGGTCGATCTGATGAATGGTTATTTCGTGGATCAGAAGTTTATTGATCTGGCCCCGATCTTCTTTGAGAATATTCTGATTGAGACTGACGTGGGTTACAACGTCGCCTATTGGAACCTGCACAGCCGCCGGATCAGCAGAGAGAACGGGTCATGGATGTGTAACGGCGGGCCGTTGTACTTCTTTCATTTCAGCGGTTATTTGCCGGAGAGTTCGTTGATCTCAGCTCATATTCCCGACCACCTCGCCCGGTACCGGTTGTCGAGCCGGCGGGACATTCGACCGTTATTCGCTGAATACAAGGAACTGATTGTCCGTAATGGACACGCGCAAGCGAGACAGTGGCCCTACACGTTTGGATATTTCGACAACGGGGAAATCATTCCGAAAAACCTCAGGTTGTATTATCGGGATTTCGCAGCCAAACGCCGCGGGTATCAGGACCCATTCAACTCGGCCGAGCTAAAGCGAAGAATTCCAGCTGAGAAAAGATATGTCCCAATCGTTCAGATATCACCGAAGGAACAACTGGACGCCATTCTCAAGTCCCGGGCATGGCGCTGGGTTTCTCGTTATGGTCGTTTGAAGAACCGTTTCCTGGCACCGCCATTTCAGTTCGTTCGCCGCCGCTTCAAAAGTTAAGACACGCTGACCGGGGAATCGATGAAAATTCTAATCACCGGCGGGGCTGGATTTATCGGATCAAGTCTCGCCCTCTCCTTCAAAAGTGAAGACCCCTCGGCCGAGGTGGTCGCGGTGGACAATTTGAAGCGCCGCGGTGCTGAGCTGAACCTGGCCCATTTCCGCAGGTCCGGTGTGCACTTCGTGCACGGCGATATTCGCAATCAAAGCGACCTCGATGACCTTGACGGCAATTTTGATGTTTTCATCGAGGCCTCCGCCGAACCCAGCGCGCTGGCCGGAGTGACCAGCTCGCCACAGTATCTCCTGCAGACAAATCTGATTGGCACTTTGAATTGTCTGGAGTTTGCTCGGCGGCGCGCGGGAAGTTTTGTGTTTCTCTCGACCTCCAGAGTCTATTCGCTCCGTCCACTCCACGAGATCAACCTCGTCGAAACTGAGTCGCGTTTTGAAATCGGCGCGGAGCAAAGTGCTGCCGGCATCAGTGCGGCGGGCGTGGCGGAAGATTTTCCGGTGCACCTGCCGAGGTCGTTGTATGGTGCCACCAAGCTCGCTTCTGAATTGATCATCCAGGAGTATGCCGACTCTTACGGCCTGCGAGCGATAATCAATAGATGCAGTGTTATTGCGGGCCCGGGCCAATTTGGCAAAGTAGATCAAGGCGTCTTCACGCTCTGGGTCGCCAGACACTTTTACCGGCAGCCGCTCAAGTACACGGGCTTCGGCGGTGAAGGCAAGCAGGTGCGCGACCTGCTTCATCCGGCCGATTTATTCGCTTTGCTCAAAGAGCAGTTAGCCGGAATCGAAGATCACGCCGGCGGTATTTTCAATATCGGAGGTGGCAAAGCCGGCTCGACGTCTCTGTTGGAATTGACGGCCCTGTGCCGGGAAGTTACCAGGAATGAAGTGCCAATCGCATCCGATCCGAAGACTTCGCCAGTGGACATTCCCCTCTACATCTCAGATTGCCGTAAAGCCTCCGCGAGCTTTTCATGGACGCCCCAACGGCCGGTTAAGGTTATAGTCGAAGATATCTTCGACTGGTTAAAGCATAACGAAGCGGAGTTGAAGCCGCTGTTCACTTAAGCCGAAGGACGCTCACTCATGTCGGTCGCAATCGTAACCGGATCTTCAGGTCTCATTGGCAGCGAGACCGCGAAGTTTCTCCATGAAAAAGGGATGCAGGTCGTCGGGATCGATAACGACATGCGCGGATACTTTTTCGGTGCTGATGCTTCGACCGCCTGGAACACCCGGCAGCTCCAGGCTAACTTGAAAAACTACACCCATCATTCGATCGATATCAGAGAGGAGGAAAAGGTTAGGAGTATTTTTGCCAGGCTCGGCCCGGACGTTTCCCTCGTGGTTCATGCTGCGGCCCAGCCCAGCCACGACTGGGCCGCCAAAGAACCCATCACCGACTTTACGATCAATGCCAACGGCACGCTGGTGATGCTCGAAGCGATGCGCCAGTACAGTCCCGAGGCTGCATTTATCTTTACTTCGACGAACAAGGTTTATGGTGATACTCCAAATGACCTGCCCCTGGTTGAGCAGGAAACGCGCTGGGAGATCGAGGCCGCGCATCCTTTCTTTGGGTATGGCATTGATGAAAGCATGAGCGTCGATCAGTCGAAGCACAGTTTGTTCGGCGTCAGTAAGCTTGCGGCGGACGTCGCCGTGCAGGAATACGGCCGGTACTTCGGGTTGAAAACCGGAACGTTCAGAGGCGGGTGTTTGACTGGGCCGGCCCATTCCGGAACCGAGCTGCACGGGTTCCTGGCTTACCTGGCAAAGTGTGCAGTGTCAGGCAGGCGCTACACAATTTATGGTTACAAGGGTAAGCAGGTCCGGGACAACATCCATTCATACGACCTGGTAAATGCCTTCTGGCATTTTTTTCAGAACCCCCGGCCCGGCGAGGTCTACAATATGGGCGGCTCCCGTCACAGCAATTGCTCGATGTTGGAAGCGATCAGCCAGATCGAACAGTTGGCAGACAGAAAACTGAATTACCAGTTTTCGGATGAAGCTCGCTCTGGCGATCATATCTGGTGGATCAGTGACGTGCGCAAGTTTCAGCGCCAATATCCTGGTTGGAATTACAGCTACGATCTCACCAGAATCATCGGGGAGATCGTCGACGCAACCCGCGAGAGAGCCGAAGAATCGGCATGAAGCTTTCGATCATCATCCCGGCCCACAACGAACAGGATTGCGTTGCCAGGACTGTCGCGGATCTCTACGCGGCCCTGACAACTGAGTCGATAGATCATGAGATTCTGGTCGTCAATGATAATTCTTCGGATGGCACTAAAGCAGTTTTGCTGCCGCTCGAGGAAACGGTGCCGACATTGAGGCTGGTGGATAATCCGCCGCCCAACGGTTTTGGCTCAGCCGTGCGCAGGGGACTTGAAAACTACACCGGAGAGGCCGTGGCGATTTATATGGCTGACGCCTCGGATCGTCCGGAGGATTTAATCACCTTTTTCCGGGTGATGGAGGAACGTGGGGTCGAGTGCGTATTTGGTTCGCGCTTCATCCGCGGGGGTAAGACAGTTGAGTATCCTGGCTTCAAACTGGTCCTGAATCGTCTGGCGAACACTTTCATTCGGGTGCTGTTCGGCCTGCAATATAACGACATCACTAACGCTTTCAAGCTGTATCGGAAAGATGTAGTTGAGGGTCTGAAACCTTTTCTTAGCCAGCATTTCAATATTACGGTGGAGATGCCTTTGAAGGCGATCGTTCGCGGATACAGCTACGCGATAGTTCCCAACTACTGGATTAACCGCAAGACGGGAGTGTCAAAACTGAAAGTGCAGGAAATGGGTTCCAGATACCTGTTTATTGTCTTGTATTGCTTCATTGAAAGGTGGCTGTCGAAAGGCGACTATCATCGTCGCAACCATGTGCCCAACGCTTACGAGACGGTTGAATCGGGCGCTGAAAACTTAGAGGGCACGAAGTTATGAAACCGGCCACAGCTGAAACCTCAGATCAGGTGGGACTGAGTGTCGAGCAACTTTACCGGCATCGCTTTCCCGAGCACACGCTGGCCCGCCGCCGCGCCGTCTGGAAAATTCTCTGCCGCCAATGGTTCCGGAGGTACGTCTCGCCGACAGACAAAGTCCTGGAAATCGGCGGTGGATATTGTGAGTTCATCAACCACATAGAAGCTTCAGAACGGGTCGTCGTCGACATTAACCCTGAGACTCGCAGCCATGCGACGGCCGGCGTCGAGGTCCATGAGATAGCAGCTGACAAGCTAACCGAGGTGTTGCCCCGCGCGCACTTCGACGTCGTTTTCATGAGCAACTTTTTAGAGCACTGCTCCACCCGCGATGTGATGCTGGCAGTCATCCGCGCGGCGGCGATGGTGCTCAAGCCCGGCGGTCGTTTGCTGATACTCGGCCCGAATTTTCGCTATTGCTACAAGGAATATTTTGACTATTTTGATCATCACCTCGCCTTAACTGAAAAGGCGGTGGTTGAGGCACTTCAAGTGGTGGGACTGACGGTGGAACTGGTAGAACCTCGCACCTTGCCGTTTAGTTTCCGCAGCCGTTTGCCGAGCTGGCCCTGGCTCATAATTTTGTATCTTCGACTTCCAATCCTGTGGCGCATCTTCGGTGCCCAGTTTTTCATCGTGAGTAAGTTGGAAAAAGATTGGGTGTGACGGCAGTGCAACATCCGCAACAGAGCAGTACCAAAGCCGGCGTGGTCATACTGATCTTCCTGGTCTCGTTGTCTGCCTGTGGTCGTCGCGAAAGGCCCGCTTTCTTCGATTTTGAGTCGCCCGCGACCTCGCAGCTGCAGGCGGCAGCGTTGCCTGAGTCTGCGATGCGAGTCCGTTGGTCAACGGTCAATGTTCCGACCCAGGTGTACGCGGGTCTCGAGACGCCGTTCACGTTGACGCTAACGAATCTGGGCGACAAGACCTGGCCCGATCCAAAGATGGCCGATCCCGAACAGACAAGCGGAGCCTACGCGGTTCGGCTTAGCTACTCGTTCGTAACATCCGGCGGCGCCGGTTATCCGTTGCCACGCCTGGGCCCGAGAGCTGATCTGGCTAGACCTGTAGCGCCTGGTGAAAGCGAAACCCTGACCATTGTGGTCCGGGCTCCCAATCAACCAGGTGAGTACAATCTCTCTTTCGAGCTTTTACAAGAGTGCGTGGTTTGGTTTGGTGATGTAGGCGCCAAGACCCTCACGGTTCCGGTGCGGGTGGTGACACCCGAGGTTGGAGCATTCCCCAAAAGCACGCCATCAGTCCCATCACCGTGATCATCAGTCCGACATAAATACCCGGAGGTCGGTAGCGAAGCCGGATCGTGTGTAACCCCGCAGGTACTTCGACACCACGAAAGGCGTAGTTCGCCGCCAGGATCGGGACCGGCTCTCCATCGACGGTTGCGGTCCATCCCCTCATGTTGCTTTCCGAGCAGACGAGAATGCTCGCTGCCGGCGTGTCGGCAACCAGTTCAACTTCATTCAAAGAGAAACGCGCTACCGTCACCCGGCCCTGCGGGTTCGAGGCGGAAGTTGAAGCAAACGAAGGTTGCTGCTCAAGCACAACTGCACCCGCAGGCAAAGCCGGCAGGGCATCCAGCGCGGCCTGTGCGCTGGGAGCAAGTTGGTAGTCGGAGGTCAGGAAGTAGCGTGGTGCGGTCGGCCGCCGCTCCAGGTAAAGGAGTTCATCTGCGAACAGCGTTTGGTAACCCCGTTTTTGGGCTTCGAGCAAATTTGAATTGTCGGGCGTGGAGATGGCCAGGTATTCGATGTTCGCGATGTCCAGGATTCGTTCCGGAGGAATGCGTCGCGTGGACTGGAGAAAGTTGCCGATGTTTGGAGAAAAATAGCGACGGTACAAATCGAATATGCGCGGCGAAGTATTGAGCGTCAGCGAGTCGATTGTTGGCTGTCGAAACACCTGTTCCGTGTTGGCCGGATAGTTGGGCATGGGCAGCACCCGTCCACCGGTGTTCCGGTCAGCCAGTAGTTCGACATACCGGGGCGGGTGTGCCCAGACGTTCCAGCGCTGCTGACGTGGATAGACACTGTTACTGATCCCCTCAACGATCAGTATCGAGATTACGAGCGCGATCGCTATGCGCGCGGCCCTCATTGAGCGAGTGGCCACGAAGGCGAACCCGACGCCAAGAATTGCGAACAGCACCAGTACGCGAAAGTCTGCAATCCACCGCCACCCTTCGGGATGTAGGTGCACGCCGGCTCGCGCGGCAGAAATTCGCAGGAGTATCAGCGCGACCGCCAGCACTGCGCCGCTGGCCGCGATTTGCCATCTGCGAGCACGACTCCTAACCAGCGCCTCGACACCGAGCGCGGCCAGGATTGCAATGGCGAAGGCCACGACGATTCCGAAGTATGCCGCGTAATGAATGTTGCGTAGCAAAGGGAGGTAAATCACCCATTGCACCGGCGGCAAACCAAAGATCTTCGCGAGCGCCAGCGCCCCCACGAGGATCGCCGTAAGTTTGAGGACGCGGGTCCGGCGTTCCGCAGGCGCCAGGAAACCGATGCCGGAAAGTAGTAGCGGGATGACGCCGGTGTAGAAGAGGTGCAGACCGGTTGGCCCGAGCAGGGGAGAGTCTCGGTAAATCGCCGACCCTCCGGCAATCGTAGGCGAAAGCAATTGCATGATCAGTCTGGGATGCAGGAAGCTGACCCCGGCTGTGGAATAGTATTCGGTGATATGCGTTGAATCGGCCATCACAGGGAGGGCAGGGATGTAAGCAAGACCGACAATGGCCATGCTGGTAACGGCGCCGGCAACGAACCAGCCCGCTATCTTTGCGCGCTCTCCCCGAGGTCGAAGGATGATGGTCACGATCAGATAGACCATGCTGGTGCCGAACACAGCCACCAGAATCGGAGGAAACGAGGCGAGGGCGACAAAGGCGAAGGCCAGCGCCAGCTCGGCGGCGCGACGGGCGCACGGCCGATCGATCAGCCGCGCGGCAACCAGGAGCGGCAGAGAAAACATTGCTACCGGCTGGCCCAGTTCGGAGGGGGTCATTTGAATTATCGCGCCCGAAAACGTAAACGCGATGGCGCCTGCTATCGATCCCTGCCAACTCAAACCGTGACGGCGGAGCAGGAAGTAAGTCAGGGCGCCGGCGCAAATCATCAGCAGGAGGATGTAGAGATTATTTACCAGGCTGCCGTTGCCGAACAGCACTACGGCGAGAGCCGGCGGAAAGAGATATCCGGGAACCAGGGTCGAGAAAGAAGGAGTGCCGCCGCCGACATAGGGATCCCAGAAGGGAAACTCACCACGCAAAAGACTGCGACGGAAAAACTCTCTCGAAGGTTCCAGTTGGAGCGCGGAAGCAGCAGTGTCGCGGTAATTGACGGCGACGAACAAACCCCGTCGCGCCCACTCTTCGTGCGGGACAAAGCCCGGGCCGTAATTCTGATCAGTCGGCCGCCAGTCCATGGGATTTTCGTTGCTGGAGGGAAGGAGAGACTTGCCACCGAAGACCACGTTAGCGAATGCCGTAACGACCAACAGCGTCAGCAGACCGACGGCAGCAAGATCTTTTGTCAGGAGACGGCGCATCACCTTTTATTTGCCCTGGCCTTCAATTTTTGCATCACGATAGATCGAGGCATTGAGTCTCTTCGCTTGTTCTAATGAAGTCGCGAGCGGAGCCGGATTGATCGTGGGGCGGCCCTCCCGCTGCGGTCGCGTCTGTGTTCCGTGTCTGACAAATCACCAGCTTGGCGCTTTGGCAATTGCGGCCGCGCGCTGCGTTAGCTGCTTGCTCCGCATGAAAATGCGGTACCTGATAGTTGGTTGGGACGCGCTTCGAATGATAGCCTGACGCCCCCTGATTACGCCACTTTTACATTTGATCGGATTTGCCAGTCTCAAGGGCGCGACCATCAGTCTCGTTCACCTTTCCAGGACTTTACTTAGCCGGGCTACAGGTGACCGCACCCGTCGTTCCCGTCGGCAAGAACGAGGCCCCCGCAATCTTTACGGTGATTGAATGAGGCTGACCGTCCCGCAGCATTTCCGGTGTGGGGAAATCGAAACCACAGAGCAAGGGCCCGGCGCCCGCCTGGTAGACTTCCGGCCGGAAATGTTCGGCCGGGAACGTGCCGATCATCCGACCTTCAGCATAGAGATCAACGTTGAGTGGGGTTGGTGGTCGAGGTGTACTTGTCGCCCAGCCGGCAATCCTCTGACAATTGACAACGTCGAGCCAGCCCGAATAGCTCGGCGTTGACGGGGTCGCGTTAATAACCTGATCGCGGTCGAATTCTATCCGGGCAGAGATCTCTCGATAGAAGGAAAGGTTCATCTGCCTCGCCCGATCAAATGGAGCTGCCAGCGAAGTCGGCCACAGGTGTGGGCACAGACCGTCGCCCCCGTTGGCGTAGTACACCTGCGCGCATAGGGCTCCGATTCTCTTGGTCGCGGCAACTTCTCTGTAGGTGTGAAAGCTCCAGTTATTCGAGAACGAAATCAGACAAAAGAACCAGAGACTTACGAGCACCGGGACCCTGATTATTTTTCTTCGTTGCAGCAAACAACTCCAACTCACCGCGGATAGAATGATGAGTGGCATTCCAATCTCGGCATATCGCGAGGTTTTGGACCATTCAATTCCAAACGGCGCGCGCCCCGCGGCAACCGATGCCAGAGTGAACACAATCGCTATCACGGTCACGTTTATCGTCCATTGGGCGGTCGACAACTTGCCGCGCTTTTGGATGACTTGCATGACCACAGGTACTACTACAATCAGCAGGCAGATGCCTCCGAGGACACTCGAGATCCGGTCAATGCCGAATCCGAAAGCAACGAGGTTTAGAAACTGTCTCCAAAAACTCATTGCAAAAGGCAACGCTAAACCCCGAGAGTTGTTGGGTTTAAGAAAGCCGACAAACCACACCACGATCGCGCTCACCGCCGCTACTGCGACGAAGCCGAGCTGTTTGATTTCATGAGCGCGCTCCTGACGACTCGGCGCGGAAACTGCGCGATCAACTTTGAATACACAGAACAGAAAAATCACGGTCGGTCCTGAAATCATTCCCGTGCCCAAAGAATATAAAGAGACGATCGTGGCCAGCACACCGATGGCCAAGCGTCGCCAGGTCTGAATTGAGCCGAACAGGAAATAGGTGGAGATAAGCAAAGACAATAACCAGAAATGAAAGCAGACTTGAAGACCAATCAGATGATTCATCCAAAGGACGGGGGAGAGCAGAAAGACGGCGAAGCTCAGGATGACCCAAAGACGCATCCGGGGCTCAAGTTGCCTGACAACCCAGATCAACCAACCAACCGTTACGCCAAAAATAATGAAGTTAAGAATTATGTGGGCTCGAAGGTTCCAACCAGTTAGTTGATACAGCAGCCAGATAACAAATTTGGTGGTGACAATTCGGTGCTCATTGTGCTGGGACAGTATCCAGCTGAGCGAAAATGGGGCCGGGCTGCGAAATACGGACCATTCATCGTCGGAAGGGATGTTGACCGATGATTTCCAAACGAAGGCGAAATGAACCAGGAACAAAGAAACGAATCCACCCACGACCATGCGCGGCGCCCAGGTGCTCATCCAGGCGCGTTGCGCGAACTCTGATCGATTTTCTGCCAAGGCTACTTGATCGCCCCCCACCGTGTGATGACGAGACTCCGGATCCGCGGCATTGCGGTGGCTAGTGTCTAAGCACAAAACCTCGCTCAACCAGATCGCTGAGGATTGACTGCGCGTTTTGCTCTGCGCTCTTCCTCACGGTATCGAGTACGAACTCAGCTTGCTCCGGCGGCTCATACGGATCGTCGAATCCGGTCAGGTTTTCAATCTCGCCGCGCCTGGTCCTGGCATATATCCCCTTGGGGTCACGCTGTACGCAGACTGCCATCGGAGTGTCCACGAATACTTCGATGAATTGATCTACTCCGACCATATTGCGGACCTCGTTGCGAGTCGTACGGTACGGACTGATTGCGGCACAGACTGCCACGCCTCCATGACGAACAATTTCAGCCGCGACAAAGCCGATGCGCCGGATGTTGGTATCACGGTCATCCTTGCTGAATCCAAGACCCCTGGATAGATGCGTCCGCACCACATCGCCATCGAGGACAGTTACCCGGCGGCCCAGTTCCAGCAGCAGTTCCGTAAGTATTTCAGCCGTGGTTGACTTGCCCGCCCCGCTCAGACCGGTGAACCAGATGCAGAGCCCCTGACGATGCCGCGGCGGATATGCTTCCAGCAGAATCCGTGCGACCTCCGGATGAGTAAACCATTCCGGAAGTTCACGGCCCTGGGCCAGATACTCTTCACGAACCTGGGTGCCGGAGAGGGTCATCACGTGCGCGCCGGATTCTGCTGCAGACGCTTCCACATAGCTGTTACTGTCCGGGTGATAAACCAACTCGCTGAATGGGATTACACCCACACCTAGTTCCTGACTGAACTCTGCCAACAATTTCTGAGCCTCGTAAGGTCCGTAAAAGGGCCCGCCCTTTGAGTCGTTGCCAGGGCTCGCGTGGTCTCGACCTACGATCAAATGATTCGCGCCATAGTTCCGCCTGATGAGCGCGTGCCAGAGTGCTTCCCGAGGGCCGGCCAGCCGCATGGCCACCGGGAGCAGCGCCAGCAGGATCCGTTTTGCATCATAGTAACGCTCCGCCAACACCTTGTAAGTCCGCACGCGCGTATGGGAATTCACGTCGCCCGGCTTGGTCAGGCCCACGACCGGATGAAGCAGCAACGCTCCCTCTACCTGAGCGATTGCCCGTCTGGTCATTTCTTCGTGGGCCCGATGTAACGGGTTTCGGGTTTGAAATGCCACGACGTTTCGGTAACCCAGTTGATTCAGTCTCGCCCGGACCTGCAAGGGCGTGAGGCGCAGATCGGGAAAGTCCCGATGGCGTGCGATTGGAAAAACTCGGAGACGACCGGAGAGATTGAACCTGCCCCACCGATCCATTTCCGCAATTAAAGGATGTCTCGGATCTGTTGTGCCAAAAACTTTCTGCGAAACCTCGTCCGCGTCCCACTCATAGATTTCTTCTGCGGTGATAATTCCCAGCAGTTCATTCCGGGCGTCGCGGATTGCGATCTCTCGATCGAGTTGTACGTTTGTGTTCGCATCAATCGGCAGCGTGATGGGGATGGGAAAGATTGATCCATTGTCCAACCGCATTTCGTCGAGTATTCGCTGATGGTCTGCTTTGCCGACAAAACGATCGAGTGGTGAGAAGGCGCCGCAGGCAAGCAACTGAAGATCGCAAGCTGAGCGTTCCGATATTTGAATTGAGGGAAGGTGAGTTGCTATTGCCTTTAGTTCGTCTCGTTCATCTTCCGGGACGATCAGGTCGACTAATTCGCCGCCATAGGGCGGAACCAGCAGGGATTGACTCATGATGATTGAAATAAATCTGCTTGCTCAGCGATCACGAGCGGGACTGTCACCCGGACAAGGTAAGTACCTTCATTGCGACTGCGATTTTGAGATGACCGATCCGAAGCCGGAAAGTTGCTCGATTACGTACTCAGTCTCTGCGGTTGTTTGATGAGCACTCATGGGCAGGCTTAAGACCTCGTCCGCTAATTTTTCGGAAATCGGAAACGCGCCGCGAGTGTACCCGAGGTCATCATAAGCCTTTTGCAAATGCGGGGGCACCGGATAATGAATGATCGTGCCAACTTCGTTGGCGGTCAGGTGCTTTTGCAGCAGGTCGCGCTGCGGATGTCGCACCATGAACAGATGCCAGACGGGGTCGGCCCAATCCGGAACGTATGGCAAGGTTAGATCGGCCACGCCCTCGAGTGCATCCAGATACTGTTGGGCGATTTGTTTACGATGATTGTTCCAATCGTCCAACCGCGTCAGCTTAACCCGCAGGAATGCAGCCTGGAATTCGTCCAGCCGGGAATTTACACCCTTGATCTCGTTATAGTATTTGGCCTCTGAACCGTAGTTGCTGATTACTCGCACACGTCGCGCAAAGTCGCCGTCATTGGTTACCACGGCGCCACCGTCACCCGCCGCCCCGAGATTTTTCCCGGGATAGAAACTGAAGCCCGAGGCGGTTCCCATCGTCCCCACTCGGGTCCCTTTGTAACGTGCGCCGTGGGCCTGAGCACAGTCTTCAAAAACCAACAGACCATGACGGGCAGCTACTTCGTTGACCGCGTCCATGTCGGCCGCTTGGCCACAAAGGTGAACCGGCATGATTGCGCGGGTGCGTGGCGTGACCGCTGCGGCAATCCTGCCGGCATCGATGTTGTTGGTTCTTTCGTCGGGTTCGACCGGAATCGGCGTAGCTCCCACATAAGACACGGCCAACCAACTGGCGATGTATGTATTCGCCGGGACGATCACTTCATCTCCCGCTCCAATCCCGGCAGCTCGGAGGATCACATGCAGGGCATCCAGGCCATTCCCGACGCCCACGCAATGTTTGGCTCCGCAGTAGGCTGCGAATTCGGCTTCGAACTGTTCAACTTCCGGTCCGAGGATGAAGCGGCATGACTCGGCTACACGACGGTATGCGTCATCGAGTTGCTCGTGTAGTTCGCGGTACTGAGCCTTCAGGTCCAAGAAAGGAACATTCATTAGTTTACAATCTCCCGACCTCTTCGCTCTCCGGGAAGCAAACACCGCCTTAGGATTTCAGAACAACGATAATAATGGAGAGGGATGATAGCAGAAAACTGATGCTCGTCTCACACGGAGCGGGCGAAGGTAGTGGTCAGAGTTTGAGTTTACTTGTGACCGGGAACGAACGCCCTCGCCCACATTGAGCGCACAGCGCGAACGCGGTTTCTTTGAAGGTATGCCCAGCCACGACTTGCGGCCAGGGCGACCGCGGTTCCCAATAACAAGTCGTTCTACCCAATCGGAAACTAAGCCGCTACTCGGAGCGCGGCATCTTGTCCACCGGTGGGAGTGCGGTTAAGTGGGACGTGGTACTCGCTTCGGACGTCGCAGTCGCCAGAATAAAGTAACCAACCTGAATGCCTTTGAATGAAGAATCTCCTCCAGCGTGCTGTCTCGGGCCGCGTAGTGCGCTCTTAATTGTTGCAGTTCGTTCAGCAGGACGCTAACTTCGTTCGCCCGGCCGGCCGCAGCTTCGGGATACTTTGCCGTTTGCAGCTTACGCGCCTGTTGAAACACCGGCCCAGCTTCGGCGCAAAGACTCAGGTAAGCCCCGAGCACTTCATCCGGCATGTCCGTACTCATCAATTCTTCTGTCATGACGGAGTGGTGACGAAGCGAGGCCGAGATATTAGCGCAGGCGCGTTCGACGGTTTCGTCTGGGACCTCCAGATTAAGCCAGGTCAGCACCCTTCGTAACTCGGCAAGCGGGTTCTCGAAATACGATTCGTAATGGGTGATCAGCCGGTTGGATGGCGAGAGTGTCGCCTGGAGTTGGCGATAGTAGGTCATCCATAGTTCAAACTCAGTTGGGCTAATAGCGTCGCCGCGCAGGAATAGGGAACGCGCAACCTCTAAAGGATTTCTAACGCACACCACGACCTTCAAGGCAGGAATCAGTCTCTGCCAAAAGGGGAGCGTCAGCGAGTTGCGCGGATCTTTCCAGCCCCAGCTGTTACGACGAAATTGATCAACCAGCTCTTCGGCCCGCTCCCGCAGGCAGACAATCTCCGGTGCAAATTCCCAACCAGAAATGAATCTCGGTGGCTCGTCCCAGGTCCCCCCCAGTTGGTTAATGATCTCGTCATTGAGCGTTACAAAACGCAGGTTCTCAAAATACCCCTCGACATTATCCGGTACCGGCTGGCTAAGTTCGTCCTCTGGACCAAGGAATACTCCGCAGTCATGCAGGAGCCTGGCCACCATGGAAGTCCCGGAACGGTGCATCCCCGCAATGCAGGACGCTGCTCTTGGATGGCCATTCGTAATCACAGGCGGGTGATATGGCGCAATAACAGTTTGGGCTTCGAAATCCGGAGAGTTCATAGTTTGATCATTTCCAGGGCAGATCGCTGAAGAGGCGAGGTTTGTATAATATCAGACAAATCCTGGTTGCGTTAATTATGGTCCGAGCGGGTGACGCTTTTTTGGCACACTCGACTGCGTGACAGGTGAGCAGTCGTGCGGTAGCTTCTGTCAGCACGATTCCTTTGGAAATCGTCACCGCGTTACTCAGCGCATCCACGAGAGGATCAACGCTACGTCATCACAGTTCAGCATCACCCAGAGGCCCGACGTGGGGTTTGTCGCGTGTATCGAAGGTGGCGTGATCGAGGCCCAGGCGCTCCTCCTTTTCGACAGCATCCGCCGGTATGCAGGTCGCTTCAGTAACTGTTCGCTTTATGCTCTCTCTCCGCGTGCGGGCCATTCAATTTCAACCCGCGCGAGGCTAGCGTTGGAAGAGTTGGGCGTCACTTACGTGGACCGTCTGCTCAATACTGAATGCCCTGAATACGGATCGGCGAATCGGGTGGTGGCCGCCGCTCACGTCGAAGGGACGTTCGCCCACGAGATACTCGTAATTCTCGACAGCGATACCCTCTTTCTAAGCGAACCTACCGAGATTGATTTGGTTACAGATGTCGACGTGGCCGTGCGGCCGGTAGATGTAAAAGGAATGTCGACCAGCGGACTCTCAGATACCTTCGATCCTTATTGGCAGGACCTTTGTCGCGTATCCGATTTTCCGTACGACCAGATCCCCTGGCGCGAATCGTTTGTCGACCGTCAGCAAATCAAAGCAAATTACAACGCTGGCCTGGTTGTGGTTAGATCCCGGCTCGGTATCCTGCAACGATGGGCGGATGTTTTCTTTGCTTCGATTCGCCAGGGCCTCAGGCCTTTTAAGAATGCAGGTTCGTTCCGGACCGGCGCCGGCTGGATTGAGCCAGCCGCCGGAAATCTTTGGGGATCGAATCAGGCAGCCCTGTCTCTGGCTATCTGGAGCAGCACAAGGCGCGTTCGCGAGCTGCCGCCGACTTACAATTATCCTTTGCATCAACACGATAAGATTGAGCCGGCCCTGGTGCGCGCAGTTTTTCCCCAGCTCGTCCATGTCCATTATCACTGGCTGTTGGCAGCCGACGCTCTCCCCACGAATCCGCTCTTCTCTCCAGGCGGGCCATTGTCGATGGCCCAAATTGATTGGCTGCGCGCGGTGATTCCGATCGATTGATCAGTTGAAAGAAATGGCACGGACGTTCCGCCAGTGAAGACTGGCGATGCTATCATCCTGGTTGCCTGAGAATTCGCTGTGCTAGCATCCGCCGGTAAGCCGCAAAGACGACGAGTCGATGCGTCACGATTAATTTGTCCGCCTGCTTCTGCACACTCGCCATCCACGCACCGTATCGCCGGAGAGCCCGACTCCTCTGCGGCGACGCGCCCACAGTCCCATGGGTGATCCTAACCGACGAACCAAACGACTTCGCCGGACTACCCGTGCGCGCGATTCGACACGCGCCCTCCGGGCCGATGGCCGCGGACTATCTGGCGCGTTTGCCTGCAACCGGAGATGGTCGGGGCGCGGCGGCTTATCATGATAAGCGGTTCGCAATTCTGGCGGCGCTCGAAGATTTCGACACGGCGCTCTATGTGGATGCAGACTCGCGGATTGGCGCGCTTGCACCGCTCGGTCATTTTCCTGATGGTCTCGCCGTACTGCCGGTCGTGCAGAAAAGCATCGCCGAGCATCTGGCGACGTGCGGATCGTGGCGCAGGCCTGCCTTCACAGAATTGGCCCAACAGCTCAACGGAGATGCGACAGTGCTGCAAACCGCGCGCTGGTGTCATGAAACGGTGATAGCAGTTACGCGGGATGGCCGGGAGGCACGCTTCTTTGAGGCCTGGGCGCTCGGCGCAGATTTCTTACAAGCGCGCGGTGTGTTTTCGGGAGAGGGTGGCGTGATCGGACTCGCGGCTGCGTACGCTGGGTGGGAGGTGAACTATGATGCCCTCAAAAGTATCGAGGCTTCGATTCAGCACGAAGGTGGTGGACCAAAATCCATCTAGCGCGATCTGCCAGCTCGCGCGATCTGCAAGAACTCACTCGACAATCCAGCGCCATTGCTGGGTTGACCACGGCTCGGCTCCCGGCAATAGATCGCTTACAACTTTCACGACCTCGGGCCATTTCAGATCATCGTAATCGTCACCTGACAACCAACCTCCTGTCTTAACTTTTGGCAACCACGCCTGGATGTCGGCCTTCAGGCTGTCATATTCGTGGCGCGCGTCGAGGTGAACCCACTCAACCGACGCATTCGCGAAAAGTCGGGAAGCCTTTATCGAGTCGGCGATGATTAACGAGATCGTGTCACCGTACCCACACTCCAAAATGTTTTTGTGCAATGCACCGGCAAAGGTGCCTCCGCCTTGTGCCACGGCCGCGCCGTGATAGTCCTTCTGTCTTCGACCTTCGGGCCCGCTGCCACGGCAGGTGTCAATTCCCATCAACCGGAATGCCTTGTCGCTCTGCGCCACGACTTCTCCGAGGGAGCAGAGACTGCGGCCGAGGTAGGTCCCAACCTCGACGAAGCAACTGCCCTCGGGAAACCGTTGGGCTGCCTCTTCCTGACCGGATCGCCATTGAAACCAGCCGTCAATTTCCTGCCAGTGCACGCGTTCCTCCGTGGCTGTCGATTCGTGGCTTCAACCTGGCTTGTCTTCGCGGATTCAATTCTAAAGTTCGATACCAAAGCGCTCCGCCATTCGGTAAAGCGTCCTGCGGTTGATGCCGAGAAGTTCCGCCGCCCGTTTGCGATTGCCACCCGTCAGATCGAGCACGCGGATCAAGTGCTCGCGTTCAAGCTCAGCGATAGTTTGTATCCGTGAACCAGGCAGCGCCGCATTTGCCTCTGACGCCACTGCCGGCGCAGACGCAACACTGCTTGACGGCCCGCTTAGAACAAAGGGTGGTAGGTCTGCGCCGGTAATTCGCCCACCGCTATTGAGTGTTATGGCCCTCTCGATAACATTCTCCAATTCGCGAACATTTCCAGGCCATGAATACTTCAGCAGTCGGGCCAGCGCATCATCTCCGACTAGCGGAGAAGCTTCATTTTTAGTTGTGTGTTTGCGAATGAGATGAATTACCAGCAGCGGAATGTCATCCACCCGGTCGCGCAGCGGTGGCGGATGAAGATTGATTACGTTCAGTCGGTAGAACAGATCCCTTCGGAACAGACCAGCCTCGCAGAGTTTGTCGAGATTACCATTCGTGGCTGCCACAACGCGCGCGCGCACTTTCACTGCAGCGGCTCCCCCAACGGGTACAATCTCTCTCTCCTGCAGGACTCGTAGTAGTTTCACCTGCAGGGCAATGCTGGTCTCACTAATCTCATCAAGAAAGACCGTGCCATCTTCGGCTTGTTCGAAGATGCCTAGCTTGTTGGCAATGGCGCCCGTAAACGAGCCTCTGACGTGCCCGAAGAGTTCGGATTCGAGAAGAGTTTCGGTCAGAGCCCCACAATTCACGGCGACGAACGGTGCAGTATGACGCTTACCTTGCGAGTGAATCGCTCGCGCAATTAGCTCCTTGCCGGTTCCGGACTCTCCAGTAATCAAAATTGGCGCCTGGGCGTTCGCCACTCTGCCGATGGTTTTGTAGATTTCCAACATGGCAGGAGTGCGTCCGATAAGCCCGACGCTCAGCGCAGAATCTTCTGAGTCCTCAATTGCCATCGCCGGGGCGACCGGCGAAGCAGCGAGAGCTCGACGGACTGTCGAGACAACTTGATCCATGAGAAACGGTTTACTGATGTAGTCAAACGCTCCGTCTCTCACGGCGCGGACCGCCGTGTCCATTGAACCGAATGCCGTCATGAGTATTACCGGAGTCGTAGGACTCTCCTGTCGCAACTGGGCCAATAGGTTAAGACCGTCGTTTCGCGATTTCATTCGGATGTCACTGAGGACGACATCGGGTTCGTACGTGCCCATGGCTGACAGAGCGGCTTCGCTGCTTTGCTCAAAGCGCGCGACGAAACCCGCCTTACGAAAGACCTCGCACAGCAGATCGCACGTTACCGGGTCATCGTCTACAATCATGACCCGTGGAGATTCACGCAACATTGGACAACACTTTCTCCTGATGCAGTGATTCTACTTTGGCCTGGGCGAGCGGGAGCGTGAGTCGGAAGGCAGCGCCTGCCGGTTGAAACTCAACCACCTGAATCTCACCCCCATGTTCGGTCATCGTGTCGCGGGCAATGGCCAAACCAAATCCGCTGCCCGACGGCTTCGTGGTCCACATTGGCTCGAACAAATGTTCGGCGCCACTTGCTTGAATGCCTGAACCAGAGTCTTGAAAAATGATTTCGGCAATTCCCGCTGGCGCATCGACTCGTGTCGTGATTTCTATCCGACCGCCGTCGGGCATCGCCTCAATGCTGTTGTTGATTAGATTGAGGAACACCTGCTGCAGGCTTTCACGATTTGCTTCTATTGACGGAAGCTCCTTCCCGGATGTCAGCTTAGCGATGATGGAATGCTGGTCGAGGGTCGGACGCACAAGCCATAATACTTCTCGGATCAACTTATCGATGTCCACTGATTCAAACGTAAGTTTTTTCTTGTGAGTCCATTCCAGAAGTCTCTTAACCGTGCCTACAATGAAATCAAGCTGCTGCCGGATAATCCGGATGCGACGGCTGGCGTCGCTATCATTTGAGTCGTTACCTGACAGCAACTCTAAATGGCCCGACATGGCATTCAGTGGAGTCCCGATTTCATGTGCCAGAGAAGCCGCCATCTGACCGACAACGGCCAGTCTCTCTGACCGGGCCAGGTGTTGTTGGGTCTTGAGCAGAGTTTCGTTGGTATTGCCGAGGTCCTGTGTTGCTGACTGGACCTCTCGTCGCAACTCATCGTTGAAACCCTCGATCTGAGTCAGTAGTCGTCCGCGCTCGTCCATGAGTCGCTTGCGCGTGCCGTTTAGCCAACTGACCAAGCAAGGTACTACGATGAACACACCCATCCGCACTAAATTGGGAATAGTCCACTCAAAATGATCGAACGGGGCAACGAAAAAATAGTCAATCGTTAGCGCTGAAATTACTGATACGAACAAACCCGGTCCGAAACCACCCCAAAAGGCGGCAATGATCGCCGCAAAGAATAGCGGCACAGGGGATGGCTGGATGAATGGCCAGAGTAGTCGGGTTAGCAGGAAGGCTACGAAGTAGATGACTACCGACACACCGTATCGAGTCATCACATTTCTAGCTGTCGTGCGCGTTGCCATCCTGGTTTCTAAGCTAGCAGTATCCTGTCCTCGTTAAAGAGTGTACTCCTCGAATGGAAGCATCCTCTATTCCGTGCGGAAAATCTTCTCTGACCGCTTACAAGTATTCCAAATATTGGCGATGGAAATCTGGCTGAAACTTGATTGTATCCCGACTCGCCGGGCACAAGGTCGCTATCAAGCTTTGCCGATCGCATTCGAAACCTGGCGCCTGACCGAGGGCCCTGAGGCAAAGTTAACCACCACGCGCACACTCAATTGGGGGAAGGTGCCACACTCATTATGCCCTGCAGTCCAGGGGCTGAACCTCAAAACAGAATGTCGAAGCCCCCACTAAAGAATCGGTGATAGGGAGCGAAGAACTCGCCAGACTTCGGATCGGCTATGTTGGCGTGCACGTTTCGCGGATTGAAATGGTTGGTCAGATTGAAGCCTCGCAGCGAAAGTCGCACGCCGTACTTCTTGGTTACCTGAAACTCCTTGGCGAATTCGGCATCAAGCGACACGAAAGCAGGAAACCGAGTTCGGTCTGAATTGCGAGTGCCCACGAAGTTCTGCTCTGCATCCCTTACTGAATATGGAAAACCGCTGCGGGCTTCAAATATTGGAGCTATCGAAATGCGATGGGGCAAACTGATTGTTCCCCAGGCGATCAATCGATTAGGAACATCGAAGGGCAGGTTGGAATACTGATTCGCCCGAATGACGGGTGACGCGAAATCACCAAAGTATGTGTTGAAGTCATTGAGGTCGCCAAGCGCTCGCGATCGTACATAGGAGACGAAAATCTGGTCGTTGCGCGGCAGATGAAAACGGGCGGTCAGCTCCAACGCGCGGTAAGTAGCTTGACCGGCTGAGCGCAGTACGATGCCGCTTCGTCCTCTGAAGTCCAATTCAGGATTTACGATGTAAATGTGATCGGTTTGGCTACTGGTCAGATTCGCGCGGAGATCCAGCCAGGTGGTGATGCTCTGATCCAACTGGATGTTCCATCTAAGGTTCTGCGGCACGAAGCCGGCGTCTTTGCTCCCTCTTTTTCGGAAATCGAGAGGCTCAATCGGTGGGGTGTCCACCAGCACGTTAACAAAGTGGTGACTGTCGATCACCGTTAGCCCGTCAGTTGCGTACCGCGTCACTGTGCGCGACGGATAGCGAGCAAAACTGCGAATGTTAAGCGGCACTTTGTCGTAGAAGAGTCCGATACCGCCGCGCAAAATGGTTCGGTCGCCCTTAAACGGCGACCAAGCAAAGCCGGCGCGCGGTGCGAGGTTGCGCTCAGCGGCAATTCGCTGGTCCTCATAACGCAGACCGAGGTCAAAGCTCAGATTTGGATGAACGACCAGCCGATCCTGCACAAAGCCGACGTACTCGCGGTTTGCGGCCTGAATTGTTCGGACGCCTCTAAAAACTATTCGCTCGGCCAGCGTTCCATCCTCGCGCGTTATGTTGACAGGGCGGGCGGCGTAATCCAGGAGGCCGTCAACGCTATTGAAGTCGACGCCCGCTTTGAACTCGTGCGTCGTCCGCAAGAAGTGCTTAGCCGACGCGTTGTAAACCTCGAACAACTCCAGGCGGCGCGAATGTCTTGATTGCGTTGCAAAGTAGTTACCTTGCTCCACGGTCGGGGTCAGTGTTTGGTCTGCCTCGCCTTGCCCCCAGACATCGGCGCGAAATCGTTTGAACGAAAAGGCCGATTGCAGGAAGCCCTCTCCTAATTGGTAGTGGTCACGAACGCTGAATACAAAATCCTTCTGCTTGTAGTTAGGGGTTACCGATTGCGGCCGGAAGAAGTCGAGATTGACAAACTGATCGCGCTGGGGGAAATAACCAAAAGTCAGAGTTTGAGTGTGACGGTTGCTCAAAGTTAGATCGAATTGAGAGAAGTAGCTCTGCGATTCGGTCTTTGTCTCGTTAACTGGGAACGCAAGTCCACGCACGGGCTGCTTGCCAATAGAATATGAAACTGATTGGAACAGGAACAGACGATCTTTGATCAGGGGGCCATTGAAATTGAGGCGGGGACTGTCTTCAGCGATGCCGACTATCTTGCCTTTCACATAACGGGGATCGGGAAGAAAGTCATTCAACTCCCAGTGCCAGTGATCACCGCCGCGTCGGGTTTGCACCTGGGTTACGCCACCAGTGGACGCCCCGTACTCAGCAGTGTACGGGTGCTGGAACACTTGCACGGATTCGACGGAGTCAAGCGGCAGGTTCAGCCTGAAATTTCCGCTGGCGGGATCAGCGGCGTTGAGACCATTGACTAGCAAGGCACTTTGTTGTTCGGTAGCCCCCCCAATACTGATCTCGCCGGTTGAGGAGCGCACCACGCCCGGGATGAGTGGCAAGGCCTGATCGACTCGTGAAGTCGCGAGCGGCAAACGGCGCAGGGCGTCGCGGTGAAGGCTGCCTGCCGGCGTTGACGAACCAGCTTCTACGGAGGTCGCTTCTTCGCCCGGCGAAGTGACACTTACAGTCTCGGTCACCGCAGCAATACTTAACCGCACCTCGACTTCAGTCAGCGCACCAACCTTTACCAGGATATCGCGCTTCACAAAGACTTCAAATCCATTACTCTCGACGCGAAGCGCGTAAGTAGCAGGCTCAAGTTTGGCTGAAAAAGTAAGCCCACCGTGATCGTCAGTCGCTGCGCTTGCAACCACAGTTTTCTCGTTGGTCGAGCGAAACACGCTGCATGAAGCTCCGGCGACGCCGCGTCCCAACGAATCGAGGACCAGCAATTTCAAACTGCCTAGTTTCGGCTTGTCTTGCTGGCTGCGCGATGGAGCAGCCGTCGCCATCAGCATCACTACTGACAGGCAGATGCTGATCGCGCGGAAATTTGCGCGGTTTCGCCACCGGAGGATTTCTTTGAAGGATGTCATCGAAAAGGTCAATCACGCAGGCCCACACACGAAGGCAGACCCATAACGGTCAAGATATCTTAATATAGGCATCCTCTATTCCGCGCGGAAAACTTCCTTTGCTGGTTCGAGGGATTCCTTAACGACAATTGATTGATACGTGGAGATTGGGAGGCTAATCGGGGCTAAATTGCTTCCAGAGTCGCCGAAGCACAATAGTTAATGAACCGTTAGTCCGTTCCTATCCACCGAAATGCGAAGTTATGTGAGGCGATTATGACCACGATGTGCACACTCACCTTAACCAAAACTGCCACACCCGTCCGATCTCCCCGCAAATCTCTGACTGGCCAAGGTTAGTCTGATAGCCAAGCAAAAAGAAATCAAAGAGGCGGTGAGCGCGGATCAACGAGCGTGACACGTGCCCAAGCGGCTGCGTAAGGAAAGTCGGGGTGTTGGACCGCCGATCGTGGCCAACGCTTTAGGACAAACAAACTGTGTCCTTTGATTCGGGGAATACCTTTTGCTGTCTCAATCACGTTCCCGTTAGCCCGCTTTCACAAAGAGGCGGATATCAACCGCTCAAGTGAAAAAAAACTCGTGATTGTCTTAGCCACGATCCAGGTATTTTCGCGTCGCGGTATCGCCGGGTCTTGTTGTGTGTTTTCTGTACCACCCTTGTTTTGTAAGTAACGACGCACGCTGAAGGGTTACTCTTGAAGTGAAAAAGGCTCTCATGTTCCGTAACGCACTCCGCCAAGTGCGGCATCGTTTCAATCGCCCGTTCATGGTGATGTTTGAAACGACACTACACTGCAACATGAAGTGCGGCTATTGCGCGATCTGGCAGAACCAGCAGCCGGAGGACCGCGCGGTGCGCGAGCGCGTCTTTGCGCGCATGGACGAAGCAGCGGAGTTTGGCGTCTTCGCCTGGAGCATGTCAGGCGGCGAGCCGCTGATGAACCCGCACATGCCCGACTATATCGAGTACGCCGCGCGCAAAGGCTTTTACACTTCGATGCCGACAAACGGGCTGGCGTTGAAGAAGTATGCCGAGGCTTGTGTCCAACTGGATCAACTCGAAGTCTCTATTGACACGCTGGATCGCGAAAAGTTTGCGAGGCGGCGCGGCATAGACGGACTCCCTGCGATCTTGAGCGCGCTCGATTACATCAAGGGCAACCTGCAATACAACACGATTCAGATCAATGCTGCGGTCGACCTGGATAACCTTGAGGATTTGCCGGCGCTCGCAAAGTTCTGTGAAGAACGCGACTTCCTGCTGCATACAGAAGCAGTGCACAACGTCGTGCGCACAACCTGGAAAACAGAAGATGTTGAGATGCGCAAAGACGAATTGGATCGCGTCGCCGCTTTCGTTCTGGAGCTGAAGAAGCAGCACAAGTGCGTGCGCTTCTACGCGGACTATTACAAGTTTTATCGCAACGACGGGTTTACTAAGAAGTTTCCGTGCCGCTCGGCCTCGCATCTCGTCAACATGCGCCCCGACGGCTCAATTCAATTCCCTTGCGCGTTCGTCTCGCTGCATCGCGGCGCGCCGGAGATGAGTCTACGCGAGATTTATGAGTCGCCGGAGGTCAGAAGAATCATTCAACAGTCGCCGCTGATGTGGGACTTCTGCAAAGGTTGCAAGATCGGCTGTCCCTACGAGGTGTCGGCCTACCGGAACAGTCCGTTTACTGCGATTCGCGGAGGGTTGGATTTTCTGCAACTGAGTTAAGCGATGACGATTGCTTTGACCACAACAATGGAAGACCCATTGGTTGGCGGGCGCGCGCAAATTGAAACTGCGCGACCGTTGGAAATTGTCTCGGACGCGCGGGCCCTGGCTGTGTGTGCACGGGGACTGGTTAAGCGTTACAGCGACGGGACCGAGGCGAATAGCGGCATCGACCTGGAGGTGCGTTGCGGCGAAGTGGTCTCGATTCTCGGTCCGAACGGCGCGGGCAAGACGACCTTTCTGCGGCAACTGACAACGGAGTTGCGGCCAACTGATGGGTCGATCAAGGTCTTCGATGTGGACGCTATCCGAGAGCCGCTTCGCGCCAAACGGTTGATGGGCATCACGCCGCAGGAAGCAGGCCTTTTCGAAAGGCTGACGGTGCGCGAGCACCTCGAATTATTTGCACGCTTTAAGCGCCTGTCAAAACGTGAAGCCCGGGCAGCGGCGCACGAAGTGATCTCTGAGTTGGGCCTCGCCTCTGAGACGAACAAGCTTGTTGGCACTATATCGGGTGGGCAGCGCCGGCGCATCCTGATCGGACTGGCCTTGCTTGGCCGTCCACCATTGCTGGTGTTGGACGAACCGACGACAGGGCTTGATCCGTCATCGCGCCACGCGGTCTGGAGAGTGATCCGGCGCGCGGTTGCTGAAGGTGCGACCGTGATCCTTTCGACGCACTACATAGAGGAAGCCGAAAGGTTGAGCGACCGCATCGGCATCATCGAACATGGCCGCATGATCGCTTTCGGTGCTCTGGACGAAATGCTCAGACGACTTGATCGAAGTTATCGCCTGAGCTTTCGCGATCCCCTCGATCCGCTTAGCGACGTTCAGGTGCGCTATTGCGCCAGCTTCGCCGAAGCACAACAACTCATCACGCGCGAACGGCTCGTGGAGTATTCGATCGCGCGCGCTTCGTTGGAAGACGTGTATTTCACGTTGACCGGCGAGGCATTTGATAAGGACGAGACATGGCACGGTTGACCGACATCGCTTGCGTCTTTCGCATCCAGCTTTCCGGCATGCGCCGCGAGGTGGGGCCGTTCTTATTGGCCGCTCTGGTATTTCCGTCAGCGATGTACCTGTTTGCCAACGCCGTCGGCGGCGCTGAAGTCGCATCAGAGCAGAGTCGGCTACGTTTCCTCGCCGGCTCAATTGTCTTTTCGCTCTCGCTGACTTCGATTAGCTGGCTCGGCTATCTGTTGCTGGAAAATCGTTTCACCGGCCGCCTAAAGCTCTTTGCGACGCTGCCGATCGCACCGTCTTCTTACATCTTCGGTGTGCTTATCTTCGCGCTCGCACAAGCGGCCATTGGCACCATAAGTCTGCTCCTGGTCGGCCGAGTGCTCGGCGTCCATATGCAGCCCAATTTCGGATTGCTGGCTGTAGTGATCGTCCTGACGATTCTGTGTCTGTGCGGTCTCGGGGTTATCGTCGCCGCGCGCGCGCGCAGCTTCAGCCAGGGGTCGCTTTTGACAGACACGCTCGGGGCAGGATTGGTTCTGCTTGCGCCCGTCTACTACGCACCGGAGATGCTGCCGCACGCGATACGGATGTTCGCCCAACTATTGCCCACCGCGTTCGCCGCCCGTGCCTTGCAGACGACGCTTGCAGGCGGGCGCCAGATAGGTGGCGAGCTACTAGCGCTTAGCTTAATGGCGATTCTTACACTCGCGCTCGGGTTCAAGTTAATGAACTGGAGGGAAGACTGAAGATTAGTACGCTCCCGTTATGAAGGTGCTTGTGCTCACATTATCGTTCGGTTCAGGCCATGTTCGCGCCGCAGAAGTGGTTGCGCGTGAAGTAGCGCAGCAAGCGCCGGGTGCGGAGGTCCGCGTGGTCGATGCCCTCGCGGGCTGTCGCCCATTGTTCCGCGCCTGCTACGTGTGGCCGTACTGGATCATGGTGCGCTATGCCCCGAAGCTGTGGGCCCGCTTCTTTACGGGACGTGTGGCCCGAATGGATCAGCAAACTGCGCCGGCATGGGCGTTCCGTTGGGGTTGCCCGAAGGTCTTCAAAACGATTGCGCAGTTCGGTCCGGACGTGATTGTTGCCACCGAAGTCGCGGCCTGCGAGCTAGCCGCGCTTGCCAAGCGGGAAGGGATAACGAGCGCGCGATTGATCAATGTAATCACTGACCACGAAGCGGAACCTGTCTGGGTGAAGCCGGAAGTGGACGGATACGCTGTGGCGGACGATGACGTGCGCAGGGGATTGTGCGCCTGGGGCGCGCCTGCCGATAAGATGATCGTCTGTGGAATTCCGACCGACCCGGCTTTCAATGTCCGGCTTGAGAGTGACGCGATGCGGGCGCAATATGGTCTCAGCGATGCCTCGCCGGTTGTGCTGTTGATGGGCGGAGGAATGGGGCCTTCGCATATGGACGAGGTGGCGGGCTTCCTTTTGGAGAGTGGCCAGCGAATGCAGATCATTGCGATCACAGGGCATGACCGTCGGATGCGTCGCCGTCTCGCTTACCTTCAGCCGCTGCCGTGTGTAGCGCTGCGCGTGATCGGCTGGACGGACGATGTTGCTTCTCTCATGCAAACAGCGTCGCTGTTGATTACAAAGCCAGGCGGACTCACTACGGCAGAAGCGGCCGTGTGCGGCCTGCCTGTTGTCATGTTCGATGCGATTCCCGGCCCCGAGCAACGAAACGCGGCAAGGCTCGCTGCGGCCGGCGCAGGTCTCATGACAAACAATGCGCGCGAGGCGGCAGCGGCTGCGCTCGCCCTTATGGGCGATGAACATATGCGCCGCCGTATGTCGGCTTGCGCTGCTCGACGTGCGCGTCCGGAAGCGACGGCGATGATCGCGCGACTCGCGCTCGCGGACCGCACCCCGACAGAGACAAATGCCAGGAGTGCTACGGCATGAGTAAGCAGCATGTACGAGACATGGAGCCCGACAATCCCGTGCTGATCCTGACGATCTCGAATGGCGCTGGCCATATTCGCGTGGCAAACGGGATAGCGTCGGCAATTCATGCGATTCAACCGTCAGCGCCAGTGCTGGTCGCCGACGTGGCTGATTACATGACACCGCTCGCACGATTCACTCACATCCAGGCTTACCTGTGGCTCGTCAAGCACGCGCCTGCCACCTGGGATCGAATTGATCGCTATCAGAAGAGGCAGACGCATACGAGTCCAGAGTGGTTCTACCGACGTGAGTGTCGCAGTCTGTTCGAGATGGCTGGCCGTGTGCGTCCGCGCGGACTGGTCGCGACTGAGGTAGGTTGTTGCGAGATCGCAGCGCTCATCAAGCGCGACCTCGCGCTCGACGCGCCACTGGTTGCGGCCAGCGACGCACCGGACGTCGACCGCGCGTGGGTGCAGCCGGAGGTTGATCTCTACTGTTTTGCGTCGGACCAATGCGCCGAGGAGCTCGTCCTGCATGGTGCACCACGCGAACGCGTCCGTAGCTGGGGCGCGCCGCTGGCGGACGGCTTTGATGTTCCGCGCGAACGAGACGAGGAACGCGCGGCAGTATTTAGCTGGCTCGCACTCGATCCGCAAAAGCCGCTCGTGCTCGTTGCCGGTGGCAGCGAAGGGATGGGGCTGATCGAGGAAACGACCGCCCGGCTGCTGCGATTGCAGGACACTGCACCGCAAGTCGTGGTCCTCACGGGACGCAACGAACGGCTCAGAGCGCGGTGCGAACGGTTGGCCAGCCACGGCGACCGCGAAAGATTGCGCGTGTTGAGTTGGACCTGGCCAGACCGAATGCCCAAGCTGATGGTGGCCGCCGATCTGATGGTCTCGAAGCTCGGTACTATGTTCCACGAAGCGATCGCGACCGCGCTGCCTATCGTGGCGCTCGAGCCGCCGCCCGGATCGGAGCGCCTCCAATATCGCCTGCTTGACGAATGGCAGATCGGTCGAGCGGTGCGCACGCTTGACGAATTGTGTGCAACGGTCGCTGACTTACTCGCGCACCCGGAGAAGCTCGAGGCGATGCGCGAACATGCGCGCGCGCGCCGGAGGCTTGACGCCGCCCAACGTATTGCAGGCTGGCTGGAAGAGGCGACCAGCCACCGCCATCTTACTGACGAAGCCACTCATCCTATGCAAACAGTCCACGATGCGAGCCCGGCTCGAGGAGTTACATGTTGACCGTTTTACCGTTCATTGCAGGCGCGACACTAGCGGCAACCGGCAGCGCGGCTGTCTATTACGCGACCTACGCAGTGCGCTCTCAATGGCTGGGCTCCACCATCTGGCGCGGGCGTGTGGATACGGACGCAGTGGCGTTGACGTTTGACGATGGGCCATCCGCAGACACTGAACGGGTGCTCGACCTACTCGGCGAGCTCAACGTGCGCGCGACTTTCTTCATGGTCGGAAGGCAGGTCCAGCGTTTTCCGCAGACGGCACGGCGGGTAGTCGAGAGTGGTCACGAGATAGGCAATCACTCCTACTCGCATCCCATCTACCTCTATCGCACTCCGCGTGAGACGCGGCGGCAGCTTGAACGCACGCAACAGATTATCAACGACGTGATCGGCGTGCGCGCGCGACTCGCGCGTCCGCCATGCGGCGTTCGCACGCCAGCATACTTTCGCGCGGCACGTGCGTTGGGTCTTCGGACGGTTCAGTGGACGGTCGCCGGTTTCGACTGGGAGCGATGCAGCCCGGCTCAGATCGCGGACTCAGTACTGCGCGGTGCGAGCGCCGGTTCGATCATCCTGCTACACGACGGAGACAGCAATAACCAACACGACCGGCGTGCGACCGTCGCCGCGCTTCCGCTCATCATCAAGGGACTGAAAGAGAAGGGATTGCACGTCGCACCGCTTGCACAGTTGCTCAATGACGAGGGCGCGCCGGCAGTTGCCGGTGAAGGAACGAATCCAATAATGAGAGAACAGCATGATGTTTGACCTATCGCAACAGCCGCCGATCCTGTTTCTCGACTTCGACGGCACCATCTCGGAGCGCGACGCGATCGACGTTCTGCTTGACGCGTTCGCCGATCCTCGGTGGCTCGACATCGAAGCCGATTGGCAGGCTGGGCGCATCGGCTCGCGCGAATGCCTGCAGGCGCAAATGGCCCTCGTCAGCGCCACGCGCGAAGAGGTTAACAACTTGCTCGATTCGATCAAAGTTGATCGGGGCTTCGCAGCATTAGTGAAGACCTGCGCCAGCCATCGCGTCCCGGTGCACATCGTTAGCGACGGCTTCGACTACTGCATTGAACGAGTTTTGTCGAGTGCAGGGTCGCGCGTCGCGCGCGCACTTGACCACGTGGGCATTTTCTCAAGTCGTCTCATGCACGAAGGCGAACGGTGGCATGTCGAGTTTCCCTTCTTTTCAGAGCCGTGCGTGCATGGCTGCGCAACCTGCAAGCCGGCCGTCATGCGCCAGCTCAATCAGACGGGCGCGCGAGCGATTTTTGTCGGCGACGGCCTCTCCGATAGATATGCCGCGGAGAGCGCGGATATGGTTTTCGCGAAAGGAAAGTTGGCGGACTATTGCCGGCAATCGAACCTCTCCTATGTTCTTTACGAAGATCTTGGGAGGGTCGCCGTCTATCTTGAATCTCTCTTAAGCAGTGAAACACTCGAGGCGGTTGCAGCAGCAGATCCACTCGAAGCCTAACGTCGTCGAAACTATGGAGAACAAATGAGCACACAAATCGCTCCCCTCGTACCGCTGACGCGCATCTCTGACGAGCAGGAGTTACTGGAGTTAGAACGCAAGTATTGCTCTTGGGGTGATACGGTTCATTATCTTGACCCGCCCAAGTTCTTCGACCGTTGCGAGGGCAACTACCTCTACGATCGAGATGATGTTCCTTATCTCGATTTGCAGATGTGGTACTCGGCGGCGAGCTTTGGTTATGCGAACCAGCGTTTGGGCAACGCGCTGAAAGATCAGATCGACAAGCTGCCACAACTCGCCAGCCAGTATCTTCACCCTGAGAAGGTCGAGCTGGCCGCGGCTATCGGGCGGCTGAACGAATCGAAGTTTGGCCTTAGCGGGCGCGTACATTTCAACGTTGGCGGCGCACAGGCGATTGAAGACAGTCTGAAGATCGTGCGCAACACGACGGGCAAGAACCTGGTCTTTGCTTTTATGGGAGGCTATCATGGGCGGACCCTCGGCGCTTCCGCCATCACTTCGAGCTATCGTTATCGCCGCCGTTTCGGACACTTCGCGGATCGCGCGCACTTCGTACCGTTCCCTTATTGCTTCCGTTGTCCTTACGGAAAAAAGAAGGAGTCGTGCGAGTTGTACTGCGTCGACCAGTTCGAGAAGAATTTTGAGACTGAATACAACTCTTTCTGGGATCCGAAGGCGGGGGAGTCGGAGTTCGGCGCCTTCTACATCGAAGCGATTCAAGGCACGGGCGGCTATGTTATCCCGCCGGAAGGATATTTTCCCGCGTTGAAGAAGATCCTGGATGAACGCAAGATTCTCATGGTGGACGACGAGATTCAAATGGGCTTCTATCGCGCCGGAAAATTCTGGGCGATCGAGAATTTTAATGTCGAGCCGGACATCATTGTCTTTGGCAAAGCGCTTACGAACGGCCTAAACCCGCTCTCTGGTGTGTGGGCGCGCGAAGAGTTGATCTCACCCGAAGTGTTTCCGCCTGGCTCGACTCACTCGACCTTTGCTTCCAATACTCTGGGCACGGCCGTCGCTCTCGAAGCTGTGCGGATGATGGAAGAGGAAAACTACGAAGAGTTGACAATGCGCAAAGGCGCTTACTTCCTCGAGCAAATACGCGACCTGCAACGCCGCTATCCGAAAGTGATTGGCGACACGGACGGAATGGGAATGGCGCTCCGCATCGAGATTTGCCAGGCAGACGGATTCGAACCTGACCGCGAGTTAGCCGACAAGATTTTTGCCGAAGGTATGAAAGGCGACCTGGATGCCCGCGGGCGCAGGATGGGTCTCGTGTTGGATGTCGGAGGTTACTACAAGAACGTCTTCACGCTGGCACCGTGCTTCGATATGACCGAATTTGAGATCGATCTGGCAGTCGAGCTCCTTGAACAACTGATTCGACGTTGTGCGCCGGATCGAGTCTGACTGATTACGATGCTGACAACCATCATCGAACAAATTGAGCGTACTGTTCTGCATCTGGAGCCAAAGCACTCCGTGCGTTTCCTGAACGTGTCGCCGGCTTGGGCGATTGAGAAGATGCAGCGCGCGCGCTTCCGGCGGACGCTTCTTCTGGCGGCGGAGCGCTCGTCGTTTTACCGCGCTGAGTTCCAGCGGCGCGGCATAGACGTGCGGCGCATCGAGCATCCATCCGAGCTGGGCGACTTTTACACCACCGGCGAAGACCTGCGGTCGCATGGCGCGGAGGCTTTCTTAACCGGCCGCGCGGACACAGCCTTTGAGACGACGGGAACAACCTCCCCGGTACCAAAGCGCGTTTTCTTCTCGCAGCGCGAACTCGACGAGATGGGTCGCCTCTCGGCCATCGGCCTCTACCATCTGGGTATGCGAAGTGAGGATAGAGTGTTGAGTGCCTACGACTGTTCGTTCTGGGTCTCGCCGGCGGTCCTGCGCATGGGGCTGCAATACCTGAAGTGCTTCCATGTCGAAGCCGGCAAGATTGCGCCGCAGGATTTTTACGACCGCGCGCGCGAGTATCAGCCTAACGTGATCTTCGGCGAACCCTCCTGGCTCGTGCGTTTTTCAGAGTTGGCACGCGAACAGGGCGCATGGCCGGTAAAGCTCCTCTTTGGCGGCGGTGAAAACATATCTGAGGAGTCGCGTCATCTCGTTGAGAGCGTCTGGGGCGCGCCGCTCTATCTCAGCTACGGCCAGACCGAATCGTTCGGCACGCTTGGTGCGGAGTGCGAACGAAAGGATGGTTATCACCGTAACGATCTCTACTTCTTCTTCGAGACCCCCGAACTTGAGGATGATGGTTTCGGCGAACTTGTTTATACCACGCTGGCGCGGGACGTGATGCCGCTGATCCGCTACCGTTCGACCGACGTGACGAGGCTGGTTGACGAACCCTGCCCGTGCGGATTGTTCGCTAAGCGCATCGCCAAGATTCGCGCGCGCTGCGATGAGATGGTGGTCTGCGGGATGGGCAACGTCGGCCCATGGGTTTTCGAGGAACTGTTGCGCGGCATCGAAGGCGTCAGTGGCGACTGGCAGGCTGGCATCGGCCACGAAAGAGCCCGCGATGTGATCGAGTTACGGGTGGAACTGACTGATGGTTTAGGACCGAAGGATATCGAACAGCTGGTTCGCCAGAATTTGCACACGCGCTTCGCGGACTTCTCAAAGAATCTTGAGATGAAACTCTACGACCTGCGTGTGGTTGCGCGTGGATTGGGAAGCCTACGAGGGAGTGCCAGAAAATTGAACCGGGTGGTAGACGAGCGCCACATGTTCGAGACAACTGTCGCTCGGCACTTAGCCTGATTAGGTTCTAGCGTTTTTTTTAGATCTCGACGGCCGATCTTATGAACACATTACTCGTATACCCAGAGTTCCCCGACACTTTCTGGAGTTTTAGACACGCGCTTGCGTTCGCGGGTAAGAAGGCGTCGTTTCCGCCATTAGGTCTTTTAACACTCTCGACGATGCTGCCCCCGTCGTGGAATCGCCGGCTCATCGATCTGAACGTCCGCTCTCTGACAGTCGCGGACATCAAGTGGGCGGATGTGGTTATGGCCAGCGCGATGTACGTCCAGAAGGATTCACTGCGACAAGTGATCGAGCTGAGTAAAGCGCATGGCAAGAAGGTTGTTGTTGGCGGTCCCTACACGTCCGTCGGTATGGACGACCTGAGCGCCGCTGATCATATCTTCGTTGGTGAAGTCGAACCAACGTTTGCCGGGTTCCTTGACGATCTTAGTCACGATGAGGCGAGGCGCATCTATGAATCCAATGAGCGTCCTGCACTTGATAAGACACCAGTTCCGGACTTCGGTCTGGCCGAGATGCACCAGTACAGCGATATGTCAGTGCAGTACTCGCGCGGCTGTCCGTTCAACTGTGAGTTCTGCGACATAATCGAAATTTACGGGCGGGTGCCGCGCACGAAGAGCAACGCACAGATGCTCGCTGAGCTTGACGAGTTGCTGCGGCTCGGCTGGCGCGGGGATGTCTTCATCGTGGACGATAATTTCATCGGCAACAAGAAGAATGTCCGCAAATTGCTACCGGAATTGTCCGAATGGTCTGCCCGCAATAGATATCCGTTTTCCTTTATCACAGAGGCCAGTATAAACCTCGCCGACGATGACGAACTATTAGCGCAGATGCGTAGCGCGAATTTCCGCCAGGTCTTCATCGGCATCGAAACCCCCGTAAGTGAGAGCCTGAAGGAGGCGCAGAAAGGGCAGAACATGCGCCGAGATCTAGTGGACTCAGTACGTCGAGTGCAGAGCTTCGGCATGGAGGTGATGGCGGGCTTCATCGTCGGTTTCGATAACGATCCGGACGACATCTTTGAGCGGCAGATCGATTTCATCCGCGAGAGCGCGATCCCGATTGCCATGGTCGGACTACTGGCCGCTATCCCGGCCACGCAGCTGTGGCGACGCCTGGAACGAGAGGGGCGTCTGACCGGCGAAGACCATACGGGCAGCAATACCGACTGCATGTTGAACTTTGTGCCGAAGATGGATTCGGATATTCTAATCGAAGGGTACAAATCAATCGTGCGTAACATCTACAACCCGAGCGAATACTACGACCGTGCACTCGTGAGCCTACGGCGCGTTGAGCGCGACCAAACGCCGGAGATGCAGGGCGGGATCACTGGCAAAGATATCGCCACTTTTGTGCGCATCATCGCCGCGCTCGGCGTCCGCGATCGCAGTCGCGGAGACTTTTGGCACTTCATGAAACGCGTCATTTTTGAGCACCGGGAAAAGATCGAAGAGGGATTGACCTTCGCAGCATTAGGGTATCACTTGCGAAAGTTGGCAGAGCAAATATGAATAGATTCACACTGAGCTATTTGTTCTGCTGCATTCTGTTCCTGTATGCGGTCTGCCAAACAGTACCAGCCCAGGGCGTAGCGGGCAGCGTCAAGGGAACAGTCAGTGCCACTTCAGGCGCCGCCCCGTCAACTCGCCCTGAGTTGCTACCCGGCGCGAGCGTGACTCTCGTCAACCAGGATGTTGCAGGCGCTATCTTCAGAACTATTTCAGACGAAACTGGCAACTTCGCGTTTCTGGAATTGCCTGCAGGCAAGTACATTCTGACCGCTGAATCTAACGGACTTCCGCACGTTACCCGGGAGATTCAGTTAACGACCGGCGCGGCGCTCGTCGTCGAAATCCTCCTGACCGCCACAGTTTCTGAGTCAGTTACGATCCGTGACGAAGAAGGATTGCTGAGCGCTGGGGAAACCACGACGTCTAACACGCTCCGGGCCGAGAAATTGGAGCAGCTTCCTTTGCGCGCCGATAATTATCAGGGTGCGCTGCCGCTTACGCCGAGCGTTGTCCGAGATGTTAACGGAAGAGATCACATCAAAGGGACTCGCGCAAGTGAGAACGCTTACACGGTTAACGGCGCGGATGTCACCGACCCTGTCAGCGGCAATTTAGCTTTTGATATTCCGTTGGAAGCAGCTGCCAGCGTTCACGTCGAAGAGAATCCATATTCGGCAGAGTTCGGCAAAGCAACTGGCGGCGCGAGTAATCTGGAAACCAAGTCAGGTCGCGACAAGTTCAAGTTCGGTGCGACGCGCGTCTTTCCCGTCTTCCATAACATCATCGGCGGCAAGGTCGATTCCTTTCGGCCGCGCGTGACTTTCGAGGGTCCGTTAATCCGGAAGCGGCTTAACTTTCTGCAATCGTTTGAGTATCGTTTCTCGCGCATCTATGTCCCGAGCCTGTCCGCCCCACGCGACACTTCAACGTCTGAAGCGTTCAACTCTTTTACGCAACTTGATCTGAAAGTGAACAGCACTAATCGGCTTAAATTTGTCGGCGCTCTCTTCCCCGAGAAGAAGCGCTATGTGGGGCTAAACACTTTCAATCCCCAGGAAGCGACGGCAAACACCAAGCAGCGTGGAACACTATTCTCGGTTTCAGACCAGGCTATCTTTCATGATCAATCGTTTCTCACTTCCTTGGTGGCCTATAAGACGTCAGGTTTGGAAGTATTTGGCCAGGGCTCAAAGCCGCTGACAATTCTTCCGGACGGAAACGGCGGTAGTTATTTCGCCGACACGCGCCGTTCGGCGCAGCGCTGGCAATGGCAGGAACAATACTTCGCGCGCACTCTCATGCTGGCTGGACAGCATTCATTCAAGTTCGGCGGCGAGGTCGATCACGCCAGAATGTCGGGACGCTTCGACTTCCGGCCGATTGAGATTCGACGACTCGATCAAACACTGACTGAGCGCATTCAGTTCGTTGGCCCCACAGTCATCGATCGAACGCTGACAGAGTTTGGCGGCTTCATCCAGGATCGTTGGGTAATCAACAAGAGTTTGACGCTGGATGGAGGATTGCGGTGGGACCACAACACCGTCACCCGCCAGAACAACATTTCGCCCCGTGCCTCGATGCTTTATCTTCCATTCAAGGATGACCGCACAATTATTCGCGGTGGCATCGGCCTTTTTTATGATCGCAGTCTGCTGTCGAGCCGATATTTCGAGCCCGTAAACCTGGACGACGAAGATGAGTTGGTCGGTAACCCCGGATTGACGGTCAGTTCTCACACGAACTTTCCGGCGCGAGTCGTCACTTCTTACGCGCGCGACGGCCAGACGGTGCTTGATGGTCCGCGCACGTTCGATAACGTCATCAGAAACCCTCTACGGGACGCGCGCAGCATACGCTGGAGCTTACAAATTGATCGACGGGTGGGTAAACACTTGACCCTCCGCGCCGGTTATCTTCAACGCTTCACGAAAGATGAACCTATCATTGTGCCGAAGTTCACTAAGAACGGCGGAGGGTTACTCGTCCTCAAGAGTCGAGGGGTGTCACACTACAATGAGTTCCAACTACTCGCCCTCTATAACAGCCAGAGATTCCAGAACTGGACGGTTTCTTATGTCTGGTCCAAAGCGCAGGGCAGCCTAAATACCGCCGATAATTTCCTCGGTGACTTTCCGGCATTCGTCGTGCGACCGAACCAGTACGGCACCCTGCCTTTCGACATCTCACATCGTTTCCTCGCGTATGGTGAAGTGAAAGCGCCGCATGGCATCACGGTAATGCCGGCTCTGGAGATTCGCTCCGGCTTTCCTTTTTCCTTCGTTAACGAGCGGCTGGATTTCGTGGGCTCTCGCAACCGGGCGCGCTTTCCGGCATTCGCTTCGCTGGACGCTACGATCTTGAAGAGCTTCACCGTTCCTTACTTCGATAAGAAGGCGCGCGCCGGCGTGATCATTTTCAATATCACTAATCACTTCAATCCACGCGACGTGCAGAACAATCTGGGTAGTCTCAAGGCAGGTCAATTCTTCAATAGCCTTGGCACATCCGTGCGCGCCAAGTTTGAGTTGGATTTCTAGCCGAACCAGACTCATCGACAAATAAGTGAGAGGAGTCTGACGGTAGCACTGCGCTATGCTCATGCGCATTGCGTTAAAGTCTTTCGGAAAGTTGGATCGCAGCAGCCGATTAGAGTTGTGACGCATGAAAGCGCGGAGTTTCCCGAGCAGGCCAACAAAACATTTGATTGGGATCGCAGCAGCGGGAATTGTTCTCGCTCTGCCGGTTCTGATCCTCGGCATTCCTATCTTCAGCGATGACGGCGTGACGCATGCGATGTGGTATTCGCGCTTTTCCGAGCAGCTTTGGAGTGGCGATCTCTATCCGAGATGGCTGATGAATATGAATGGTGGGTTGGGCAGTCCGGTCTTCTTCTACAATCCTCCGGTTCCATTTTTCCTTACCAGTTTGCTTCGACCTCTCTTTGCAAATGATCCGCAAGGTTGGCATCAGGTTGGCGTCTCCTGCGCGATTGCGTTGGTCGCGTCGGGAATCTCAGCATACTTTTGGCTGAAGGAGATTAGCGATCCGAAATCCGCCATAGTCGCGGCGGTTCTTTTTATGGCCATGCCATATCACCTGGCCGACCTCTACATGCGCGGTGCGATGGCTGAACTCTGGGCTTTTGTCTGGTTGCCTTTGATTCTTTTCTTTACCTACCGGATCGCTAGGGGTCGCTGGTTCGCGTGCGCGGGTCTGGCCGTAAGTTACGCCTTGCTCGTCATGACTCATCTGCCTACTACACTTATCTTTTCCGTTGTGCCCATTGGTTACGTGTTGTTCACAGCGAATAGGGAATTGAGCCCAGCACCAGAAGCGGCTCTGTGGACATCCACAAAGCGTCTGGAACAATCGTGGGCCATAGGGCTTCAAGGGCCGGGAGCACGGACGTCTCCACAGCCGGAACCTCACCTAACCAGCCTCGCTGAAGCTGATCGATCGGGAAAGGGGACCGAAACCGGGGTCAGGCCTGCGATTTGCGATTCTCAGCCTCAGCCAGCCACCCCCTTTTCAATTGATCGAAGGGGACGCTGGACAGATAAGGCTTGAGGTCGAGGATTGGCGTTCCATCGAGCATGTCAACGCCCGCGACGCGCAAGCCGCATCCTTCTCGACTGAGGAGCCTGACCACAGTCAGTCCAATCGGATTCGGCCGGCGCGGGGATCGGGTGGCAAATACTCCGTGCGGTCGCGTATCAGTAGGCGGGTTGGCGAGCAGGTCAAAACCGTCGATGCGATCGAAGAGCCAGATCACGAACAGGTGTGAGAAGCCTTCAATGTCCAGGAGGCCCTGCTCATACGCGGGCAGCAGTTCAAGGACACCTTCCGCCTCGTGCTGCGCGCCGCACCCTTTAGGGATCTGCGACGCTTCAGAGTAAGGACTTCTGACGTAGCCTATATGACGAACCGAAGTAGCTTGTGCCATGAAAGGAATTTTATTTGGTTTTAGTTCGCGACGCGAACCGGCAGTTGCCCGCTGAACTCCGGTCCCCACGAGTTAACCCAGCTGCGATTGATGATTAGTCGTTGCTTAGCCGTGTGACGTGTGATTTTGATGACCCTACTTCATCTGCTATCGTGCGAATCGTGTCGAGCAGAGCAACGAAGAGTCGCAGCAAAAAGGACGAGTCGCCTCCCGGTCCGCCGTTGAAGTGGGCCGGGGGCAAGCGCTGGCTGGTACCGCATATCGAGCCGCTCTGGCGCCCGCATCACGAGCGTCGCTATGTTGAATTATTCTGTGGTGGACTGGCGGTCGCCCTCGGGGTGCGGCCGCGGCGCGCGGTGCTGAATGATCTGAATCCTCATTTGATTAATTTCTACGCGCAACTGCGGCGCGGGCTGTCGATGAAAATCGACGCGCGTTACGACAGGGATCTGTTTTATGCGCACCGTGCGCGGTTCAACGAACTCATCAAGGACAGCGGCAGTGGAACGGTTGAAGCGGCGCAACTTTTCTATTTTTTGAATCGCACCTGTTTCAATGGGCTCTGCCGTTTCAATCGCAGCGGTGAATTCAACGTGCCGTTCGGACAATATAAGACAGTCAATTATCGAGCGGACTTTGCCGAATACCGGAAGCTTTTCCGTACCTGGTCTTTCACGAACAAGGATCTGGCGAAGCTCTCGATCCGGCCTGATGATTTCATCTATGCCGATCCGCCGTATGACGTTGAGTTCACCAGCTACAGCGCCGGTGGTTTCTCCTGGGACGATCAGGTGCGGACGGCGAAGTTGCTGGCAAAGCATCCCGGGCCGGTGCTGCTTTCAAATCAGGCAACGAAGCGCATTGTCGATCTGTACCGAGGTCTGAAGTTTGATCTGAAATTCCTGGATGCGCCGCGAAGGATCAGTTGCAATGGGAATAGGCAGACTGCGCGTGAGGTGCTGGCGATGAGGAATTTGGGTTGAGTTCGATTCGAATCGATCGACCGGAAAAAGCGCCCGCAGGGATGCGGGCGAGCCGCAGGCAAGGATGTCTGCGCTCCTACTCGCCCAGGTACGCTTCTTTAATCCTGGGATCGTTGGCGAGATCTTTTGAAGGGCCTTCCATGGTAATGCTGCCGGTTTCCAGGACGTAGGCGCGGTCGGAATGGTGCAAGGCAGCGTGGGCGTTCTGTTCGACCAGCAGAATCGTGGTGCCTTTGCTGCGGATTTCGTCAATGGCTTCAAAGATTGTATGCACCACGAGCGGCGCGAGGCCGAGCGAAGGCTCGTCGAGCAACAGCAGCCGCGGCCGTGACATCAGCGCCCGGCCCATCGCCAGCATCTGTTGTTCGCCGCCAGAGAGCGTGCCCGCCTTTTGTGTCTCCCGCTCTTTCAATCGCGAAAACATTTTGAAGCAGCGTTCCATGTCGGCGGCAATTTGGGTGCGGTTCTTCTGCAGGTAGGCGCCCATCTGCAGGTTCTCGCGCACTGTGAGATTGGCGAAGACGCCGCGGCCTTCGGGCGACATGGAGATTCCGCGCGCAACCAGCTTGTGCGTCGGCGTGCCGCCGATCTCTTCGCCTTCAAACTTGACGCTACCTTCGCGCGGCGCGAGCAGTCCGGTAATTGTGCGTAGCGTGGTCGTCTTGCCGGCGCCGTTGGCTCCGATCAGGGTGACGACTTCGCCCTTCTCGACGCGCATCGAGATGCCGCGCAGCGCTTCAATCGCGCCATAGTTA